>NZ_JBVJHT010000004.1:159143-377370 GCF_055586685.1 Micromonospora sp. NPDC049529
CCGCCACCCCCCCCCACCCATCCCCTACCCCCCCCCCCCCCCTCCCCCCCTCCCCCCCCCCCCCCCCCCCCCCCCCTCCCCCCCCCCCCCCCCCCCCCCCCCCCCCCCCCCCCCCCGCGTCCGGGCAGCACGCCGACCGTGGGCGCGCTGGCACACTTGCCGACATGGTCGACTGGTATACGCAGACCGATGCGGGAAGTGACGTCATCCGGGTCTCGGAACCGCACGTCAACGAACTTCTGTCGGCGAACTTCTGGTGGTTGCGCGGCAACGATCGTGACATCGTGGTCGACGCCGGGCTCGGTGTCGTCGCCTTGCGGGAGGCGATTCCGGGCATGTTCGAGCGCGATCCGATGGTCCTGCTCACCCACGCGCACCTGGATCATGTCGGTGGGGGACCCGAGTTCGCTGAACGGGCCGCGCACCCCGCCGAGGCTGCGCTCTTGGCAGCGGGCGTACCGGCGAGCCTGTACGGCGCGGAGCTCTACGACAAACTCGGGATCGACGCAGCGGGAGAACCGGTCCCGGAGCTCATGATCGACGTCCTGCCCGGTCCCCACTACGATCCGGCCACCTACCGCGTCGAACCCATGACCCTGAACCGCGTGCTCGACGACGGTGACCGGATCGACCTGGGCCGGCGAGTGCTGACCGTGCTGCACCTTCCCGGCCACACACCGGGAAGCATCGCCCTGCTGGAGGAGCACACCGGCACCCTGTATTCCGGCGACATCATCTACGACGGGGCCTTGATCGACGACCTGCCGAACTCCGACGTGACCGCCTACCGGCAAAGCATGAAGTTCCTCGCCGACCTCGACGTGTCCGTCGTCCATCCCGGCCACGGGCACAGCTTCGACCGGACACGCCTTCGCCAGTTGGCCGAGACCTACCTGCGCAGGAAAGCCCTAGACGAGTAGGTCCGAAGTCTGGTCAGTGGTCGTAGCCGCTGATCGGTTCGCCGGCACGGTACACGGCGAGTGGGTGGCGCAGTACCGTGATGTCGCTCGTCGGGTCGCCGCCCACGACCAGCAGGTCGGCGTCGAATCCGGGCCTGACGCGGCCCTTGCGCCGGCCCAGCCCACACACCTCAGCACCGACCGAGGTGGCCACGCCGAGGGCTGCGGTGGCGGGGATGCCGCACCCGACGTACTCGACGAGCGTCTCCGGCAGGATCCCGTGTGGCTTCGCGGGGCCGAGGCCCGCGTCCGATCCGGCCACCAGGCGGACCCCGGCCCGGTGCAGGGTGGCGGCGCCGTCGCGAAGAGTGGCCTCGCTGAGCCCGGCCCGCGCCGCCATCGCCACCACCTCCGGCGGCGTGACCACGGCAGAGTCGGTGCCGAGCGTGGCACACACCGCCACCCCGGCGGAGGCCAGGCGGTCCGCGAGCTCGTCGGAGACGTGGGCGCCGGTCGCGGTCACGCACGTGCAGTGCTCGATGCCGTCGACACCGACGCGCAGCGCCTGCTCGACCGCGCTGAGCGCGTGCGCCGTCACCGGCAGGCCCAGCTCATGCGCCCGGGTCACCGCGGCGGTCAGCTCCTGGTCGGTGAACTGCGGCAGGGTGACGTCGGTGCCGGGGGTGAACACCCCGCCGCTGGCCATGACCTTCACCAGGTCGGCGCCAGCCGCCGCCCGCAGCCGCACGGCCTCGCGGATCCCGTCGACGCCGCTCGCCTCGCCCCCCATCGACCAGCAATGCCCGCCCACGCTGGTGACGGGCGCACCCGACCCCACCACCGTTGGTAAATCGTCGCGCGTTGCCCGGTCCCGCCATCAGAGTACGGCGTCGCGCCGGTCGCCGAGGTCGCGGACGGTCGTGGCGCCGGTCGCCAGGTGCGCGCGCAGCGACGCCTCGACGACCGCGTCGAGGTCCGTCTCGGGACGCTCGGCGAGCCGACCGAGCGCATCCGGCCCGGCGTCGGCGCACAGGTGTACGTGCGCGTCAACCAAGCCGGGCAACACGGTTCCGTCCGGCTCCTCACGCACCGGCCAGCCCTCCGGCGTCTCGGCCCAACCCCGGTGCACGTCGGCGATGCGCCCGTTGTCCAGCAGGACCAGTACCCCGCCTTTCACGAGCTGTTCGCCGTCGAACATCCGCGCCGCCCGAACAGCATGCTTCGTCATAGGCCCTCCCCTTTCATCTGAACCGTTCCCGCAAGACTCTCCAGCTGACGGCGCTCCGCGAACACAGGGCTCTGGTCAGCCTGAAATACGATGCGGAAGCCACCAGCAGAGTCTGTTCGGTCTTTACGGGCATTTCAATCGCCGGACGCATGGTCATCGAGATCTAGATCCTTCCCCGATTCGGCAGCTCGGCACTCAGGCTGACCGTGGCGTGGCAGGGTGGCGTCCCGCGTTCAGGTTGAGCGGCCGACGCCGATAGCGAAAGCTTCACCCAGCGTGTGATCGAGTCGGCCAGCCTTGCCTGGGATGCCTCGTTGTGCAGAGGTTCTGACGTGAGCAGAACGGGTCGTCCGGCCGCGACTGAGTTCCCCCCCCCGTTACCTAATGAATCCCGAACGACCCGTCGCGGCTCGCGGGATGCCTGCCCGTTACCCGACCTTCGAAGGTCTCCAAAAAGATCGGCAGCGTGGGCGGCGACGGGCCGTTGAGGGTGGTGGTCCGGCTCGTCGAGTACACGCCTGCACACCTCTGGGCCGGTGAAGCCTCGTGCAAGACCGGCGGGCCGGCGTGTCCGGACCACCTCCGTGACTTGAGGCAGCATGTTGATCGTGATTGCAGCCCGCCCGCACGGCACACCTCGCGAACCGGGAGCCGACGAGCTCTGACAGCGAAGACCAAAACCGTGCGGGTCGCTGGAATCGCGAACGGCTCATCGGAGGGTAGGCCACAGAGCCTCGTCATTAGGGCGCCGCGCGTTTCCGCCAGGGTCTGCAACCAGTTCACAAGGAAGGAGTATGAGGTTGAAGGTGTTCTGCGGCATCGACTGGTCCGAGCGGCACCACGACATCGCCCTGGTCGACGAACACGGCCAACTGGTCGACAAGCGCCGCATCAGCGACAACCTAGAAGGGTTCACCTCGCTGGTCGACAAGCTCGCCGCAGCCGGTGACAGTGCCGATCAGCCGATCCCGGTGGCAATCGAGACACCACGTGGGCTGCTGGTCGCAGCCCTGCGCGCGACCGGGCGCCGGGTGTACTCGATCAACCCGATGGCGGTGGCCCGCTACCGGGAGCGGTACGCGGTCTCGCGGAAGAAGTCCGACCATGTCGACGCGATGGTGCTGGCAAACATCCTGCGCACCGACGCCCACGCGCACCGGGCGCTACCGGCCGACAGTGAGCTCGTGCAGGCAGTGGCAGTGCTCGCCCGTGCTCATCAGAACGCAACATGGCGAAGGACCCGCGCCTCGAACGAGTTGCGGTCTCTGCTGCGGGAGTACTTTCCAGGGTTCCTCGACGCGTTCGCCAGCAGGAAAGGGTAGCTGACCAGCCCGGACGCCCGCGCTGTGCTGGCCATCGCGGCAACACCAGCGGAGACGGCCAAGCTGTCCCGCGTCCGGATCGCGGCGGCGTTGCGCCGCGGAGGGCGTCAACGCAGAATCGACGAACTCGCCGCCGAGCTCCACGAAACCCTGCGCCGTCCGCAACTGCGGCAGCTGCCCATGGTCGAGGCAGCGATGGGCACCCAGGCCCTCGCGCTACTGGCCACACTGAACGTCGAGTGCACCAGCGTTGACCAGCTCACCGAGGCCACCAGCGAAGCGTTGCGCCGCCATCCCGACCACGAGATCGTCACCAGCTTCCCCGGCCTGGCCGACGTCACCGGAGCCCGCGTCCTGGCCGAGATCGGCGACGACCGGACCCGGTTCGCCGACGCACGGGCGTTGAAGGCATACGCCGGATCCGCACCCGTCACCCGCGCGTCCGGCCGCAGCATCTCCATCGCCCACCGCAAGGTCAAGAACGATCGCCTCGCGGCCGCCGGCTACCTCTGGTCATTCGTCGCGGCCACCCACGCCGAACCCGCCAAGCAGCACTACCAACGCCGACGCGACCACGGCGACCGCCACCCGGCTGCCCTCCGCAACCTGTTCAACCGGCTGCTCGGTTGCCTGCATCACTGCCTGGCCACCAACCAGGTCTACGACCCGGCCAAGGCATTTTCCCAGCTGACGCCTGCTCGACCCTGAGATCAAACGGACAGCGTTTTTGCGGTCCGGTCAAGCAGGTCTTGGGCACCAACGCCGACCGCCGAATCGGCGTCAGTCAGCAACCCATGCAGGACAGCCTGGAAGCGGACGCGATCCTGCAACGTGGAACGAGTCAGCTCGAACAGGACAGCGCTCAGCGCACCACTGAGATGATCCGCCGTCTCCGGCTGCGCCACGTGCCAGGCCCGAGCGAACAGACGCATCGCGGCCGCGTCCCCGCGCCGCAGTAACGCCTCGGCGGCAGCGTCCGTGACGGCCGTATCACCAGGATCAAGCAGAAGGGCCTGCATCACCGCGTCCACCGGGTCATGCCCGACGAAAGCGCTCAGCTCCCAGCCAGCACGCGCCCGATCCGACCACACATCCGACCGTGCCAGCAGCAGCAAACGCTCGTACATGTCCACGGATGAATCATGCCCGGCTCTTGACCGTTGCGGAGATCGGAGGTCTTCTGATCCTCCCCAGCCCGGCACCCTCGGTCGCCCGGCCCGGTATGACTTACTGCCCCTGCCGTACGCGTGATCGGGGGTGTTGTCGCCGGGTCGGGTGGCGTCGGCGGACCGCTGATAGGGACACGGCCACCCCTTCGTGGGTAGGTCTCTTCGTAACGTGGCTGCCGGCAGTCCGACGCTCTGACCAGCGGCCGAGGCCGGTAGCAAGGCACGGAGGCGGGAGAGGTGCACAGCGAGTACGGCGTCTTCCTCGGGTTGGAAGTCGGTAAGGGTGATCACCACGCGGTCGGACTGGCCCCGGACGGGAAGCGGTTGCATGACGCGCCGTTGCCGAACACGGAGGCCGGTTGCGGCAGTTGCTTCACAAACTCGCCCGTCACGGCACGGTGCTGGTCGTGGTCGACCAGCCCGTGTCGATCGGAGCTCTCCCGGTCGCGGTCGCCCGCGCGTGTGGTCATCAAGTCGCCTATCTGCCCGGCCTGGCGATGCGACGCATCGCCGACCTGCACCCGGGTAACGCCAAGACCGACGCCCGGGACGCGTTCGTGATCGCTGACGCGGCTCGGACCCTGCCGCACACGCTCCGGCGGGTCGACACCGGCGACGAGACCCTCGCCGAACTGGAGACGCTCGTCGGCTACGACGACGACCTCGCCGGTGAGGCCACCCGTGTCTCGAACCGGATCCGTGGTCTGCTCACCCAGCTCCACCCCGCCCTGGAACGCGTCCTCGGCCCCAAAGTGCAGCACCAGGCGGTGCTGGAACTGCTGTCCCGCTGCGGTGGCCCGGCCGGGTTACGCAAGGCTGGACGCCGCAAGCTCACCTCGATCGCGGCCAAGAACGCACCGCGGCTGGGCGAACGCCTCGTCGAGCAGATCATGGCCGCTCTGGAGGAGCAGACCGTCACCGTCCCCGGCACCCAGGCCGCCGAGACGATCCTCCCCCCGCCTGGCCGACTCCCTCCGCGACGTCCTGCGCCAACGCGACCAGGTCGCACGCGAGGTCGAGAGGATGCTTGATGCGCACCCTCTCGCCCCGGTCCTGACCTCGATGCCCGGCATCGGCGTCAGGACCGCAGCCCGGATCCTCCTCGAAGTCGGCGACGGCACCGCCTTCCCCACCCCAGGCCACCTCGCCGCCTACGCCGGGCCTCGCTCCCGTCACCCGACGATCCGGCAGCAGCATCCGCGGCGAACACCCACCCAAGGGCGGCAACAAGCAGCTCAAACGGGCGTTCTTCCTCGCCGCGTTCGCCGCCCTGGCCGACCCCGCCAGCCGCACCTACTACGACCGAAAACGCGCCGAAGGCAAACGCCACAACGCCACCCTCATCTCCCTCGTCCGACGCCGCTGCGACGTCCTGTTCGCCATGCTCCGCGACAAGATCCCCTACCAACCCGACCAACCCACACAGCCGCTACCGCTTGACGAAACCCATAGGGACACCCCCCCGCAGATTCTGGCCTCTTGCGTGGGGAGATCTGATCGGCCGGTACGTCCTGATCGCCGTACTCGCCCAACGCGGGGTGCGGTTCGATCGTAGATTGGTGGTCGCACCCGGTCGTTGCGAAGCCGTTCGAGCGGGTCGCCCGTTCGAAGCCAGCCGGCACCACCGATTCGACCGCCGTCCTCGGCTGTTCGAGGAGTCCGTGCGGCTCAACCGCTGATCGGGGACGCTGCTCGTGGCAAAACATCCCTCGTCCGGATAAATTCCTGAGTGGACGGCGAGTATGCCCATGGCGACAGGAAAGGCGTAGCGGAATTGAGTACACCCGAAGATGGAGCTGCCGTGAGTGTTCGACACTGCGGACGTCCGACCAGATCCGGCAGACCATGCCAGATTCGCGTGAGCGGCGCAGATGTCGCTTGCGGCACGCACGCCACTGACGAGGACCGCGCTGTAGCCGCCGCTTACCGACGAGGCTGGAACGAAGGATTCCACTCCGGCTCGAAGTCCGGGGCAAGTGGTGCCCAATTGAAGATCGAGTGGCTTGAGCAGCGCGTGAAGGATCTTGAGCAGAAACTCGACAGTTCCGAGCGGTACTACGAACTCGATGGCGATCAGGTCGTGGAGGTCGGCAGGTACGCCTACCGGTGGCGAGGCAGCCCGCCCCTCACCGCTGGCGAACGCGTGGTTCTGCCCTCGAACTGGGTCAGCCAGCTAAGGACGGGTCCTGGGACTTTCGAAGACGTCGTAACCAAGCTTGGCGCAACCTATCGAGGGGAACTTTCTCTCATCATCCGACGGGCCGAGCCTCAGGACGACGGCGCACGATGACCTGGCTTGCGGTCACCTTCCTACGGCTGTGGCCAAGCCGTACCTTTTGGTAGCGAACATGGTCATCGTTGGTCCCGGCGCGTTCGAATCCCAGCGGTCAGCCCGCGTAGTCGTGGCTCCTGCCCTTCCTGTGGACATAACCGTTCGACTACCCCGTGCCGGGCCGCGCCCCTCGCCACGGAGGTCAAACCCGGTCCAACCGCTCCCGATCACCCGCCGAGCACGCGGCCCCGCCCAGAGACACGAAAGAAGCCCTGAGCTGGCGCGAGACGCCAGGTTAGGGCCTCTTTATAAGTGGTGCGCCGCCGGGGACTCACCCCGAACCCGCGGATTGAAAGACTAACCTTGGCCGATTCACCCAGTCCAACCAACTCGCGTGAATCATCTGCTCGCGGTCATGGCCCAATTCGGCAAAGTCGGCGTCACAGCCAGTCCGACCGACCACGGGTCCGTCCACCACACCCGAGCATCCGCAGTGTACCTACATCACACGGTCGAACACGGGCGGACCCGAAACACGAGCCGAGGCAACCTTTAGTAGTACTCCCGAATATACCCGAGGGCGCGCTCGTACACGTCGTTATCGCGGATCTTGAACTTGGTCCAGAGCGTCTTACGGAGGGACTGCTGGACCAGGCGGTCGCCCTCGCGAGTGTCCTGCCAGCCGGTGAACCGTACTGCCCGGACGACTTTGTCGACCTCGTCGACGATTCTCTCGGCAATGATCGGGGTGCCGTTACCCTTGAGGGACTGGAACAGCTCGGTCAGCGCCGCCTTGCCTTGGACCTCGCGGGGTACCTCGGCGGCGGCCTTCTCCGCGGCCACGGTGTCCCGGGCGAGGGCGAACAGCTCCTTGAGGAAGTCCAGGCTGGCCTGCTGGGAGTGGGCATACTTCTCCCGCAGCGCGGTGAGCCGCTTGCCGAGCTCGATGAAGACAGGATTACCGATGTGCTTCGCGATACGGGCGGTAATCCACTTTTCGACCTCGATCGGGTCGACGTCCCTCCGCCGGCCCGTCATGAGGTCTTCGATCACCTGGGCATCCAGGACGATCATGTCGAGGTCGCTACGGGGCACCTCGACGGTGACGTGTTCGTTGATGAGTTCCAACGTCTTGGCACCGAGGGTGTGCCACACGAGCCGACCGGCCGTGTCCGACGGCCGCACCGACTCGTACACGTCGGTCAACCATCGGTAGTCGGCCACGTAGGTGGAGAGGATCGGGTCCGGGCTGAGGGTCTCCCAGAGTTGGGCGACGATGCTGAAGGATACGCCGAAGGCGTCGCGGGCCTCGTCGCTGCTGATAGCGGTCTGTGCGGCAATTAGCCCCTCGTAGCCGCCCACGGTGCGGTCGACGCCGGGAAAGAACGCCAACGCGGCCTGGATGGCCGGACCGAGCTGATTCCGCAGTACGGCAATGTTGCTGATCACCTGCTGGACGCTCTTCTCGTCGAAGGCGAACGCCTTGGCGACGTCGTCGAAGATGCCCAGATAGTCGACGATCAGCCCGTGCGTCTTGTTCGGCGGGTAGACCCGGTTGGTGCGGGTGATCGCCTGGAGCAGGTTGTGCTCCTTGAGCGGCTTGTCGAGATACTGCGCGTAGAGGATCGGCGCGTCGAACCCGGTGAGGAGCTTCGCCGTCACGATGATGATCTTCAGCGGATCGGCCGGGTCGTTGAACCGGGCAGTAATGCGCTCCAACCCATCCCGGTCGGGGGTGTACTCCGCCCACTCCTCCGGGTCGCGAGCGGTGCGGCTCATGACGACCGTGGAGGCATCGGGACCGAGGATCTCGTCGAATTCCGCCTTGTAGGCGGCGCAGGTCGCCTTGTCGTAGACGACCACCTGCGCCTTGAGCCCCTGTGGCTCGACCTTGGTCCGGAAGTGCTCGGCGATGTCGGCCGCGATCCGGTGGACCCGTTCGTCCGCCTTAATCAACACCTCGAGCGATGCGGCCCGCTTCGACAGCGTGCTCTTGTCTGCCTCGGTGAGTCGGTGCTGCTCGGCCAACTCGGCGAACGCCGCATCGATCGCGGCCTCGTCAAGGTGGATTTCCGACAAGCGCGGCTCGAAGTGCAGCGGCAGCGTCGCCCCATCGCGGATCGAATCCTGGAACGAGTACCGCGAGAGATAGCCACCTTCATCGCCTGTGGCCCCGAACCACATGAAGGTGTTGCGGTCCCGCCGGTTGATCGGGGTGCCGGTCAGGCCGAAGAGGAAAGCGTTGGGCAGCGCCTCGCGCATCTTGCGCCCGTAGTCACCCTCCTGTGAACGGTGGGCCTCGTCGACCATGACAATGATGTTGTCCCGGTCGTCCAGCACCCCCGGCGCCTCGCCGAACTTGTGGACGGTGGTGATGATGACCTTCCGAGCGCCCACCGCGAGAAAAGCTTGTAGCTCCCTGCGGCTGTCAGTCGAGACGAGGTTCGGCACGTCCGAGGCGCTGAACGTGCCAGTGATCTGGGCGTCCAGGTCGATGCGGTCGACCACGATGATCACGGTGGGGTTCGTCAGACCGGCCGTCGCGCGCAGCTTCTGCGCGGTGAAGACCATGAGCAGCGACTTGCCCGAGCCCTGGAAGTGCCAGATCAGACCCTGCTTGATCCGGCCGTGGAGCACCCGTTCCACGATGAGGTTCGTCGCCTGAAACTGCTGAAAGCGAGCGATGATCTTAATCTTGCGGTGCTTCTTGTCTGTGGCGAACACCGAAAAGAACCGCAGGAAGTCCAGCACCGCCGCCGGTGACAGCACACCCTCGACGGCCTCACGCACCACCGCCAGGCCGGTCCGCACCGGGGCATTGTCGTCTGTCTCGTCCCGCCACGGGCCCCACAGGCCGATTGGCATGCCGACCGAACCGTACCGGAAGTCCTTGCCTTCGGTGGCGAAGCTGAATACGTTGGGAACGAAGAACGCCGGTACATTGACCTCGTAATCCTCGTTGATCTGCGCAGCAGCGTCGATCCAGGAGTACGCGGGGCGGACCGGGGACTTTGCCTCGCCGACGACCAGCGGGAAACCATTGCACCACAGCACCAGGTCGAAGCGCCGCTCGACCCGCCCGACCCGATACGTCACCTCCGTGGAGACCATCCATTGGTTGGCGCCCGGCTCGGGATTATCGAAGTCGATGAGCCGGATCGTGACGTGCTCCCCCGCCGGCCCAAATGGCATCGACCTCTGCCCGGTCAGCCAAGCGGCGAACTCCTCGTTCGCCACCACCGGATTCGGCGTACGCTGAGCGGACAGAACGACCGCCCGCAGGTGGTAGATTACCTCGTCGGCCAGCCGTGGATCGGCCCTGATGACGGGGTTCAACCGCACCAGGGCCTCCTTGACCGACCCTTCCAGCAGCACCTCATCCTCCCGGCGCGGCAACTCCTTGCCTGCGATGAACTGAACACCAAGCGACTCAACAAGGTCACGCGCGAAGTCCCGGACAGTCCTGTCCTCAGTGAACTGAGACATCAGTTACCTCCGAAAACGTCAGCGAGGAGGGAGGATCGCGTGTGCCGCGTCGCGATAGACTCCCTACGAACCGCCGCCAGCATGTCTCCAACGGATTTCATCAGTTCGACGACTGCCCGCTGTTCGGCCATTGGCGGACAAGGCATCCGCATCACCGAAAAGCGGACTGCGGTGAGGTGGGCCATTGAGGTTGTCCTCTTCGCAACTTCAGTGAAATGGCCTAGGTGGAAACATCGGCGGAACCAGGCAAGCGCAAATTCAGGGAGCATGTCAGGGCCCGCCCGGAAACGCAGTAATGTCTTCTGCATGTAGCAGTCGGGAATTTCACCCCGAAACATTGCACAGCGACCGACAAGCTCGATGCTCTGCCCCTCGTTGAGCAGTACGTCGCCGGGCTCCAGTCGGAACCTCTCCGCACCATCATCACTGAAATCCATGCTAGCTACATCATCTAGGATCAGGTGATCATCGGCAACGTTGGCAACACGGAGATACGGCCGCATCCTCGCACCCGTCCGATATTTTGGATGCAGCTGTTGGCCCAACTGAACGTCACCCAGCTCAGCCACCGTCGCGTGAGGCCAATGGGAACTAAAGGCGTCTTCCAGCAACCTCACCTCGGCCGCTTGCCCCGCTTCCAGTAAGGCAAAGCCTGCCCCTCGCGTCGCCTCTACCGCCCACAAGAGATCAGCGAGGTGCCTCTGCTCGTCGAGGGGAGGCAGGATAAACTCCATGGTAGCCAATGGCCGCCAGTTCAAGAACTTATTCACGGAACCGGAGAAGTTTGCTCGGAAATAGTCCTGCGCAGCCTGAGACCCCAGGAGCCATGGCAAGAATCGCTGATCCAAAACGTGTGGGTCGATCGTCCGGAGGACGAAGAGCTTCTCGCCGGTGACGCCGCCGCGATCGGTGACCCCAATCTTCTCAATGCCACGCGAGTGAAGGAGAACGTCACCCCTCTTGAACAGCCTTTTGAAAGTCGGCGGAAAGTCGTCATCGGCCGTCGATCCATACCGTCGGACCGGCAGATAGCCGCGGTCAATATGTGGCCCGGCAACGTACGGCAGGACGCCATCCCTGTTCGGGTCGAAGTAGTCATTGTGATTCTTGATCACATCGCCGAGGGTGAATCGCTTCCATGTGGACTTATCGAGCCTGAGGGTCACCGGCCCACCTCCTGTCGAGCGAAGGACAGTGCGTTACTGATGGCCACTTCCGCCTCACTGACAGCCGACCGCCACGCCTGAACAGAATCGACTACGTTTAAGTTCGCGTGTCCGACACTGTCTGTCGGACCAGCCGCGTGGAGCGGTATCGCAAGATTGTACTGGTTGTCGGCGATCTCACCGAGGGTGGCGACAGCGGCGAAACTATCATCTCCACCGAATGCTTCGTACGCGGCAAGGACCTTACGCTGATGGAAGTCGCGGAGGAACGACTGGCCCTGCTCGCGGGCAACTTCGCTGACCGCGTTAATGAAAAGAACCCTGCCGCGCTGCGCGGCGGACTTATTGGCGCGCAGCGTGACGACCACGGCTTCCATGGGCGAGTTGTAGAAGAGACCCGCTCCGAGGCCGATGACGGCTTCAAGCAGGTCGGACTTGACCAATCTCTCACGCAGTCCGGCCTCCTCGCGGCGAAACAGCACGCCGTGAGGAAAGAGAATTGCTGCCCGGCCAGTCTTGGGGTCAAGACTGGCAGCGATGTGCTGAAAAAAGGCGTAGTCGGCGCGGCCCTGCGGCGGGACTCCCCACATATTTCGGCCGTACGGGTCGTTGGTAAAGGCCGCACGGTTCCACGCCTTGATGGAGTACGGCGGGTTGGCGAGCACCACGTCGAAGGTGCGCAGCCGACCACCGTCGAGGAAGGCGGGCCTGGTGAGGGTGTCGCCGTGCGCGACGTGACCGTCGGCGATGCCGTGCAGGAACAGGTTCATCCGGGCGATGGCCGACGTACCGTAGTTGAGCTCCTGCCCGTACAGGCGAAGATTGCGCCACTCCTTGCCCTGCCGACGCAGCTCGGCGGCAGTGGAGATGAGCATTCCCCCGGTGCCGCAGGTCGGGTCGTAGACCGACTCCCCCGGCTCGGGTTTGAGCATCATCGTCATCAGGTGCACGAGGGTGCGGTTGGTGTAGAACTCCTGGGCGGTGTGGCCGGAGTCGTCGGCAAACTTTCTGATCAGGAATTCGTATCCCTGACCGAGTTCGTCCTCGGGCAGGTTCGCCACCGAGAGCGTCTTGGCAGAGAAGTGCTCGATGAGCTGCTTGAGGGTCCGATCGGGCAGCAGATTCTTGTTGCCCCAGTCGCCGTCGCCGAAGACGCCGGTCAGGGTGTCCGGGTTGGCCGACTCGATCGCGCGCATAGCGGCGAGGATCGATGCGCCGACGTCGCTTGCAACCTTACGAATGTCCTGCCAGTGGGCGCGCTCGGGGATGGCGAAGCGGTGATTCTCCGGCAGATCGGCTGCCTCGTCGTCACCGTAGATTGCGAGTGCCGCAGCACGTTCCTCGTCGTAGACATCGGAGAGTCGCTTGAGGAAGACCAGCGGGAAGATGTACTGCTTGTAGTCGCCGGCGTCGATGAGGCCGCGCAGCACGACGGCCGCGCCCCACAGGTAGGACTCCAGTTCGCGCTGGGTAATGCGGGCGGTCACGCCGTCACCTCGCTCGGGCCAAGACCCCACTTGGCCAGTTCGGCCTCCAGCGCGGCGCGGGTCTCGCGGGCGACGGCGTGAGCTGCTTCGAAGTCGGTCAGGGCCTGCTCCAGCGTGCGTTGTTCGCCGTCGTCGGCGGGGGCGACGTACAGCGGAATGTTGAGGTTGAAGTCGTTGGCCCTGATGTCGTCGAGCGTGGCGACCGCCGCCAGGCCGGGTACGTCGGTGAACGCCTGAACGGTCTGCAGCAGGGTGTCGCCGTGCTCGGGTTCGAGATCGTTTTGGTTACGTCCGCGCTTGAACAACGACTCACCGTTGACGAACAGCACCCTGCCTCGGCGGTCATCGGCCTTGCGTCGGCGCAGGATCAGCACGCACGCGGCCAGGCCGGTGCCGTAGAAGAGGTTGGGCGCGAGGCCGATCACGGCCTCTACCAGCTCAGCCTTCAGGACGAATTCGCGGATACGCCCCTCGGCACCCTGACGGAACAGCGCACCCTGTGGAAGCACCACGGCGACCCGTCCCGTCCCCGGTGCCGCAGATTCGATCATGTGCTGAACCCAGGCCCAGTCGGCGTACCCCTTGGGTGGCACGCCCCCGAGCCGGTTCCGGCCCCACCGATCGGTGACCCACTCCACGTCTCCCCAGTTCTTGAGTGAGAACGGCGGGTTGGCAATCACGCAGTCGAACTGGGCGAGGCGTGCGCCGTCGTAGAAGGCCGGCGAGCGTAGGGTGTCCTCGTGGGCGACCTCGAAGTCCTCGACTCCGTGGAGCAGCAGGTTCATCTTGGCGAGGCCGGAGGTGGCGAGCACCTTCTCCTGGCCGTAGAGCTTGCCCCAAAGGGTTTGCGGCCGGCCACCCTGGCGCTTTACATGCTCGATCACCTCAATCAGCATGCCGCCCGTGCCGCAGGCCGGGTCGTAGACCGTCTCACCCTCCTGCGGATCGAGGATGTCAACGAGTAGCCGCACCACCGATCGCGGGGTGTAATACTCGCCTGCCTTCTTGTTGGACTGATCCGCGAACCGTTTGATGAGATATTCGTACGCCTGCCCGAATACGTCCGGCGCGACAACCGCATTACTCAGTGTCCTGGTGGAGAAGTGCTCGACGAGGTCGCACAGCTTGGCATCGGGCAGCTTTTCCTTGTTCGTCCAGGCGGCGCTGCCAAAGATGCCGTACAGTACGTCCGGGTTGACCTTCTCTATCTCTCGGAACGCGCTCACCAGGGCCTGTCCGACGTTCTCGGTTCGGGCGCGCACGTCCTCCCAAAGGCTGCCCTCGGGGATGCCAAAGCGGTGGTTTTCGGCGAGCGACGCGTACTCGTGGTCGCCGTCCGACTCCGCCAGTGCCCGCTCGTACTCCTCGGTGTAGCAGTCGCTAATCCGCTTGAAGAACATCAGCGGAAAGATGTATGCCTTGAAATCAGCCTGGTCGATGCTCCCACGCAACGTGTCAGCGGCCCGGGCGAGATACTGCTCCAACTCTGACAAAGTCATCGGGATGGCGATCGTTTCTTGCGCCCTCGCGGAGGCTCGCGCATAGCGATCAGTCATCCGGTCACCCGACAAAGGGCCATATTGCTGTTGTCTCCTTGCGAGCTGTGGTCACGCCTGCGCGCAGGCTCTACCGTAACCCTAACTTCCGGCGGCCAGGGTCCCCTGGTCGGTTGGCAAGGTGTGTCGGCGGGCGGGATGTGGAGCACGCACTCCGGCACAGAAATCAACCACCGCGATCAGCGTATGGCTCAAGAGGCTCCCTGGGTTGCCGTGCCGGTCAGAGGGTTGTTGAGTACTGCCACAGCGGGTAGGGGCGTCGCCCAGGGCCGGACGAGGTCTGCCCAGAGAGGGTTGACATGGCCAGTGGCCGAGAGCGCGGTCGACTGTCGAGCGGCGCGGTTGGCCTTGGCGTGACGAGCCGGCTGAGGATTACGTTGGCCTTGTCACCCCACGTCGACGTGGCACAACCGACGTGGTTGCTTCCTGGTCTTGAGCCAGGCAGTACCGGCAGCGAGGCGTTCGCGGTGTTGCCGGGCCGATGGGCGCGGAGCACCGCCACGGTCTCGGTGTCGAGAGCCATCGCGGCTTCGCTGTCGGTGGTCATGGGGGTCTAGATGGCGGTGGCCCAGCCGTGTTGGACGAGTTGCCAGCGGACGGTGAGGGTCCGGGCGTTGAGGCCAAGGTCGTCTCAGCGCAGGCCGCTGCCTTTCAGGGTCCGCCCCAACACCCCCCCCGACATCCCGTACGCCAACGGCTCCGAAACCTGGAACCAGTACCTCGACCGGGCAACCAGGGCCCTACAGAGGATCGTCAGCCAACACGACGGCAATAGGTCCTCATCGCCGCCCACGGCGACACCATCGAGGCGGCCATCCACCCCCTCCTCGAACTACACCAAAACAGCCAGGAACGGCACACGTAGGAGGTGCACGCCTACCGGACCTGGAGGCTGGCCCTCGGCGAACGGGCGCCCCGCCTACTCGCGGCAACCGACAATCCGCCCTCGATCGTCATCACCGCCGTGCCAGGTATCCCGCTCGACCAGCGAACGCTTCTCCCCGAGGCCGAGCGTGACGCGTACTGCCAAGCAGGGCGGCTACCCGAGACGCTCCATGCCGCCAGACCGCCGAGACTGAAACCGGACTGGTACGCGACAGCTTCCTCAACGAGTACGGCCATCTGACCGCCGCCGATCACGAGGTGTTGGAGCACTGCACCTACCTCGATGCCCTGACGACGTTATGCACTACAACCCTGAGACGACGTCACGGTGGCGTTGTCCGATGAGCGCCAGTTCGGTGATCTTGGTTGCCATCGGGAAGCCCTCAAAGGACACGGATCATGGTCTCCAATGAGCTGCGACAGCTCCGCGATCAGCTTGGCTCGAAGAGCAGCGGGGGTGGCCTCCCGGGTACGCTTGATCAAATCAAAGTACGTTTCATAGGTGTAAGAACCTTCGATGGCCAGGTTGCCAAAGACAGGGAAGATCCGGGGAAGCAGGAAGTGGAAGAACTTCGACAGAAAAGCCGGAGACTCCGACTTCGTCAACTTCAGTCGTGCAACGACCCCGGGGAACGCCCGTACTTGATCCCAGGTGACGCGGGTGATGTCCATGTCCTTGACTGGCGCGCATGCTTGATGCCAGGCGCTGGTCAAGTCGTCCCGGTTGGCAATCGGGCGGTCGGTCACCTCGGCTTGGGATACTGGCCGCAGCGCCCTCCACGAGTTCAGCCGCAGCAGAAAGCCCGTCCACCAGTCGTCCCGGAAGTCCCCATCCGGGTTCTGGGCGGCCAGCACCTTATAGCCGCTATTGTGGAAGTCGTTTCGGCCAGCTCGTCTGTGTCTGCCACCACCGAACACCGACTGCGAAGTCTTCTTCTATCGAGCGATCGCAGGTGCGCATCTTATGAGCGGACCGCGAGCATCGATACCAGACGAACATCGGGGCTCAGGTCCTCCGCACGACGCCGACCGCCTGTAGCGCTCCGCAGTGACCCCGATCAGGTGAACCGCGATGGACGTCGTGGCGGGCCGCCCCACACCCACAAGAACCACGCCGCGTCCCAACAGAACGCCGACCCCTCCAACCGCTCCCGATCACCCGCCGAGCACCCGGCCATCGACCACAGCAATGAAAAAGGCCCTTACCTAGATGGAAACCCAGGTCAGGGCCTATCTCAGTGGTGCGCCGCCAGGGACTCGAACCCCGAACCCGCGGATTAAGAGTCCGCTGCTCTGCCAGTTGAGCTAGCGGCGCTCTCTGACAACGGATGAAACCCTAGCACGCACTCGCGAGCCGACTCCAATCAGATAGCCGCACCCAGCCGTACGGGCGGCGGGGGACGACAAACCGGTTCAAACTCCCGGCTGCCTCCCATCGGGACACCCGAGCTTGGTGCGGATGGTGCACGATGTGCCGCAGGATGCGATCGAACGGGGTGGGGATGGGCAACATCACGCGGGGCTGGACGATGATCACGGCCCTGGTCATGGTCACGCCGCTGGCCCTGGCCGGGTGCGGTGGCAGTGACCAGAAGCCCGAGTTCGTGGGCACCTCCACCCAGCCCACCGCCAGCCCCACACCGCCGGCCGAACCGCTCTCGCTCGCCATCACCCCGGCGGCCGGGGCGGCCAAGCAGCCGGTGAGCACCGAGATCGGCACCACGGTCACCGGCGGGAAAATCACCGATGTGACGCTGAGCACCGACGGGGCGAAGGTCGCCGGCAGTCTGCGCGAGGACGGCTCGTCTTGGGTGCCGGCCAACCCCCTGAAGTACAACAAGAAGTACGACGCCACCGTCACCGCCACCGGCACCTCCGGTCAGGTGGAGACGAAGACCACCTCCTTCACCACGATGGCCAAGCCGGGTTCGCAGATCGGTTCCGGGCTGTACCTGTTCGACGACAAGGTGTACGGCGTGGCCATGCCGGTGGTGGTGGAGTTCTCCCCGGGCATCCCGAAGAAGGATCGGGCGGCGGTGCAGCGGCGGATGTTCGTCGACACCGCTCCGGCGCAGCCGGGTGCCTGGCACTGGGTGGACAACGGCACCCAGGCCTACTACCGGGCGCCGGAGTACTGGCAGCCGGAGACCAAGCTGACGGTACGGATCGCGCTGGAGGGGATCCCGCTCAGCAACGGCCGGTACGGCAACGTCGACCGGAAGGCCAACGTCAGGATCGGCAACCGGTTCGAGATGAAGGTCGACAACGCGACCAAGCAGATGACGGTCTTCGAGAACGGCAACCTGGTCCGGACGATGCCGGTCAGCCTGGGGAAGAAGGCCACTCCGTCGTCCAGCGGGACGATGGTCGTGATGGAGAAGAAGGAAAGCACCGTCTTCGACACCAGCGACGACCCGAACCCGGCGAACCGCTACGTGACCGACATCGACTTCGCCCAGCGCCTCACCTGGGGTGGCGAGTACATCCACGCCGCGCCGTGGTCGGTGGCCCAGCAGGGGCGTACGAACGTGTCGCACGGCTGTGTGAACCTCTCCACGCCGAACGCGCGATGGCTGTTCGAGAAGACGAAGACCGGCGACCCGGTGACGGTGCAGGGCACCGAGCGCAAGCTCGCCGACGGCAATGGCTGGACCGCGTGGAACATGAGCTGGGCCGAGTTCGTCAAGGGCAGCGCGCTGCCCGTACCCGATGGTCTCGGAACGGGGTCCGCGCCCGGCGCCGGATCCGCGTCGGCCAGCCCGACGACGGGTGCCACCCCCGGCGCGTGACCGGCTCCCGCTGGGCCCCCGCCGGTCGACGATCAGCCGGCTGGGCTGGACGAACCAGGCAATATACCGACAACTCTCCCTACCCGCCTGCGTTTCTCGCCACGTGGTGAAACCAAAATTTGCCGGCAGGCGTCTTTGGGAGAGGATGGTCGTGGGGACCAGGACTGTGAGGGAGCAATGCGCGCGAGTCGAGACCAGTTGATGGGGCAGACCGCGAGACGGCGCCGGGCAACCGCGCGGACGCTCGTGACGGTCGTGCTCACCGGGGCGCTCGCGCTCACCGCCGCCGGGTGCAGCAGCGGCGGTGGCAACTCACCGGCCTGGTCGGGTGGGAACGGCAGCAAGGCCCCGGACGCCCCGAAGGCCAGCGCGACGATCACCAGCCCGGCGGCCGACGCGAAGGACGTGCCCGCGTCGACCGAGGTCGCCTTCACCAGCAAGGACGCGACCACGACGACGCTCGAACTGAAGGACGGCACCGGCAAGGTCGTCGAGGGCAAGGTCAGCCCCGACGGTACGACCTTCCTGCCCAACGGTGCGCTCGAATACGGTACGACGTACACCGCGACGGTGACCGCGACCGGCGACGACGGCAAGCCGGCGACCACGAACAGTACCTTCACCACGATGGCGAAGCCGGCGAACCAGGTCCGGGTGACCAGCTTCCTCGGCGACGGTGCCGTGGTCGGCGTGGGCATGCCGGTGATCGTGAAGTTCTCCCGCGCGATTCCGGAGGACTTCCGGGACGACGTCCAGCGGCGGATGACCGTGACGACCACCCCGACGCAGGAGGGTGGCTGGCGCTGGATCAGCCCGACCGAGGTGCACTTCCGGCCGAAGACGTACTGGCAGGCCAACACCGAGCTGGACTACAAGATCCAGGCCGGCGGGCTGCCGATGGGCGACGGCTGGTACGGCCGGGCGGACCTCACCATCGACGCCAAGGTCGGTTCGGCGGTGGTGATGACGGTCGACAACAAGAGCAAGCAGATGACCGTCACCAAGGACGGCAAGGTCATCCGGACGATCCCGATCAGCCTCGGCGCCCCGGTCACCCCCTCCTCCAGCGGCACCATGATCGTGATGGAGAAGCTGAAGAAGACGGTCTTCGACACCATGGACGACCCGAACCCGGCCAACCGCTACCGCACCGACATCGAGTTCGCCCAGCGCCTCACCTGGGGCGGCGAGTTCATCCACGCCGCGCCGTGGTCGGTGGCCCAGCAGGGGCGTACGAATGTGTCGCACGGCTGCGTGAACATGTCCCAGGCCAACGCCCAGTGGCTCTTCGACCAGACGAAGATCGGTGACCCGATCACGGTCAAGGGCACCGAGCGCAAGCTGGAGAACGGCAACGGCTGGACCGACTGGAACATGAGCTGGGACGACTTCATCAAGGGCAGCGCGATCCCGTACGAGGCGCCGGCCGCACCGGCTCCCAGCGACGTGCCGTCCGCCGACCCGAGCGTCACCCCGACCACCTGATCGAAGCCGCGACGCGGGTCGGACCACGGGAAGCCTTCCCACCGGTCCGGCCCGCGTTCCGTTGCCCCCTGAATGCCCCCTGAATGCGTCAGGCCCCCTCCAGCGGAGGGGGCCTGACCTGCAACAACTGGCAGGGTGACTGATGGGAATTGAACCCACGACACCCGGGACCACAACCCGGTGCTCTGCCTACTGAGCTACAGCCACCATGTCGACCAACCCGGATCTTGAACCGCCGGGCGGGGCGCCGACCAATAATAGCCACACCCACCCGTGCCGCGTCGAGCGGGTTCGCCTCCGGCCGGAGTCAACCCGGCCGGGGGCGGGTAATCCGTCAGAGCTGGGCGGCGATCGACTTCGCGGTCTCGACGTCCGGGCCGGGCAGCGGGACGAAGACCGTCCGCCGGTAGTACTCCAGCTCGCGGATGCTCTCCCGGACGTCGGCCAGCGCCCGGTGGGCCAGCCCCTTCGCCGGTTGACCGAAGTAGACCCGTGGGTACCAGCGCCGGCACAGCTCCTTGATCGACGAGACGTCGATCATGCGGTAGTGCAGGTGTGCGTCGAGCCGGGGCATGTCGCGGGCCAGGAAACCCCGGTCGGTAGCGATCGAGTTACCGCACAGCGGGGCGCTGCGCGGGTCCTTGACCAGGCTGGTCACGTACTCCATGACCATGTCCTCGGCCTCGGCGAGGCTGACCGCGGAGCGGCGTACCTCCTCGGTCAGGCCGGAACGTTCATGCATAGCCCGTACTATCTCCGGCATCCCCGCCAGAGCCTGTTCGTCGGCGTGGATCACCACGTCGACACCTTCACCGAGAACGTTGAGGTCCGGATCGGTAACGAGAGCAGCGACCTCGATCAGCGCATCCTTGCCGAGATCGAGCCCGGTCATCTCACAGTCGATCCAGACAAGAAGATCAGCCACCGCCACAGACTACGCGCAGCCCAGCAGCCCGCGCCTCAACGCGGCAGCCACAACCGACCGCTAGGGTTTTCCCCGTGCCAGCCGATCCCGCCGCCTCATCCGCCACCGCCGCAGACGACCCGGGTGGTCGTACTGCGCGGTGGCTCGTCGCGGCCGTGGCGCTCGCTGCCGTGGTCCCGGTCATCTACCTGCTCGGCACGCCGCACAACTTCTTCGACCTCAAGATCTACATGAGCGCGATGCGCTGGTGGGCGGAGGGGAAGCCGCTCTACGACTACGCCCAGGCCGACCGGGTCCAGGGCGAGCTGTACTTCACGTACCCGCCGTTCACCGCGTTGCTGATGCGGCCGTTCGCCGGGCTGACGCTGGGCGCGACGGTCACCATCTTCACGATCTTCACGGTGCTCGCGGTCATCGTGACCACCTGGTGGCTGATCGCGCCGATCGCCGACCGCCGGGGCATCCCGCGCTGGTTGGCCGCCGCGGTGGCCGTACCGCTCGTCTTCGCGGCGGAGAGCACCCGCGAGACGATCACCTTCGGTCAGATCAACATGCTGCTGGTCCTGTTGATCCTCGGGGACCTGCTCTTCGCCGTACCCCGCAAGTCCCGCTGGGCCGGTGTCGGCATCGGGCTGGCGACGGCGCTCAAGCTGTATCCGGGCATTTTCATCGTCTACTTCCTGGCCACCCGGCGGTGGCGCGAGGCGGCCGTGGCGAGCGCGAGCGCCGCCGCCGCGACGCTGCTGGCCGCGGCGATCGCGCCGCGCGACTCCTGGCGCTTCTGGACCCATGAGCTGTGGGCGACCGACCGGGTCGGTCGCACCGACTACACCGGCAACCAGTCCCTCTTCGGCCTGCTGAGCCGGTTCACCGTGCCGGAGAAGCCCGACCAGCTGCTCTGGCTGGCCCTGGTCGCCGTGGTGGCCGGCTACGGCCTCTGGCGGGCCAGTCGGGCCGCCAGGGGTGGCGACGAACTGACCGGTCTGGCGCTGACCGGCCTGGTCGGTGCGCTGGCCAGCCCGATCAGTTGGACCCACCACGTGTACTGGTTCATTCCGGCGGTGCTGGTCCTGGTCGACGCGGGCCTGTCGCAGCCGCCCGGCTGGGAGCCGGGTGGGGTCGGCCGGCGCCGACGGCGGACCCTGCTGGTGCTGGCCGCCGTGATCTACGCCAGCGTGGTCTACGGCGTGGTCTCGTTCCACGACTGGGGGGTCAAGCCCGTACCCACCGACTCACCGATCGAGTTCGTGTTGCGCAACATGTACGTGCTGCTGGCCATCCTGCTGCTCTTCGTGCTGCCGACCCGGCACCTGGTTCGCGAGGCGCCCAGCAACAGCGTTCCCCGCAGCGGTGTCCCGGTCACGCACTGAGTGTCCGGTAGCGGCAAAAGTTGCGCCAATTGGACAGATCTCCCCTAGTCGTCTGTGTTGGGGTTAATCTAGTACCAACACCTAAAACGTTCCTTGAGTGCACCGATCCCCCGGTGAGAGTGGCCCTTCGTGTCGGCAGCACGAAGGGCCACTCGCCGTTCTCGCACGGCTCGCACTGCTCGCACTCCGGAACCCCGGCCACCACGGGTTTCACCTCGCCGGGGCCACCTCGGCGGCATCCGCCGCCCCGGCGGTGCCGGCCACCGGCCCCGCCGCCGCGTTGTCCGCCGTCGCCGGCTCGGCGTCGCCGCCCGGCTCCGGCTTGCACTTCCTCGACCTGGTCGTCGCGGCCTTCTCCGCCGCCCCGGTCGCCCTGGTCGCCCCGGTCCGACGAGACGAGGTGGGTTGCGCCGCTGCCGGCTTGCCCGTCGGCCCACCGTCGACCACGGGTACGCCGGACGCCTGCGAGGCCGCCACCGGGCTCGCGCCCACCGGTGGCGCGGTGAGCGGAGGCGCCGCCTCCTGCGCAACCTCGGTGGGCGTGCCCGCCCCGGCCGGGATCGGCGTCGCATCGGTCGCCTCGGATCGGCTCTGCCGCTCCGACAAGCCCTTCCCCGGATACTCCGGCACCTGGTTGGCGCCCCGTGCCGCCCCCGCGTGCACCGGATCGAAGTCCTGCTCAAGCCGTCGCCCGTACGCCACGGTCGGCTTCGACGCAACGGCGTCGGGGGCACCGGGCGCCGACGAGGCGTGCCCGGGTGAACCGGACGCGGTCTTGGTCGGGTAGGCCGGGGCCGGGTTCGCGGGCTGCTTCGACAACGGACCGGTGCTGCCGGCGGCGCGCGGCGGCCAGTTGAGGACGAGTTTGGCGGGCGGCGGGCTGCTCGCCGGCCAGACGTGATCGAGGCTTCGCCCGGTCGCCGGTCCGCCGTTCGTGGCGCCCCCGTCCGAAGCCGCGACCGGACCATCCGTGCCACCGGAACCACCCGTGCCGACGGAAGCACCCGCGCCGGCGGGAGCACCCGTGCCGGCGGAAGCACCCGTGCCGGCGGGAGCACCCGCGTCGACCGGACCCTCCGTGTCGACTCGACCATTCGTGAGGACGTCCGCGAGCGTCTCCGGGCGGGACGCCACCGGTCCGGTCCGGCGGGCGGGAAGGCCGTGGGAGTTCCGGGGGCCGGTGGTGTCGACCGGGCGGGACGGGGCCGGCAACTGGGAGTGGACCGGCCAGGCGGCCGAGGCCGGTGACCCGGCCGGGTGCCGCGTACGGGCCTTGCCCTGGGTCGGTCGACCGAGGTTGTCGAGGGCGCGTACGCCGAGGCGGGCGGTCAGCACCGGGAGCTGGCCGGGTTCGACCACGAAGACCACCTCGCGCGGTCGGGCGGGCCAGACCAGGATGGCGATTCCGAGCAGCGCGAGCAGGGTGCCACCGGCGAGCAGGCCCCAGGTGGTCGGTTCGAGCCAGCCCACCCGCAGTTCGGCGCGGAGGTCGAGGGCGACACCGGGCCCGGCGTCGGGGTACATGACCACCAGGCTGAGGCGCTGCCCGCGCAGGTCGTCCGGGGCGAGGTCGAGGGCGCGGGCTGACTGGCGTACCCAGAATGCCTGCTCGGCCGGGGCGGACACGGCGGCGGCGGTCGGGGCCGCGGCCCGCGACACCGGGGTGAGGGCGACCGGCAGCCGCCCCCGGGTGACGGCGACCCGGTCGATCCGGGTGTACGGCATCGCGGCCAGGTAGCGGTCGACCTCGGCGGTCGGGGCGAGCCCGATGAACGCGGGTCGGGCCTCGGTACCGGCGGTGATCCGCAGCCGGGCCTGGCCGGTACGGGTGAACGGGGCGTCCCGGCGCAGCAGCGCGTCGAGGTCGGGTACGACGACGGCGCGACCGGGCGTGGAGATCCGTTGCAGGGAGGCCGTGAACGCGTCATCGGCGTCCCGCCGGTCCGCTACCGTCCACAGTGCACTGCCGACGAGCAGCACCGTCAGCCCAACCGTGAGCAGCAGCACCCCGGCGATGGTGCGTACGACGCGCATCGTCTTTTCCCCCTGATCGAAGTATCTTCCTGACGATACCGACCTAAAGGGGCTTAATGCTCCTTATCGCGCAAAACGCCGCTGGCCCGCCGGATCACCGGCGGGCCAGCGGATCAATGCCTCAGACGCCCGACGGGGTCCCCGGACGGCGGGTACGGGCGAACGCCAGCCCACCCAGCACCAGACCGGCCAGACCGGCCACCAGACCGGCGATGCCCAGCGCCACCCCGGCCGAGCCGCCGTCGCTGTCGTCCTCGTCGTCGGCCTGTGCGGCCGGGGCCACCGACGCGCCCGGCGTCGCCCCGGCGGCTGCCGGATCGGCCGCCTTGGCCAGCTTCAGCACCGGCGCCGGGTGCTCCGGCTCCTCGGCACCGGCCGCCACCGGCTCGTCGATCCAGCGCGAGATGTTGCCGTCCGAGTAGGTCTGGAGCACCTTGAACACCAACTGGTCGACCTCGGGCAGCGGGCCGAGCGAGACCCCGAACTCCTGGAACTGCGCCGGCTTCACCTCACCGCCCGCACTCGCGGTCCAGGTGATCTTCGACACCGCCTCGGTGATCTGGCTGCCGTGCACCTCCAGCGGCGGGTTCACCGCGCGCTTCTCCAGCGCCACCGTCCAACCCGGCACCGGAATGGTCGAGACCGACGCGACCGGCGCGTTCTCCGGCAGGTTGACCTCGATCTTCGTGGTGGAGGCGGTGTCGCTCTCGTTCGGCACCCGGAAGGCCACCCGGCCGTAGCCGCCCTGGGTCGCCTCCTTCGGGTTGACCGTGACGTGCGCGGACGCCGGCAGGGCGACGCCGAACACGCCGACGAGCGCCGCGCCGAGCACGAGAGCGGCCGCGGTCGCGGTACGCCGGGGACGGATCATGGAAGTGCCTTCCTACTTGATCGGCACGGTGGCGGTCACCGTGGCCTGGTCGATGTCGGATATTCGGACGGTGAAGCGCAGTTGCCAGTCGCCCGGGGTGGGCAGGCTGATCTCACCGGTGGCGTGGTTGTCGGTCAGCGGCAGCAACGGGATCTCGATCGGCTCGACCCCCTTGGCCGGCAGCGCGGCGGTTCCGGACCACTCGACCACCGGCTGCGGCTTGTTCTCCGGGGTGTAGGCGTACAGGTGGATGGTGTTGCTGCCGGTGCCGGCCGGGTCCACCTCCACCTCCACCGCGAGCAGGTCGCTGGTGAGCCTGGTGGAGAAGAAGCCCGATCCGGCGGCGCCGTCGTTCGCCTCGGCGGTCCGCCCCGGCGGGGTCTGGACGAGTACGGCGGAGATGGCCAGGATCAGCGCGGTCACGCCCAGCTCGGTCCAGACCGCCCGGCGCATCCGCCCCGGCCGCTCGGTGACCAGCTGCCGCTGCACCAGCCGCCGCGAGTACGCCGCCACCCCGATCACCAGGCCGAACAGGACCACCTTGGCGATGATCAGGCGGCCGTAGGTGGTGTCGATCAGGGCGCTCGGGGTGGCGACCTCGATCAGTGCCTGCACGATGCCGGCGAGCAGCAGCGCGGAGACGGCCACCGCCGCCCAGCGGGACCAGATCGGCAGGATCGCGCCGAGTTCCCGCTCGTCGGCCCGACGCAGCAGGAAGACGACCAGCATCAGCAGGCCACCGAGCCAGACCGCCATGCTGCCCACGTGCACCGCGTCGACCAGCACCGACACCGCCGGTACGGGCGACGCCGCCCCGTGCCCGGACAGCGGCCAGGTGAACAACCCGGCCACCCCGAGTACGGCCAGCAGGATCTGGTCGGCCCGACCGGCACTGCCGCCCAGCAGCGGCCGGAGCAGGATCGCGGCGGCCACCAGGATGCCGAGCCGGACCAGCAGCACGGCGCCGAACGTACTGGCCAGCACGTCGCCCAGGGCGCTGCCACTGAGCGAGAAGAGGCCGCCGCCGGTGGTGTAGGGGACCTGGAGCCAGATCCCGATCAGGGTCGCGGCGGTGACCAGGCCGAACCCGGTCCAGACCAGCCGGGCCGGGCCACGCCGGTCCAGCCGCTGCGGCCAGAGCAGGCTGAGCACCAGCACCGGGCCGACCAGCAGCACCAGCCCGGCGTAGCCGAGGTACTTGCCGACCGCCACGGCGGCGGTGATCACCGGGTCGACGCTGTCGTTCTCGGTGTCCGTCGGCGGGGTGGACGGTGCCCCGACCGAGTACGTGAAGGCGCCGGCCACCGGGTGGCTGTCGGCGGAGATCACCCGGTAGCTGACCAGGTAGGTGCCCCGGGGCCCGCCGGGATCGACCGGGACGGTGACCACGGCGCCGTCGAAGGCCGGTTCGCCCCGGTCCACCCGTGCGCCGTCCGGGCCGAGCACCCGGATCTTGTCCGGTACGTTCCGGACGCCCTCGCTGAACGTGAGCACCACCTCGGTGGGTGCGCTGGGCAGCACCGCGTCCGCGGCCGGGCTGCTGCTGACCAGCACCGCGTGGGCGCTGGCCGGGCTGGCCGGCCCGAGCAGCAGGGCGAACATCGCCAGCAGGAGGCCGGCCATCGCGCCCGCGCGCGTGACCCATGATCTTTGTGCGGCAGTCATGCGAGACATGCTCGCCCAGAAACCCACCACGGCGCGACCTCGGATCACCCGCGTCCCGCCACCACCGCCGCCGCGCGCAGCGGCGGATCGGTCCGCCGGCTGACCCGGCCGAGTGCCCAGAGCAGTCCGGCCTGCACCACGGTGGCGAGGTGCCCGATCTCGTGCACCACGGCCGTGGTCGAGTTCACGATGTCGACCGCGCTGGTGCCGGCCAGGCAGACCGCGAGGACGAAGGCGACCGGCACGAACGCCTGCGCCCGCTCCGGCCGGTACGCGGCGAGCGCGAAGCCGACCGCGAGGGCCACGTCGAACGAGGCCATCTCCCGGCTGGTGTGCAGGTCGACCTCGACGCCGAAGCCGGCGAGCAGAATCGGCAGGGCGATGGCGAACTGGGCGACGGCGGCCACCGCGACCGCGACCCGCAGGATCTGGCGCCGGCCGTACGCGGCCGAGGCGCGGCGGCGGGCGGCTGCCGTGACAACCGGGTCGGCGGCCACCGCCGCGAGTACGGTGGCGGTCAGGTCGGGCACCTCGACCGCCTGCGCCCGGCTCATGACCCGGCCGAGTTCCTCCGCCCGGACCAGCCAGAGCTGGCAGCCGGGGCAGGTCACGGTGTGCGCGTCGAGCGCCTCCATCGGCGCGCGCGGGTCTTCCCCGTCCAGCCGCGCGGACAGCGCGACCCGTACCTCGTCGCAGGTCATGGGGAAGTAGTCGATGTCCGGTGCGGGAAAGTTCCCGGTCGTGTGCAACCGCACCCAAGCGGGCCAAGGCCGCCCCCGCACTCCGGCCGCGCGCGTAACCTCGGATGTCGTGATCCCCGTCCCGCGCGAGTCCGCCCAGGTCAGCGCCACCGTCGAGCCAGCCGCACCGATCCGGTCGCGGGCAGCGGTGGTCGCGGCGGCGGCCCCTGCGATGACGGTCGTCACGCAGACGGCGCCGCCGGAGACGGCCTTCACCGAGACGGCGCCGCCGATGACGACCGGCCCGGAGACGGCGCCGCCGGTGAGGGCGCGGCCGATGACGGCCGGTCCGGAGACGGCGGTGGACCGGACGCGGGCGCTGGACGACGCGACCCACTGGGCGTTGCGCGCCCGCGACGGCGACCCGGCGGCGCAGGCGGCCTTCGTCCGGGCCACCCAGGCCGAGGTGTGGCGGTTCACCGCCGCCCTGGTCGACCGGGACAGTGCCGACGACCTGCTCCAGGACACGTACCTGCGCGCGTTCCGGGCGCTGCCGGCGTTCGAGGGGCGGTCGAGTGCGCGTACGTGGTTGCTCGGGATCGCCCGGCGGGCCTGCGCCGACCATCTCCGTACGGTGATCCGGCGGCGCCGGCTCGACGAGCGGTTGACCGGGCAGGCGTACACCGACCACCCGTACCCGGACCCGGCCGGGCAGTTCGGCGCGAACGACCTGCTCCGGCGGCTGCCGGCCGAGCGGCGCGGGGCGTTCGTCCTCACCCAGTTGCTCGGGCTGTCGTACGCGGAGGCGGCGGACGTGGAGGGGGTGCCGGTCGGCACCATCCGGTCGCGGGTCGCGCGGGCGCGGGCGGAACTGGTCGAGGCGGTCGGCGATGCGCTGGGCAGCTGAGCCACCCGAGCCCGGACACGGGCCGAAAACGCCTGGCTGGGAGGTTCCTGGGGTCTGCTGGGACTTGTCTGGGAAGCGGAACCCGTCGAACCGGGCCCGCGACTAAGGAGCCATGACCTTGGTGACATCGGCACGAGCACGCTGGGATCCGGTCCAGCCGTGGCTCGGTTTCGCCGTACGGCTCGGGCTGGCCGCGGTGTGGTTCTGGGCCGGCAGCACGAAAGTCGGTGACCTGGCCGCCGCCGGGCGGGCCGTCAACGCATACCAGATCTTCTCCTTCGACGTGTCCAGGGTGATCGGGGCGGCGCAGCCGTTCGTCGAGATCGCCCTCGGCGTACTCCTGCTCCTCGGGTTGGCGACCCGACTGGCCGCCGGCGTCTCCGCGTTGCTGCTGGTGCTCTTCATCGCCGGGATCGCCTCGGCCTGGGCCCGTGGCCTGGCGATCGACTGCGGCTGCTTCAGCGAGGGCGGGCCGCTGGCCGTCGGACAGACCCCGAGCTACCTGCCCGAGATCCTCCGCGACATCGGGTTCCTGATCATGGCGGCGTTCCTGCTGCGCTGGCCGCGCAGCCCATTGTCGATCGACCGGTGGATGGCCGGCGGGCAGCGTCTGGAGGACGAGGATGAGTAGCCCACGGGGGTCGGGTCGCGCGCGTGGCGGTCCGGGACGAAGGCCGGAGCGGGCCCAGCAGGGGCCGCAGAAGTCACCGCAGGGGCCGCAGAAGTCGCAGAAGGCGGCGCAGAAGAAGAGTTCGGCCCGGGTGGTCCGGGAGCAGTTGGCCCGCGAGCGCCGCCGCCGACGCACCCTCTGGACGTCGCTGATCGCGGTCGCGGTGCTGCTGATCGCCGGGCTGATCGGCTGGAGCGTCTTCGCCAGCCAGCCGTCGACCAGCGACTTCACCGCGCCGGCCGGGGCGACCGCCGACGGCAACGCGATAGCGGTCGGCACCGGCCCGGTCACCGTCGACATCTACGAGGACTTCATCTGCCCGTTCTGCGGCCAGTTCGAGAAGTCCACCGGCGCCACCCTGGACCAGATGATCAGCGAGAACAAGGTGAAGGTCCAGTTCCACCCGGTCGCGTACCTTGACCGGGCCTCCTCGACCAACTACTCGACCCGGTCGTCCGCCGCCTCCGGCTGCGCGGCCGACGAGGGCAAATACCGGGAGTACGCCGAGGCGCTGTTCAACCGGCAGCCGGCCGAGGGCAGCGCCGGACTGAGCGACGACGAGCTGATCAGCATCGGCACCGGGGTCGGGCTGGACGGGGGCAGGTTCGGCTCCTGCGTACGCGCCGGTACGTTCAAGCCGTGGACCGCGCATGTGACCGAGGCGGCGAGCCGGGCGAACATCAACAGCACGCCGACCGTACTCGTCAACGGCAAGGGCGTGAACCCGAACACCGCCGACCTCACCGCGGCCGTGGCAGCGGCCACGAAGTGATCCGTCGACTGCTCACCGCGTGCGCCGCCGGCCTGCTCGGCGCGCTCGCGGTGGGCACCCCGGCGCTCGCCCACGGGGCCGACGCGCCCGACGGCACCGACTACCGGACCGAGGTCGGCGCGCTCACCCCGGCCCTGCCCGGCCTCACCGTACGGGCGATCGAGGCGGGTGCCCGGCTGGAGCTGACCAACCGGACCGGCCGGACGATCGAGGTGCTCGGTTACGCCGGTGAGCCGTACCTGGAGGTACGCCCGGACGGGGTGTACGAGAACCTGAACTCCCCGGCGACGTACCTGAACGAGACCCTGGACGGCGACACCGCACCGCCGGCCGGCACCGATCCGACCCTGCCGCCGTCCTGGCGACGGGTCGGCACCGAGCCGGTGGCCCGCTGGCACGACCGGCGTACCCACTGGACCGAGGAGAGCCCACCGGAGCAGGTACGGGCCGACCCGGACCGGACGCACCGGATCCGGGACTGGACGGTGCCGCTGCGCGACGGCGTCAGTCCGATCGAGGTGCGCGGCACCCTGGACTGGTTGCCGCCGCCGAGCCCCGGTTCTTGGTGGCTGGCGAGCCTGGTCGGGGCGCTCGGTCTCGGCGCGCTCGGCCTGCTCTCCGTTGCCACGCGTACCGGCCGGACGGTGACGGTGGTGCTGGCCGGGGGCTTCGCCCTGGCCGGGGCGGGCGCGGTCGCCTTCGCGGTGGCCCGTGAACTGGACGCCGGGGCGGACGGCTTCGGCGGGGTGGCGCAGGGACTGCTCGCCGGGCAGATCTGGCCGCTGCTCACCGGGCTGGGCGCGCTCGGCGCCGGGGCGTACGCGCTGGCCCGGCGCCCGGCCGCCGATTTCGCCCTGGCCCTGTCCGGGGCGTGCCTGGCGCTGTTCGCCGGGGTGGCGAACGCGGCGGTCTTCGGCCGGTCGGTGGCCCCGGTGCCGTGGCCGGCGTCGTCGGCGCGGCTGCTGGTCGCGGCCGTGATCGTGATCGGCCTCGGTGGGACGCTCGCCGGTGTGCTGCGGCTGCGCGCGGTGGCGAGCGAAGCCACCGCCGGTCTTCCCGCCACCGGTCTTCCCGCCACCGGTGACGGACCCGGCGGACGCCGCTCGTGGCGACTGCCCGACGACGGGCCGGAGGATCAGCGTCGGGCGGCCGCCACCACCGGGTCGAATCCGTAGGGCAGTTCGAGCCGGTGCCGGGCCAGCAGGTCGGCGTCGGCGAGCAGCTCGGCCGTGCCGCCGTCGGCCACGATCCGGCCACCGTCGAGGATGACCGCCCGGTCGCAGAGCTCCAGCGCGTACGGCAGGTCGTGGGTGACCATCAGCAGGGTCACCGGCAGTCCGCGCAGGATCTCGGCCAGTTCCCGGCGGGCGGCCGGGTCGAGGTTCGACGACGGCTCGTCGAGCACCAGGATCTCCGGGTGCATGGCGAGCACGGTGGCGACCGCCACCCGGCGGCGCTGGCCAAACGACAGGTGGTGCGGCGCCCGGTCCCGGTGCTCACCCATCCCGACCGCTGCCAACGCCTCGTCCACCCGGGCGGCCAGTTCGGCGCCGCGCAGCCCGAGGTTGGCCGGGCCGAACGCCACGTCCTCCGCGACGGTCGGCAGGAAGAGCTGGTCGTCGGGGTCCTGGAAGACGATGCCGACCCGACGCCGGATCTCGCCCAGGGTGGCCCGGTCCCGGTTCACGGCAAGCCCGCCGACGGTGACCGTGCCCGCCGCGGCGGCGAGGATCCCGTTGAGGTGCAGCACCAGCGTGGTCTTGCCGGCCCCGTTCGGCCCGAGCAGGGCCACCCGCTCCCCCTTCGGCACGGTCAGGTCGACCCCGTGCAGGGCGACGTGACCGTCGGGGTAGGCGTAGCGCACGTCGCGTACGTCCAGCGAGGGGGCGGTTTCTTCCACGGCACCGATCATGACAGCACCGGTCATGACAGCATCAGCGCGGTGACGGCGATGCCGGCGGCGGCGAGCGGGACGGTCGCCCCGGCGACCCATCCGCCGGCGGTCGCGGCCCCGGCGGACTGCCACACGGCCGGCATCCGACCGTCGTAGCCCCGGGCCAGCATCGCCAGGTAGACCCGCTCGCCGCGCTCGAACGCGCGCAGGAACAGCGCGCCGATGCCGGCGGCGAAGCCGCGCAGCTGCCAGAGGAAACGCGGGTCGTCGCCCCGGCTGAGCCGGGCGACCCGCATCCGCCGGGCCTCACCGGCGAGCACGTCGAGGTAGCGCAGCATGAAGGTGGCGATCTGGGTCAGGACCTGCGGGCAGCGCAGCCGGTCCAGGCCGAGGATCAGATCCCGTACGGTGGTGGTCCCGGCCAGCAGCAGCGAGGCGAGGACGCCGAGGGTGCCCTTGGCGAGGATGTTCCAGCCGCCGTACAGCCCGTCGACGGAGAGACTCAGGCCGAGCCAGTTCACCCGTTCGCCGTGACCGAGGAACGGCAGGACGAAGGCGAAGAGCACGAACGGCAGCTCGATCAGCGACCGTTTGAGCAGCCAGCCGGCGCCGATCCGGGCCAGCGCCGCCACCACGACCACCAGTACGGCGTACCCGCCGTACGCCCAGAACGCCTCCCTGGGGGTGGCGACCACGGCGATGCTGAAGGCCACCATCGCCGTGATCTTCACCTCGGGGGCCAGCCGGTGCACGGGCGATGTGCCGTCCCGGTAGAGCACGTGCGCGTGCCCGGCGCCCATCTACTTCACCGTTTCCGCGCCGGCAGCCGGCGTACCGCTCAGGGCCCTGTCCTCGGCGGCGGGGGCGGATGATCCGCCGGTGCCCCGGCGGCGGGTCAGCCAGAACAGGCCGCCGCCGACCGCGAACGTGATCAGCACCCCGGCCACCCCGGACAACCCGGTGGACAGGTACGCGTTCTCCACGCCCTTCACCCCGTAGTCGGCCAGCGGGCTGTCGGCCAGTTCGTGGTCCTTGGTCTGCTGCGCCGGGCAGGTCCCGCCGGTGATGTTGTCGTCGGCGTCGAAGGTGCAGCCCTCCCGCAGCGAGGAGTCCAGCCCGTCCGGGTGGGACGAGGCGAAGTTGCTCACCACCCCGGCGAGCAGCAGGGCGACCAGCAGGCCGCCGACGAGGAAGGCCCAGTTCCGCTGCTTCATCGCGCACCTCCGGCGATCGGGTCGGCCAGCGCCGGTACGGGTCGCAGGCCGCGCAGGGCGTAGACGAGGTCGGGTCGTACCTTGGCGACGGTGACCACGGTGGTGGCGGTGATCAGCCCCTCGCCGATGCCGATCAGCAGGTGGGCGCCGGCCATCGTGGCGGCCAGCCCGCCGAGCGAGTCGCCGAGGTCGGTGGTGCCGCCGAGCCAGTACTGGAGGATGAAGCCCTGCGAGGCGACCACGACGCTGACCAGGGCGGCGACGAATCCGGTCACCGCCAGCCCGGCCGGCGTACGCGGCAGGACCCGGAGCAGCAGCCCGATCAGCAGGTAGCCGGCGGCCGTACCGATGATCGCCATGTTGGTGATGTTCAGCCCGATCATCGCCACCCCGCCGTCGCTGAACACGAGCGCCTGGACGACCAAGACCACCGACACGCAGAGCGCGCCGACCCACGGGCCGACCAGGATCGCGGCGAGCGCGCCGCCGAGCAGGTGTCCGCTGACCCCGGCGGTGAAGATGGGAAAGTTCAGCATCTGGACGGCGAAGATGAACGCGGCCACCAGGCCCGCCATCGGCGCCAGCCGGTCGTCGAGGTCGCGCCGGGCGCGGATCACGCAGAACGTGAGCACCACCAGCGCGAACGCCGCGAAGATCGCGGCCACGGGACCGTCGATGATCCCGTTCGAGATGTGCATGGCGATCGACTGCACTCATTCCTCCCCAACCGCCGGGAGGGGGTCCACAGCGGGAACTCAGCGTATTTGCCCAGGCACCCTTATTGCCATCATCTTGCAACAACCAGGGAGACCGATCAAGATCGTGCCTGCTGAGCGGGGTAATGTCACGCCCCATGACGGGTTCTCGCCTCGCGCCGGGCGATTTGGCGCCAGAATTCACGCTGCCGACCGACGACGGCAAGACACTCGCCCTCAAGGAGCTACGCGGCCGGAAGGTCGTGCTCTACGCGTACCCGGCCGCGATGACGCCCGGCTGCACCAAGCAGGCCTGCGACTTCCGCGACTCGCTCGCCTCGTTGCAGGCCGCCGGCTACGAGGTGGTCGGCATCTCCCCCGACCAGCCGGCGAAGCTGGCCAAGTTCCGCGAGCGGGACGCGATCACCTTCCCGCTGGTCTCCGACGCGGACAAGGAGGTGCTGACCGCGTACGGCGCCTACGGCGAGAAGCAGCTCTACGGCAAGACCGTCACCGGCGTGATCCGCTCCACCTTCGTGATCGACGCCGACGGGCGGATCGAACGGGCCCTCTACAACGTGAAGGCGACCGGTCACGTCGCCAAGCTCCGCCGCGACCTCGGCCTGGACTGACGCCCCTCGCCACTCGGACCGTCGCCCTCCCGCGACGGTCCGGACGGCCGATCCCGGTACGCCGGACGTACGTGCGTGCGACTGCCCCGGAGGCTCTAGACTCGTACCGCCAGCGGGAGTGGTGTAATGGCAGCCACGCAGGATTTAGGTTCCTGTGCCTTCGGGCGTGGGGGTTCGAGTCCCCCCTCCCGCACCAGAACGTCCCAGCGCTCGGGTAGCTGAGCCGGGACGTTTTGTATTGCCCGTCATACCAGCCACAGCCGTTCCATTCCCCGTCAGATGGCGCGGCGGCGCTTGTTTCTCTCCCTTGCCTCGTGCGCGACCAGCCAGCCGATGATGTGCCGGTGGAGAACGTAGGGCTCCGGCTTTCCTCCGGCTTCCACCACTACCCTGTCGATCTCGGTCAGGGCCGTGACGAGCTGGGCGGAGAGGTACTGGTACAGGTCGAGCCGTCGTCGAGGTAGGTAGGCGCCCAGCAGGTTGAGCCTGGCATCCGGACAGGGCCAGGGACAGGCGTCGATCCGGCAGATCCAGAATGGCCGGAGCGGCGTGTGCTCGGCCAGTTCGGGGACGACGAAGTCGTCGTGAGCGCCACTCATAGCGGTGGGTACTCCTGCTCCATGAAGTGAGGCGTGACCAGGTTCAGCCGGAGGAACCTGCCGGGCAGGGTCCGGTAGTGGACCGCGATGGATACTTCCTCGCCGTCGCCCTGGTCCAGGATCTCGATTCCAGACAGCGGCACCCATCTCGCGACGCACACGTCGATGCGGTCCGGGAGGCTGGTTACCCGGAGGACGAGCTTGCCCCTGCCGGGCTGGAGCCGGTCCTGGCCTTTCCTGCGGTAGTCGGAGGGTCGAAGGGTGAGGACGTCGCCCACCCGCAGAGTCGTCATCGTCGTCCGTTCCTTCCCGACCGGTAACGGCAGCGCCCCGGTGACCCCGAACAGGACCTGACTCTCATCGGCGTACCTCTGGTTGGTTTTGCCGACCACCTGGACTCGCCAAATCCGATTCCTGCTGGCGGTGCCGCGTGTGTTGATTTCGTACCCGTAGAGCCAGAGCCGGCCCGGCTGAGTTGCCTCGGCGCGGATGACCCGAAGAAAAATCTGGCCGTCACCGTCGAAGTCCGGGTTGGCCTCGCCGCTGATGAGCAGGGCATCGCCCGGCTTGGGGTCAGTGCCGGCCACGAGTGGCCTTGTAGGCGGAGCTGCTTGTTGTCTGGCCGCAGGTGGGGCACCACCGGCTCTTGACCCGGAAGCTGAACAGCCCCGCCAAGAACCCCAGAAGCGCACATCCGACGGCGGCACCGATGATCGCCACGCTGACCTCCTTTTCAAGGGGGGCTCCGGCGGCCGGTTGCCGCCAGCTGAGGCCGGAGCCCCCACCTGGGAGCGGCCAACACCTCATGTCTGAGCGGTTGAACACGAGGTCATGACCCATGCCTCATCTCCGATCGGATGTGACATGCTGTGCCCATCGTGCTACTGCATATCGGATTATGCAAGGTATGCATCTGACTGATCATCACTCGCCCACCCTGCCTTGTCGTGGTACTTGCACGGCAGGGACACTCTCAATACGGACGGAGCGAAGGGATCATGGACTTGTCGGCTCGGAGACAACCGCCCACCGTGCGCCTGCGACGGCTCGCTGCCGAACTCCGCACAATGCGCACCGCTTCGGCCATGACGCGCGAAGAAGTGAGCGAGCAGACCGGGATCAACTCGGCCACCCTCTACCGCATCGAGACGGCCAGGGTTCGGCCGCAGCGGAGGACGCTCGTCGCGCTCCTCGATAAGTACGGCGTCACGGATGAAGACACCCGTAACGAGCTGATCGACCTGTCGAAGCAGGCCGCGCAGCTCGGTTGGTTGCAGGCGTTTGAGTCGGAGCTGCCGGATGAGTACACGGCCTACATCAGCTTCGAGGCCGAAGCATGCGGCGTGCGCAACTACGAGTGCTTGTTCGTTCCGGGGTTGTTACAGGTAGAGAGCTATGCCCGCGCCGTCATCGCCGGAGCAGTTCCGATCGCTGACGAGGGGTACGTCGAACGGCGGGTTGAAGCGCGGCTCAAGCGCCAGGCCTCGCTTCAGAAGGACGGCCCGCTGAACCTGTGGGCGATCATGGACGAAGCGGTGCTTCACCGGCTGGTAGGCGGCACGAAAGTCATGGTCGAGCAGCTGACTGCCCTGGCCAATGCCTCGAAACAGCCGCACATCGTTGTGCAGGTCGTCCCGTTCGGCGTCGGCGCTCACCCGGGCATGCCGGGCTCGTTCGCCATCATGGATTTCCCAGAGGCCGCCGACCCCGACTTGGTTTACATCGACAGCATGGCCGGCGAGCTGTTCCTGGAGCGTGACGCGGACGTCCGGCGCTTCGCGGTGATCTTCGAGCACCTACGCGCCGCCGCACTGAATCCCGTGGATTCCGCTCGACTGATCCGCGAGGTAGCCAACAAGATGAAGTAGGCAAGGAGGAACTGATATGGGATCTATCCCCACTCACGCAGCTTGGCGGAAGTCGAGCAGATCATCATCCAACGGGCAGTGCACCGAGGTGCGCGACCGCAGCGTTGCCATCGACGTGCGCGACTCGAAAGATCCAAGCGGCCCGATGCTGACCTTCGGCCCAACCGCCTGGGCCGCCTTCACCGAAAGCATCAAGGACGGCGTGATCACCCCGTAAGATCATCCCATCCGGACTCATCCATCAGCGGCTCCCTGTCGATCTTGATAGGGGGCCGCTGTCCCTGCGTTCGCGGAGATCCAGGGGCACCAGAGACCCTACCGAGGCGTCGATCCGGCAGATCCGAAATGGCGCGCGTTACCCTTGCCTACGCCCACCTGCAAAGCGCCGCGCTCAGCGCGAGCAAGTCGCGCGACCTGATCGCGGCCATCGCCAGCGAGCTGGCGTAGAGAGAGTAAGGAGGCGGGGGCAGTGGACCTGTCTCGCGCCGTGTGGCACAAGAGCACACGCAGCGATAGCAACAGCCAGTGCGTCGAGGTGGCCGACAACCTCGACGGCGTCGTTGCGCTACGCGACAGCAAAGACCCGACCGGCCCCGTGCTCGCGTTCCAGCCGAATGCCTGGAGCGCGTTCGTCAGTGGCGTCAAGGGGGAAACGATCGCGGGGTAACCCGCTCGTCCCGCCCACACCGACAGCTCCCCAGCCTGCCAGCGGGGAGCTGTCGTGCATCAACCGCCCGGCACTCAGGTCCGCGTACGCAGCCCGTCGAGGAGCAGGTCGCAGACCGCTTCCAGCGCCTCGGCGATACCCGGCTCGCCCCACTCGCCCGCGTGTGCGGGATGGTGCCAACGGGCGGTCGCCGCCAGCACCGCCCGCGCCGTACGGTCCACGTCGGTCACGGTGAAGTCGCCGTCGGCCACCCCGTCACCGATGATCACGGCGAGCTGCCGGACCAGGTCCTCCACGTGTGCGGCCACCACCGTCGAAGCCTCGCCGACCAGCACCATGTAGGTGGCGAACAGCTCCGGGTCGTCCAGGGCCTTGCTCCGCTTCTCGGCGGCGAGCGTGGTGAGCCAGGCGCGCAGCCGCTGCGGGGCGGGCAGATCGGCGGTGGTCAGCGCGGGCAGCGGCGCGTGCGCCCGGTCCAGCCAGCGCTCGGCAACCGCCTCGCGCAGCGCCGTCTTGCTGGCGAAGTGCCGGTAGACGCTGCCGTGGCTGACGCCGAGGACCCGGGCGACGTCGACCACGGTCGTCTTGGCGGGGCCGAAGCGGCGGAGGACGTCCTCCGCCGCTTCGAGGATCTGCCCGGAGGTCAGAGTGGTGTCGGCCATGGGCACCATCTCACCGTTCGCTGTCGAGGTGGGCCATGTCGGGGGTGCCGTACCGGGTTCCGGCGGCCGAGTCGGCCGGCACCGCCCGCTCGATCGCGGCCAGGTCGTCCGGGGTCAGCTTCAGCTCCAGCGCGCCGAGCGCCTCGGTCAGCCGGTCCCGCTGGCGGGCGCCGACCAGCGGCACGATGTCCTGGCCCTGGGCCAGCACCCAGGCGATGGCGACCTGGGCGACGGTGGCACCGCGCGCGTCGGCGATCTGCCGCAGCGACTCGACCAGGCGCAGGTTGGCGGCCAGGTTGTCGCCGCTGAACCGGGGTACGGAGTGGCGGAAGTCGCCGGGGACGAGTTGCCGGTCGGCGGTCCACCGCCCGCTGAGCAGGCCACGGGAGAGCACGCCGTACGCGGTGACGCCGATGCCGAGCTCGCGTACGGTCGGCAGGATCCGCTCCTCGATCCCCCGCGAGATCAGCGAGTATTCGATCTGGAGGTCGCTGATCGGGTGCACCGCGTGGGCCCGGCGGATGGTGTCGGCGCCGACCTCGGAGAGTCCGATGTGGCGTACGTGACCCTTCTCGACCTGCTCGGCGATCGCGCCGATGGTCTCCTCGATCGGCACCTTCGGGTCGACCCGGGCGAGCCGGTAGGTGTCGATGTGGTCGGTGCCCAGCCGCCGCAGCGAGTACGCGAGGAAGTTGCGGATCGCCTCGGGGCGCCCGTCGACACCCCGCCAGCCGAGGTCGGGGTCGCGCAGTGCGCCGAACTTGACGCTGATGGCTACCTGGTCGCGGTCACGGTCGCGCAGTGCCCGACCGATCAGCAGCTCGTTGTGGCCCATGCCGTAGAAGTCGCCGGTGTCGAGCAGCGAGATTCCGGCGTCGAGGGCGGCGTGGATGGTGGCGACGCTCTCCGTCTCGTCGGCCGGGCCGTAGAGGTCGGACATGCCCATGGTGCCGAGGCCGAGCGCGGAGACCGCCGGGCCGTTCGTGCCGAGTTGTCGGTTTTCCATGATCGCTTCTTCTCCTCGTCGAGGGGTCACTCGGTTCGAAGTCAAGTATGTAACGACAGCTGACAGATTTCAAATTCTGTCAGCCAACAGCACCTGTAACCGCCGTCACCATGGCCGAACGCCGGCCGGGCACACCGGAGCGAACCGGCGAGGATGGCCGGCGTGACCCTCCGCTTCGTGCTCGACCCCGAGCTGACCGCACCGCTCCGGCAACAGCTCGTCTCGCTCTGGACGGAGGTGACCAACGCCGGAGGTGCCGTCGGTTTCGTCGCCCCGGTCACCGAGGAGCAGGTACGGCAGGTGGCGGACGCCGCCTTCGCCGGGATCGAGACCGGACCGGACCGACTGCTGGTCGGCTACGCGGACGACGACCTACCGGCCGCCTTCCTGATCTTCACGGGCAACCGGTTCGTGCTGGAGGACCACTGGTGCGTACTCAAGCGGGTGATGGTCCACCCCGACCGGCAGGGCTCCGGCTACGGCGCGGCACTGCTGGCCGAAGCCGAGCGGATCGGCCGCAAGCTGGGCTTGGAGGCACTGCACGTGACCGTCCGGGGCGGCCTGGACCTGGAACGGTTCTACCAGCGGTGCGGCTACCGCGAGGTGGGCCGGCTGCCCGGCGCGCTGCGACTCGCCCCCGGCGACGACCGGGACGAGATCCTGATGTGGCTGCCGCTGCGCTGACGCGCACCGCAGCCGGTGTCGGCCCCGCCGGGCCCGCCTCCCCGACCACAGCCGGCCGGGCAGCGCCGATCCCGACTGTGACCTGGCCGAACGCGGCGTCCGATCACCGCCAGCACTCGGTGCCGCGCTGACGCAGGGTGGGAGCACGGCCCGCGTACGACCCCGCGGGTCGGTGAACTCCCGCGAAAGGCAACAGGATGCACGTCGTACCCGGGCTCAAGGTGCTCTACTTCGGCACTCCGGTGGTGCTGATCGGCTCGCGCAACCCCGACGGAAGCGCGAACCTCGCACCGATGTCGTCGGCCTGGTGGCTCAACCAGTCGTGCCTGCTCGGACTCGGCAACAGCGGCCAGACCACCGCCAACCTGCTGCGCGAGCGCGAGTGTGTGCTCAACCTCCCGTCGTCGTCGATGGTGGACGCGGTCGACCGGATCGCGCTCACCACCGGCCGGCCTGACGTGCCGGAGCACAAGCTGGCCCAGGGCTACCGGTACGAGCCGGACAAGTTCTCCCTCGCCGGCCTGACCGAACAGCCGGCGGACCTGGTCCGGGCGCCCCGCGTCGCGCAGTGCCCGATCCAGCTCGAATGCCGGGTCGTCGCGGCCCACCCGATCGGCGGCCCCGAGGGCGGCTGCACCGCGTTCGAGGTCGAGGTGCTGCGCACCCACGTCGAGCAGAGCCTGGTCATCCCCGGTACGCACCATGTGGACCCGATCGGCTGGGATCCGCTGATCATGAAGTTCTGCGAGTTCTTCGGCGGCGGCGAGAACGTGCACCCGTCCCGGCTCGCCGACGGCTGGAACATGCCGCACCGGCTCGCCCCCACCAACGGCTGACCGGGCCGGGGAGGGCACCGGGAAGGGGACAGTCGGCATCAGTCATGGCAAAAGAGTTGCAAAGCGGTACTACGGTCGTCCCCGGATCGTTCATGCGGGGAGGGAACATGCGAAAAGCACCACGGAAACTGTCGATACTCGCGGCCGGGATGCTTGCGGTGACCGTACTGGTCACGGCCGGAGTCGGACCGGCGGCGGCCCGGCCGGCGGCCGACGGTGGTCGGCCCGGGTCCGGCGCGTTGCCGACCGAGGCACTCGACGCCGCACTGAGCGGGATCACCGAGGCCGGCATGATCGGCGTCTTCGCCGAGGTACGCGACGGCCGGGCCACCTGGCGCGGCGCCAGCGGACTGGCCGACATCACCACCGGCCGACAGGTACGACCGGGCTACCAGCACCGGGTCGGCAGCATCACCAAGAGTTTCGTCGCCACCACCGTGCTCCAACTCGTCGGTGAGGGCCGGATCTCGCTCGACGCGCCGGTCCGGCGCTACCTGCCCGACCTCGCCCCCGACGGGGTGACCGTCCGGATGCTGCTCAACCACCACAGCGGCATCGGCACCTACGACCGGGTCATCCTCGCCACCCCGGAGCTGATCGAGCAGCACCGCACCACCACGTTCACCGCTCGGGAACTGGCCCGGATCGGGCTGGACATGCCGCCGACGAACGCGCCCGGCGCGCGGTTCTCGTACTCCAACACCAACTACATCCTGGCCGGGCTGATCGTGGAACGGGTCACCGGACGCCCGGCCGCCGAGGAGATCCGGCGCCGGATCCTCAAGCCGCTGGACCTGGACGACACCTACTTCCCCGGCACCGCGCCCCGGATCACCGGGCCGCACAGCCTGGGCTACGTCCCCTGGTACGAGGGGGAACTGCGCGACTTCAGCGTCTACAACATGTCCTGGGCCGGGATGGCGGGCGAACTCGTCTCCACCACCGCCGACCTGGACCGGTTCTACCGGGCGCTGTTCACCGGGCGGCTGCTGCGCCCGGCCCAGCAGGCCCAACTGCTCGGGTTCCTGCCAACCGACCCGGCCGACCCGGACGGCGTGCGGTACGGGCTGGGTGTGCTGTCCCTGCCGCTGCCGTGCGGGCTGGCCCAGGGGCACGACGGCCTGGTGCTCGGGCACAGCGCGTTCTCGCTGCACTCGCCGGACGGCAGCCGACAGGTGACCCTCGCGTTGAACGCCACCCACTACCAGGTGCCGGGCACACCGGACCCGATCGGTGCGGCGACGTTCGCGTTCCTCACGACCGCGCTCTGCGGGCCGCAGGAGGCGGGATCGGCGGCCGCGCGTACGGCGGGAAGCCTCGACGGGTTCCGGCTCACCCCGGCACCGGGGTTGGCCACGTACGCGCCGGGCGGGCTGCGGTAACACCGGCTCGACAGCGAAGCGGCGCCGCGTCCGGGAGGTTCAGCAACCGGGCGCGGCGCCGGACTCGGCCAGCGCACCGAGGGTCGTCGCCGGCTCGCCCGACGCGCCGGCCGGAGACGCCGGTGCGCTCGGGATCGGCGTCGATGCGGTGCTCGGGGTCGATGCGGTGCTCGGGGTGGGACGTGGCGACGCGGGGCCGGCGGGGGTTGTCGTCCGGGCGGTGGCGGCCGGGGCAGCGCCGCCGGACATCGTCACCGTGCTGCGCTGGACCTGCTCCGGGGCCATCCGGATGTTGGTGGCGGTCGCCTGGCGTCCGTACACGTCGGTCACCCTGATGCTGTACGGCCCGGCGCCGAGCCCCCCGTCGACGATCCAGTAGTTGTAGTTCTGCCGGACGGCGGCCCGGAAGCCACCACCGGGTGCCTTCGCCTCGACCGAGCGCAGCGGGTTGCCGTGGTTGCCCACCTGTACGGCGAACCACCACTGCGAGGCGCCGTCCTTCATCCGGAAGGTGAGCGGACCGGACGACGGCGGGTTCACCACCGCCCGGTACGTCACCGGCACCAAGCCCTGCACCGGGTCGGCGATTTTCGCGAACGCCTCCTTCGAGAGGTCGATGTGGCCCGGCGTGCACTCGGGACACTGGTCCATGACCACCACCCGTACCCTGCCCTTCGGCCCGGTGACGTCGAGATATCCGCCGCAGGCGGCGGCCGAGGCGTACTCGGACGGGCCGAGCGCGACGTAGAGCCGGTCGGCCGGGGCGCTCGGGAACGAGCAGTTGCCGCCGGCTCCGGCCGAGTCGTAGAAGGTGGCCTTTCCACTGTGGACGGTATCCCCGGTGGGCGGGGCGGCCAGTACGGCGGCGCAGGCGGGTTCGGCTCCGGAACGCACGGCCAGCACGATCCCGAGTACGGCGGCCACACCGGTGATCCCGGCGGCGACCAGCCAGCGCGCAGGTCCACGGGTGGCCCGCCGGTGACCGCCCCGCCGTCCGCCTCCGTCGTTGCCGAGCTGGTTGTCGTGGTCGGGAGCCGCGTCCGGGTCAGTCACGCCGACCGATGCTGCCCCAGCATCCGACAACACGCAACAGCCCTAACCGAGCACCTCCACAGAGTCACCGACGGTGACCGTGCCACAGTCGGCCGCCCGATCAGCGGAGTCGGGATCGGGATCGGAGCGCAGTTCGACGGCCAGTTGCAGGCCGAAGAGGAGTCGCCGGCCGATGTTGCGGCGGACGCCGAGCGTACGCAGGGGCTCCTGGCCGCGTACGCCGGTGTCCTGGTCGGTCGCGGAGACCACGCACCGGCCGCACTGGGTGAGGCCACGAAAGACCGTCGCGCCGATCCGGATCCGCCGGTCGACCCACTCCCCCTCGGCCCACGGCACCGCCCCGGAGATCACCAGGTTGGGGCGGAAGCGGTTCATCGGCAGCGGCCCCTCGGGGCTGCCCGTCTCCAGCAGCCACCCGTTGAACTCGTCCAGCGAGGCGGTGCTGGCCAGCAGCAACGGTGTTCCGTCGGCGAAGTTCACCGAGGTACCGGTTCCGGCGGGGACCGGCTGGATGATCGGATTGCCGGCCGGGTCACCGAGCCAGACCAGCCGGACCGGCTGCCCGAGCAGGTCACCGAGCCAGTTGTCGGCCACCGGGCCGGCGGCCCGTACCGGGGTGAGCGGACGGCTCTGGAACACCCGTACCCCGATCTGCTCGCCGCCGGACGGTTCGGCCAGGTCGAGCGGGGTCCGGCCGGGCGCGGCCAGGCCCAGCCCGCCGGGCCGGGGCACCGCCCGCAGGGTCACCAGTTCCGGGTGCTGGCGCTGGGTGATGCCGACCCCGTCGGCGTCCACGATCAGCCAGCGCCGGTCGCCGGCCAGCCCCCACGGCTCGACCCGGGCCGCGTCGTGGTCCAGCCGACGACAACCCTTGATCGGGTACGTGTGGATGGCGGCCAGTCGCATTCCGCCAGGATCGCACGGGGTTCAGCGGCGCCGGAATCCCCGAGTCACGGGGCCTACCAGGCCACTCCGATGCCGTCGCCGGGGAACCAGTGCCGCGACGGGGTCTCCCGGTAGGCGAGGAACCGGCGGCCGGTGCGCTCCGCGTGCTCGGCGAGCACGTCGGTCACCGTGACGTTGTCGGTGAGCAGAAGCGCGCCCGGTGCCAGCTTCGGTTCGACCGCCTCGAACTCGTTGCGCTCGTGCCCGGCGCTGTGGTCGCTGTCGTGCAGGAACAGGTCGACCGGTCGGTCCAGGTTCCGGATCGAGGCGATCGAGTCACCGATCACCAGGTCGACCACCTCGGACCAGGGCGCGACCCGGGCCAGGTAGCCGGCCTCGGGGTTGATGTCCAGGGAGGTGACCCGGCCGGGGTGCCCCTCGGCGGCGTTACGCAGCAGCGCCGAGGCGAGTACGCAGGTGCCGAGCCCCTTGTCGACGCCGGTCTCGACGATGTGGGCCGGGCGGGTCGCGCGGACGATCGCGTACCAGCCGATCCGGCGGGCGTAGCGCACCTGCCGGTCGGCCAGTCCCCGGCGGGCGGAGGCGGCGGTGGTCCGCTCGATGTGCCGGCGCAGTTCCTGGTCGGACTCGATCTCGGCCAGGTAGTCCCGGACCTGTTTGACCGGGGTCTCGCAGAGGACGCTGACGAACCAGGCCAGGTGTTCTCGGCTGAGCCGGGTCAGGTCGTAGGTGTAGTTGTGGTGCTCGCGGGAGGTGAACAGCCAGCGGGTGGAGACGCGGAGCACCCGGGCGTCGTACTTCGCCACCTGGAGCAGCCGTTTCGGGAAGGCCGCGACGGGTGCGAGCGGGGTACGGGCGATGGCGCGCCGGAACCTGATCCCATCCACGATGTTGGTTGTATCACGTCGCCGAGAAGCATGTCGGCGCCCCGCCGGACGTTCAGTCGAGTCTGCTGGCGATCATGAATGCGGCCTGCCGCCTCGGCTCCTGGCGGACCGGCTCATGGACGGTCGTCACCAGGACGTGGAATCCGGCCTCGGTGAGCATTTCCGTGACGGTCTCCGGACGACGGTAGTAGAGCGTCAGGTCGACCTCGTGGCCCCACGCCTCGGCGAAGTGCTTCGGTTCGTCGCCGATCTGGAAGGCCAACATCAGTGGCGCCCCCGGGGTCAGCACCCGATGGAACTCGGCCAGTACGCCCGGCAGCTCCCGGTCGGGGATGTGGATGGTCGAGAACCAGGCGTTGAGGCCGGACAGGCTTCCGTCTGGATGGTCGAGGTCGGTCATCGTGCCGACCTCGAACCGCAGCTCCGGAAAGTTGACGCGGGCCTGTTCGACCATCCCCGGTGACAGGTCGATCCCGAACACGTCGAGGCCCTGCGCGCGCAGGAACGCCGTTATCTGCCCCGGCCCGCACCCCACGTCGGCGGTCCGCCCGGTTGCCAGCTCGGCGAAGAGCGTCAGCATGCTCCGCAGTACCGGCTGCTCGGGCAGTTGGTCGATGAAGAGGTCGGAGTAGCCGGCGGCCACGAAGTCGTACGAGGAGCGGGTCGAATCGAGGAAGGCGAGATCGCTCATGACCGGGAACCTATCGGTCTCCGGGAACCCCAGTGGCGGCGCGTCGGGCGTGCATCGTTGCTTCCTGAATGATTTTATGCATAGAGTGCTTCCGTGAATGACGATTCACTTGTCCGAGATGCGGTATTGGTCGCCACGCCCCCGACGGACCAGGTCCTCGACCTGTTCCACGGCATCCGGCTGACCCCGACCCAGCGCCGGATCGCGCACAGCCTGGTGCAGCACGCCGCCTCGGCGGCGTACCTGTCGGCGGCCGAGATCGCCGAACTCGCCCAGGTCAGCCAGCCCTCGGTGACCCGGTTCGCGATCGCGCTCGGCTACGACGGCTACCCCGCGCTGCGCCGCCGACTGCGCGAGATCACCTCCGTCGAGCGGGGCCGCCCGGCGCCGGACGTACCGGCCGGCAACGAGTTGCAGCGGGCGGTCAGCGCCGAGGTGGAGAACCTGCACCGGCTCGCCGAACAGCTCACCGACCCGGACAAGGTGACCACCGCCGGGGCCATGCTCGCCAACAGCCGCCCGCTGCCGGTGCTGGGCCTGCGCGCCGCCGCGCCACTGGCCGCGTACTTCGCCTACTTCGCCGCCAAGGTGCACCCGGATGTACGGGTCCTCGACACCGGCGGCAGCCTGCTCGCCGACCGCCTCGACCAGTCCCGTACGGCCGGCGCGACCGCACTGCTCGCCATCGTGCTGCCGCGCTACCCGCGCGAGTCCCTCGACGCACTCCGCGAGGCACGGCACGCCGGACTTTCCATCGTCGTGATCACCGACTCGGCGGTCAGCCCGGCCGCCGAGTACGCCGACATCGTGCTCCCCGCCGCCGTCGGCGCCCAACTCGTGTTCGACCTGCACACCGCCCCGATGACCCTGGCCATGGTGCTGCTCCAGGCGATCTGCGACGCCGCGCCCAGCCACACCCAACGCCGGTTGGAGGAGTTCGAACAGTCCGCCGCCCGCCGGCAGGTGTTCCTCACCTGAGTCCCCCACCCGCCGAACCTGAGTTCCCCACCCGCCGAAGCCGAGTCCGCCACACCCCACCGTTGCGCCAGGAGAGCCTGATGTACCAGCCCGTTCGCGCCGCGCGCGGCAGCACCCGTACCGCAGTTGGTTGGGCCCAGGAGGCGGCCATGCGGATGCTGATGAACAACCTCGACCCGGAGGTGGCCGAGCGCCCGGAGGACCTGGTCGTGTACGGCGGCACCGGCCGGGCCGCCCGCGACTGGCCCTCGTACCACGCGCTGATCCGGACCCTGACCGAGCTGCGCGACGACGAGACGATGCTGGTGCAGTCCGGCCGCCCGGTCGGGGTGCTGCGCACGCACGAGTGGGCGCCGAGGGTGCTGCTGGCCAACTCCAACCTGGTCGGTGACTGGGCCACCTGGCCGGAGTTCCGCCGCCTGGAACAGCTCGGTCTGACCATGTATGGCCAGATGACCGCTGGTTCGTGGATCTATATCGGTACCCAGGGCATTTTGCAGGGCACCTACGAGACGTTCGCCGCGGTCGCCGCCAAGCGGTTCGGCAACACCCTCGCCGGCACCCTCACGCTCACCGCCGGCTGCGGCGGGATGGGCGGCGCCCAGCCGCTCGCGGTCACCATGAACGGCGGGGCGTGCCTGATCGTCGACGTCGACCCGGACCGGCTCGCCCGCCGGGTGCGCGACCGCTACCTGGACCGGGTCGCGGACACCCTGGACGAGGCGGTCGAGGCGGTGCTCGCGGCGAAGCGGGACCGCCGGGCGCTCTCGGTCGGCGTGGTCGGCAACGCGGCGGTGATCTTCCCCGAGCTGCTGGTACGCGGCGTCGAGATCGACATCGTCACCGACCAGACCAGCGCCCACGACCCGCTCTCCTACCTGCCGGTCGGCGTCGAACTGGCCGACGCCGCCGAGTACGCCGCCGCCAAGCCGGCCGAGTTCACCGACCGGGCGCGGGCCTCGATGGCCCGGCACGTGGCGGCGATGGTCGGCTTCCTCGACGCCGGTGCCGAGGTCTTCGACTACGGCAACTCGATCCGGGGCGAGGCCCAACTCGCCGGGTACGAGCGCGCCTTCGACTTCCCCGGTTTCGTGCCGGCGTACATCCGGCCGCTGTTCACCGAGGGCCGGGGCCCGTTCCGCTGGGCGGCGCTCTCCGGCGACCCGGCCGACATCGCCGCCACCGACCGGGCCGTACTGGAACTCTTCCCGGAGAACGAGTCGCTGGCCCGGTGGATCCGGCTGGCCGGTGAGCGGGTCGCCTTCCAGGGCCTGCCGGCCCGGATCTGCTGGCTCGGGTACGGCGAACGGGACCGGGCCGGGGTCCGGTTCAACGAGATGGTCGCCTCCGGCGAACTCTCCGCCCCGGTGGTGATCGGACGGGACCACCTCGACGCCGGGTCGGTCGCCTCGCCGTACCGGGAGACCGAGGCGATGGCCGACGGGTCCGACGCGATCGCCGACTGGCCACTGCTCAACGCCCTGGTCAACACGGCCAGCGGGGCGTCCTGGGTGTCCATCCACCACGGCGGCGGGGTGGGCATCGGCCGGTCGATCCACGCCGGGCAGGTCTGCGTCGCCGACGGCACCGCGCTCGCCGGCCAGAAGATCGAACGGGTGCTCACCAACGACCCGGCGATGGGCGTGCTCCGGCACGTCGACGCCGGCTACCCCAGCGCCGCCGAGGTCGCCGACCGGACCGGCCTGCCGGTCCCGATGGACCGGACGTAGGAGGGCGTGGTGACACAGGGACCCGACGCGGTGACCGCGTTCCGGACGCTCTGGGACGACATCGCGCCGATCGGGCGTGACCCGGTCAGCGGCGGCTACCTGCGGTACGCCTTCGGAGAGCCGGAGCTGCGGCTGCGGGACTGGTTCCGGCGGCAGGCCGCCGACCGGGGCATGCCGGTCGAGCAGGACGGCAACGGCAACCTGTTCGCCTGGTGCGATAACCCGACACCCGGTGACCCGACGCGCGGCGACCCGACACACGGTGACCCGACACGCGGTGACGCGGTCCTGGTCGGCAGCCACTTCGACTCGGTGCCGCACGGCGGCGGCTACGACGGGCCGCTCGGCATCGTCAGCGCCTTCCTCGCCATCGACCAGCTGCGCGCGCGGGGGCGGGTGCCGTACCGGCCGGTCGGGGTGGTCGCGTTCGCCGAGGAGGAGGGGGCCCGGTTCGGCGTACCGTGCCTCGGGTCCCGGCTACTCACCGGTGAGCTGCCGGTGGACCGGGCGGCGGCGCTCACCGACTCCGACGGGACCACGCTGGTCGAGGCGCTCGGTGCCCGGCCGGCCGGTGCCCGACCCGACCTGCTCGCCCGGATCGGCGCCTTCGTCGAACTGCACATCGAACAGGGGCGGGCCCTGGTCGACCTGGGCGCACCGGTCGGCGTGGCGAGCGGGATCTGGCCGCACGGGCGCTGGCGGATGGAGTTCACCGGCGAGGCCAACCACGCCGGGACGACCCGGATGGCCGACCGGCGCGACCCGATGCTGACCTACGCCTTCACCGTGCTCGCCGCGAACAAGGAGGCCCGGCGCTGCGGTGCCCAGGCCACCGTCGGCCGGGTCGAGGTCGAACCGAACGCCACCAACGCGGTCCCGTCCCGGGTCCGCGGCTGGCTCGACGCCCGCGCCGCCGAGGCCGCCACCCTGGCCGCCCTGGTAGAGGCCGTTGGGCAGAAGGCGACCGAGCGGGCGGTCCGGGACGGGACCGGCGTACGGCTGACGGCCGAGTCGGTGACCCCGCCGGTCGAGTTCGACGGTGGGCTGATCGAGCTGTTCCGGAAGGTGCTGGACGACGGCGTACCGGTGCTGCCGACCGCCGCCGGACACGACGCCGGGGTGCTGGCCGCGCACCTGCCCACGGCGATGCTGTTCGTGCGCAACCCGACCGGGGTGTCGCACTCGCCGGCCGAGTACGCCACCGACGACGACTGCGCGGCCGGGGTGGCCCGGCTCGCCGACGTACTGACCGCCCTGGCCTGCGGGCCCGTCGCGGAACCGACCGGCGCCCCGGTGGAGGACCGATGAGCAGCAACCGCTTCCACGCCGAGTACGCCTGGCTGCCCGGCCACGAGTCGCCGCAGCCGGACGTGCTGATCGAGGTCGTCGACGGTCGGTTCGGCGAGGTCACCGCCGGGGTGGTGGCGCCGCCAGGCGTGACCCGGCTGCCGGGGGTCACCCTGCCGGGGCTGGCCAACACCCACTCGCACGCCTTCCACCGGGCGCTGCGCGGACACACCCAGGTCGGCGGCGGCACGTTCTGGACCTGGCGGGACCGGATGTACGAGGTCGCCGCCCGACTCGCCCCGGACACCTACCTGGCCCTGGCCCGCGCCACGTACGCCGAGATGGCGCTGGCCGGGATCACCTGCGTGGGCGAGTTCCACTACCTGCACCACCGGGGCGACGGCACCCCGTACGCCGAGCCGTTCGTGATGGGTGCGGCGCTGGTCGAGGCGGCCGCCCAGGCCGGGATCCGGCTCACCCTGCTGGACACCCTCTACCTGTCCTCCACGGTGGACGGCCAACCGTTGGCGGGGGTGCAGCGGCGGTTCGGTGACCGGGACGTCGACGCCTGGTCCGCCCGGCACGACACGCTGCCGCCCGCCCCGCACCTGCGCCTCGGCGCCGCCCTGCACTCGGTACGGGCGGTGCCGCTCGGCTCGCTGACCACCTTCGCCTACCGCAACAGCGGCGGCCCCCTGCACTTCCACCTCTCCGAGCAGCGGGCCGAGAACGACGCCTGCCTCGCCACCCACGGCTGCACCCCGACCCAGCTCCTCGGCGACATGGGCGTACTCGGCTCGAACGCGACCGCGGTGCACGCCACCCACCTGACCGAGAACGACGTGGCCCTGCTCGGCGAGACCGGCACCGGCGCCTGTCTCTGCCCGACCACCGAACGGGACCTCGCCGACGGGATCGGACCGGCCCGCGCCCTCGCCGACGCAGGCAGCCCGCTCAGCCTCGGCTCGGACAGCCACGCGGTGATCGACCTGTTCGAGGAGGCGCGGGCGGTGGAACTCGACGAACGGCTGCGGACCGAGCGGCGCGGGCACTTCACCCCGGCCGAACTCACCCACGCCGCCACCGCCGCCGGGCACACCGCGCTCGGCTGGTCCGACGCCGGCACGATCGCCGTCGGCTGCCGCGCCGACCTGGTCACGGTCGCGCTGGACAGCGTACGGACGGCGGCGGTGCCGCCCGCCGGGGTCTTCTTCGCGGCCGGCGCCGCCGACGTCACCGACGTACTGGTCGACGGTCGGGTGGTGGTCCGCGACGGCCGGCACGTCACGCTCGACGTCGCGGCCGAGCTGGGCCGGTCGATCGCGGCGGTGTGGTCGTGAGCGCCCACTCCGGGCCGAGCCTGCTGGTCGACAACATCGGCGAACTGGTCACCAACGAGCCCTACGGCGACGGCGGACCGCTCGGCATCCGCCGCCGGGCGGCGCTGCTGGTCGAGGGCGGCCGGATCGCCTGGCTCGGGCCGGCGAAGTATGCCCCGGCCGCCGACGGGCGGATCGACGCCGACGGCGCGGCGGTCCTGCCCGGTTTCGTGGACAGCCACTCCCACCTGGTCTTCGCCGGGGACCGGGCACCCGAGTTCGCCGCCCGGATGGCCGGGCAGCCGTACACCGGTGGCGGGATCCGGACCACGGTCGGCGCCACCCGCGCCGCCAGCGACGACACGCTGCGCGCCAACGTCTCCCGGCTGCGGGCCGAGGCGCTGCGCCAGGGCACCACCACGATCGAGATCAAGAGCGGGTACGGGCTCAGCGTCGCCGACGAGGCCCGCTCGCTGCGGATCGCCGGTGAGTTCACCACCGAAACCACCTTCCTCGGCGCGCACGTCGTCCCCACCGAGTACGCCGACCGGCCGGACGACTACGTCGGACTGGTCTGCGGGCCGATGCTGCGCGCCGCCCTGCCGTACGCCCGCTGGATCGACGTGTTCTGCGAACGGGGCGCGTTCGACGCCGACCACGCCCGCGCGATCCTCACCGTCGGCCAGGCCGCCGGACTCGGTCTACGGCTGCACGCCAACCAGCTCGGGCCCGGTCCCGGAGTGCAACTCGCGGTGGAACTCGGCGCCGCCAGCGCGGACCACTGCACCCACCTGAGCGACGCCGACATCGACGCGCTGGCCGGTGCGGAGACGGTCGCGACCCTGCTGCCGGGGGCCGAGTTCTCCACCCGGTCGCCGTACCCGGACGCTCGGCGCCTGCTCGACGCCGGAGCCGTGGTCGCGCTCGCCACGGACTGCAACCCCGGCTCGTCGTACACGTCCTCGATGCCGTTCTGCGTCGCGCTCGCCGTACGCGAGATGGGAATGACCCCGGCGGAGGCGGTCTGGGCCGCGACCGCCGGTGGGGCGCGGGCGCTGCGCCGCGACGACATCGGCGTGCTGCGCAGGGGCGCGCGGGCCGACCTGACCATCCTCGACGCGCCCTCGTATCTGCACCTGGCCTACCGGCCAGGGGTACCGCTGGTCCGCCAGGTCCTGCACAACGGAGTACCGCAATGTCAGTAGTCACCGTCACCCCCGCCGGCGTCACCCCCGCCGACGTGCTCGCCGTCGCCCGAGGCTCGGCCACGGTCGTGCTCGACCCGGCGACCATCGCGGCGATGGAAACCAGCCGGGCGATCGTGGACCGGATCGAACAGGACGGCCGACCGGTGTACGGCGTCTCGACCGGCTTCGGCGCGCTCGCCAACACGTTCATCGCCCCCGAACGCCGGGCCGAGTTGCAGCACGCCCTGATCCGGTCGCACGCCGCCGGGATCGGCGCCCCGATGCCGCGCGAGGTGGTCCGGGCGATGATGCTGCTGCGGGTACGCTCGCTCGCGCTCGGGCACTCCGGGGTCCGGCCACTGGTCGCGCAGTCCCTGGTCGACCTGCTCAACCACGACATCACCCCGTGGGTGCCGGAGCACGGCTCGCTCGGCGCCTCCGGTGACCTGGCCCCGCTGGCGCACTGCGCGCTGGCCCTGCTCGGCGAGGGCTGGACCCTCGACAAGGGCGGTGCCCGCGAGGACGCGGCGGTGGCGCTGCACCGGGCCGGGCTGACCCCGATCGAGTTGGCCGCGAAGGAGGGCCTGGCGCTGATCAACGGCACCGACGGCATGCTCGGCATGCTGCTGCTGGCGATCGGCGACGCGGAACACCTGTTCGCGATGGCCGACGTCACCGCCGCCCTGGCGATCGAGGCGATGCTCGGCACCGACCGGCCGTTCCAGCCCGAGCTGCACAGCATCCGCCCGCATCCGGGACAGGCGGTCTCGGCGGCGAACATCCACCGGCTGCTCCAGGGCTCCGACATCATGGACTCGCACCGCGACGACCTGGTGCACGCCGTCCAGGACGCCTACTCGATGCGCTGCGCCCCGCAGGTCGCCGGTGCCGCCCGGGACACCCTCGGATTCGTCACCTCGGTCGCCGGCCGGGAACTCGTCTCCGTGGTCGACAACCCGGTGGTGCTGCCGGACGGCCGGGTCGAGTCGACCGGTAACTTCCACGGCGCCCCGCTCGGCTTCGCCGCCGACTTCCTCGCCATCGCCGCCGCCGAGGTGGGCGCGATCTCGGAACGTCGGGTGGACCGGCTGCTCGACATCACCCGCAACCGGGACCTGCCGGCGTTCCTCACCCCGGACGCCGGGGTCAACTCCGGGCTGATGATCGCCCAGTACACCGCCGCCGGGATCGTGGCGGAGAACCGCCGGCTGGCCTCCCCGGCATCGGTCGACTCGCTGCCCACCAGCGGCATGCAGGAGGACCACGTCTCGATGGGCTGGGCCGCCACCCGCAAACTCCGTACGGTGCTGGACAACCTGACCAGCCTGCTCGCGGTGGAACTGCTGGCCGCCGTACGCGGACTGCAACTGCGCGCCCCGCTGCGCCCCTCCCCCGCCGGTCGGGCGGCGGTCCGCGCGGTGGCCCGGTTCGCCGGGGAACCCGGCCCGGACATCTTCCTCGCCCCCGCCCTCGAAGCCGCCCGCGCCACCGTCATCACCCGTGACCTGCGCACCGCCATCGAGTCCGAGGTCGGCCCGCTGGTGTAGGGCCGGGGGTCAGTTCGGCAGCAGCACCTTGGCGACGACCTTTGCCAGGGCCCGGAGCGCCTTGCCCCGGTGGCTGACCGCGTCCTTCTCGGTCGGGCTGAGTTCGGCGTTGGTCCGGTCCTGGCCGTCGCCGAGGAAGATCGGGTCGTAGCCGAAGCCGCCGTCGCCGCGCGGTGCGCGCAGCAGCCGACCGGTCTGCCTGCCGTCGACCAGGTGTTCCTTGCCGCCGGGCAGCACCAGCGCCACCGCGCAGACGAAGGCGGCCCCCCGGTGCTCGTCCGGTACGTCGCCGATCTGGCCCAGCACCAGGTCCAGGTTGGCCCGGTCGTCGCCGTGCCGGCCGGACCAGCGGGCGCTGAACACCCCCGGCATGCCGTTGAGCGCGTCCACGGCCAGGCCGGAGTCGTCGGCCACCGTCGGCAGACCGGTGTGCTTGACGCCCTCGCGCGCCTTCAGCAGCGCGTTCTCGCCGAAGGTGAGCCCGGTCTCCGGCACCTCCTGGTACGCGGGCAGGTCGGCCAGGCCGACCAGTTCGATCCGTTGTGGACCGAGCGCACCGTCGAGGATGCGCTGCAACTCGACCAGCTTCTTGGCGTTGCGGGTCGCCAGCAGCACCCGGGTCATCTGCTCTCCTCGTTCCACTCTCTCAGCCGGCCAGGGCCTTGCGTTGGGCGTCGGCCAGTTCCGCGCAGCCGAGCACCCCGAGGTCGAGCAGGGCGTCGAGCTGGTCCCGGGCGAAGACGTTCGCCTCACCGGTCCCCTGCACCTCGACGAAGTCCCCGGTGCCGGTGCAGACGATGTTCATGTCCACCTCGGCGGCCACGTCCTCCAGGTAGTTCAGGTCGAGCCGGGGCTCACCGTCGACGATGCCGACGCTGACCGCAGCCACCGACCGGTGCATCACCGAGGCCGGCTTGCCGGCCAACGCCTTGCGGGCGGCCAGCCAGCCGACCGCGTCGTGCAGGGCGACGTACGCGCCGGTGACCGAGGCGGTACGGGTCCCGCCGTCGGCCTGCAACACGTCACAGTCGAGCACGATCGAGTTCTCGCCCAGCGCCTTCAGGTCGATACAGGCCCGCAGGCTGCGCCCGATCAGCCGGGAGATCTCCTGGGTCCGGCCACCGATGCGGCCCTTGACGCTCTCCCGGTCGGAGCGGGTGGTGGTCGCCCGGGGCAGCATCGAATACTCGGCGGTGACCCAGCCGAGCCCGGAGCCCTTGCGCCAGCGGGGCACCCCCTCGGTGACGCTCGCCGTGCAGAGCACCCGGGTCTGGCCGAACTCGACGAGCACGGACCCTTCCGGGTGCACGCTCCACTGCCGGGTCAGTGTCACCGGCCGGAGTTCATCGGGCTGCCGCCCATCAGGTCGTGCCATGGGGGCAGCCTATGTGTTACACCGCAGACCGCCGCCCCGGGGCACCCCGCGACCCGCGCTCAGGCGGGGACGGAGACCCCCACCGGGGCGTCGTGGGCCCGCAGGAAACCCTCGACCGAGCCGGCCCAGCCGAATTGCTCGGCGCGGGCGCGGGCCGCCGCCCGGCGTTCCGCCTCCGGCCGGGCGAGCAGGGTCGCGATCGCCTCGGCGAAGCCCTCGCCGGTGCCGTGGGCGCCCAGACCGGCCGCGCCGACCACCTCCGGCAGCGCGCTGGCGGCGTTCACCACGACCGGCGTACCGCAGGCGAGCGCCTCCAGCCCGGCGAGCCCGAACGTCTCCACCGGCCCCGGCGCGACCACCACGTCGGCGCTGGCCAGCAGCGCCGCGACCCGGTTGCGGTCGGGCAGGAAACCGGCGAAGTGCACCGGCAGCCCGACGGCGCGTTGGCCGAGCGCGGCCCGGCGGGGCCCGTCACCGACCACCACCAGCGTCGCCGGCACACCGGCGGCGCGCAGCGCCACCAGTGCGTCGATCGCCAGCTCGGGCCGCTTCTCCGGCGACAGCCGGCTGCAGTGCACCAGCAGCACCTCGCCGTCGGCCGCGTACTCGGCGCGTACGGCCGGGTGGTGCCGGTCCGGGTGGAACGAGTCGAGGTCGACGCCGAGCGGCACCTGGGTCAGGTTCGGCGCCCCGATCCGGCGGAACTCGGCCGCGGCCCAGTCGGTGGTGCAGACCACCCGGTCGTACGTCGCCACCGTCCGCCCGTTGATCGCGTCGGCCAGCCGTCGCCCGACCGCCGCCGGGGCACCCCAGACGTCGAGCAGCCCGGTCAGGCTCTCGTGCGACACCATCAGCGACGGCACCCCGTGCGCCTTCGCCCAGGCGCCGGTCCAGCGCAGCGTCGACCGGTCGGAGACCTCCAGCCGGTCCGGCTCCAGCTTCTCCAGCAGCTTGCGCAACCGGCGGCGACCGGCCAGCACCCGGTAACCGCCGGTGCCGGGCAGCGCCGGTCCGGGCAGGGTGATCACCCGGTCCGGGCCGACCATCTCGTCCCCGGCCCGTTCACCGGGAATCACCAGTACGGGTTCGTGTCCGGCCGCCCGGTAGCCGGCGCCGAGGCAGCGCAGCGCGGTGCGCAGCCCGCCGGAGCGGGGGGTGACGAAGTTCGCCAGCCGGACGATGCGCAGCCCCGTCACGCGGCGATCCGCCGCTGAGTCGAGGCACCGGCGTTGGCGAGCACCGCCCGGTAGTGCCCGATCAGCTCGTCGCCGACCGCCGCCCAGGTGCGGTTGGCGACCCAGGTCCGGGCGGCGAGGCCGTACGCGCGGCGGCGCTCGGCGTCACCGGCGAGTTCCGCTACCGCGTCCGCGAGCGCGGCCCCGTCCTCGGGTCGCACCAGGGTTCCGGTCACCCCCGGCTCGACCAGGTCCAGCGGACCCCCGGCGGCCGGTGCGACCACCGGCAGGCCGCTGGCCAGCGCCTCCTGGACGGTCTGCCCGAACGTCTCGTACGGGCCGCTGTGCACGAAGATGTCCAGGCTGGCGTAGAGCCGGGCGAGTTCGTCCCCCTGCCGGGCGCCGAGGAAGACGGCGTCGGGCAGGGCCCGTTCCAGGTCCCGGCGGGCCGGACCGTCGCCGACGACGACCAGCCGTACGCCGGGCAGCCGGGAGGTGGCGGCCAGCAACTCGACCCGCTTCTCCACCGCCAGCCGGCCGACGTAGCCGACGAGCAGTTCCCCGTTCGGGGCGAGCGTGGCCCGTACCTCGTCGTTGCGCAGCGCCGGGTCGAACCGGACGCTGTCGACGCCCCGCCGCCACAGCCACACCCGTTGCACCCCGTGGGTGACCAGGTCGGCGGCGGACCGGGTGGACGGGGCCAGGGTACGGTCGGCGGCGTTGTGGATGTTGCGCAGCCAGCGCCAGGCGGCGGCCTCGCCCCAGCCGAGCCGGTAGTGGCGGGCGTACGCGGCCAGGTCGGTCTGGTAGACCGCCAGGGTGGGCAGGTCGAGTTGGCTCGCGACGGCCATCCCCCGGGCCCCGAGCACGAACGGGCTGGCCAGGTGGACCACGTCCGGGGCGTGCTGGTTGAGCGCGTCGGCGAGCCGGGCCGACGGCAGCCCGAGCCGGAAGCTGCGGTAACGCGGCACGGCCACGCTCGGCACCCGGATCACCGGGTACGGGTGGTCACCGGGGAAGCCACGGGTGGCTGACGACGGCGCCGGAGCGATCACGATCGGGGTGTGCCCCCGGTGGACCAGGTGCTCGGCGACGCGGACGACGGAGTGCGCCACACCGTTGACATCCGGCGGGAAGGACTCCGTGACGATCGCGATGCGCATGCGCTCACCGTGGAACCCGTGCTGGTGCGGCGGGCGACGGTTAGCTGACCGGTTGGCAAACAGTGCCGCACAAGATGTCGCCGTCGATGTCCGGACCGCGTCAGATGTCGTAGCGGGCGCCGGGTCGGGCGATTTCCACCGGGCCGGCGAAGGCCGAGGCGGCCGCCTCGTAGGTCAGTGCCTCGCTGCCCCAGGCGCTGACCAGGTGGGTCAGCACCAGCCGGCCGACCTCCGACTTGGTGGCGATCTCCCCGGCCTCGCGCCCGGTCAGGTGCAGGTCCGGCGGGTTGTCCACGCCGTCGAGGTAGCTCGCCTCGCAGAGGAAGACGTCGGCGCCGTGGGCGAGTCGCAGCAGCGCCTCGCAGGGTGCGGTGTCCGAGGAGTACGCGAGCGACCGGCCGTTGTGCTCCAGCCGTACGCCGTAGGTCTCGACCGGGTGGTTGACCCGGTCGACGGTGACGGTGAACGGGCCGATCGGGAAACTGCCGGGCTGGAGGCCGTAGAAGGTGTAGACGTCGTCGACGCTCGTCTCGTCCTGGCTGTACGCACCGGCGAGCCGGTCCGGCGCGCCGGCCGGGGCGTACACCGGCAACGGCGGGTACGGCCCGTCGGGGGCGTACCGGCGCACCACGACGTAGGTGACCGCGTCGAGGATGTGGTCGCAGTGCAGGTGGGTGAGGAGGATCGCGTCGACCGCGTGCAGCCCGGCGTAGCGCTGCAGGGCGGTGAGTGAACCGGAGCCGAAGTCGACCAGCAGCCGGAACCCGTCCGCCTCGACCAGATAGGCCGAACAGGCCGCCTCGGGACCCGGGAAGCTCCCGGCACAGCCCAGAACAGTCAGTCGCATCCGGTCGTCCTGAAGTTACCGATGGTCACGGACAGCCCGCCGACCAATATGTAGACGATCTCTGCCGGCGCCTCTGTCACGGTGCGCAGCCTACGCTTCGACACCGGGAGGCAAGAAAAAACTGCCGCATGTTGTCGCCAAGGTGACACCGGCCCAACCACCGCCTCCCACTTGGGCCGAACGACTTCACCCGCCCCGCCGTTACGCCCCGTCACACCTGAGCGTTGCATCAGGTGACAAGGTCCGCCGGTGGTGGCGGGCGATGACGCGGACCAGGACGGTGCACCGTGCCCACCGAGGCTGACATGACGATCGACGCCCCGCAGCGGGAGACGGTCACGCCGACGGTCGCTATCGGCACCGTACCGCTGGTGGCGACCGGCACGATCCGGCCGGCGACGCCCACCGGTCATCCGCAGCCGCCCCCGGTGCCGTGGGCGGCACCCACCGCCGACCACCCGATCTGCACCCGGCGGGCGGGCCCGCGCGGCACCAGCCGGCAGATCCTCGGTGTCTGCGGTTGGGCCACCGCGTTGGGCCTGATCGGGCTCGCCACCGGGCTACGCGGACTGGTCGCGATCGTCGCGGGGGTGGCGCCGGACTGGTACGAGCCGATGATGGCCGGCGTCGGCCTGGGCGGCGTCGCGCTGACCATGGTCGCGTTCCTCTCCGTCCGGCACCCTCGACTGCCCTGGATCATGCTGAGCCTCGCCACGCTGCCGCTCGCGGTCAATCTGGCGGTGACTCTCGCCGCACTCTAGGCGGCGCCGGGTCTCAGGCCCAGAGTTGTCCCTCCAGGGCTTCCTCCGCGTCGCCCAGGGTGCCGCCGTAGGCACCGGTCGAGAGGTATTTCCAGCCGCCGTCGGCGACCACGAAGGCGACGTCGGCCCGGCGGCCGGCGCGTACGGCCTCGTGGGCGACGGCGAGCGCGGCGTGCAGGATGGCGCCGGTGGAGAAGCCGGCGAAGATGCCCTCGACCTCGACCAGTTGCCGGGTACGCAGCACCGCGTCGCGGGTGCCGACGGAGAACCGCCGGCTCAGTACGGTCGCGTCGTAGAGCTCGGGCACGTAGCCCTCGTCGATGTTGCGCAGCCCGTAGACGAGCTCGCCGTACCGTGGCTCGGCGGCGACGATCTCGATCTCGTCGACCTTCTCCCGGAGGTAACGGCCGGTGCCCATCAGGGTGCCGGTGGTGCCGAGCCCGGCCACGAAGTGGGTGATGGTCGGCAGGTCGTGCAGCAGTTCCGGCCCGGTGGTCTCGTAGTGCGCCCGCGCGTTCGCCTCGTTGCCGTACTGGAAGAGCATCACCCAGTCGGGGTGCTCGGCCGCGATCTGTTTCGCGGTGGCCACCGCCTGGTTCGAGCCGCCCGCGGCCGGCGAGAAGATGATCTCGGCGCCGTACATCCGGAGCAGTTGGACCCGTTCGGCGGAGACGTTCTCCGGCATCACGCAGACCAGCCGGTAGCCGTGCAGCTTCGCCACCATGGCCAGCGAGATGCCGGTGTTGCCGCTGGTCGGTTCGAGGATCGTGTCGCCGGGCCGGAGCCGACCGGCAGCCTCGGCCGCCCGGACCATGTACAGGGCCGGGCGATCCTTGATGCTGCCGGTCGGGTTCCGGTCTTCGAGCTTGGCCCAGAGCCGCACCGGCGGCGCCCCTTCGGGCACCGTCGGTGAGAGGCGCGGCAGACCCACCAGTGGCGTGCCACCGGTGGCGTCGAGCAGGTTGTCGTACCGCGCCACGGCTGGCCGCCTCAGCGAGCGGTGACCGGTGCGCGGCGACCCGCCGCCGCGCTGTGCGAGACGATCGCCGCAGCCGCCGCGAAGCCGAACGCGCCGCCGGCCACGGCCGGCAGGATGGTCACGGTGTCACCGTCGGCGACCTTCGCGTCGAGCGCGCCGAGGAAACGTACGTCCTCGTCGTTCACGTAGACGTTGACGAACCGGTGCAGCGAGCCCTCGTCGGTGACCAGCCGCCCGCGTAGGCCGGCGTGGTGGGAGTCCAGGTTGGACAGCAGCTCGGCCAGGGTGTCCCCGGCGCCTTCGACGATCTTCGCGCCGCCGGTGTAGCTGCGCAGGATGGTGGGGATGCGAACCTCGATGGACATGCTGTTACTCCTAGATAAACGACGGTTCAGGGAAAAAGGGACTACGACCGGATACCACCCGCGAACGGGTCAGCGGCCGGAACACTCGTAGTCGACCGTCGTCGGGCTCTGCCCGAACATGTAGGACTGCACGGCGTGCGGGTCCACCGCGGCCTCGACGATCCGGACCGGCTCCTCGGTCACCACACCATCCACGATGCGGAACGAGCGAATCTCCTCGACCTCCGGATCACGGGTGGAGACCAGCAGGTAGTGCGCGCCCGGCTCACCGGCGAAGGAGATGTCGGTCCGGGACGGGTAGGCCTCGGTCGCGGTGTGCGAGTGGTAGATCACCACCGGCTCCTCGTCCCGGTCGTCCATCTCCCGCCACACCCGCAGGTGCTCCATCGAGTCGAACTCGTAGAAGGTCATCGAGCGGGCGGCGTTGTCCATCGGGATGTGTCGGGTCGGCCGGTCGCTGCCGGCCGGACCGGCGACCACACCACAGGCCTCGTCGGGATGGTCCCGACGAGCATGCGCGACGATCGCGTCGCGGATCGCCCGGTCGATGCTCAGCACGGCACCAGCTTACCGCCTGTTTCGGCGCCCCGGCGGGGCCACCTCACCCCGTGGACCCCCCGACCGGGTTAACCCGGTCACGACGAGGGAAGCTGTTCATCGAGATGTGATCCAAGGAGGGCTCCGCACATGAAGAACCGCCGTATCGGTGCCGTCGAGGTGAGCGCGATCGGACTCGGTGGCATGCCGATGTCGATCGAGGGCCGCCCGGAGGACGAGAACCGGTCGATCCGGACCATCCACGCCGCGCTCGACGCCGGTGTCACCCTGATCGACACCGCCAACGCCTACCACCTGTACGCCGACGAGGTCGGCCACAACGAGTCACTGATCGCCCGCGCCCTGGACAGCTACGGCGGCGACACCTCGGACGTACTGGTCGCCACGAAGGGCGGGATGTACCGGCCGGGCGACGGCAACTGGCTGACCGACGGCAGCCCGGCGCACATCCGGGCGGCCTGTGAGGCGTCGCTCAAGCGGCTCGGGGTCGACTCGATCGGTCTCTACCAGCACCACCGCCCCGACCCGTCGGTCCCGTACGCCGACTCCATCGGTGCCCTGCGCGACCTGCTGGACGAGGGCAAGATCCAGATGGCCGGCATCTCCAACGCCAACCCGGACCAGATCCGGCAGGCCCAGGAGATCCTCGGCGGGCGGCTGGTCTCGGTGCAGAACCAGTTCTCGCCCGCGTTCCGCAGCTCCGAGCCGGAGCTGCTGCTCTGCGACGAACTGGGCATCGCGTTCCTGCCCTGGGCACCGCTGGGTGGGATCGCCCAGGCGGCCGAACTGGGCAGCCGGTTCCAGCCGTTCGCCGACGTCGCCGCCTCCCGGGGCGTCAGCCCGCAGCAGATCTGCCTCGCCTGGCACCTGGCCCAGTCGCCGGTGGTCATCCCGATCCCCGGCGCGAGCCGGCCGGAGTCGATCCTCGACTCGGTGGCCGCCTCGGCGCTGACCCTGGACGACGACGAACTGGCCGCCCTCACCTTCGGCTGAGCCCCGCTCGCGCGCACGGGCCACGGCTGTCAGCCCGGGGCCCGTGCGCGTCCGGACAGCCCGTCCGGACGCGGCCCCGCTGAGTGGCCGGTCGACGAGTGGTCAGTCGACCAGTGCGTTGAGCAGGGACTCCTGGAGGTAGCCCAGGTAGGCGTAGACGGAGAGCTGGAACACCCGGCTCGACGTCGGATCCTGGAGGATGGCCTGGTCGAGTTCGTCACCCAGGTCGGTGCCGTCCTTGATCTCCAGCCGTACGCCCATCGCCAACCGCGCGTCGTTGAGGGCCCGCAGCCACGCCTCGGCCGCCTCGGGATCGAGACGTACCTCACCACCGGACTCCGGCGGCAGCCCGGCCAGGATCGCCCCGGCCTGATCGATCTTGCCGGTCTTCAGGTCGCCCTCGGTGTAGCGGCGGAACTCGGCCGAGTTGGCCGGGTCCTCGGGATAGATGTCCGGAAAGAGCCGACCGACCACCGGGTCGTCATGGTCGAAGCCGTCGGTGAGCAGGCCGACCACCTCGGCGGCGACCTTGCGCAGCACCCGTACCTCGTCCGCGGCGAACGTGGCCACGCAGTGTTCGCCGTACCGACGGAACATGCTCACTCCGATTCCCCGCTGCCCTCGTGCGCCCGGCCGATCCGATCGCCCGGTGCCCACTATTCACGACCGGTCGACTGTCGCCCACAGTCCGTACGCGTGCAACTGTGACGCGTCGTGCTCCATCCGCTCACGGGCGCCGCTGGACACCACCGCGCGGCCCTTGTGGTGGACGTCGAGCATGAGCTGCTCGGCCTTCTCGTGGCTGTAGCCGAAGAGTTTCTGCAGCACCCAGGTGACGTACGACATCAGGTTCACCGGGTCGTCCCAGACGATGGTGACCCAGGCCCGGTCGGAAACCGGCACCTCCTCGGTGTCCGGCGTCTCGACTGGTGCTATCTGGGGAGCCGCCATGCCCTCCATCGTGCCACTGCCCCACGGGAACTGTTGAACCGGAACGCCGCCGATGTCCGGAAGTTGGCGCGGGGGTCGCCGCGGGCGCCGGATCGGCGGCGGTTCAGGCGAGCAGGATGCCATGTTCGACGGCGTCACCGAGCACCACACCCAGGGACACCTGGACCGCCTCGAACCGCCGGCTCAGCTCGCGGGCCAGTTCCAGCTCGACCTCGCGCAGGGCCCGTTGCAGCCAGGACCGGGCCTTGGGCGTGTCGGCGTTCGCCGGACTGCGCCAGTGCTGGTAGCAGCCGCCGGAGAGACCGACGCCGATCGGCGGCAGGACCAGCCCGCCGAGTTCACCGGGGTACACCGCCAGCGCCGACACCGCCCGCGCACCGGTGACCGCGGCGACCCCGCCGGTGCTCGTCACGAGCAGCACCCGGGCCAGTTCGCGCCCGCCGCGCTCCTCGGCGACGCCCCACCGTACGGCGACCGCGACCCGCCGACGTACGGCCTCGTCGGGTGCCTCACCGAAGACCCGGGTGAGGGTCTCGGTCAGGATCCGGTCCACGCCCTCGTCGGATTCGGCGACCGTGCGCAGCGACAGCGCGTGCAGTTCCCGGTCCAGCGCCGCCGGCAGGGCCCGGCAGCCGCCGCCGAAGACGAGTTCCTGCACACACCGCAGGTGGATGTGGGCGAGTTCGAGGGCGAGGTGCTGTCGGAGCCGGTGGGCGCGGATGTGCACCTCGCGGTCGAGCCAGTCGGCCCAGTCCGAGTCGGGCTCGGTCAGCGCGACCCGCACGGTACGGGTCGCGTTCGCGGGCACCGGCGGATGCGCCGCTATCCGTCGCATCGCCTCGCGGTCCGCCCAGCCGGCCAGCGCACCGGGCAACGGGCCGGCGTCCCCGTGCTCCGGGTCGACGGCGAACCAGACCGCGTCGGCCAGCGCCGGCACGGCGGCCAGCAGGGCCGCCCGGTGGGCGCCGAGGACCACCTCGGTCGGGTCGCCATCGGTCGGGGCGAGCAGGTAGCCGATCTCCGGCCCGAGGTCGTGGGCCGGGTCCGGCGGGTCCGATCCGGGGTCGGCACCGGCCGGCGACCAACCGTCCGGGCCCGGGGTCACCGCGAAGAAGACCTTCGCGTCGCCGCGCGCGACCTGGGTGAGCAGGTCCAGGTCGGCCAGGCCCAACGCCTGGTCGGCGGAGATCACGAAGAGCAGTGCGCCGGACCGCTCGACCACGTCGAGCAGGACCCGGATGCCGGCGAGACCGAGGGCGCCGGTGTGCGGCGTGTCGACCAGGTCGAAGCGGCGCAGCAGCGGCTCGGGGTGCGTCAGTTCGACCCGGCGGGGCGGGCGGGCCAGGGCGGGTCCGGCGCCGGTGGGCCCGGTGGCGTACCCGTGCGGTTCCCGGTAGCCGGGCACGTAGGCCGCGCCGGTGACCTCGCGGCCGTGGCGTACCACCAGGTAGCTGCCCTCCGGCACTCGCAGGTCGGCCTCGTCGGCGCCGAGCAGGGCGGCGATGACGGCGCCCCGGCCTGCTCCGGCGGGACCGACGGCGACCACCGCGAGCGGTTCGTCGGGTGCCGGGTCGACCGGTGCCTCGTCGACCCGTGGCCGTGCGGGGCGGTCCGGCGCGGTGCCGGACCGCTGGCCCGTCGCGGCCGGGTCCGGCGCGTCGGTGGGCCGGTCCCGGCCGTCGGCGGAGTCGTCGACCGTACGGACCGGGACGCAACCGGCATCGGAAGGGCCGGGAGCGGTGCCGGCGGTGTCGGCCGGGCCGGAACCGGTGCTGTCGTAGCGCGGTCCGGACTCCATGCGGCGGCCTCCTGACCATCGGGGATCCGGCGGATCACGCCGGACAGGTGCGAGTCCGGCATTCACCCCCGGACAAGAGAACGCTACGTGTCGATGTCCACACGCTGCGAGCAGCGTTGCTACTCATCGGCAACCGCATCCATACTCAACTCCGGCGCGTCGCGGGTAGCACCTGAAATGAGTCAGATCGATATGCTGCGTGGATGGCGATGCCTCTGTGGAACTTCGTCGGCCGCACGGCTGAACTCGACCGACTGATCGCCGCCATCACCAGTGCAGGCGGTCGTGGCCTCATTTTCAGCGGCGACGTCGGGATCGGCAAGAGCAGACTCCTCCGGGAGGCCCTCGAACGCCTGCCGGCGGACCAGTTCGCGGTCTGGAAGGCGTCCGGGAACATCGCCACCAGCGGGCTGCCGTTCGGCGGACTGGCCCAGGTGCTGCCCGCCGACCAACCGGCCGGACTCTCCGCCGCCGGGGTGCTGCGCTGGGCGCTCGACGCGCTGCACCAGCAGGCCGCCGGCCGGACCATCGTGCTCGCCATCGACGACGCCCACCTGCTCGACCAGTCCTCGGCCGCGCTGGTCTACCTGATCGCGCACGCCGAGAACGCCAAGGTGCTCTGCACGGTCCGCAGCGGCGAGGAGATCCCGCTGTCGATCCGGGCACTGTGGAGGGATGACCTGGTCGAGCACATCGAGCTGCCGCCGATGGGCCTGGCCGAGGCACGCGAGCTGCTCGACGAGATGCTCGGCGGCCAACTCGACCCCATCTCCGCCGACCGACTCTCCCGGTACGCCCAGGGCAACGCACTGATGCTGCGCGAGCTGGTGCTCGCCGCGGTGACCAGCAACGAGCTGGTGGAGAGCGAGTTCGGTACCTGGACCTGGACCCGGAAGGGCACGCTGGAGCTGGCCCCGAGCCTGGAGGACCTGATCGACACCCGGATCGGGGCGCTCAGTCCGGGCGTACGCCGGGTGCTCGAACTGGTCGCCTTCGGCGAGCCGATCGGGCTGAAGCTGTTGCAGGAGGCGGCCGACGAGGCCGACGTCGACACGGCCCTGGAACGCGGCCTGATCCGCCTGCTGCCCGACGACCGCCGCACCAACGTACGGCTGGCCCATCCGCTCTACGGCGACCTGGTCCGCAGGAAGTGCCCGGCGACCCGGGCCCGGCGACTGAAGGGCATCCTCGCCGACCTGTTCCAAGAGGCCGGCAACAAGCGCCGCGACGACCTGCTGCGGCTGGCGGTCTGGCGGCTCGACTCCCGTACCGCACAGGACGCCGGCCTGCTGATGAGCGCGGCCGGGCAGGCGTTCGGCCGGTTCGACGTCCCGCTCGCCGCCCGGCTGGCCCAGGCCGCACTGGACACCGAGCGCGGGTTCGACGCCGCCGAACTGCTCGCCACCATCCTGATGTTCACCGACCAGCCGGAGAAGGCGATCTCGGTCCTCGACGCCGCCGCCGACCAGGTCGACTCCGACGAACAACGGGGCCGGTGGCTGACCGTACGCGGGATGGTGACCTACTGGGGGCTCAGCGAGCAGTCGACGGTGAAGGAGATAGCGGCCGCCGCCGACCAGCTCACCGACCCGCCGGCCCACGCCCGGGTACGCGCCTTCGAGGCCATCATGCGCCTGCACCAGCTCGACTTCGCCGAGGCGCTGCGGTTGAGCCGGGCCGTGCTGGACCGGCCGGCCGCCACCCTCTCCGCCCGTGGGCTGGCCCGGTGCACGATCGCGCACCTCCAGGCGGCTCGGGGCGAACTGCTGCACAGCGGCCGGGCGGTCGCCGGGGTGGAGGCGGAGTCCGCGCTCTGGCGTACCGACATGCCGTACCTGCAACTCGCCCTGGAACTGGCGCGCGGCACCCGGCTCGCGCTCGCCGGTGACCTGCACGGCATCGACGCGATCGTGGCCGCCGAGTTCGCCGACCTGGCGGTGGCCGGGGACTTCCGGCTCGGTTCCGGCTACCTGTCCATCCTGCGTGCCCAGGCGGCCAGGCTGCGGGGCAGGACCGGGGAGGCGTTCCGGAGCAGCACGGACGCCTGCGCGGTGCTCGCCACCAGCCGGGTCTTCGCCGGTCTGGCGCACGCCGAACGGGCCCACGCGGCAGCCCTGAGCGGCGACACCGTCCTGGCGACCGAGTCGATGGCCGCCTCCGACCAGTGGCACTCGCCCGGCATGGCGATCCTCTACCCGTGGCGGGAGCAGGCGCGGGCCGCGGTGCTGGCGGCGACCGGCAACGTCGAGGGTGCCGCCGCCCACCTCGGAAAGCTGGTCGAACGGCTCCGCGAGCACAGGCTCGCCGGGCACGAGGTGCTGGCCCTGCACGACCTGGTCCGGTTGGACCGCGCCGACCGGGAGATCGGCCGTACCAACCGGGGAGGGCGCCGGCAGACCGTGGCGAACCGGCTCACCGAGTTGACCGAGGTTGTCGAGGGTCCGCTGCCGCCGCTGCTGGCCCGGCACGGGCGGGCCGTGGCCGCCCGCTCCGGCGACGAGTTGCTGGCCGTCGCGGACGGCTTCGACGAGCGGGAACTGACCCTGTTCGCCGCCGAGGCGACGGCTATGGCCGTGGCCCGGCTCCGCGAGGCCAAGTCGCCGCGGGCACACGAGGCGACCGTACGGCTGAGCGCGCTGCTGGAGCGCTGCGACGTCGTACGCACCCCGGCGCTCACCGCCGAGCAGCCGGCCCTGACCGACCGGGAGCGGCAGATCGCCCGGCTGGCCGCCGGTGGCGTACCGAGCCGCAACATCGCGGAGCAGCTCTACATCTCCACCCGCACGGTGGAAAATCATCTCCAGCGGGTCTACACCAAGCTCGGCGTCACCGGACGCGGGGAACTCTGGCCGGCGTTGCGGGCGTTGCCGGACCACGGCGGGAAGACCACTGGGTGAACGCCTGTGGTCATGCCGTCCCGCCCGAAACAGCACACCCTTAGGCTGGACCGGTGAGCAATCCCCATTCCTCGTTGCTGACCGACCACTACGAGCTGACCATGGTCAGTGCCGCCCTCAAGGACGGCACCGCCGACCGCCAGTGCGTCTTCGAGGTGTTCACCCGCCGGCTGCCCACCGGACGGCGTTACGGCGTGGTCGCCGGCACGGCCCGTCTGGTGGAGCTGATCCGGCAGTTCCGCTTCGACGCCGCCGAGGTGGACTGGCTGCGCTCGGCCGGGGTGGTCGACGAGCAGACCGCGGCCTGGCTGTCCCGGTTCCGCTTCACCGGCGACATCGAGGGGTACGCCGAGGGTGAGCTGTTCTTCCCCGGCTCGCCGATCCTGACCGTCTCCGGCACCTTCGCCGAGTGCGTGGTGCTGGAGACGCTGGCCCTGTCGGTGCTCAACCACGACTGTGCGATCGCCGCCGCGGCGGCCCGGATGGTGACCGCCGCCCGTGGCCGTACGGTGATCGAGATGGGTTCCCGGCGGGCGCACGAGGAGGCGGCGGTCGCCGCCGCCCGGTCGGCGTACCTGGCCGGTTTCGGCTTCACCTCCAACCTGGCCGCCGGCCGGCGCTACGGCATCCCGACGGCGGGCACCGCCGCGCACGCCTTCACCCTGCTGCACGACGACGAGGCGGCGGCGTTCGCCTCCCAGGTGGCGGCGCAGGGCAAGGGGACGACGCTGCTGGTCGACACCTACGACATCGCGCAGGGCATCCGGAACGCGATCGCGGTCGCCGGCCCGGACCTGCGGGCGATCCGGATCGACTCGGGTGACCTGTCGGTGCTGGCGCACCACTCGCGGGAACTGCTCGACTCGCTCGGCGCCACCGAAACGAAGATCATCGTCTCGGGTGACCTCGACGAGTACGCCATCGCCGCGCTCGCCGCCGAACCGGTCGACATGTACGGCGCCGGTACCGCGGTGGTCACCGGCTCCGGTGCGCCCACCGCCGGGCTGGTCTACAAGCTGGTCGAGGTCGACGGGCGACCGGTGGTGAAGCGGTCGGAGAACAAGGCGACCGTCGGCGGCCGCAAGGTCGCGATCCGCCGGCACAAGCCGACCGGTACGGCGACCGAGGAGATCGTGGTCTCCCAGGGGGTGCCCGACCACCGGCCCAACGACCGGTTGCTCCAGCGCAGTTACGTGATCGCGGGCGAGCCGGCGGACCTGCCCGGCCTGGTCGAGTCCCGCGAGCATCTGCGGCAGTGCCTCATCTCGATCCCCTGGGAGGGGCTCAAGCTCTCCGCCGGAGACCCGACCATCCCGGTCACCGTGGTTCCCACGAGCTGACCCGCGACCGTTGCGAAAGGCATGAGCCAGATGGGCAGAGCACTGATCATCGTCGACGTGCAGAACGACTTCTGCGAGGGCGGCTCGCTCGCCGTCGGTGGCGGCGCCGGGGTCGCGGCACGGATCTCCGAACTCCTGGCGTCCGAACCGGACCGGTGGCAGCACGTCGTGGCGACCAAGGACTACCACGTGGATCCCGGCGCGCACTTCGGTGAGCCGGCGGACTACGTGGACTCCTGGCCGGAGCACTGCGTGGCCGGCACGCCCGGTGCGGACTTCCACCCGAACCTGCGTACGGACCCGATCGAGGAGGTCTTCCGCAAGGGGGAACAGGCGGCGGCGTACTCCGGGTTCGAGGGTTTGTCCGACAGCGGCGAGGGCCTGGCCGACTGGTTGCGCGGGCGCGATGTCGACGCGGTCGACGTGGTCGGCATCGCCACCGACCACTGCGTCCGGGCGACCGCGCTCGACGCCGCCCGGGAGGGTTTCGCCACCACGGTTCTGCTCGACCTGACCGCCGGGGTGGGCCGGCAGACCACGCGGGCGACGCTGGTCGAGCTGGACGAGGCGGGGATCACCCTCCGGGGTGAACCGGTGCTCCAGGGCAGCTGAGCGGGGCGTTCGGCCGAAACCCGGTGGCGCCGGGGTCCGGCCCCTGGGCCAAGATGGTCCGGGAGGTACGGACCGTGCTGGATTTGAAGCCTTACCGCAGTGTGCTCGCGCTGCCCGGACTGAGGCCGCTGCTACTGGTGTCGATCCTGGCCAGGGTGCCGATGGCGGCCTCGGCCGTGGTGCTGACGCTGCATGTCGTCGGCCTGGGTCACGGCTACGCCGCCGCCGGGGCGGCCGGCGGTGTCATGACGGTCGGCTCGGCGCTGGGCGCACCCATGCTGGGGCGGTTGGTCGACCGGCGCGGCCTGCGGCCGGTGCTGCTGCTCACCACGGTCGCGTCGGCGGTCTTCTGGGTCGCCGCGCCGAGCCTGTCCTACCCGGTCCTGCTCGGCTCGGTCCTCTTCGGCGGTCTGCTCACGCTTCCCGTCTTCTCCGTGGTCCGGCAGTCGATCGCGGCGCTGGTCGCGCCGCCGCAGCGGCGGCAGGCGTACGCGCTGGACTCGATGTCGGTCGAGGTGTCCTTCATGACCGGGCCGGCGCTGGCCGTGCTCCTGGCCACCGTCGTGTCGCCCGAGGTCGCGATTTACACCATCGGTGCCGGCATGGTCCTGTCCGGGGTGACCCTGTTCCTGCTCGACCCGCCGACCCGCACGGCGCAGGAGGCGACCGCGCCACCCGTGCGGATCGCTCGGCGGGAGTGGCTCACCGGACGCCTGGTCGGGCTGCTCGCGCTCAGTTCGGCCGGCACACTGGTGCTCGGCGGTACGGACGTTTCCGTGGTGGCGATCCTGCGCGAGCACGGCCAGGTCGGCTGGACCGGTGCGGTGCTCTCGGTGTGGGCCGCGTACTCGTTGGTCGGCGGCTTCGCGTACGGGGCGCTGTCGCGCTCGGTGTCGCCCCTGCTGCTGACCGTCCTGCTGGGTCTGGCCACGATTCCGGTCGGGCTCGGCGGCAGCCGGTGGTGGCTGCTCAGCCTCCTCCTGCTGCCGGCCGGTGCACTCTGCGCGCCGACCCTGGCCGCCACCGCGGACGCGGTCAGCCGGCTGGCCCCGGCGAGCGTACGGGGCGAGGCGATGGGCCTGCACGGCTCGGCGATCACCGTCGGGGTGGCGCTCGGCGCCCCGCTGGCCGGTGCGGTGATCGACGCGTCGTCCCCGGTCTGGGGTTTCGCCGCGACCGGCCTGCTCGGCGCGCTGATCGCCCTGACCGTCCTCCCCCTACACCTACACCGCCGCCGCCCGTCCCACCCCCCGGTCCCCACCCCCGCCCTCACCCCTTAACCCCTCCAAGATCCGCACACTTTCACTGAATGAGTGGTAATCGCGCCTCGGATTCCCACTCATTCAGTGAATCTGCGGGCCTCTCCCCGCCCAGCGGGGGCGGGTGGGGGGACACGCGGAAGGGCGCCGGACCCTGTTGGGGGTGCGGCGCCCTTCGGCGTTCGTGCGGTGTGTCAGTGGCGGTCGACGTTGGTGGCGGTGTCCTCCTGGTAGCTGGCGCCGCCGTCGGACTCGCTGGTCAGGGGCTTGGCACCGCCCTCGGGGGGACCGGCCAGGGAGTGGCCGGCGGCCAGCTCCGGGAACTTGAGGTCGAATGCCGGCCGCTCGGAGCGGATCCGGGGCATCCGGTCGAAGTTGCGCAGCGGCGGCGGCGAACTGGTGGCCCACTCCAGCGAGTTGCCGTGACCCCACGGGTCGTCGACCTCGACCACCGGTCCGGTCTTGTACGACTTCCAGACGTTGTAGATGAACGGCAACGTCGAGATACCGGTGATGAACGCGCCGATCGTGGAGATCGTGTTCAGCGTGGTGAAGCCGTCTCCGGGCAGGTAGTCGGCGTACCGGCGGGGCATGCCCTCGGCGCCGAGCCAGTGCTGCACCAGGAAGGTGGTGTGGAAGCCGACCATGGTGAGCCAGAAGTGCACCTTGGCCAGCCGCTCGTCCAGCATCCGGCCGAACATCTTCGGGAACCAGAAGTAGATGCCGGCGAAGACGGCGAACACGATGGTGCCGAAGAGTACGTAGTGGAAGTGCGCCACCACGAAGTACGTGTCGGAGACGTGGAAGTCGACCGGCGGGCTGGCCAGCAGTACGCCGGAGAGGCCGCCGAAGAGGAACGTGACCAGGAAGCCGATCGCCCAGAGCATGGGCGCCTCGAAGCTGATCTGGCCCCGCCACATGGTGCCGATCCAGTTGAAGAACTTCATGCCGGTCGGTACGGCGATGAGGAAGCTCAGGAAGGAGAAGAACGGCAGCAGCACCTGGCCGGTGGCGAACATGTGGTGCGCCCAGACGCTCATCGACAGCGCGGCGATGCCGATCATCGCGCCGACCATGCCCTTGTAGCCGAACATCGGCTTGCGGGAGAAGACCGGGATGACCTCGCTGATGATGCCGAAGAACGGCAGCGCGACGATGTAGACCTCGGGATGGCCGAAGAACCAGAAGAGATGCTGCCAGAGCATCGGTCCACCGGTGGCCGCGTCGAAGACGTGCGCGCCGAGGATCCGGTCCGCGGCGAGCGCGAACAGGGCCGCCGCCAGCAGCGGGAAGACCATGATCACCAGAAGGCTGGTGACCAGGATCGCCCAGGTGAAGATCGACATCCGGAACATCGTCATGCCGGGGGCACGCAGCGTGAGGATCGTGGTGATCATGTTCACGCCACCGAGGATGGTGCCCAGACCGGAGACGGCCAGACCGACGATCCACAGGTTGGCGCCGACACCCGGCGAGTTCTCCACACTGCTCAGCGGCGCGTAGGCGAACCAGCCGAAGTCGGCCGCGCCGCCGGGGCTCACGAAGCCGCCGAGCGCCATCGTTCCGCCGAACAGGTAGAGCCAGTAGGCGAAGCTGTTCAACCGGGGGAACGACACGTCCGGTGCGCCGATCTGCAACGGCACCACGTAGTTCGCGAACGCGAACACGATCGGCGTCGCGAAGAACAGCAGCATGATCGTGCCGTGCATGGTGAAGAGCTGGTTGTACTGCTCGGCCGACAGGAACTGCAGGCCCGGCCGGGCCAGCTCGGCGCGCATGAGCAGCGCCATCAGGCCGCCGATCATGAAGAACGCGAAAGCCGTGATCATGTACATGATCCCGATCTGCTTCGCGTCCGTCGTACGCAGCAGCCGCGCGATGGCCGAACCCTTTACCGGCTGGCGGACCGGCCAGGGCCGGGTCACGATCGGCTTCGGTGCGACGGTGGTCACGAGTGGCCTCCGGTTCTCGTTAGTCCCACTGCGCCCACAGATCTGATCCGCACGCGCTGTTGATTCTCTGTTGGCCGTATCTCGGAGGCGAGAATAGTCCCCAGCAGCGGCGGCTCCGGCGCCGGGTGGCCGGACGCGCCGTCGGGGTGGTCCACCGGCGTCCGCCGTTCGGCCGACGTCGCGGTACGCGGTTACGCCTGATCGAGTAGTAACCGGTAGTGCTCGGCAAAGATCCGGGCGCCGCGTCCGCGCAGCAACGGATCGCGCAGCGGCGGCGGCACGTCCCTGGTCCGGTCCCGGTCGCGGGTCCGGTCCAGCACCCATTTCGTACGGGGGCGCCGACGACTCTCGTACCGGTCCAGCGCCTCGGTCACGGTCTCCGCCACGGTGAGTGCACGGGCCAGCACCAGGGCGTCCTCCATTGCCATCGCGGCACCCTGGGCCAGGGTCGGCGCGGTGGCGTGAGCGGCGTCACCGACCAGCAGCACCCGCCCGCGCGACCAGCGTCCCAACTCGACCTCGTCGCTCATCCCGACCCGCACCGAGCGGATCGCGTCGAGCACGGCCGGCACCGGGCCGCCGTACTCGGCGAAGCGTTCCCGCAGTCGGGCCACCGGGTCGTCCGGCATCTCGGCGCAGGTCTCGTCGGCGTAGCAGTGCAGCCGACCGGCGCCCATCGGCACCACCACGAACGCGGAGTGGTGGCCGAGCAGCCCGGTCCAGTCGGTGACCCGGGGGCCACCGGTCACCACGCTGCGGTAGACGACCTGGCCGACCGGCCGGGCCGGACCGCCGAGCGCGGCCATCCTCCGCACCGTCGAGTGCCGGCCATCGGCCCCGATCACCAGGTCGTACTCGCCGTGGCGGCCGTCGTCGAAGGTGACCGTGACGGCGTCCCGGGACAGATCCAGCGAGCTGATCCCGGTGGCGTACCGGACCTCGCCACCGGCGGCGGTCAGCAGAACCTGGTGCAGTTCGGCGCGGGGCAGCGCCCGGCACTCCCCCACCCCGGCCCAGAGCAGGCCGAGGTCGACCTCGCACAGCCGTCGCCCGCGCACGTCGAGAAACCGCTGCCGCCCGATCACCTGGCCCAGTGGCCGGACCGGGCTGTCCAGTCCCAGCTCACGCAGTACGCGGGCGGCATTACCCTGCAGGTAGATGCCGCCCGCGATGGACATCGGCGCGGACTGCCACTCGGTCACCTCCGGTCGGAAACCGGCGAGCCGGAGGGCACGGGCAGTCGCCAGACCGGCAATGCCTCCGCCGACGATGAGGATGCGCAGGGTGGAACCGAGCATGTTGGTGACGCCTCCGGGAGGGGTCTCGGCACGCGTTGAAGCCAAGACGCTACTCCGCGCGACCGCTCACCGATAGCACCACGCGGGTGGCGCTCCGGCCCTCCCCGCTTTCGATTATCAGCGCTGCACCCGCGCTCCGGCACCCCTCATCAGGGCCTCCACCTCCTTCCGACTGGCCATCGAGGTGTCACCGGGGGTGGTCATGGCCAGGGCGCCGTGCGCGGCGCCGTACTCGACCGCGAGGGCGAGGTCACCGTGCTCCATCAGCCCGTAGACCAGACCCGAGGCGAAGCTGTCACCGCCGCCGACCCGGTCCAGGATCTCCAGGCCCGCCCGGTGGGTCGCCTCGACGAATCCCGAGTCGGCGGACCAGGCCACCGCACCCCAGTCGTTGACCGTGGCGCTACGCACCGTACGCAGGGTGGTGGCGACCACCCGGAAGTTGGCGTACTCCTTGGTCACCGCCTCGATCATGCGGCGGAAGTTCGCCGCGTCCAGGTCGGCCAGGGACTCGTCGGTGCCGGGCACCTCGAAGCCGAGCGACGCGGTGAAGTCCTCCTCGTTGCCGATCATCACGTCGACGTACCGGGCCAGCCGGCGGTTGACCTCCTGGGCCCGCGCCTGCCCGCCGACCGCCTGCCAGAGGCTGGGCCGGTAGTTGAGGTCGTACGAGATGACCGTCCCGTGCCGGCGCGCGGCGGACATCGCCGCCTCGATGGTCTCCGGGGTGGTCTCGGAGAGGGCGGCGTAGATGCCGCCGGTGTGCAGCCAGCGCACGCCCAGCGTGCCGAAGAGGTGGTCCCAGTCGACGTCGTCGGCACGGAGTTGGCTGGCGGCGGTGTGGCCCCGGTCCGAGGTGCCGACCGCGCCGCGTACGCCGAAGCCCCGCTCGGTGAAGTTGAGTCCGTTGCGGACGGTGCGCCCGATCCCGTCGTACGGCATCCACTTGATCAGTGCGGTGTCCACGCCGCCGGTCAGGACCAGGTCCTCCAGCAGCCGGCCGACCTCGTTGTCGGCGAACGCGGTGACCACGGCGGTACGCAGTCCGAAGCAGCGGCGCAGCCCCCGGGCGACGTTGTACTCCCCGCCGCCCTCCCAGGCGCGGAAGTTTCGGGCGGTGCGCACCCGTCCCTCACCGGGGTCGAGTCGCAGCATGATCTCGCCGAGCGACACCAGGTCGTAGCGGCACCGGTCGGCGGGACGAAGCTCGATCACACTCACACCTGACTCCCGGTGGCGGTGCCGGCGGCGGCCTGTGCGGTGGCGGCGCCCTTCGTGCCGGGGCTACCGGCAGTGGCGATGGCGTGCGCCCCGTCGCTACCGGCGGTGGCGGCGCGGGCGGCGGTGACGGCGGCGGCGGTCAGCCGGGTGACCTCGTCCCAGCGGCCGGCGGCGAGCAGGGCCGGGGCGACCATCCAGGTCCCGCCGACCGCGAGCACCGCCGGGTGGGCGAGGTAGTCGGGCAGGTTGGTGGTGTTCACCCCGCCGGTCGGAATGAACCGGACCGAGCGGAACGGCGCGGCCAGCGCCTTGATCATGTTCAGCCCGCCGAGCTGCTCGGCCGGAAAGAACTTCACCGTGTCCAGCCCGGCGTCGAGCGCGAACTGGATCTCGGTCGCGGTGGCCGCACCGGGGAACACCGGTACGCCCAGTTCCTGGCAGTGCCGGACCACGGCGGGCCCGAAGCCGGGGCTGACCACGAACCGGGCCCCCGCCTCGACCGCCCGGTCGACCTGCGCCGGGGTGAGTACGGTGCCGGCGCCGACCAGCAGGTCCGGCCGCTCGGACATGAGCGCGATTGCCTCGGCGGCGGCGTCGGTGCGGAAGGTCACCTCGACGGTGTGCAGGCCACCGGCGGTCAGCGCGGCGGCGAGCGGGACGGCCGCCGCGGCGTCTTCGAGCACCACCACGGGCAGGATCCGCCCGGCCGCGATGGCCGACGGGACCGAGTGCCGCCCGTCGGCACCGCCAGCAGGCGTCGCCGTGCTCCTCGCCGGGTCCGATGATTGTTCAGAATGATGAACGCTAGTCACATACGTGACCCTACTGTGGCCGTTGCGGGTGTCAAGCGGTCTAGAGTGGCCGCCATGACGAGCACCGCCGACGCGACCAGCGACATCGACGCGCCCGGAGGTGAGACCCCCCGGGCCGAGACAGCCGGGGCCGAGACAGCCAGGGCCGAGACAGCCGGGGGTGAGGTGGCCAGGGGCGAGGCTTTCCAGCCGGTGAAGTCGGCCGGGCGGACCCTGGACGTGCTGGAGGCGCTGGCCGACGGCTCCGGCCCGCGCTCGCTCGGCGACCTGGCCCGCGCGCTGAGCATTCCGAAGAGCAGCCTGCACGGCATCCTGCGCACGATGATCCAGCGCGGCTGGGTCGAGGCGGACGTCACCGGCACCCGGTTCGGGCTGGGCGTACGCGCCCTTCAGGTGGGCGCCGCCTACCTGGAGACGGACACCGTCACCGGACTGCTCAGCGGGGTCCTCGACCAGCTCGCCGCCGAGTTCGGCGAGACGGTGCACCTCGGCCGGCTCGACGGGCCGCACGTGGTCTACCTGGCCAAGCGCGAGTCGGTGCACCCGCTGCGGCTCTACAGCGCGATCGGTCGACACCTGCCGGCGCACGCCACCGCGCTGGGCAAGGTGCTGCTCGCCGAGCGGGCCGACGAGGCGGTCGACCGGCTGCTGCACTGGCCGCTCGCGGCGCTGACCCGGCAGACCATCATCGATCCGGACGCGCTGCACGACGAGCTGGCGACCATCCGGGCCCGTGGGTACGCGGTGGACCGGGAGGAGAACACCGACGGCATCGTCTGCTTCGCGATGGCCGTACCGCTCCAGGCCCCCGCCACCGACGCGATCAGCCTCTCCATCCCGACCACCCGTCTGGACGCCACCAGCGAACCGCGAATCGTCACCGCCCTCACCACCACCCTCACCCAGATCCGAGCCGCCCGCCCCCTCCTCCCCACCCTCTAACCCACCCCCACCCCCACCCCCACCCCCACCCCCACCCCCGCTCTCGCCCTCGCCCCAACCCTCCCCGTCGATCTAGGGCGGATGGTGGCTTGTCGATCTCCGATCACCCCCATTTGCCCTAGATCAACGGGGACGCGGGAAGGCGCGGTGGGGGGTGGTGGGGGGTGGTGGGCGGGTGAGGCTTTGACGGGGGTGAATGTGTTGGGTGATGATGGGAGCGCTCCCGGCGCTTTTGGCGGGGAGTGCACGGCAGTTGGGACACACTCCACGGCCACCCACCGTCCAAGGAGCTTCCATGAGAACCGTCCGCGCCATCGCGGCGACCGGCCTGCTCGCCGCGGGTTCGCTCGTCGCCATCGTGGTCGCCGGCCCCGCCCAGGCCGACACCCAGATCTGCGAGCAGTACGGCAGCACCACCATCCAGAGCCGCTACGTGGTCCAGAACAACCGCTGGGGCACCACCGCCCAGCAGTGCATCAACGTCACCTCGACCGGCTTCTCGGTACTGAGCCAGCAGGGCTCGGCACCGACCAACGGCGCCCCGGTGTCGTACCCGTCGGTCTATCTCGGCTGCCACTACGGCAACTGCTCCCCGGGCACCAACCTGCCGATCCAGGTCAGCCGGATCAGCAGCGCCACCAGCAGCATCAACTACACGTACGTCAGCGGCGCGACGTACAACGCGTCGTACGACATCTGGCTGGATCCGACACCGAAGACCACCGGCGTGAACCAGATGGAGATCATGATCTGGTTCAACCGGCAGGGCTCGATCCAGCCGATCGGATCGCGTACCGGCAGTGCGACCGTCGGTGGGCGCAGCTGGGAGGTGTGGACCGGCAACAACGGCGGCAACAACGTGATCTCGTACGTCGCCCCGTCGCCGATCACCGCCTGGAACTTCAGCGTGCTCGACTTCATCAACGACGTGCGTAACCGGGGCGCGATCACCAACTCCTGGTACCTGACCAGCATCCAGGCCGGTTTCGAACCGTGGCAGGGCGGGGCCGGGCTCGGCGTCACCTCGTTCGCCGCAGCCGTCAACAGCGGCACCCCGCCGACGAACCCGCCGACCACGCCGCCGACGAACCCGGGTACGGGTGGCTGCCGGGTCGGTTACACCTCGAACGCCTGGTCGAACGGGTTCACCGCCGACGTCAGTGTCACCAACACCGGGTCCAGCCCGGTCAACGGCTGGACGCTCGCCTACAACCTGCCCTCCGGACAGCAGGTGACCAGCTCCTGGAACGCCACCGTGACACAGAGCGGTTCAGCGGTCACCGCCCGGAATATCGGCCACAACGGCACCATCGCCCCCGGTGCCACGGTCGCCTTCGGCTACCAGGGCACCCACGGCGGCGGCTACACCGCGCCGACCACGTTCACCCTGAACGGCACGGCCTGCACCCGCGCCTGACACTGAACGGACCACCGGCCCCTGGTCGCCCGGGACACGTACGCGAAACCCGGACGACCAGGGGCTCAGTAGTCGCGGTGCGCCGGTGCGGTGCCGCCGGGGGTGCCAAAGCCGGACCAGCCCTGCGGCGCCATCGCCTGCACCGGCTGCTGCCCTCGGGCGGGAACCGGCGCGGCGGTGTCCTTCGGCGGCAGGGCGGCACCGAGGTCCAGCGCCCCGTACGGGTACCCGGCGTCGGCGAAGACCACCCGGCTCAGGTCCTGGCTCGGCAGATCGGCCGGCAGGTCGCGGGGTTGACCGGGCGGCAGCACCGGGGCCAGCGCCTGGAAGACGGCCCGGACCCGGTCACCCCGGTAGTCGGCCGGCGAGTACGTCGCCCGCAGCAACGCTCCGCCGTACGACAGCGGCACGACCTCGACGAACGCGCCGGTGTCCCGCAGCGCGGCGACGCCGCCCAGCCGGGCCAGCAGTTCCTCCGGGCAGAGGGTCACCCACTCGTAGCCGCGCAGGTAACCCCGGCTGGCCTGGGCCGACTCCTCGACCGGTCGGGCGAGCACCGAGTCGAGCAGGGTGGCCGGCGCGATCGTGCCGGCGTTGATGACGATCTCGCCGTACGCGGGGTTGGCCACGTCGCCGACCCGGCGGGTCAGCTCGACCAGCGCCGGAAGCACCTGCGCCAGCCGCCCCGGACGCCCTTCGAACCCCACCGACACCTGCAGTTTGAGGTGCCGCTGGTGGGCGTAGCGGAATACGTAGAGTTCGAGCTCGGAGGCGACCGCCGCCGGGTCGACGTCCGCCCAGTGCGCCGAGAGCTGGTAGAGCCCCTCGGTCAGCCCGTCCCGCCAGCGCTGCGGCCGGCGACGCCGGGCCCGCCCGTCCGGGTGCTGCTCGTACGCGCTGAGCGACAGCCACGGTTCCGGCGCACCCTCCGGCTGCACGAACGGCAGCAGCAGCCGGCACGCCTCGTCGTACCAGTGCTCCAGCAGCGCGAGACTGCGCGACGGTTCGTCACCGCAGTCCAGGTAAAGCAGGCAGGTGGCGAAATCGGGCTCCGATTCGCTGTAGTGCCCCCACAGCGGCGGCACGGCGCCGCCGCGGTCCACGTCATTGTTCATCTGTGCGCCTCCCCATGGCTCCACCCCAGGTCCCTGTCCCACCCGTCCGCTTCACCCGGCCCGCTGTGCCACCGGTCAGGGCGCAGGTCGGGTGGTTCGGTCTGTGGGTGACGCCACTTTGCCCTAGAACGGCGAGAAAATCCACGGGCAACGCGGCGCGGCGTTACACATACTGGCTGTTAGTCACGGAATTGACAGTGCGGCCGTCCAGATTGGTAATACACCAGGTCAGGGCCGTGAGACAACGTTGCTCAATGAACCCAGGAACAACACTCTGCGTAGTCGAAGCGCCTCGTGAGCGGGGAGGCCGAGGAGGTGGGGAGCGGGTGGCGGCACCCCTTCGACAACGCGCCCCGGTATGGTCACTTCCGGGTGGTGTGACACCACTGTCCAATTCGGACGCAACGGCGTACCCGATCGGTCCGGATCGCCGCCCGGACCGGCCGGACCCGCTCGACCGGTCAGGCGCGCTCGACCACCACGGTGGTCGACTTGATCACGGCGACCGCCGTCGACCCCACGTCCAGCCCGAGTTCGTCGACGGCTTCGCGGCTCATCAGCGACACCACCCGGAACGGTCCGGCCTGGATGTCGACCTGCGCCATGACCGAGTCCCGACTCACCGCGGTCACGATTCCGCGCAGCCGGTTGCGGGCCGAGGAGCGGCCGGTGCCGCCGTCGGGTGTCTCCGCCAGTGACCGGGCGAAACCGGCCAGGTCGGTGCCGGCGATCGTCCGGTGACCGTGCTCGTCCCGGGTCGCGGCGAGCCGGCCCGCGTCCACCCAGCGCCGGACCGTGTCCACGCTGACCCCGAGCAGTTCGGCCGCCTCACCAATCCGATACGTCGCCACCCGACCACCCTAGAGCCGCACCCCGTGCCGCCTCGAACGAAGCCGGGCTCCGGGGCAGGTGCCCCGGAGCCCGGATCGGCTGTCGCCGGATCAGGCGGTGAAGGAGAGCCGCGTACGGCGGCGGATCAGCATCAGTGCGACAGCACCGGCACCGATCAGCAGTGTCGCGACGGCGAACAGGGTGCCCGCCGGGGCACCGGTGACCGGCAGGCCACCCGGGATGTAGCGGAAGGTCAGCCCGTTGGAGCTGCCCGCGTCGGTGGTGACGCTGACCGTGGTGTTCCCGCTCGCGCAGGGCGGGGTCACGAAGGTCAGCGACAGGCCGTCCGGGCTGACCGTGACCGAGGTGGCCGCGATGGACCGCTCGCAGATGTTGACGATGGTCGCGCCCGGCACGAAGCCGCTGCCGTTGACCCTGACGGTGGTGCCACCTGCGGCCGGGCCCTGGTTCGGGTCGAGGTCGCTGATGGTCGGCGCGGCCAGCACGTAGGTGAAGCCGTCCGGTGCGGTGGCGTCCGGGCCGGGCAGGAGCACGGCCACGTCAACCGGTCCGACCGGTCCGACCGGGGTGGTGACGGTCAGCGAGGTGCCGTCCGGGCTCACCACCAGGTTGGTGCCGAGGTTGCCGCCGAAGGTCACCCCGGTGGCGCCGGTGAAGCCGGTGCCGGTGATCGTCACGCTGGTGCCGCCCGAGGTCGAGCCGGTGTCGGGTACGACGTCGGCGATCGTCGGCGCGACGAAGGCGAAGACCGGTGCGAGCGCCGTACCGGCCGGGAAGACCAGGTTCACCACGGACGGTCCCGCCGCGTTGCTCGGGGTCACCACGGTGATCTCGGTGGCTGCCGGGTTCACGGTGAAGCCGGTGCCCGGAGTGCCGTCGAAGGTCACTCCGGTGACGCCCTCGAACCCACTGCCGATGATGGTGACCGTCGTGCCGCCGGCGGTGGGGCCGGTGGTCGGGGCCAGGCTGGTGATGACCGCGTCGCTGCCGTCGGCGATGTACGTGTACGCCAGTGAGTCGGAGTCCCCGCTCGTGGTGCCGACGACGACCGACGCCGGTCCGACCTCGCCGGCCGGGGTGGTCGCGGTCAGCGAGGTGCCGGCGGGGGCGACGACGACGTTGGTCGCCGGTACGCCGTCGAAGAGCACGGTGGTGGCACCGGGGACGAAGTTGGTGCCGGTGATGGTGACCTGCTGCCCGCCGGACTGCGGTCCGGAGTTGGGGTTGATCGTGGCGGCGGTCGGCGCCGCCGCGGGCAACGCCCGCTCACAGGTGGCCTCGGCCAGGATCACGCTGCCCACGGCGATGTTGATCGGCACGACCACCGTGCCGGTGAGTGTGATCGTGGCGAGCACACCGGTGGCGGTGGCCCCGCCCGCGGTGACCGTCTCGATCCGGGTCAACGTGATGTTGAGGGCCGCGCCGACCACGCCGGGGACGACGACGGGGGAACTCCTGGTGACAGCCGGCGCGTTGGCGACCAGGACGACCGGCACGCCGAACACCTCCAGTCCGGTCACCACGGTTTCGGCGGTCTGGGCGCCGACGGCCGGACAGGTCACGTCCGCGGAGATCTCCTCGGCGGTGATCGCACTGATGCCGAGGATGCCGAGCGAGAGCCCGTTGATCGTGCTCGATACCAGGGAGATACCGGGGGCGCGGGTGGCGCTGACGTCCACCGTGCCGCCGGCCACCACGCCGACCGCGCCCGGCAGGACGATCGGGACGGCCGTTTCGCTGTCCGTACCGAAACCGACCGGCGCGACTGCCGTGCCGATCGTGCGGCCCGCGCTGATCACCGGAACGCCGAGCACCTCGGCGTCGAGGTCGACCACGACCCCTCGGGCGCTCGCGTCGCCAGCCGCCGCGAGGGCCGGCGTTGCCAGCCCGAGCGTCGCCGCTCCGGTGACCGCCAGGGTCAGCACCGCTGTAGATGTGTTCCGCCAGAAAGGACGCACCATTCGCCTCGTCTCAAGATCACGCCAGCTCTTCCCGACAGCCGAGAAGGAACCGCTGGAACCCGATCCTTGTAACGAAGGCGCTTAAGGGGCGGTTACGACGAAAACGGACCGATCGTACCGCATGTTGCTTAGATGGAGCAAACTATCCGGACAAACGGGGGGCCGTACCCCCGCTTCGTGGTCAGCCGGCCAGGCCGTCGATCCGGCGCAGTTCGTCCTCGTCGAGCGAGAAGCCGAACACGTCGAAGTTGCCCCGGATCCGCTCCGCCGTCACCGACTTCGGGATCACCACCACCCCGTGGTCGACGTGCCAGCGGAGCACCACCTGGCTGGTGGTGACGCCGTGCGCGGCGGCGATCTCGACCAGCACCGGGTGGTTCAGGTCGGTGGTCTTGAACGGGCTGTACCCCTCCAGCACCACCCCGCGCTGTCGGTTCTCGGCCACCCGGTCCGGGTCGTACAGCGACGGGCCCCAGCGGATCTGGTTCACCGCCGGCGCCTCCTCGGTCGCCTGGATCAGCACGTCGAGCTGGGTGGTGCTGTAGTTGCTCACACCGACCGCGCGGGCCAGCCCCTCGTTGCGTACGGCGAGGAACTCCCGCCAGACGTCGAGCCCGCCACCACGCTGCGGCGGCCAGTGGATCAGCCACAGGTCGACGTAGTCGGTGCCGAGGGCGGTCAGGCTGGCGGCCAACGTACGACGCTCGTTGCCGGCGTGTTCGGGCGGGAGCTTGGTGGTGAGGAAGACCTCCTCGCGCGGCACCCCGCTGTCCCGCAGCGCCCGTCCCACCTCGTCCTCGTTGCCGTACGCGGTGGCGGTGTCGATGTGCCGGTAGCCGATCTCCAGCGCGGCCCGGACCGACTCGTAGCCGGCCGTACCGGTGGCCTGCCAGGTGCCGAACCCGACCAGCGGCATCGCCACGTCGCCGGGGAGGGCGACGGTGGGTTGGTCCACAGATGAGGTCATGGTGATCTCCTACCCGTAGCGGCCGGGACCATGCACGCCGGTCACCCGCCCAGGGGGACAATACCGGTGCCGATCACGGTTCGGACGGCTCCGGACGTCCGCGCACGACGGTCAGCCGACCGGCGTACAGTTTCTGATCTTCGGACGGCGGCCCGGCGCGGACGCCCGCTCCGGGCCGTCCCGCCGCACGGACCACCCGAGGAGAACGGTGTACCTGACCCACCTGGAGTGCCCGCGCTGCGGCGACACCGCCGAGGCCGACCGGCCGCAGAACCTCTGCTCCTGCGGCTCGCCGCTGCTGGCCCGCTACGACCTGGACGCGGTGGCCGCCGTGGTCAAGCCGACCGAGATCGCCGGCCGACCGGCCGACCTGTGGCGTTACCGGGAGTTGCTGCCGGTTGCCGACGAGGCGAACGTGACCACCCTGGGCGAGGGGTGGACGCCGATGCTGGCGGCCCCCCGCTACGGCGCCGGCATCGGCCTGCCCGGTCTGTTGATCAAGGACGAGGGGCTGATCCCCACCGGTTCGTTCAAGGCGCGCGGTGCGGCCGTCGGCGTCAGCCGGGCCAGGGAGCTCGGGATCCGCCGGGTGGCGATGCCGACCAACGGCAACGCGGGTGCCGCCTGGGCCACCTACGCCGCCCGCGCAGGGCTCGGCGCGACCATCGCGATGCCGGTCGCGGCGCCGACCATCACCCGGCGCGAGGTGATCGCCGCCGGCGCCGACCTGCACCTGATCGACGGCCTGATCAACGACGCCGGGCGCTACATCGCCGGGTTGATCGCCGCGTCGGCGGACTCGCCGGAGGGTCCGATCTTCGACGCGAGCACGCTGAAGGAGCCGTACCGGCTCGAAGGCAAGAAGACCATGGGGTACGAGATCGTCGAGCAGCTCGGCTGGCAGGTGCCGGACGTGATCCTCTACCCGACCGGGGGCGGGGTCGGGCTGATCGGCATCCACAAGGCGCTGCACGAGATGCGCCAGCTCGGCTGGATCGGGGACCGGTTCCCCCGGCTGGTGGCGGTCCAGTCGACCGGCTGTGCCCCGATCGTGCGGGCCTTCGGCTCGGGCGCCCGGCGGGCCGAGCCCTGGGTCGACGCGCAGACGGTGGCGTTCGGCATCACCGTACCGGCGCCGCTGGGTGACGAGCTGATCCTGGACGCGCTGCGGGACACGGCGGGCACCGCGATCGCCGTACGGGACGAGGACATCCTGGCCGACCTGCGCGAGTTCGGGGCCCGTGAGGGGCTGCTGCTCTGCCCCGAGGGCGCCGCCTGCCTGACTGCGGCGAAGCAGCTGCGGGCCGGTGGCTGGATCCGGGGCGACGAGCGGGTGGTGGTGCTCAACACCGGCGCCGGGCTGAAGTACCCGGAGACGGTCGAGGCCGACAACCTGCCGGTGCTGCCCCGCCCGTAACACTCCGAAACTGCTTGAAACCGCCCGGGGCGCGCTTCGTCGGCGCAGAATCGCGGTAAGCACGCAGCTTGCCCTGATTCGGGACAAACTACCCTCGCCTCGGGAGGATCCGCGATGACCACGCCACCGCACCCCGAACCCACCACCAAGTCCCGACAACTGGCCGGCGCCCAGGTCGACCCGCTCTCCGGATACCTCACCACCGACCAGGGCATCCGGGTGTCGGACACGGACAACTCGCTGCGGGCCGGGGCGCGGGGGCCGAGCCTCCTGGAGGACTTCCACCTGCGCGAGAAGATCATGCGCTTCGACCACGAGCGGATCCCGGAGCGGGTGGTGCACGCGCGCGGGTCGGGCGCGCACGGCTACTTCCAGGTGTACGAGTCGCTGGCCGACCGGACCGCCGCCACCTTCCTGCACGACCCGTCGGCGCGTACGCCGGTGTTCGTCCGGTTCTCCACCGTGCAGGGATCCCGTGGCTCGTCGGACACCCCGCGCGACGTACGCGGCTTCGCCACCAAGTTCTACACCGGGCAGGGCAACTTCGACCTGGTCGGCAACAACATGCCGGTCTTCTTCATCCAGGACGGGATCAAGTTCCCGGACCTGGTGCACGCGCTGAAGCCGGAGCCACAGCACGAGATGCCGCAGGCCGCCTCCGCGCACGACACCTTCTGGGACTTCGTGTCGCTGCAACCGGAGACGATGCACCACGTCATCTGGCTGATGTCCGACCGGGCCATCCCGCGTAGTTTCCGCACCATGCAGGGGTTCGGCGTACACACGTTCCGGCTGGTGAACGCCGCCGGCCGGGCGACGTTCGTGAAGTTCCACTGGACCCCGGTGCTCGGCACCCACTCGCTGGTCTGGGACGAGGCGCAGAAGATCGCCGGCAAGGACCCGGACTTCAACCGCCGGGACCTGTGGGAGGCGATCGAGGCCGGCAACTTCCCGGAGTACGAGCTCGGCATGCAGTTCATCCCCGAGGACCAGGAGTTCGCCTTCGACGACATCGACCTGCTCGACCCGACGAAGATCATCCCGGAGGAGGTGGTGCCGGTGACCCCGGTCGGGCGGATGGTGCTCGACCGCAACCCGGAGAACTTCTTCGCCGAGACCGAGCAGGTGGCGTTCTGCATCGGCAACGTGGTGCCGGGCATCGACTTCACCGACGACCCGCTGTTGCAGGCCCGGCTCTTCTCCTACCTCGACACCCAGCTCACCCGCCTCGGCGGCCCGAACTTCGCCCAGATCCCGATCAACCTGCCGGTCGCCCCGGTGGCGAACCACCAGCAGGACGGCTTCCACCAGCAGACCATCCGGCGCGGGCCGGCGAACTACCACCCGCACTCGATCGGCGACGAGGGACCGCTGATCGCCGGGCCGGACGCGCAGCCGTTCGTCCACTACCCGGAACGGGTCGACGGGCCGAAGGAACGCCGCCGCAGCGCCACCTTCGCCGACCACTACGGCCAGGCCACCCTCTTCTGGAACAGCATGTCCGACTGGGAGCGGCAGCACATCGTGGCCGCGTACCGGTTCGAGCTGGGCAAGGTCACCCGGCCCCGGATCCGGGCGCTGATGGTGTCGCACCTCAACCGGATCGACCACCGGCTGGCCGCCGCCGTCGCCGCCGGGATCGGGGTGCCCGTACCGGAACCGGAGGGCGAGAACCACGGCCGCCGCTCCCCTGCGCTCAGCCAGGCCGACACGGCCCGGGAGACGATCCTCGGCCGAAAGATCGCGGTCCTGGTCACCGACGGGGTGGACCGACAGAGCGTCACCGTGCTGGAGCAGGCACTGACCCGGCTCGGTGCCACGGTCGAGCTGCTCGCCCCGGTCGACGGGAACGTGACCACCGCCGACGGCGGCGCCCTGCCGGTCACCCGGGCGATGACCACCGTCGCCTCGGTCCTCTACGACGCGGTGGTCCTCCCGGCCGGCGAGGATGCCGCGCTGGCGCTGGCCGGGGACGGGTACGCGGTCCACTTCGTCGCCGAGGCGTACAAGCACGCCAAGCCGATCGGCATCCTCGGCGGCGGGCTGGCGGTGTTCAACCAGGCCGGCCTGACCGCACCGGTACCGGACCGCAGCGGCGTGGGCCGGGCGGCCGGGGTGGTCGTACAGTCGGCCGCCGGACCGGCCGGGGACGACTTCGTGACCTCCTTCGTCGAGGCGGTAGCCGCCCACCGCCACTTCAACCGCGCGCTCGACGCGGTCCCCGCCTGACCCGCGCGCTCACCGGCCGCGCTCTTGTAGAGAAAGAGTGGCTATTCCTTCGGGGGTAGCCACTCTTTCTCTACATGAGGGGCCTTACCTGTGGGACGGGGGTGCGGGTTGGGTTAGTTGCCAGGCGGCGTTTATCAGGCCTACGTGGGAGAGTGCCTGCGGGGTGTTGCCGAGATGCTGGCCGCTGGCGGGGTCGATCTGTTCGGCGAAGAGTCCCAGGTCGTTGCTCCGGGCCAGGGTACGTTCGAACAGCGTCTCGGCCCGGTCCCGCTCGCCGAGCAGGTCCAGGCACTCCACCAGCCAGAATGTGCAGAGCACGAAGCTGGCCGGGTCACCCGACCAGCGCCGGATCAGCCCGTCGGCACCGAGCCGGCTCTCGACCGCCTCGATCGTCGAACGCATCCGGGGATCGGTCGCCGGCAGGAACTTCGCCAACGGCATGATCAGCGCGGAGGCGTCCAGCTCGTCGGTGCCGATCACCCCGACGTACGCGCCGAGGCGCTCGTTCCAGCCCTCGGCCAGCACCATCGCCCGGATCTCGTCGCGGATCGCGGACCAGCGGCTGACCTGCGCCTGTCCGTGCGTACCGAGCCTGGGTGCCAGCTGCACCGCCCGGTCCAGCGCCATCCAGGCCATCACCTTCGACGACAGGTACTGCCGCTCGGTGCCGCGCTCCTCCCACATGCCGCAGTCCGGCTCCCGCCAACTGCCCGCCACCCCCTCGGCCAGGTCGATCAGCATCGCCCGCAACTCCTCGTCGAAGTCGCCGAGCTGGTCGCTGAGCCGTTTCGCGGCGCCGAAGATCTCGCCCGGTACGTCGAGCTGGCGCTGCCCCCAGGCGTCGTTACCGACCCGGACCGGGCGGCTGTTCGCGTACCCGCGCAGGTGTGCCAACGAGTGCTCGGTCAGGTCCCGTTCGCCCTCGACGCCGTACATGATCTGGATCGGGCCGGTGCCGATCCGGCCGGCGGAACGGGCCGCCCAGGCGAACAGCCGGGACGTCTCGTCCGGGCAGGCGGCGACCCAGAGGGCGTGCATGGTGAACGCGAAGTCGCGCAGCCAGGCGTACCGGTAGTCGTAGTTCCGGCTGCCGCCGGGGTCCTCCGGCAGCGAGGTCGTGGCGGCGGCCACCAGGGTTCCGCTCGGCACGTACGTCAACCCCTGCAACACCAGCGCGCTGCGCCGTACCTGGTCGGCGTACCGCCCCTCGTAGCTGTGCACCGCGCCGAGCGAACACCAGGCCCGCGTGGTGTCGGCGACGCTCACCCGTCGGGCGGGATCGACCGGTGGCACCGTCTGGCCGTACTCCGGCGTGTAGGCCAGTTCGAACTCGACCACCTGGCCGGCGTCGACGTCGAACTCGGCGGTGGCGTGGCCCTGCTCGCAGTGCACCGACACCGGTGCGCTCAGGGTCAGCGTCGCCGGGCCGGCGGCCGCCACGATCCTGTCCCCCCGGTGGTGCACGTACGGCGCCAGCAGGCCGTACTCGGGCCGGGGTACGAACTCGCTGCGCATCCGTACGGTGCCGGTGAGCCCCTCGACCACCCGGAGCAACACCGCTGGCGAGCGTTGCCCGAGGTCGTGGCCGCGCGCCCCCGGTTCGAGGGCGAGCGCGTCGGTGACCGCCACGCTTCCGTCGTCGGTGTGGTGCACGGTACGCAGCACCAGCGTGCCCGACAGGTAGTCCCGTTCGGTCCGGTGGTCGGGCCGTCCCCGTCCGGCCGGAGCGAGCAGCCAGTGCCCGGCGTCCGGGTCGAGCAGCCGACCGAAGACCGAGGGACTGTCGAACCGGGCCGGGCACCACCAGTCGACCGAGCCGCCCCGGCCGACCAGTGCGGCCGACCGGCAGTCGGAGAGGAACCCGTAGTCGGAGATCGGGGTATCGGTGTGCAGCGGCGCGGACACCGCCCCCGCATACCCCGTTCCCCGCCGGTCAGCCTCGGGCTCGGGTCAGGAGGTCGGCGGCTGGTCCTGGCCGGCTTCCTCGGCGGCGTCGGCCTCCTCCTTGGTCCGGTGCACCGCCTGGTCGGCGTGCTCCGCCGGGCCGTAGACGGTGTAGAGCACCAGCGGGTTGGGGCCGGTGTTGACGAAGTTGTGCTTCGTGCCGGCCGGCACCACCACCAGGTCACCCTGGGCCACCGCCCTGGTCTCGCCGGCCACCCGGGCCTCGCCGGTGCCGGAGACGAAGGTGAGGATCTGGTCGGTGTCCTCGTGGACCTCCTCGCCGATCTCACCGCCGGCCGGGATGGTCATGATGACGAGTTGGGTGTGCTCACCGGTCCAGAGCACCCGACGGAAGTCCGGGCTCTTCTCGGCGACGGTCGCGATAGTGAAATGCTCCATGTCCCCTCCTTACCCGGACCGACACCGGATGACGCACGGCCGGTGCGGGACGAAGAGTCACGCGATGGAGGTTTGCCGGCCGGCGGAGCGGGAACGTCAATATGTGACCGGCGAACCGGGCCGGTCGAGCCAGGTCCCCGCTGGTGTACCGCCGAAGGGCTGCGACGGTGGGAGACGGCCAGAGCGCGGCGACGCCCGGCAGAGGTCGGGCGGCGCCGCGCGCTCATGTACCCGTCGCGCGCCTGTCCACACCTCGCCCGGTCCCGGACACCAGTGGTCCCCGGGACCGGGGAGGTCCCGGGGACCACTGGTGGGGTGTCAGGAAAGCACAGCGATATGGAACGAGCGGTCCGCCGGGACACCCGCGGAGGTCCAGGTCTGGACGAAGATTCCGTTGGCGACGCCGCTGCGACCGACCACGGCGATCTCGCCCGAGGGGGACGCGCCGACGTTGCCGGGGAGTCCGAGCGTCCCGACGTAGGCCGAGCCGGTGAGGTCGTGGCTGAACACGACCTGGTACTGGCCGACGGCGAGACGGGCGGCCGAGACCACACCGAAGCCGCGTACGACGGCACCGGTGCCGCCGTTGATCACGGCGAAGAACGTCTGGGCGGTGGGCGGCATCCCGGCGCCGGTCGCCGGGATGAACTCGACACCGGCTTCGGCTGATTCGGCCGCGCTCACGGGCGGCTGCGCGGTCGTCTTGCTGCTGGCGGATTCGGACATGGTGCGACTCCTTGCGGGACGGGCTGACGGTAGCCAGTGGAATCAGAGAAATTGGTATCTATAACTTGACCTGGGATGAAAGTGGAGTTTCATCTTGATCAATACCAATTACTACCTTAAGGCTAAGCTCGACTACCGCCAGTGACCAGGTCGTACACCTGTATAATCAACGACACACCACTACAAATACGAGTAGTGCTCGCAAATCTCCGGACCGGATCGCTTCCCTTGTGGACAGACTGCCGACGTCAGTGCTGGTCGGAAGGGGTGAAAGGTCAACCGGCGGGAACCCTCAACCGAGGGCCGCCGGACGCAGCAGGCGCCGGACCTCGCGTACGGCCGCCCGCCCGGCCCGGTTCGCGCCGATGGTGCTCGCCGACGGACCGTAACCAACCAACTGGATCCGCGGATCGGCGACCACCCGCGTGCCGTCCATGGTGATCCCGCCACCCGGCGCGCGCAGCCGCAGCGGGGCGAGGTGGTCCAGCGCAGCCCGGAACCCTGTGCACCAGAGGATCACATCGGCCCGAACCAGCCGACCATCGGCCCAGGCGACCCCGTCCGGGGTGATCCGGTCGAACATCGGCAACCGGCGCAGTACGCCGCGTTCACGCAGCTCGCGCACCCCGGGTGTGTCGACCAACCCGGTCACACCGACCACGCTGCCCGGCGGACGACCGGCGCGTACCGCCTCGTCGACCCGGGCCACCGCGGCTCGACCGTGCTCCTCACGGGTGAACTCGCCCTCCCGGAACACCGGCGGTCGACGGGTCACCCAGGTCGTCCCGCCGGCCACCTCGGAGATCTCGCCGAGCAACTGGACCGCCGAGGTGCCACCACCGACCACCACCACGTGCCGTCCGGCGAAGTCGGCCGGTCCCCGGTAGTCGGCGGTGTGCAACTGCCGGCCCCGGAACAGTTCCTGGCCGGGATAGCGCGGCCAGAACGGCCTGGTCCAGGTGCCGGTGGCGTTGATCAGCGCGCGGACGGTCCAGCCGACGGGCGCGGCGTCCGGACCGGCACCCACCCGTACGCCGACCACGTCGAGCCGGCCGTCGGGGCGGTCGTGGACGGCGTCGACGCGTACCGGGCGGTGCACCGGCAACCCGAACTCCCGCTCGTACGCCCCGAAGTACTCGGCCACCACGTCGGCCGCCGGCCGGGTCGGGTCGGCCGCCCCGAGCGCCAGTCCGGGCAGATCATGAATCCCGTGTACGCCGTCCAGCCGCAGCGTCCGCCACCGGTGCCGCCATGCCCCGCCCGGTCCGTCGTCGCCGTCCAGCAGCAGGTAACCGGTCTCGGGCGTGAACCCGGCCCGGTGCAGGAAGTATCCGGCGGAGAGCCCGGCCTGACCGGCTCCGATCACCACCACGTCGACATCACGGCCGTCCACGGCCGGTACAACCACCTCGGTGCGGGGATCCGTACCGCGCGCGGGCGTGGGCCGGCTCACCCCGATTCGGCGCGTCTCAGACAATCAGCAGGAAATGTCATCGAAACTACCAACAGGTTCCTATCCTGACGACATGGACAACAGCAAACGCTACGGCGCGGAGTTCCTCGGCACCCTGCTGCTGGTCTTCTTCGGCGTCGGCAGCGTCATCGCCGCCCGGGTCGAGGGCGGCGTCGTCGTGGTTGCCCTGACCTTCGGCTTCATCCTGCTCGTGCTCACCTACATGCTCCTGCCGCTCTCCGGCTGTCACGTCAACCCGGCCGTCACCCTCGGCGCACTGCTCACCGGCCGGATCACCCCGGCCGGGGCGATCGGCTACTGGATCTCCCAACTGGTCGGCTCGGTGATCGGCGCACTCCTGCTCTGGATCCTGGTCAAGGGCGGCGACGTGGTCGACCAGAGCGGGGCGCTGGGCACCAACGGCTACGGCGCCAACATCAACCTCGGTGGCACGTTCCTGCTGGAAATCGTGCTCACCTTCCTGCTGGTCCTGGTCATCCTCACGGTCACCAGCAGGTACGAGCAACGCGCGATCGCCGCGGTCGCCATCGGCCTCGCGATCGCCGCCTGTCACCTGGTCGGCGTGGCGCTGGACGGCACCTCGGTGAACCCGGCACGATCGTTCGGCCCGGCCCTGTTCGAGGGCGGGGCGGCCCTGTCCCAACTCTGGGTCTTCATCGTGGCGCCGCTCATCGGCGGCGTCCTCGCCGCGCTGGCCCTGCCACTGACCCTCGGTCCCGACTGGCGCAGCCCCGCCCAGGCGCCCAGCCCCGGCCCCGGCGGCCCCGCTCCGGCACCCGACTCCCCCGGACCCGGCCTCGCCTAGGTTCGCTCGGAACCGGCGGTGCGGGTGCCCGTGCCCGAAGCGGACACGCCAGTGCCCGAAGCTCACCGGCTGAGCGGCCCCGACCTCGCCGGAATGGGAGTACGGAGATCCCGGTCGATAGACTGGCACCCGGTCGATGGCGCCCGGATCGCCATCACGGTCCACGACAGGGCGGTCGGGATGGCGTACGGACACCTGCGGCGGGCACTTCCCCTGCTGCTGCTGGGCGCAGTGCTCGGGCTGACCGGCTGCACCGGGGTCGGGGTCGGCGACGCACCCGACTCGGGCTCCGCGACCTACCAGGTGTGGGGGCTGAACGAGGCGTCCAGCGAACTCGCCGGGGCGGACCGGAGCGTGGTGCTCAACGGCGACCTCGACAACGACAGCAAGCCGTTCTTCGCCGTCAAGGGCAGCTGGGACGGGGGCCGGTTCACCCTCGACGACGCCAGCAGCGAGCGGGTCCGCGAACTCGCCCCCAACCTGCGTGAACGCTCCGGTGACCCGAACGGCGTACGGCTGGCCCTGGTCGACGGCGGGCTGATCACCGACCGGGCGGTCGCCGCCATCACGGTCACCGAGCTGCCCGAGACCGGTCCGGTCACCGCCACCGCGCTGTCCTGAGCAGGCGGTTGCTCCGCGTCGGCAGGGGCTAGAGTCGGCACCGCCGTTGTCGATCGAGTCCGGGCGGACCGCCCGGAACGCTGGGAGGAGTGCCGGATGAGTCTGCCCGACGGCGTCGAGATCAACGGCCCGCTGCACGACCGCTACGACGAGATCCTCACCCCGCAGGCGCTGACCTTCCTGGCCGAACTGCACCGCACCTTCGAGCCCCGGCGGCGGGAGCTGCTGGCCCGCCGGGCCGCGCGGGAGGCGGCCCTGGCGCGGGGCGAGTTGTTCGACTTCCTGCCCGAGACGGCGCACGTCCGCGAGGGTGAGTGGCGGGTCGCGCCACCCGCCCCCGGACTGGTCGACCGCCGGGTCGAGATCACCGGCCCGACCGACGCGAAGATGACCATCAACGCACTGAACTCCGGAGCGAAGGTCTGGCTCGCCGACCTGGAGGACGCCAACACCCCGGCCTGGGAGAACGTCGTCGGCGGCCAGCTCAACCTGCGGGACGCGATCGACCGTACGCTCGAACTCGACGCACCCACCGGCAAGCGTTACACGCTGCGCGACGGCGACCTCGCCACGATCGTCGTACGGCCGCGCGGCTGGCACCTGACCGAAAAGCACCTGCTCGTCGACGGTGAACGACTGGCCGGGGCACTGGTCGACTTCGGTCTCTACTTCTTCCACTGTGCCCGCCGGCAACTCGACCGGGGCGCGGGGCCGTACTTCTACCTGCCCAAACTGGAGGGCCACCGCGAAGCACGGCTCTGGAACGACGTCTTCGTCCTGTCCCAGGAGCGGCTCGGCCTGCCGAGGGGCACGATCCGGGCGACCGTACTGATCGAGACCTTCCCGGCGGCGTTCGAGATGGAGGAGATCCTCCACGAGTTGCGCGAGCACTCCGCCGGGCTGAACGCCGGTCGCTGGGACTACATGTTCAGCGTGGTCAAGAAGTTCCGGAGCAGGGGCGCCGACTTCCTACTGCCGGACCGGAACACGGTGACGATGACCGCGCCGTTCATCCGGGCGTACACCGAACTGCTCGTCCGGACCTGTCACAAGCGCGGCGCCCACGCCATCGGCGGCATGGCCGCGTTCATCCCCAGCCGGCGCGACCCGCAGGTCAACGAGACCGCGCTGGCCAGGGTGCGCGAGGACAAGACCCGCGAGGCCGGCGACGGCTTCGACGGCTCGTGGGTGGCGCACCCGGACCTGGTGCCGCTCTGCCGGGAGATCTTCGACGCCCAGCTCGGCGACCGGCCGCACCAGGTGGACCGGGTCCGCGCCGACGTCACCGTCACCGCCGCGCAACTACTGGACGTACGGCACACGCCTGGCTCGCGTACGGAGGCGGGGCTGCGCGACAACATCAGCGTCGGCATCCAGTACCTGGCGAGTTGGCTGACCGGCACCGGTGCGGTGGCGATCAACAACCTGATGGAGGACGCGGCGACGGCCGAGATCTCCCGCTCCCAGGTGTGGCAGTGGCTGCACGCCGGGGTGACGGTGGACGGTGACGGCGCGCAGCCGGGCACCCTGGTCACCCGGGAACTCGTCGAACGGATCGCCGACGAGGAGATCGCGAGGCTGGGCGGCGACCCCGGCAGGTACGACGCCGCCCGTTCACTCTTCCTCGAGGTCGCCGTCGCGGACGACTTCGTCGACTTCCTCACCCTGCCCGCGTACGAGCGGATGCCCTGACCCGCGATCAGGTGGTCGGGGCGGCGCCCCGCCCGGCGCACGCGGCCAGGCCCTCGGCGGTCGGTCGGACGAGCCGCCATGACCGTTGGCGCACTGTAACGAACACCCCCACATTCAGTCAAGATCAGCGCAGCGTCACGAACGCGCGACCAGGTACTTCGATGCATCGAAATTTGTCACAGTGATTTCTTCCACAATGGACTGTTCGGAACATCGATCTTCCCGATGTACTTGCCACACCTGGTCATCACGTCACGGGGAGAACGATGAAGACGAAGGTAAGCACAATCCGGCCCAGACGGTCGATCACCCTACGAATTGCGGTGATACTGGCCGCCGGCCTCACCGCAGGAACCCTCGGCGTACCCGCCGCATCCGCAGTCGAGGCGATGCCACGACTCGAATTCACACCGGTCACCGCGAACGAGGCCAAGGGATCGGTCTCGTACCTGATGAACGCCTTCAAAGTCGACGAGACCGAGGCCCTGCGTCGCCTCAATCTACAAAAGGCGTCGATCCAGATCGGCGAGTGGCTTTCCAAGCATCATCCCGACGAGTATGCGGGAATGTGGTTGGACCAGGAAAACGGCGGGGTCCTAAACATCAGTTCGACTGTACCCGAACGGGCCGCCCAGGCAATCCGCCTGCTGGAAGACAAAGAACACATGGCGACGGCGAAGTCCCGCTGGTCACTGAAGGAGCTGACGGCGACACAGAATCGCCTGGAAAAGGACCTGAACAACGACCCGAACCCGAAGATTCGGCGGGCCGAGACCGACATCGATGTCAAGTCGAACACAGTCGTGCTCTACCAGCGGGCCGGCGCGGAGGAAAGCGCAAAAAGGCCGGCGGCCGAGCAGTCGCGGATTTTGAACCCTGACGCGTCGATCCTGAAGGCCGCCGCAGCGGAGGGCGACAAGGTCACGGTCAGGCAAATGGTCCTCGGCGGCAAGGAGAAGGCGGCCCAGAAGGCCGCCAATCCGGTGAGTCCCGGCTGCGATCCGCGATACTGCGGACCCCCGATGAGCGGCGGCATGCGGCTCGACATGCTGCGTAGCGCGGCGGCCCCGGTCTATCCGAACAGCGACTACCAGAGCGCCTGGTGGGGACAATGCAGCGTCGGCTTCAACATGACGGACAGTCGTGGCTGGAACTACGTGCTAACCGCTGGTCACTGCACCGTGGGACCGTACAAGACTGGTGTCAACTACAGCGAGACGATCGACGGGACACCGATCAGCTACGAAGTCTTCAATTTCGAGAACGCGCACGTCAATGGGGCAAGGGCCTACCCCTGGGATTACGCGATCATGCCATTCCGCACGGACCCCGGACAGAACTGGTACGACTACTGGCTCGGTGGACACCCGAAGAACCGGGTGGTGTCGTGGTGCTGGTGGAGCGACTCCACATGGACGGGCTGCCAGGACGGCCGCTATGCCATCAACGGCTACTACACCCGCCCACAGGTGGTCAGCGGCTGGATTGTCTGCGCCACCGGCAGCGGCGACAGCTCTCTGGGATCCGGTTACCACTCGAACGCCGGATACAATCCCGGAACCCGGTGCGGACAGGTCGGACATTCGCAGGGTGGATTCATGGCGAACATCTGCGCGCGTCCCGGCGACAGTGGCGGTCCGTTGTTTAGCGAGATCGACAACAAGGCGTACGGCATCCTCTCGTACGGAGATGCCAGCACGGGAGCCTGTGGTCCGCCGGGAAGCGAGACCAACTACTACACCCCGATCGAGAACGTGCTCTCACACGTACGTGCACAGACGATAAACCTGGAAGGTATCGACTACGGCTTCAGGTTGCACACGGCGGCCTGAGATCAGCGTTCCGGATGTGGCCGACGAGAACGTCGGTCACATCCGGAACGGCAGGCCCGTACGACGGCAATCGCTCTCACCGGGTACCAGCCGGCGAAGAACCCGGGCCAGCACGAACATTGACACCCGGTGCTACAGTTTCTCACATTGCCACAATGTAGAGTTGCCATGATTTTGGCAGGATGGTGAACCGTGAGCCCAATCACGTGGTCGCGGCGGTCCCGACTGATGGCCGCAGGTCTCGTCGTCGGCACCGCGATCGCGACTACAGCGTGGGCGAGTCAAGCACTCGGCTGGTGGGGGTGCACTCCCTCCGGTAGTCAGGCGAGCGCACTGGAAACCTATCGGGCGGATGCGTTGTTCCTGCTCGCCCCCGAGAATGCGCAGCTCGTACGTGAAACCGCCACGACGCACGCGTGCGACTTCCGGCCGCCCCGGAACAAGGAAGACCACGTCGGTCCCGAGTTCGCGGCCGTCACACGCAACTACGACATCGACCGCCAGTACAGCCAGAGTGACCTGCTGTCGCTTTCCCGGGTCAGCGCGGAAGCGGCCGGTTGGCGGTTCGTCGAGGGCCGGGAGAGCTCCGAGCTTTCCTATTTGACCTACTGCAAGGCGATCGACGGAGTGGTCACCCGGCTGGATGTCGCCAGCTCGACCTCCAGCCCCGGTACGGCGTCCGCTACCTTCAGCCTCCGGATCGAAGGCCGCCCCAGCGTACGCACCTGCTAGGTGGAGCGAACTTCGTCTTGCCGAAGTTGCGCTACGTTGCCGGGTCCTGAACCGGGGTCAACGGATCAGGACCGGCGGCACCCCGCCCGGCGTACGCGGCCAGGCCCTCGGCGGTCTGTCGGATGAACCGGCCGAGGAACCAACGGTAGAACCAGCCGGTGCCGGGCAGCTTGGCCTCGAACGTCGAATGCCAACGGATGCTGGACCCGTCGGCGGTCGGTGTCAGGTCGACGTCGGCCCGGTAATCGCGCAACGGCAGCCCGGACAGCAGTACGTAGCTGAACCGCCGCCCCGGCACCAGCTCGACGATCTCTTCCCGGCTGGTCATCGGCCCGGTACGGAACACCCGGATCGCCCCCACGCCCTCCTGTGCGCCGGCTCCGCTGTGCGCCGCCCCGTCACCGGCCATCGCCGGCACCGCCCGCTCCAACTGGAACGAGTCCAGCCCCGACCAGGTCGGCCAGGTTTCGCCTGCCCGCAACAGCTCGTACACCGTCTCCACCCCGCCCCGCGACCGGGCCGTGACATCGATGTCCTGTCGACGCATACCGCTCTCCCCGTCCCCCGTTGTCCAGCCATCGCCGGCCGCACGAATCGTCGCGGCACGAGCAACCGCCAGTATCCACCGGCGCCCGTGTCCACACTGGCCCGCCGGAACGCCGAGGTGATGGGGCCCATGGTCGGCGCATCATCAGTACGGTGACCGGTATGCCGGTCACCCCACCCGCACAAGCGAGCTTCGTCAATTTCGTGACGCGGGAGGATTGGGCCGCCCTGGCCACTGCCGGACACCCGAAACGCCTACCCGGCGGCCAGGTGTTGTTCCTTCAGGAGACGACCGATCGGGAGGTCCTGGTCCTGCTCGCCGGCTCGGTCAAGGTTTTCCGGACCGAGGCGAACGGCCACCAGAGCCTCATCGGCATCCGTTTCGGCGGCGATCTGATCGGTGAAATGGCCGCGCTCAATGGCACTCCCCGTTCCGCCGGAGTGGCGGTGTTGCGCACGGTCGACGCGCGGGTGCTCAACGCGGAGGAGTTCACCACGCTGATCGCCGAACGCCGACTCGACCGCGCGCTGCACAGGTACCACAGCGCCAGGGTTCGCGAGTCGGACGACCAACGGGTCGAGATCGCGCTGCTGCCGGTACGGCAACGTCTCGCCCGTACGCTGCTGCGCCTCACCCACGACAGCGGGAACGGGGACAACCAGGCAATCCTCGACCTGGGCCTGCCGCAGGACGCACTGGCGCAGCTCATCGGCGCGTCCCGCAACGCCGTGGTGGCCGAACTGACGTCGCTGCGCAAGGCGGGTGTGCTCCGGACGGAAAAACGGCGGATGTACCTGACCGACATCGCGCGGCTCACGGACATCGGGTACGAGATCTCCTGACCGCTCCGCCACGACCGTCCACGTACGGTTGCCACAACTGCCCACTACTGGGCAGAACAGAAGACCTCCGGTCGGCAAGATGCGGTGTCGTCACCCCCGACGGCAGGAGACACCGTGATCGCAACGCAGACCCCATTCACTGCCGCCCGCGAACTGCCGCCCTATACCGGCATACTCGCCGTGGACGCGAAGGGCTTCACCGGCGAGCCCGGCAGCACGCACCAGCAGGTCAGTGACCTCATCCCCCGGCTGGCCGAAGAAGCAGCGACCAGGGCAGGGATCGGCGATGCCTGGACCATGCCGCCGTTCTTCGCCGGTACCGGCGACGGCTTCGCGATCGGCGTACCGACCCGGTTGCTGCCCGCGCTCGTCCACCCCTACCTGGCCACGCTTCAGGAAGTGGTCGCGGAATACAACCACTCGTCCCGGCGCGGGACGCCGCTCATCCGTCTGCGGGTGGCCCTGAACGTCGGCCCCGTCACCGTCGACACGAGCCGAGCGCACCTGTCCGGGAACGGCACCGCCCGCAACGACACGCACCGGCTGCTCGACTCCGAGCCGGTGAAGCTGATGCTCGCCGCAGCGAGCGCCGAGGTCACCTGCGTGGCCGCTGTCCTCTCCGACCGGGTCTTCCAGGACGTGGTGGTGGATGGCTACACCGGCCGCCATCCCGACCGTTTCATCGAGGTCGCGGCCACCGTGCCCGGTAAACAGTTCAGCCAGCGAGCCTGGATCTACATACCCGAGCCCTCGGGAAGCCTGCTGGTCCTGCCGCGCCTCTCTCCGCCCGGCCACCACGACCAGACGAGTGCTTCCGTCAACGCGCCGGACGGGCGGCCGGATCCCGCGGACGAGTCCGTCGGCGGCGGGCAGCGGGCCCGGCCGGGCAGCACGGCCGTACGCGTCGCACGGAACAGCGGGCAGGTGGCCGGCACGGTCAGCGGCGGCATGCACCAGTCCGGCGCAGGACGGTGAGCATGACCGGCACGACCGAAGAAGCCCCGGACGCCTCCGCTGGGGACCCGACCGTCGCCGCACCGCCGTTCGCCCACAGCCCACAGCTCACCTCCGCCGATGCCGAGTCGGCACCGTCGGATCTGGCCGAGGACCGGAATGCGGACCTTGGGATCGAAGAGGATGAGCTGCTGGAAGACGACCTGGCGGAAGATGACGCCGAGCACCTTGCGCCCTCGGTGACGGTCACTGTCGGACCCAACTCCGGCCAGGTCGCCGGAATCGTCTACGGCAATCTGTACCAACACTTCGACCGGATGCGCGACTACCACGAGCTGACGAAGCGGTATGTACGGGAACTGCTCGGTACCTTCGTCGAGCCCGGCTACCGGCGTACGAACGGAAAGTTGCTCGGCAGTGCGGAAGCCGTCGACCTGCTACGGCTGTACGGCGCGACGGTGCTCGTGGCGGCGGCCGGTAGCGGTCGCCGGACCGCCGCTCTGCGTCTGCTCGACGGCACCGGCCGTACGCTGCGCGAGATCCGGGCCTTCGACCCGGCCAGGGACGAACAACTCGACATCACCGCGCTGCCCGTACACGCGGGTTTCGCATACCTGTTGGAGTTGCCCGAGCAGGCATCGCACGTGCACCCGGGATTCGCTCGCGACCTCGCGGCGCACGGCGAATCCCTGGCGAGGATCGGCTCCTACCTGGTGGTGACCGTCACCAGGGAGGTGTGGTCTCAACTCGACCCGGAGGCGGACGGACCGGTGCTGCGGGTGGGCACACCACCGGCACACCGGGTGCTCGGCGCACAGCTACGAAAGTTCTTCCCGGAACTCGACCTCAGTTGGCTGCCCGACACTCCGAGGGTGTCGAACCTGCTGACGGCCGCGACACCCGCCGACGCGGTACGGCTGGCCCGGCTGACCAACGACCTCCTGGCATCGCCAACCGGCCGCCCGGCTCGGGAGGAACTGCTCGGTCCGGATCAGCCGGCCTCCAAGGAGTTACTGGAGGGACTCACCTCGGCGTTCCGGAACTGGGACGCCGAGCTACGCACCTGGTTCAGTCTGCATCGGGAACCACGGCCGAGACTCTTCCTGGTGGCGGCGGCGACCCTGGCCGGCACCACCCCGGGGAGGGTGCTCTGGGCGGCCGAGCAGTTGGGCGCACAACTCGGCGACGACACACCCGTCGGCCTGGCCGAGTCCGGGGTGCGAGCACTGCTCGACGAGGTGGGCGCGTACCTCGACCAGGCCGGTCGGGTGCAGTTTCGCCGCCCCCGGTACGGCGACGCGGTGCTGGACTTCGTCATCACCGACCGAACCGACAGCTTCCAGTACGAACTCTGGCGCTGGTTGGCCCGGTTGCCGCTCACCGGAAACAGCGTCGACCGTACGCTTGCCGCCGGGATCGCCGAGCTACTGCTGCGTACCGCCCTGCGGCGACAATCCCCGGAGATCCTGTCCGTGGTGACACCAGTCTGGGCCCGACGCACCGAGCTGCGTGCACCGCTGGTGGAGTTGCTCGGGCTGGCCGCCCTCAGTCCGGAGATCGGCACCGCGACCCGACGTCGGCTCTACCGGTGGGCGGCCGTGCGGCACCACCCGTCGGTGCTGGCAACGGTGGCCCAGGTCTGCGGGGGCAGGTTCGCCGACTTCTACGTCGAGCAGGCACTGGTCCGGCTCGGGCAGTTGGCCCGTTGGGGTCAGCCCGAGGTCGAGGAGGCGGTGCTGGCCGCGCTGCGGTCACTCTGGGAGCGCCCGGCGTTGCGTACCCCGGTGCTGCTCCGACTCGGCAGGTGGCTGGCCGGCAACTCCGTACCCCGGATCGTCCTGGCCGGTCGGGCGCTCGAACTCGTCGGTCGGCCGTCCGGGCCACCGGCCGGCTCCCTGCGTACGCCGGAAACCGAACCGTCGCAGCACCCGATCCCGAACACCCGGACGCCGACCGATACCGCCGACGAGGTCCTCGACGAGGTCGTCGACGCGTCCCCGGAGATGCTCCGGACGCTCGGAACGGCGGTCGGCCACGCGGTGACACACTCGGCCGGGGCCGGCAGTGGGGTCTCGGTGCTGTTGCGCCGCTGGTGGGACGTGGCGGCCGGGAACGAGCACCGGACCCGACTGGTCACCCATCTGATGGCCGTCGCGGTGGGCGCCGACGCCGCCGCCGGCCGCCGGATCGCCCGGATCCGCGCCCTGCTGTACGAATGGCAGCCGCCCGCCTCGGACCTCAGCCGTCCGGCGCACGGCGCTCTCCGAGACCGCTTGGTCAGCGAACTACACAAAGCCGATCCGACCCTGACCCGCCCTTCCCGATCCGAGGTTTGGAGCACGTATGGGAATGTCTGAGCTCTTCCATGACCTATTCAGTCCGCCCGAGCCGCCGGTTGCGCCACCGCCACCGGCCACCCGGCGAATCGAGATCATCGACGTGCTGCCGAGCAGCATGCCTGGGGCGACGTTCACCGTAGTGGTCACAGCCGAATGGCAACTGCTGGGTGGTGAGGCCGAGCGTGGCGAGACGGCATTGAAATACTTTTTGCTGGACACGGCGAGACGCATTACGGCAGCGGCCGAGGTGACCAGTCGCTCGGTGTTGGAAGCCGAACTGAACTACCGGCTGCCGTTGCTGAACCTGAAGCCGTCCAACATCCGGATACTGCTTTGCAAGGTTGCGCTGACGGTGGCGCCGGAGGTGGAGCAGGCCGCGCAACTGGCAGCCCAGTTGCGGCGGAACCTGGCCGTCCAGCAGTTGGAACAGCAACTGGAGCAGTCACAGCTGCGGTACCTGCGGGAGCAGGTACTCGCCGATCCCGCTACGGCACGCTGCTACTGGCTCAAGCACCACCCGAATTCGTTGGAGCCGCTGTTGAACGATCAGTTCGAGCGGGTAGCAGCCCGGATCACATCGTCCGTCACACCGGAGGTCCCCGCGATCGCGGGCATGGTGCATGACTTCCTCAGCGGACTAAACGAGGAGGAACGCAGGTACCTCCTCGCCCGCTTGGGCGACGTCTTCGTCTCCTTCGACCGAGGCGACCTGGCCGCCCGCGTCCTCAACCTCTAACCGCTCCCCCACCCCGCCCCCGGCCCCGGCGATCTAGGGCAAATACGTGTTTGTTGATCTCCGACCACCACCATTTGCCCTAGATCGCCGGGGCAAGGAGTGGGGCAAGGGGGGGGTGGGGTGGGGTGGGGGGGTGGGGTGGGGGGTCAGGAGCGGGTGATGCGGAAGATTCGGCGGTTGTTGTCGGGGGCGGTGTCGCGGTACATCTCGCCCCGGGGGCCGGCGGACCAGGTGTCGGTGAGCCAGCGGGAGACGGTGCTGTCGTTGTCGTCCTCCGAGGATGGTGACTGCACGCCGAGGCGGTAGACGCGGGACTCACCGGCGGCCAGGAGGCCCTTGTCACACTTGGATCCGGCGGGGAATCCGTCCTGCCGCGACCGCAGGGTGTCGCAGCCGGCCCAGTCGCCGCCGTCGGCGGACATGCTCGCCGGCAGTTCGACGGTGAAGATCAGCCGGTCGACCGGGAAGCGCCCGTTGTTCCGGATGGTCACGACCAGTTCGCCGTGGCGTACCCCGTTGACCGGGCGGCCGAGGGTGAGGCCGTCGGTCAGCGCTTCCAGGTCGGTGAGGTCGCGCGCCGGGTGGTGCCCCGCCGGCGGCTTCGCGCTGGTCGCGGCCGGGCGGCTCGGGGTACGGGTGGCGGGCGGGTCGGTGGGTGTCGCCGTCGCGGGTGCCGCCGTCACGGGCGTGGACGCGGTGGGTGTGGCGACGGCGGTGGTCGGCGCGGTGCCGCCCGCACCGGTGCCGCCGGTGGACGGTTCGTCGGCGCCGGTGCAGCCCGACCCGGCCAGTAGCAGTCCGGCGCCCAGTGCGGCCGTCATCGTGGCGACCCGCCATCGGCCGCCGGTCCCCCGTGCTCGGTACATCGTTCCTCCTCGTCATGGCCGGTTCCCGGCCGTGCCCGTTACACCCGTGGACCGTGACGACGGTTGCGTCGGCTCGGTGACACGGCACCCGGCCGGTGGATGTCGGATGGGACGCCACACCCGCTGGTTTGCCATTTTCAGCGCATATAGTCCGAAATCTGACTGCGTCAGGTGCCCGACGGGCGCACGGTGGAGCAGCGACGGTCGCCTCGAACACGGCCCTGAACAGGGAGAACGAGGTTCCGGAGCTGATCATCGGAGATGTTGCCCATGCCGCTCGTGCGATTCGACACCGATCCGGTCCAGCGTCCCCCCGGGCTCGTACCCCCGATTCCCGACCTCACCGGGGTCACCGAACTACGGCTGCACGGCGTCGGCGGGACCACCCCGCAGGACCTGCTCGGCGACGACGCCCCGTTGCAGGTCTCCGGCGACCGGATCGCCGGCTTCTACCGGACCGCCGACATGGCCGGGCGGCACGTCGAGGCGTACTCGTGGGGCGGGATCACGTCGCGGGCCGGGTCACGGGTGCTCTGGCTGCTGCTCTTCCCGTTCGCGTTGGCGAACGTCGCCGGCTGGATGTGCTCGCCGCGTACCCTCGCCTCCCGGTGGCGGTTCCGGCTGCACCGCACGGCGGCCCGCTGGGCGGCGCTCTGCCTCACCCTCAACCTGCTGCTCATCTCCGTGATCACGGCGCTGGAGCTGCTCGCGTACCAGTGCGGTGGACAGGCCCGGTGCGCCGACGAGAGCTGGCTGCTGCGTCCGCTGCGCGACCCGTTGCTGGCCGACTTTCCGGGCCGGCGGCTGCTGATCGGCGCGCTGGCGCCGCTCGCCCTGATCGCCCTGCTGGCTGTGCTGACGCTGCGCTCGATCAGCCGGTACGAGGCGGTCAGCCCGCCGCTGCGGGTCACCGTCCCGCCCTCGGCGCGCAGCGCCGCCCAGCCCGGCGTGGGGCTGTCCGATCCGAGCTTCTGGGCGGGCCGGCGCAGCGCCCTCGACCTGGGCTGCCTGCATCTCGGCGCGGGCCTCGGCTTCGTCGGGCTCAGCCTCGTACACACCGTGCACGCCACCTCGTCGGCGGCCGGGGCGCCGGTGGCCGCCGGCTGGCTGCACCTGCTGGTCCTGCTGGTCGGCGGCGGGTTGATGGTCGCCGTACTGGTCCTCACCGCGCTCGACGCGTGCCCGGCCGGGGGTGCGCTCGCGACGCTCGCGGTGGGCGCGGTCGCGCTGGTCGGCGCCGGCTGGTTCGCCGCGATCCAACCCGGGTACGCCCAACCGTTCGGTTACCTGCCGGGCATCCCGACGGTGGCCGGCCTGACCCTCGGCAGTGTCTTCGGCAGCCTGCTGTTGGTGCTGGTCGCGTCACTGGCCGGCGGCTGGCGGCGCGGGACGTTCGTCATCTTCGGCCCGTTCGTGGCGCTGGCGCTGAGCGTCTTCGCGCTCAACGTGGTCCTGCTCGGCGCGATGTCCCGGTTCGCCGACCTGGTGGCCGAGGTGTCGTCGCGGACCACGCTGCCATCGGCACCGACCACCGGCTCGGAGGTGTACGTCTACCCGATCATCGGCAAGCTGGTGCACTACCTGACCCTGGTCCCGCTGGCGCTGATCCTGCTCTTCGCCCTGTACGAGCTGGTCGTCTACTGGCGGGCGGGGACGGACCGGGCGACGGTGGCCCGGATCTGCGAGTGGTACCGGGGCAATGTGGCCGAGCCGGCCGACGAGCGACGCTGGCAGTACGACGCGGCAACCGGCGGATCCTCCCCATCGGGCAGTCCGGGGTCGTCGTCGGTCGGGTGGGCCTGGGGCGCACGGGTGGCGCGGGCCCGGCGGTTCGCCCGGGTGGCGCACGACCTGGACAAGTTGATGACCACGATGGCAGTGGTCGGGGCGGCGGTGCTGGTCGCGATCCAGGTACGTTTCTGGCTCTGCGGCAAGCTGCCCTGGGGCACCCAGTGGGCCTTCACCCTCGGCAGCTACCTGGCGTCGGGCATCCCGCTGGCGGTGATCGTGGTGCTCCGCCGGGGCTGGCGCAACCTGGAGAGTCGACGCCGGATCGGCGTGATCTGGGACGTGATGACGTTCTGGCCGCGCGCGTACCACCCGCTGGCGCCGCCGTCGTACGCGGAACGGGCGGTGCCGGAGGTGCAGCGGCGGCTGTGGCGGATCCACGACCGGGGCGGCCGGGTGGTCCTCACCGCGCACAGCCAGGGCACCGTCATCGCCGCCGCCGCGCTGTTGCAGCCGCACAGCCGGCCGGACGACGACGTGGTGGCGTTGGTGACCTTCGGGTCGCCGTTGCGCACCCTCTACGGCTGGGCGTTTCCGGCGTACTTCGACGACGCGGCGCTGCGCCGGCTCACCCCGGCCGACGGTACGTCGGGGACGGCGGTACGCGATTGGCGCAACTTCTACTACCTGACCGACTTCGTCGGCGGCCCGGTCCTCGCCCCGGATCCCGCCATCGACGGCGGTGGCGGTGATGGTGGCGGTGACGGTGACGGGCAGCCGGTGGACGTGGAACTGCCGGACCCACGGACGAGTTGGTACATCTACGGTCAGCCGGAGCCGGTCGCCGGCCGCCACTCCGGTTACTGGACCGACCCGGCGGTCTGGCTGACCGTGGACCGGCTGGCCGGTGAGGTGGGATCCGCGACCGCCGTACCCCGACCCCGGATCCGGGCCGCCGGCCCGGTCGACGGTCCGGACGGCGCCCCGGCTGATGGTCCGGGCGGTGGGCCGGTCAGCGGGTCCGGGCGGCCGAGTTGACCAGGAGCCGGTCCCAGTGCTGGTCGAGGCTGGCCAGGAAGGCCGGCAGGGCCCGGTAGCGGTGCACGCCGTCCGGGTCGGGCCGGCGCCGCTGGTAGCGCAGGTAGCGGTGGTAGGCGACGCAGAGCCCGGCGTAGAGGGCGGCGGGGCGTAGGTGGGCGTACTCGCCGTCGGTGAGTTCGCGGGCCCGCCGGTAGCCGCCGAGTACGGCAGCCGCCCGGTCGGCGTCGAACCGGCCGTCGATGGCGCAGAGCCGGACCAGTGCCATGCCGAGGTCGAGCACCAGCAGGTCGTGGCTTGCCGTCTCCCAGTCGAGTACGGCCAGCCCGCCGTCCTCACCGATCACCAGGTTCCGGGCCACGTACTCGCCGTGCACCAGTCCGTACGGTCCGGCCAGGGTCTCCACCCCGGCGGCGTCGACCCACCGCTCGCGGAGCCAGTCGGCGAACCGGCGGTCGGCGAACGTGTCCACCCGGGCCAGCCAGCCGGTGGGGAGTCGGCGTACCCGCCGGGGTAGCCAGTTCGGCACCGGCACGGTGTGCACCCGGCCGAGCAGTGCCCCGGCGGCGGCGCAGCTGTGCCGGGGCAGGGGTGCCCGGCAGTGGCCGCGCAGGTACTGCTTGACCAGCACCGGTCGGCCCCGGAAGGTGCCCAGTTCGGCACCGTCGCGGCCGCGCAGCGGGCGGCTGGTCGGCACCCCGTGCCGGACCAGGTGGTCGAGCAGGGCGGTGAGCCGTCGGGCGGAGGTCTCGTCGTGGTCGTCGAGCACGGTCAGGACGTAGGAGGCGGTCCGGCCCCGGATCAGGTAGCTGGTGTTGGTCGTCCCGTCGGGCACCGGTACGACGTCGGGTGCGGCGATGTCGTACCGGGCGAGGAGGGCGGCCAACTCCGGCTGGTCGAGCTTGCTGTCCGGCATGTCGATCCGCCTTCCAACCCCACGATGACTACCCATCGTCACTAACTGGATACTCCACGTTCATTTTGGGGACGGCATCGATCCGCGTCAGCATCCGTACAAAGAACTGCGGTCATCTGGAAAAGACGCCGAACGGACAAACTGGGAGTGATCGCGCAAGTCGGGGTCGGCTCAGACCAGTTCCGCGTCGTGCACCAACAGGGCCACCTGCACCCGGTTGTTCAGGTCGAGCTTCGCCAGCAGCCGGGAGACGTACGCCTTCACCGTCGCCACGCTCATGTAGAGCTCGGCCGAGATCTCCGCGTTCGAGCAGCCCCGGCCGAGCGCCAGCGCCACCTCGCGTTCCCGCTCGCTGAGTCCGGCGAGCTGCCGCAGCGCCCGGTCCCGCCGGGCATCCGCACCGGACCGCCCACCGGCGGCCGCAGGGGCGCCGCCGGACTCCGGGGCGGGGCCGGTCGCGTACGCGATCAACCGGCGGGTGACGGCCGGCGACAGGGTGGCCTCGCCGGCCGCCACCCGGCGCACCGCCCGGACGATCTCGGCCGGCGGAGTGTCCTTGAGCAGGAAGCCGCTGGCACCGGCGCGCAGCGCCCTGAGCACGTGCTCGTCGGCGTCGAAGGTGGTCAGCACCAGCACCTCGGGCGGATCGGGTGCCTGCCGCAGCGCCTCGGTCGCGGCCAGCCCGTCGACCCGGGGCATCCGGATGTCCATCAGCACCACGTCCGGCGCGTACGCCGCCACCGCGGCGGCGACCTCACCACCGTCGGCCACCTCACCGACCACCCGGAGATCGTCGGCCCCGCCGAGGATCATCGACAGTCCGGCCCGGACCAGCGCGTCGTCGTCGACCAGCAGCACCCGGATCGTCGTGTCCCCGCCCGCCGCCGTCGACCCGTCGCCGCCCACTCTCACGCCGACCACGGTAGCCAGGCCGCGAGCCGGAAGTCACCGGCCTCGGTCCGGCCGTGTTCCAGCCGCCCGCCGGCCAGGCTGGTCCGCTCGGCGAGCCCGACCAGCCCGGTGCCGGTGCCGGGGATCCGCTGCGTGGGCAGCTGCCCGACCGGCCACCGGTTGCGGACCTCGACGCTCAGCCCGGTGCCGGGACCACCGGCCACGGTCACCGTCACCGCCGCGCCGAGCGCGTGCTTGCGGGCGTTGGTCAGCCCCTCCTGCACGATCCGGTACGCGCTGCGCCCGATCCCGGCCGGCACCACCTCCGCCCGGTCGACCCGTTCCCGGACGCTGACCCGCATCCCCGCCCGGCGGGACTCCTCGGCCAGCACGGCCAGGTCCGCCAGGGTCGGCTGGGGCCGCTCCGGCGCCTCGCCGGTGCTTTCCTCGCGGAGCACCCCGATCACCTCGCGCAGGTCCTGTAGGGCCAGGTGGGCGTTGTCGCGGATCACCCCGGCGGCCCGCGCCACCTCGTCCGGGGCCGCGTCGGGGCGGAACTCCAGCGCCCCGGCGTGCAGGCTGAGCAGCGAGATCCGGTGGGCGAGCACGTCGTGCATCTCCCGGGCGATCCGGGTCCGTTCCAGGTGCCGGGCCTGGGCGATGCGCAACTGCTGCTCCGCCTCGGCCCGGTGCGCCCGCTCCCGCAGCGACACCACGAGCTGCCGTCGGGCCCGGACGACCATGGCCCAGAGCACGACCGAGACCGTGATCGCGACGGTCAGGGTCATCGACACCAGCATGCTCATCGACGGGTCGGGGCGCAGCCAGCAGAAGGCGAGCGCGGCGAGCACGTGCAGGCCGATCACCGGGCCGGCGACCTTGAGCGGCCGGTGCAGCACCACCGTGAAGAGCAGGATCAGCACCACCATCCCGGACGGGGTGGAGATCAGGCTCAGCGGCAGTGCGGCCAGGGCGAGCTGGACCGGCCAGCGGCGGCGTACCCAGAGCACGCCGCAGAGCGCGACGCTGAGCCAGCCGTCGATGGTGAGCACCCACTCCGGGATGGTGCCCAGCGGACTCGGTTGGTCCCGCTGGTGCAGGTCCCAGGAGACCAGGATCACGAAACCGAACGCGATCAGGAAGCAGAGCGAGTCGACGATCCAGTCCCGGGTGGTGCGGCGCGGCTGGCGGCCGGCCCGGTCCGCCGGGGCGGTCAGGGCGGACGGCAGCAGCCAGGCGTTCTCCGAAGCCCCGGTACCGGTCACGCACCCATGTTACGTACCGTCACCGGCCACCGACAGCGACCAAAGTCGAGGTCCGCGCGTAGACCAAGGTCGCGCGACACCGACCGACGGCCGCAGCGGCGGGTGGCCCCGGACGGTCACGCTGATCCCATGATTGCGGTCAACCACCTGAGCAAACGGTACGGGGCGCACCCGGCCGTGGACGACGTGACGTTCCACTGCGAACCGGGCACCGTCACCGGGTTCCTCGGCCCGAACGGTGCCGGCAAGTCCACCACCATGCGGATGATCTGCGGGCTGACCCCGCCCTCGGCCGGCACCGCCACCATCAACGGGGTCCGCTACCGGGACCTGCCGAACCCGGGGCGGGAGATCGGCATCCTGCTGGACGCCTCGGCCCAGCACGCCGGGCGTACGGGCCAGGAGGCGCTGACCCTGGCCGCGATGACGATGGGCGTGAACCGGCGACGGGTCGGCGAGGCCCTGGACCGGGTCGGGCTGAACGCGGTGGCGGCGAAGCGGCGGGTCGGTAAGTACTCGCTCGGCATGCGCCAGCGGCTCGGGCTGGCCCAGGCACTGCTGGGCGAGCCACGGGTGCTGATCCTCGACGAGCCGGCGAACGGGCTGGACCCGGAGGGCATCTTCTGGATGCGCGGACTGCTGCGCGAGTTCGCCGACCGGGGCGGGACGGTGCTGCTCTCCTCGCACCTGCTGCGCGAGGTGGAGGCGGTGGCGGACCGGCTGGTGGTGATCGGCGGCGGCAAGGTCGTCGCCCAGGGCAGCAAGGACGAGCTGCTGGCCGGCACCGGCACCGTGGTCCGGGCGGTCGACCCGCAGACCCTGCGTACGGCCCTGCAACGGGCCGGGCTGACCGCCACCACCAGCACCGACGGGAGCCTGCTGGTCCAGGCCGAGCCGGTGGCGGTGGGACGGGTGGCCGCCGATGTCGGCGCGGTGCTGGTCGAGCTGCGCTCCGCCGAGAGCAACGGCCTGGAACAGATCTTCCTCACCCTGACCGCGGGCGACTCCGTACGGGAGGCAGTCAAATGACCACGACGACCATCAACCCGGCCACCTCGCCGGCGGGGCCGAAGTCCCCTCCCGCGCTGCCCCACCCCGGCCTGGCCCGGCTGACCGGTGTCGAGTTGCGCAAGCTCACCGACACCCGGGCCGGCTACTGGCTGCTGATCGTGATCGCCCTGGCGGCGGCGGTGATCGTCGCCGTCCAGCTGTTCAACATGCCGGACGCGGACCAGACGTTCACCAACTTCTTCGTCCCGTCGCTGCTGCCGATCGGCATGCTGCTGCCGGTGCTCGGCATCCTGCTGGTCACCAGCGAATGGTCGCAGCGCACCGTGATGACGACGTTCGCGCTGGTGCCGCAGCGGTCGCGGGTGCTGGTGGCGAAGATCGCCGCCGCGGTCGTCGCCTCGCTCGCCTCGGTGCTGGCCAGTCTGGTGATCGCGGCGATCGGCACCGTCCTGGCCGAGGCGCTCGGCGGGGCCGGCACCTGGTCGCTCGAACCGCAGCTGATCGCGTACGCGGCCGTGTTCCAGGTGGTCAACGTGGTGATGGGTGTGGCGTTCGGCATGCTGCTGCTGAACACCCCGCTGGCGATCGTGCTCTACTTCGTGCTGCCGACCGCCTGGACGCTGCTCGGCACGATGATCGGCGGGCTACGCGAGGTGGCGGAGTGGCTCGACCTGACCCTCACCCTGGAGCCGCTGACCACCCCCGACGTGACCGCCGGACAGTGGGGCCGGATCGCGGTGTCGGTGGCGGTCTGGGTGCTGGTGCCGCTGGTCGCCGGAGTGGTGCGGATAATCCGTCGCGAGGTGTCGTAGATGTCCCCGGCCGAGCCCGCGCCGGGGGCGCCACCCGGTGAACGGGTGGTGGCCGAGCCCGGCTGGGTACGACTGCTGATCTGGGTTCTCTTCCCACTGCTGGGCGCGGGCGCGATCGCCGGGCTGCACGCGCTCACCGGCTGGATGACGAAGGTGCCGTGGGCACCGCTGCGGATCCCGGCCAAGTTCGTCGACGACCTGCCCGACCCCGCGGCCACCCTCGGCGCCGTCGTGATCGGCGTGATCGCCGGTCTGATCGTCGCGGTCACGGCGGTGCACGAGCAGCTCGCGGTGACCGTGGCCGCCGACCGGATCACCCTCGCCCGCCGCGACGGCACCGTACGTCGGGTCGACGGATCCGCGGTGGCCGTGGTCTTCCTCGACGGCAAGCACCTGGTGCTGCTCGACCCCGTGGGCGCCGAGCTGGCCCGGGAGAAGTCGGACCTGAGTGGCGACCCTCTCCGCGAGGCGTTCGAGGCGCACGGCTACCGCTGGCTCGCCGAGGATCCGTACCGGGCCGACTACCGCCTCTGGGTCGCACCCGTCGACGACCTGCCCGACAACGTCAACGTCCTGCTGACCGCCCGCCAGAAGGCCCTCAAGGACGGCAGGTCCAGTTACGCCACCCGAATCCGCACCGAACTGACCCACCTCGGCTACATCCTCAAAGACGACCAAAAACACCAACACTGGCGCCGCCCCACCCCCACCCCCACCCCCCGCCCTGTTGATCATGAAGTTGGCGACGGAACCCGAGCCGATCCGCGTACCTAACTTCATGATCAACAGGGGCCGGTCCAGGTGGGCTGGGGGGCGGGGATGGGGTGGGGGGTGGGGTGGGGGTGGGGGTGGATGTGCCAGGGGAGGGGGGCTCCTAGGCGGCGGGTGGCGGTGAGGGTGGAGGAGGTGCGGGTGACGGTGAACCGGGCGGCTTCGGAGCCGTCGGGGGCGGGGATGCTCACCGTCACGTCCGCGCCGTCGGCAAGCTGGTAGACGGCCAGGGTCACGCCGTCGGCGTACCCGTAGTCGGGGCGATTGTGCACGGCGCCGAGCGGCAGGACCGTACCGGGGCGGACCAGGAGCGGAACGCGGTCGAAGCCGACCGACTCGCGCACCCAGCGCGGACCGGTGATCTCCGCCCCGGTGATCAGATCCGTCCAGGTGCCCGCCGGCACGTAGTAGTCCACCGTGCCGTCCGCCGAGAACACCGGGGCAATGAGCAGACTGTCGCCGAGCAGGTACTGCCGGTCCAGGTACGCCACCGCCGGATCGTCCGGGAACTCCGCCACCAGGGGCCGCAGCACCGGCATCCCCTCCCGGTGCGCCACCACCGCCTGCCCGAACAGGTACGGCATCAGCCGCGCCTTGAGCCGGGTGAAGATCCGCAGTACGTCGACCGCCTCCTCGTCGAACTCCCACGGCACCCGGTAACTCTGGCTGCCGTGCAACCTGCTGTGCGTGGAGAGCAGCCCGAACGGCACCCAGCGCTTGAACAGGGCCGGATCCGGCCTGCCCTCGAAGCCGCCGATGTCATGACTCCAGTAGCCGAAGCCGGACATAGCCAGTGACAGCCCGCCGCGCAGCGTCTCCGCCATCGACTCGAAGGTGGACTCGCTGTCGCCACCCCAGTGCACCGGGAACTGCTGCCCACCGGCGGTCGCGGACCGGGCGAACAGCACCGCCTCCCCCTCGCCCCGGTGTTCGCGCAGCAGGTCGAAGACGACCCGGTTGTAGAGGTGGGTGTAGTAGTTGTGCATCCGTTCCGGGTCGGAGCCGTCGTGCCACACCACGTCGGTCGGGATCCGCTCGCCGAAGTCGGTCTTGAACGCGTCCACCCCCATGTCCAGCAGGACCCGCAGCTTGTCGGCGTACCAGCGGCAGGCGTCGGGGTTGGTGAAGTCGACCAGGGCCATGCCGGCCTGCCACTGGTCCCACTGCCAGACGTCGCCGTCGGCGTTCCGCACCAGGTAGCCGTGTTCCATCCCCTCGGCGAACAGCGCCGACCGCTGGGCGATGTACGGGTTCAGCCAGACGCAGATCCGCAGGTTCCGTTCCCGCAGTCGCTTCAGCATCCCGACCGGATCGGGGAAGACCCGTGGGTCCCACTCGAAGTCGGACCAGTGGAACTCGCGCATCCAGAAGCAGTCGAAGTGGAAGACCGACAGCGGCAGGTCCCGGTCGGCCATCCCGCTGACGAACGTGTTGACCGTCTCCTCGTCGTACGAGGTGGTGAAGGAGGTGCTCAGCCAGAGGCCGAACGACCAGGCCGGTGGCAGGGCCGGGCGGCCGGTGAGCGCGGTGTACCGGCGCAGGATCTCCCGTGGCGTGGGGCCGTAGATGACCAGGTACTCCATCGACTGCCCGGCGACGCTGAACGACACCTTCGACACCGCCTCGGCGGCCACCTCGAACGACACCCGACCGGGGTGGTTGACGAAGACGCCGTACCCGCCGGTGGTCAGGTAGAACGGCACGTTCTTGTACGCGTGCTCACTGCTGGTGCCGCCGTCCTCCTGCCAGATGTCGACCGTCTGGCCGTTCTTCACCAGCGGGCCGAAGCGCTCGCCGAGCCCGTACACGGTTTCGCCGACGCCGAGCAGGAGCTGTTCGCGGACGTACGGGCCGTCGTCGGTGTCGAGCGCGGCCATGCTCTTGTAACCGCTGCTGGTCAGCACCCGGTCGGCCGCGACGAAGTCGAGGCGCCAGTCGTCGCCCCGGTGGAACCGGGCGGTCAGCGCACCGGAGGTGATGGTGGCGAAGTCGGCGCCGTCGCCGGTCCGCACCTCGGTCGACGGGTCGGTGGCGAGGGAGAACTCCGGTCGGCGGGGACGTCCGCCGAGCAGATGCCCGACCCGCACCGCTATCACGTCGGGCGCGGGCGAGGTGCACCGTACGGTGACCAGCGGTTGGTTGAGGGTGTCGCCCCGGTTCAGGATCTTCCTCGTCGGGGCGTACACGGTGAGGGCGGTGGGTTCCACCGTGACGTCGCGTACCTGCATCGGGTAGAGCGGCTGCACGCCGTCGCGCATCCGCCAGTAGCCGTTGCTGAACTTCATCCCAGGTCCTATCGGTCGATGCGTCACCTGACCGCGCCGGCCACACCGCCGGTTGTTGTCGTCGTCGAAGGTCGAGATCGGGAAGAGCCGTCAGTCGAAGCGATTCGACTGACGGCCTCGACCGAAGCTATGAGCGCACCAGGGCCGTGTCAATGGCGTGACCGGGAATTCCCGTACGAGCACGGCCCGCGTCGTCACGGTGGGCGTGTGGTCGTATGGGAGGACCAGCTAGGGTCGACCTTGTTGATCAGGTCAGGACCGCGGTGACGCGGCCGCTTCGGACGCTGGAGGAGTCCCGGCGTGTTCACCCTCGTACCGGCCACGGTGCTCGACGATTGGAAGCGCCTCGCGGCACAGGTACGCGACGTGCTGTCCGAGGCGGGTCTGCCGGTCGCCGCCGAGGGCGACGACGACTACTTCGCCGGGGTGACCGTGGACGTGGACCCGGGCGACGACGAGGCCGGCGGTGTGTTCGTGCTCTGGCGACCGCACCGGCGACTGGGCAACGCGGTGGTGGCGTGCGTGGCCGAACAACGGATGGACGACCCGGTGCTGCGGCACTTCGGCGCCGTCGCCGAGTCGATGCGGCAGGCGATCTGGTCCATCCTCGACTCGGCCGGCTTCACCGTGACCGACCCGCACACCGACTACCGCCCGCTGCAACTACAGGTCGTCGGCGGCCCGACCCGCTGACCGGTCACGTCGCCGTGCTCATCACCGTCAGTTGTCAGCGAGCCGGGGTGGGAAGCCACCGGTGGCCAGCGGACCCCAGCCGTCGATCGTCACCCGGATCAGCGACTTGCCCTGCGTACGCATCGCCTGCCGGTACTCGTCCCAGTCCGGGTGCTCGCCGGAGATGCACCGGAAGTAGTCGACCAGCGGCTCCAGCGCCTCCGGCAGGTCGAGCACCTCGGCGGTGCCGTCGACCTGCACCCACGGCCCGTTCCAGTCGTCGGAGAGGACGCAGACCGACACCCGGGGGTCGCGGCGGATGTTGGCCACCTTCGCCCGTTCGGGATAGGTGGAGATGACGATCCGGCCGGCCGCGTCGACGCCGCACGCCACCGGCGACGACTGGGGGCGGCCGTCGGCCCGGGTGGTGAGCAGGACGGCCCGGTGACGCGGGGCGAGGAACTCGGTCAGGTGGTCACGGTCGACCCGGGTGTTGGTCGCGATGGCGCGGGGCATGGCACCCACCATAGGTCGCCACCTGCGGCGGCCCGGCGGGCGGTCCCCGTACCGGATTCGCGGCGACGGGTCGCGCACCGCCGTGGGGCCTGCGGGTCCGGGAGGACGGCACCCGTGGCCCCACGGCGGGCATGGCCGGGTCGGCTGCCGCGCGGTGCCCCCGCATCGCACGCGTCGCCGGGCCCCGACCCACGTCGCGGAGAGAGCTACCCCCCGTTGTGTAGCTCTCCCCGCGCTGCCCGATGACAATGCGACAGCGCGTCACGGTCGAGCAAGGACACTCGGCAATCCATTGCATGATCGTGCAATGCCGCACCGCCGCCCTTCCCGTCGGGTTGACGCGATGATGTGCTGTGTATGGGCAAGAGCGGGGGGCCGCTCCACAACGGTCAACGGGAGGATCGGGTGCCCGAAACCACCGAGACGATTCCGCGCCTCACCCGGTGGGGGGTGTCACCGGACGCGGATCTCATCTACCGCGCACTCACGATGATGGGGGGACGCAAGGACACCGAACTGAGCCGAGAACTCGGCCTGCCCCGGTCACGCGTGGTCGCCGCCCTGGACGAGTTGGCGGCCGTACGGGCGGCCCGGCCGACCCGGTCGCCCGCGCTGCGGTCCGGCAGCCCGGTGGCCCGGCGTTGGGACCCGTGCCCGGTGTCCCAGGTGCTGCGACACCTGCGCCGACCGGTCGTGCCGTGCACCGGGCGGGACCGGTGGCGGCAGCACTTCGGCACGCTCGACGGGCTGGACCTGCCGGTGCTGGACGAGTCCCGGATCCGGCGCTGGGGCAGCCGCTCGCTCGCCCGACGCCGGATCGCCCACCTCGCCGCCGCCGAGCGGTACGAGCACCTGGCGATCAACACCGAGGAGGTGATCACGGCGGACGCGACCGCTGCTGCCCTCCCGGTCGACCGCGCCCTGGTCGAACGGGGCATCCAGATCCGCGTTCTCGGCCGGCCACCCGGCGACGGCGACCGTTCCACCGCGCACCTGGCCCAGATGGGCGGAACGGCCATGACCTACCGGGAACTGCCCGACCTACCCATCAAGTTGATCGTTTTCGACCGCCGCGTCGTGCTCTTCCCGGCCGACCCGCTGAACTTCGAAACCGGCGTCGTCGAGGTCGACGACCCGCCGGTGGTACAGGCACTCTGCGGACTCTTCGACCGGTTGTGGATGCAGGGACGCGATCCGCACCGACAGGGGGTTCCGCCCATCACACTCACGCCCAGGGAGCAGGCGCTCGTCGCGCTCCTGTCCGCCGGACACACCGACGTGTCCGCCGCCAACGAGCTGAAACTCAGCGTACGGACGGTGGCGTACACCATGCGGGAGCTGATGGACCGGCTCGGCGTGGAGAACCGGTTCCAACTCGCCCTCCTGCTCGGCGCCGCCGGTGCCGCTCCCCTACCGACGTCCTGCACCACCGAACCTCCACCCGGGAAAGACGAATGAGACACCTGCCGATCCGCCTCGTACCGACCCTGATCACGCTCGTGACCGCTGCCGTACTCGCCTTCGCGGGCGCGGTGACCGCAGCCGGTACGGAGTTCAACCTCTCGGGCAGAGGAGTCGGCGTCTGCGCCACCTGTTTCGTGGACCCCGGGGTGCGTCCCGGGGCCCCGGAGCCGGACCAGCCCGTAGCGCCCTGACGACACCCCACCCCAAGGAGACGAATGCGCCGGTCACCGGTCCGCCTCGCCCAGCTTCTCGCCATCGTCACCGCGGTGACACTGCTGTTTTCCCCGGGCACCGCCGTTGCCGGCGGCAATCCCCCGGTCGTCCAGGCGGACCCGCCGCCCATCCCCGCTGCCTGGTTCGCGACGTCCTGCGCGACCGGGGAGATCGATCCCCCGGTCCTCGGTGCGAGCCAACAGCTTTTCGTCACCGCCGAGATCACCAACTGCGGCCCCGACTGGTCGATGTACCGCTTCGCCATGGTGGCGTTCCGGGCCGACGAAACCTCGGCCCGCGCCTTCTACGGACAACTGCGGCCGTACCTGGTCGGCGCGCCCACACCGGTCTCGGCCCACACGTACGGCCTGATGGAGCCCGGTGAGCTCGGGATCTGTCTGATGCGGACCATCACCGCCCCGGTGGCCTGCCTCCGGGTGACCTTCGATGCCGACCTCGACATGACCTGGGAGCCGCTGTCCACCAACGATCCGTTGGTGACGAAGCCGATCCTGCTGTTCGACGAGGGGCAGATCGGGGACCCGGGCGGGTTCTGCGGCACCTGCTTCCGGATGGCCTGACCGGCGACACCCGGATCGCGGGCCGACCGACGTCGCCCGGATCCTGATCGGCGGACCGACTCCGGTCCCGGCCCGGCCAACTGCCGGGCTGGGATCAGCCGGCGCTGGCCGGGCGCCACCGGGCGTTCGGCCGGGCTCGGCGGGACGCGTCGCGGACCGGGGTACCGGCGGCGCCGCCCGTACCGCCGCCGCCCGGCGGCAGCAGGTGCGACGCCTGGCTGGCCCGCTCGGCCGCCGCGAACGCCTCGTCCCGCAGGCTCCGGGCGGCGACCGCGGCGGCCTCGGCCGTACGCCACGCGGCCCGCTCCCGTTCGGCCGCCCGGTGCTGGGCGGCGAGCCGACCGTCGCGTACGGCGCGGCGCAGCACGACCTCCTGCTCGACCGGGTGCCGGCGGGGGTCCCACCCGTTGCGGTGCGCCAGGGCGTCGCCCAGTTCCAGAACGGACAGTTCCTGCCGACCGCAGGCGCTCAGCGCGGCCCGGTGCAGGTAACGCTCCCGGTCGGCGTACTCGGCCGGGGTGCGTGGCGTACGCGGAACCGGCAGGTACGTGGTGGCGGCCACCCGCCGGGCGTCGACGTCGGCAGCCTCGTACGCCCGCCACGCCGCCTCGGCGTCGTCCTGCGCGGCCAGCCACTCCTCGCGGCGACGGCGGGCCGTCTCGGCCGCCCGTCCCGCCGCGACGGCCACCTCGTCGGCGTACCGGATCAACTCCTGTGCCTCGGCGGTGAGCCGGGCCCGGCCGGCGACGGCCGCCCGGATCGGGTTGCCGGCCCCGCCGCCGGTCGGTACGTCTCCGTCGGAGAACTCGGGCGCGGGCCGACGGGCGATCAGGACGGCCATGGCGATCAGTGCCACCACGATCAGGGCGGACCAGATCACCGCCGCCCGGGGAATGTCGAGCAGGAAGAAGTACATGAGATTGTCCATAACCAGCACACCTCGCCGATAAACGATCGCGTTCGGGGTTCCCAGCAGATTCGCGCGATTCCGTCCGACGTCGTCACCGATCAGCCCACGGGGAGCCTGGGATACGGGTCGCGGATCGCGCAGACACGTTCGCCGGCCGCAGTGGCCGGCCGCGTCACCTGCGGGGCGGGGCCCTCGGGGCGGCGGGAAGCCCGTACCCCGTGCCGGTCGGGAGGTCCGACCGCGCCGGGCGGTGCGACACCGTGGGCTGGTCCGCTCGGCCGGGTCCGACGGTGACCGGGGCGGCGTCCGCTGTCGACGCACCGGCCTGCGGCGCCGTCTCGACGGTCGACGCGTCCGTGGCCGTTGCGTACGTGACCGTTGCCGGCACGTACAGGGCCGTTGCCGTTGCGTCGGTTGCCGTTGCGTCCGTGGCCGTTGCCGACACGTACAGGGCCGTTGCCGTTGCGTCCGTGGCCGTGGCGGGCGCGGTCACGACCGACTGCGGCGCGACGGCGGACGGCGGGGCGGCCTCGGCGGCACCGGCGCCCAGGCCGAGCAGGAGCGCCATCAGGATCAGGCCGGTGAGCAGCCGCAGTGACCGGCGCGCCATCCACCACAGGGGGTGGGAGAGCATCACGGCGGTCACGGGGGTGAGCTTACCGTCCCCGCGTCCGATTTGGGTTGATCATGACCACGATCACGGCACCGTCGCTGTCGGTACGACGAGCCGCCCGCCCTGGAGATCGAGCGACCCCGACGGTTCGACCAGTTCGCTCCGCTCGGCGAGGAGGTCGGCGGCCGCAACGGCCGATCCCGAGTCCACCCCACCCCACCCCACCCCACCCCACCCCACCCCACGATCGCGCAGATGTAGAGAAAGAGGGGCTATTCCCGCGTGGGAAGCCACTCTTTCTCTACATCTGCGCGGATCTTGGATCAGTAGGTTGTGGAAGTTGCTGGTGGTTCAATCCGCACCGGTGAGGTCGGACAAGCCGAGCGCTGGGCCTAGCAGGGCCGGCAGCACGGCGCCGACCGAGATGCCGGTCAGTATGGCCGCTCCCAGCACCGGCACCAGCTCGTACAGCACCAATTCCCGGCCCTGGCGTGCCGACAGGCCCAGCGTGCGCAACCGGACCACCACCATGGCCCGGCCCGGCGCACCGGCGAGCACCGTGAACGCCACCGCGAGCAGCGCCAACCCGACCGCACCGGCGGCACCGGCGACGAAGGTGAAACTCAGCACCCGGTTGACCCCGGCCCGCTCCAGCGCCTGCCGATGGGCCGGCCGGGTGGTCACGGCGGCCGGCAGCGGCAGCGGCGAGTCGGCCACCACCGCACGCCCCAGCACCCCGGCCAGATACTCGCGCTGACCGGCGTCACCCACCTCACGTACCCGCGCCGCCGAGAAGCCGTCACCGGCCAGCAGGAAGCGGTTGGGCACGATCGGCCGGAGATCGGGCACCGGCAACGCCTGCCAGGGCAGGACGACAAAACGCCGGACGTCGAGGTCGACGCCCGGATAGCTGGTCCGTACGGCGCTCACCCGGATCTCGTACCGGCGCCCCTGCACCTCGACGACGCCGCCCGAGGCGAGGTCCACGGCCACGTCCGGCGAGACCACCGCCGGAATCGGACCGCCGACGGGTCCGGGCCGGGTCAGCTCGGCCGGCAGGTCCGGATCGAGTCCGCTCGCCCCGGCGACCCGGACGACCGCCGGACCGTCCTGGACGACGAGTTGCACCTGGCCGACCTCCCGACCGCCCGACCCGGTACCGGTGCGCACCGGCGTACCGGACTCGACCAGCAGCGGTGCGACGGCGCTCACGCCGGGGATCCCGGCGAGCCGGTCCACGGTCGACGGCACGAACGCGGCACCGGTCAGCCGGGCGTCGGCGGCGATCTCCACGTCGGCGGCGCGATCACGGGCACCGGTGATGGCGCCGGCCACCGACAGTGTGAACACGCCGGTGCTGATCGCGACGATCAGGACGGCGAGCGGCCCGAAGCCGGCCGGCGCGGCCCGACCGGCCCGGCTCAGCCCGACGAACGCCACCACGCCGCGGGACCGGGCGGCAAGCCCGCCCGCCCCGCGCAGCGGCCACGGGACCACCCGCAGCGCGATCACCGCCGCCGCGACGGCCAGCAGCACCGGCACCGACACCAGGTACGGGTCGACGCCGCCGTCCCGGTCCAGCGGCATCACGTTCATGACAGTGGCGTCGAGCCCGCGCAGCCGGAGCAGCACCACGCCGAGCGCGGCGAGCAGGAGCAGGAGGGCCTCGGCGGTCAGCCGGCGTACGGTCGGGCGCGGCGAAACCGCCTCCCGCCGCCGGTCGACCGGTCCCCGCCGACGGTGCGCGGCCATCACCGACAACGGCACCGCGAGTGTGCCGGTCAGGGTCAGCGCCGCCAGCAGCGGCTGTTCGAGTTCGGCCGGGCGACCCGGAAGCAGGGCGGCGAGCAGCCAGCCGGCGCCGACCGCCGCCGGTACGACCAGCACGGTTTCGGCCAGTGTCCGGGCACCGAGCGTCGACGTGGCGGCACCTCGTGCCCCGAGCAGGTGGAACTCCTCCCGCCGCCGGTCGGTCAGGAGCCGGGCGGCGAGCAGGACCAGCCCGAGTACGCAGACGAACGTACCGGCCCGGACCACGGCGAGCAGGGCTCGGACCGTACGCAGCTGGTCCTCGAAGGTCGTCAGCGCGGCGGCCGGACCGGTGGTCAGAACCAGCCCGTCCGCCGGTGGGGTACGGGTCGTCCGCGCCACCGCCGAGACCAGCGCCGGAAGGTCCGAGGCGGACAACCGCCGCTCGTCGAGCCGGTACCTCCACTCGTGGGTGAGCACGCCCGTCCGTCGGGCCGCCGTGCTCAGCCCGGACAGGTCGGTGAGCAGCGCGGCCCGGTGCGTATCGCCGTCGCTGGGCACCGGGCACGACTGGACCGCGAGCGGCATGTCGTCCCAGTCCCGCGCGTCGGGCTGGTCGGGCTGGTAGATCCCGACCACCCGGACCGGTGCCGACCGGCTCGGGTCCGGTGCCGGGTCGGCGCCACCGATGCTGAAGGTCTGCCCCACCCGCAGTCCGACCGCGTCCGCCACCTGCCGGGAGACGGCCGCCTCGACGGTGCCGGCCGATGCGGGCCAGCGCCCGTCGACCATCGTGACCGCCTGCTGCGCGCCGGTCTGGAAGCGCAACGACAGCACCGGCCGGCAACGGCCGTCGAACGGCGCGGCGTCGCCGGAGACCTCCAACCGCTCCGGGCCGACCCGGGCGGCGTACCACTGCTGGTCGACCAGCGCCGGCAGCGGGGCCGGCAACCCCTTGCGGTACGGGTCGAGCCGCGCCGCCATCGCGGCCGGATCGTCGGTTGCGGACTGTCCCGGCCGGGCGGTGAACGTCAGGTCCCGGGCCGGGTGCAGCAGCCGACCGAGGTCCTGCCGCAGCCCCTCGTCGGTGAACCCGTTCGCGAGTCGCGGTACGGCGCCGACCAGCAGCGCCGCGACCAGGCAGAGCACGCCGAGCAGTGCCATGAGTCCGGCGTAGGTCCGGATCCGGCGCAGCGGACCGGACCGGGTCGCGTGGTGGCGCCGCCCCGCTCGACGTTCGGCGATCGGTGGACCGGTCGGCCGGGTCTTCTCGCCACCGGCCCGCTCGGACACCTGTCCCACGGTCGTACCGCCCTTCGCCGCCCCGGGGCGCCGATCCGGTCGAACTGCCGGACGGCTCTGCCAGTCCTGACCGGTCGGGCGGGGCAAAAGGTTCGCACCGCACGACGGGTCAACGCGAGGGGCGCGGGAACCGCGGCGGGCTGTACCGGACGAAGGCCGGCGGCATCGGCCGGTCCGCGAAGGTGGCCAGGTCCAGGACGAACTGGTACGGCTCGGGGTAGCCGCCGGCGGCCCGGTCGAGCCGGTGCGGGTCGAGGTCGGACCAGTGGCCGGTCTCGATCCGATCGAGCAGTGCCCGCAGCGCCACGATCTCCTCGGCCGCGCTGAAGGCGCAGTGCCCACCCCGGTTGACGTAGAGCTGGCGCAGTTGGCTCGGTTCACCGGTGCGGCGTACCTGGTCGGCGTACCAGCGTTCCTGGTCGGTGACGGCACCGCCGTCGCGGGTGTTGTGCAGGCTCAGCACCGGCACCGGGGTACGCCCGACCGGCACGCCGTAGTGGTACAGGTAACCGACGGCGGCCGGGTCGGCGGCGATCCGGGGTGCGGCGGCCAGCCGGTCCAGGTCGGCCCGCAGGTCGAGCCCGGCCGTCCGGTACGCCGCCCGTACCTGCTCGTGCTGGGCCGAGCGGGCCAGTTGACGGCCGTAGTCGACGCCGACGTTCCAGGACGGGTTGCCGCCTGCCCGCGCCTCCAGGTCCGCCCGCCCGGTCGGCCCCATGCCGAGCGCGTACGCCCACTCCAGCCACGCCGCCTGGGCCAGGATCACCTCGGTCGGGTCGGTCGGCTCGGGCGAGTGCGCCGAGTACCAGCCGGGGACGTTGCCGAACGAGGCGGCCAGCGCGATCCGGGCCTGTCCCTGCGGTGTGCCGGCCGCCCGTTGCACCGCCCGTTGCAGCGCGCCCGCGCTGGCGGTCGGGTCGTCGGCGCGTACCAGGTCGATGTCCTCACCGGGGGCGAGCAGCGTACGGATGGCGAAGGTGAGGTCGAGTGCCATGTTCCAGGTGCCGAGCGGGTCGTACTCGCCGCACGTGGTGCTCACCCCGGCGAACCGGCGCGGGTGCCGTTCGGCCAGCAGTACGGCAACGGCCGCGCCGAGCGACTGTCCGGTGGAGATGGTGCGCCGGGGTCGGCCGACGTGCGAGTCGAACCAGTCCAGCAGCGCGATCTGGTCGTGCAGGGCCGACTCGACGGCGTAGCCGACCGTGCCCCGGTAGCTGGATCCGGCGAGGGCGTACCCGTGGTCGAGCAGCCACTGCTCGGTCTCCGGGCGGTTCGCCAGCGCGATCCCCTCCGGTCGCCAGTCCGGCGGGTAGTAGCCGTGGCTGAACAGCACCAGCGTGCCGTTCCAGTTGTCGGGCAGCTCGACCCGGTAGTCGGCACCGTCGATGGTGCCGGTGTGGCTGCGCCGCTCGGTGCCGGTGTGGCTGCGACTCCCGGTGCCGGCGCCGGATTCGCCGGGCGGTGGCGCGGCGACGGCCGGAGCGGCGGTGAGCGAGCCGGCGAGCAGCGCGAGCAGGGTGGCGTGGAGCAACCCTCGGCGCGGGATCGAGTTCATCGTCGTACTCCCCTGTGTCGGCGGTCGGTGCCGCGTACGTCTCGATGCTCACTCCAAGTTAGGTGACCAGAAGGTCACATGTCAATCCCGACGCGGACATCACCACACAGTGGACGGCCGGCTCAGACGTCCCGGCGACGGACGACGGTCACGGCGACGAGCACCGCGACGACCGCCCAGGCGCCGAGCACGATCCACGCCTCGGTGACCGTCACCGGGTACCTCTCCGACACATGGCGCACGAGCGTGGGATCCCTGACCAGGGCCTGCCACGCCGACAGCGGCATCGCGTTGCCGATCTCCCTCACCCACCGGTAGGTCTCGCCCGTGACGAGCGCCGGCAGGAGAAGCAGGACGAGGATGGTCGCGACGATGCTCCCGGCCGCGTGCCGTACGAGCGCGCCGAAGGCCATCCCGACCAGGGCGCACACCGGTGCGAGCAGGGCGGACGCGGCGACGGCGCGCAGTGCGCCGGGAGCACCGATCGACAGTCCGATGTGCTGGGTGTCGTAGATCGCCTGGGTCACGCCGAACGAGGTCGCCGAGACGAGGGTGCCGAAGGCGAGCATGACCGCCGCCACCACGACCATCTTGGCCGCGATCACCGAACGGCGGGCGGGCACGGCCGCGAACGTCGTACGGATCAGTCCGGTGGCGTACTCGCCGGACAGTGCCGACGCGCCGATGCCGGCCGCCACGATCATGAGAAGCTGGAATGCCTCCGAGGCGAAGGCGGTGTACATCGTGTCGATCGCGGCGCCCTGCTCCAGCGGATTCGCGCTGCCCGCGACGAAGCCGGTGTTCACCCGGGCGGAGTTCGCGGTGATTCCCAGGGAGACCAACGCGCCGGTCCCGAGCACCAGATAGGTGCTGCGCAGCGACCACAGCTTGATCCACTCTGCGGCGAGCAGGTCGCCGAACCGGGCCCGGGGCCCGGCGGTACGCGCGGACGTCGACCGTGCGGACAGGCTCGGGATGCTCATCGGGATTCTCCTGCGAGGTATTCGACACTGCCGGCGGTCAGTTCCATGAACGCCTCCTCCAACGACGCGGTACGGGTGGCGATCTCGTGCAGCACGATGTGGTGCTCGAAGGCGAGTTCGCCGATCCGGGGCGCGCTCAGCCCGGTGACCGTGCAGGTCCCCTCGGCGTCCTGCTCCACCACCCCGCCCGCACCGACCAGTACGGTCGCCAGCGCGGCCGCGTCCGGAGTGCGTACGGTCACCCGGTGCCGGGTACTGCGGGCGGCGAACTCCGCCAGCGACTCCGCGGCGATCAGCCTGCCCCGGCCGATGACGACGAGCTGGTCGGCGGTGTTCTCCATCTCGGTCATCAGGTGGCTGGAGACGAACACGGTGCGCCCCTGGGCGGCCAGCCGCCGGAACAGGCCCCGCACCCACAGCACACCCTCCGGGTCCAGGCCGTTGATCGGCTCGTCGAAGACGAGCACCGGCGGGTCCCCGAGCAGGGCGGTGGCGATGCCGAGCCGCTGTTTCATCCCCAGCGAGAACCCGCCGACCCGCCGCCGCGCCGCGCCGGCCAACCCCACCTCCGTCAGCACCTCGTCGACCCGGCGACGCGCTATGCCGTTGCTGCGGGCCAGCGCGCTCAGGTGCGCCACCGCGCTGCGCCCCGGATGGACGTCGTGCGCGTCGAGCAGCGCCCCGACGTGCCGCAGCCCGCGCGGGCGGTCCCGGAACGGCCGCCCGCCCACGGTCGCGGTTCCGCCGGTGGGGGTGTTCAGGCCGAGGATCATCCGTAGCGTGGTCGACTTGCCGGCACCGTTGGGTCCGAGAAAGCCGGTCACCTGTCCGGGACGCACGGTGAAGGTCAGACCGGCGACCGCGGCGGTCTTTCCGTACCGTTTGGTCAGTTCGTTGACTTCGATCACCGGGTCAACGGTGCCGAAGCCGCGCGCACACCACATCTGACCCCCGGTGGCAATCCGGCCGGTGCCGGGGACCGGGGCTGTACGACCACGGTCGAATGCCCGTACCGGGGCCCGGCACTACGATCGGGCCATGCCCGCCACGCCGCCGCTGCCACTGCTGCGGCGCGTACCGCCCGGTGTCTGGACGGCCCTGGCCTGGTGCGCGGGCCTGGCGTACGCGTTCGTCCCGTCCGTCCGGCTGCCGGGAGAGCCGGCGTGGCAGCCCGAGCCCGGTCCCGGCCTGAACCGGGTGTTCGCCAGCTGGCTGCTGCTCGCCATCGCCACCGCCATGGTGGCCGCCGGCAGCGCTCTGCTGCGGCGGCGACCGTTGCCGGCCCTGCTCCTGGTCCTCGCCGGTGCGGTCGTCACGACGACCGAGCTGAACTCGACGGCGATCAGGATCCCACAGTTCCTCGCGGTCGACGTCGCCCTGTGTTTCGTCGCCGCGACCCGGCCACGCCGGACCTCGATCGCCGCCGGGTCCACGGTCCTCGGAGTACTGATCGTCCACGCGGCCACGCGACTGCTGCTCGGTTTTCCCATCGACACCTCGGAGCAGCTGGCCGTGGCGATGACGGCCGTCATCGCCTGGCAGATCGGCAACTCGTCCCGGCGGACCCGCGACCACGCCGAGCGGCTGGCCGCCCGGAACGCGGACCAGGCGATCACCACCGAGCGGCTGCGGATCTCCCGCGAACTGCACGACATCGTCGCCCACAGCATCGGCATCATCGCCCTCCAGGCCGGCGCGGCGGCGCGGGTCATCGACACCCAGCCGGCGGCGGCCCGCACCGCGATCACGGCGGTCGAGACCGCCAGCCGGGAGACCCTGACCGGGCTGCGCCGGATGCTGGGCGCGCTCCGCCAGGCCGAACCGGGATCGGGTACGACGCTCGACCCGGTGCCCGGCCTGGCCGACGTGGACCGGCTGGCCGCCGCCGCGACCGCCGCCGGTGTCCGGGTCGAGGTGCGGTGGCACGGGCAGCACCGACCGGTGCCGCCGGACATCGACCTGTCGGCGTACCGCATCATCCAAGAGTCGATCACCAACGTGGCGCGTCACGCGGGCACCGGATTCTGCCGGGTGTCGATCGACCATCGGCCCGAGGAGCTGTCGATCGAGATCGTCGACCACGGGTCCGGCCGGGGCAGCACCGCCGACCGCGTCTCGGGCACCGGCTACGGCATCCTCGGCATGCGGGAACGGGTCGGCCTGCTGCACGGGGACTTCTCCGCCGCACCGCTGCCCGAGGGCGGTTTCCGCGTCACGGCCCGCCTGCCGGTGCCGGCCGGGGTCCGATGACCGTACGCGTCGTGCTCGCCGACGACCAGCCGCTGGTGCGTACGGCCCTCCAGATGGTCATCGCCGACACTGCCGACCTCGACGTCGTCGGGCAGGCCGCGACCGGTGCCGAAGCGGTCCGGTTGGCCGGGGACGTGCACCCGGACGTGGTGCTGATGGACATCCGCATGCCCGGCATGGACGGGATCGAGGCCACCAGGCTGGTCACCTCGGCCCCCCGCCCGGCCCGGGTCCTCGTGCTGACCACGTTCGACGACGACGAGCACGTCTACGCCGCGTTGCGGGCCGGCGCGTCCGGATTCCTGGTCAAGGACATGGCGCTGGAGGACATCCTCACCGCGATCCGGGTCGTCGCCGCCGGAGACGCCCTGATCGCACCGAGCGTCACCCGCCGCCTGATCGAAGAGTTCGCCGGTCGACCCGAGCCCACCCCGCCGCGACCGCGCCCGGTCGGCGGCATCACCGACCGGGAACGCGAGGTGCTGACCCTCATCGGGCGTGGCCGGTCCAACGCCGAGATCGCCGCCGAGATGTTCATCAGCGTCGCCACCGTCAAGACGTACGTGACCCGGCTGCTCGCCAAGCTCGACGCCCGCGACCGGGTCCAGTTGGTCATCATCGCCTACGAGACGGGGCTGGTGGCGCCGCCCCGGTGAGGCGGCCTCACGCCCGACCGGCGAGGACGCGGGATCCCTCCAGCACGGCCATCATCGACTGGTTGGCCTCCCAACCGTCCGGGAACTTCACCGGGACGTTGAGGTGCACCGGTTCGGTCGACGGGTGGGCGTCGAGCAGGTCGGCGATGCCGGCGCGGGCGACCAGGACGCAGGCGTGCCGGTGCCGGGAGGTGAGCACGCAGAGTCGCCCCGACTCCAGGTGGAACGCGGTCGCGTCGCGCCGGCCGGAGAGCGGGTGCAGCACCACGGTCAGGTCGTACTCCCGGCCCTGGAGCCGGTTGGCGGTGTCGACGGTGATGTCCGCACCGGCCGGGCCGAGCATCGACCGGATCACCGCCACCTGGTCCCGGTGAGCTGCGCCGATCGCGATCCGGGACGCGTCGACCGGTGCACCCGAACCGGACCGCTCGGAGACCGCCACGGCACCGCGTTCCAGCACCCGGCGGGCCAGTGCCGCGCAGGCCGCCGCCGCTTCGGTGTCCGTACGCGGGGTGTGCCGGGCGGGTAGCTGGTAGAGCGCCCAGCCGGTGGCGGCGGCCAGGTCCACCGCCGCGTCGACCGGGTCACCGGGGCCCGGCCGGGTCAGGGACAGGGTGCGGTCCCCGGCCGACGTACCGGCCCGGAAACCGGTGAACGGGTAGAACGCCGCCGCCACCACCGGTGCCGCCGAGGCGGGCAGCCGCCAGGAGACCGGCAGCCGGTGCACCGGCAGGTCCGGGTTGTGGCGCAGCAGCACCGCCACCGCGCTCTGCATCGGGTCCCAGGTCAGGCCGGTCCAACGGACGGTGTCCACGGTGGAGAACGGGTCGAGCTGGCCGGGGTCGCCGACGAACAGCGCCCGCTCGAACCGGGCGGCGACGCGCAGCAGGGCGTCGGAGCGCATCTGGTACGCCTCGTCCACGATCGCCCACGGCCAGGAACCTTCGCTGATCATCGCCCACTTGGCGGCCGTACCGATGATCACGGCCGGACCACCGAGGTCGGCGACCTTGGCCGCGACCCGGACCCCGTCGTGCCGGGCGACCCGCTCGGACGGCACGTAGTCGGCGGCCGAGAGCCGGCCGATCGGCAGTCCGGGTGCCTGCGCCGCCAACCGGTCGACCAGGTCGTCCACCTGCTCGTTCGTCTGGGCGATGACGATCAGCGGCTCCCCGGCGGCGGCCAGTTCGACCGCGGCCCTCACCACCAGCGTCGACTTGCCGGCACCGGGGGGCGAGTCGACCACCACGCCCCGGTGTGCGCCGGTACGCAGGTCGGCCAGGACCGCGTCGACCACCCGTCCCGCCTCGACCGACGGCGGCAACGCCAAACCCGTGCCCATGCGCCGCCCCACTTTCCACCCGACGGTGTCCGGCACACTACCGGCCCGCACCGATCCGCTCCCAGCCGCCGGGCCGAACCCGACCCAACGACACTGAGAGTGACTGTCAGATCACTGTCAGAAAACGGCCGCGTGGACCAGGGACCGCTACCGTCCGAGAAACCCGAGGTCAGACGGCCTTTGCGGATATTCGAGGAGCAGACCAATGTGGATCGTACGTGCACGCAAACGCCAACTGATCGTCACCGTCGGTGTCCTCGCCGCCAGCCTGGTGACCGTACTCGGGCTCCATCCGCCGGCCGTCTCGGCGGCCGGGACGAACCAGCCGTTCTACGGGGACCTCACCGGGGACGGCCTCACCGACCGGATCACGCTCGGCTTCGACGGCGAACACTGCGCGGCGAACGTCTTCCCCGGCGACGCGGCCGGTCGGTTCGGTGCCCCGACGTCGCACCCGTACCCGATCACCGGCGACCCGAACTCGGAATTCTGCCCGGACGCCGGAACCGTGCTCGACATCGGCGGCGACGGCACACCGGAAGTCATCGTCGGCTGGTGCTGCGGCCCGGTCGTCGACTACGGCCTGCTGATCCTGCGAAACTTCCAGCCGGTCGGCACACTGCCCGGCCTCTGGGAGACCGACGAGATCGGGGTCGCCCAGTTCGGCGGCGACAGCCTGCCCGACCTCCACGTCAGCACCTACTTCGGCGGCTTCACCACCTATCTCAACACCACCGCCGGGACCCTGGTTCCGGGGCCGATCGACTACACCTGCACCGATCCGAGGTTCCTGCTGGCCGACCTGAACATGAACGGACGACAGGACGTGGTGATCAACTGCGTGGAGTATCCGGAGGACGGTGCGGTGCGGGTGCTGCTCGACGACGGTCGGCAGATCACCCTGCGCACCGGTGACCCGAACGAGACGTACGTGCTCAAGGTGCTCGACCTGAACGCCGACGGCCGACCCGACGTACGGACCACCTCCGAGTCGGACGGTACGACGATCGAGTACCTCGGTCGGGGCGACGGCACCTTCAGCACCACCCCGATCGCCCACGACGACCTGGCGCACGCGTACCGGGCCACCCCCAAAGTGATCAAGGTACGGGTGAACGACGTCGCCACCAGCATGGCGACGCTCACCATCACCAAGGCGCCGAAGTACGGCTACCTGACCAATGTCGACTCCCGCTACGAGGTGAACTACATCCGTACGGCCAGCCACGCGCTCGCCGACTCGTTCACCTACCGGCTGACCGAGGGCGGCCTGAGCGACACCGCCGTCGTCACCGTGAACATGAAGGACTGACCCGAGTTTGCACCGGCAGCACCTGGCTGATCGGTCGACCCGACCCGACCACCATGCCGATCACCGGTACCTTCGGGTGTTCTGGTCCTCGATCCTTTGCCCATAGGGTGGCGTCTCCGTCCTCGACAATGGAGAGGGTGACGCCGGGTGTACGCCGTCATCGACGTGGAAACCACCGGATTCAATCCGGGCATGCACGATCGGATCTGCGAGATCGCGGTGGTGCACGTGGACGGTCGGGGACGGATCACCGACCAGTGGTCCAGCCTGGTTAACCCGGAGCGTGACCTCGGCCCGCAGCACGTACACGGGATCCGGGCGGCCGACGTCCGGCGCGCACCGACGTTCCGCCACCTCGCCGGTGAGATCGCGCAACGCCTGCGGCACCGGCTCGTCGTCGCGCATAATCTCACCTTCGACGCCCGCTTCGTCGCCGCCGAGTACGCCCGCATCGGAGCGACCGTCCCGGTGCACCACGCGGACGGCCTGTGCACGATGCGACTGGCACCGCAGTTTCTCCCGCTGGCCAGCCGCAGTCTCGCCGACTGCTGTCTGGCCGCGGCGATTCCCCAGCAGCAGGCACACTCGGCACTCGACGACGCGCTCGCGGCCGCCCGCCTGTTGGGCTACTACCTCGACGCGGCGGGCCAACCACCGCCGTGGGAGGACTCGATCCGGCTCGCGGGCAAACAGGTGTGGCCGCAGCTGACGACCGTTGCGGGCGTCACCGGGCTGACCCGCGGCGCCGCCGCAGGCAAACAGGACCACTTCCTGGCCCGCCTGGTCGACCGGCTGCCACGCGTACCCGAGCCGCCGCAGGCGGACGCGTACCTGGCCCTGCTCGACCGGGCGCTGCTCGACCGCTATCTGTCGGCCAGCGAGATGGACTCGCTGGTGGAAACCGCGAGCGCGCTCGCACTCACCCGCCCGGACGTGGTCGCCCTGCACCGGCAGTACCTGCGCTCGCTGGCGACGGAGGCAGCCGACGACGGGATCGTCACCGCCGAGGAACTGAGCGACCTGCATGCGGTGGCCGCCCTGCTGGATCTGCCGCCGAACGAGGTGGAGAACGCGATCGGCCGGGCGATGTCCGGCAACCGGGGCGCCGCGTCGGCGCCGCTCGTACCACAGCGTTTCGCCCTCTCCGCCGGTGACCTCGTCGTGTTCACCGGACAGATGGCGGAGCCGCGTGAGGTCTGGGAGGCCCGGGCGATCGGCGCGGGGTACGGGGTCGGCCGCTCGGTGACGAAGAAGACCGCTCTCCTGGTGGCCGCCGACCCGGACAGCCTCTCCGGAAAGGCACGGCAGGCCCGGAAGTACCGGATTCCCGTGGTGCACCCGGCGGCCTTCCTCGCCATGGTGAACCGCAGCTAGCGCCAGCGGTGGCACGCATCACTTCACTGCGCAAAGTAAAAGTTTGCAGCAGCTGCAATTTTATTCGTACGGTAGCCGGGTGACCATCGACGACAACGCCGGTCCGGGGCGCCGGGACCGCAAGAAGCGGCAGACCCACGACGCCCTGATGGCCGCCGCGTTGCGCCTGGTCGCCGAACGCGGACTCGACCAGGTCACGGTCGAGGAGATCAGCGAGGCCGCCGACGTCTCCGCGCGGACGTTCTTCAACTACTTCTCCTCCAAGGACGAGGCGCTCGTCGGCGACCAGGCCGGCGAGAGCGCCCGGGTACTGGCGGCGCTGGCGGCCGTGCCGCCGGAGGAGCCCGCGCTGGAGGCCGTCCGGCTGGCGCTGACCGCCGTGGTCGACGAGATGCAGGCCGACGCCGAACTGTGGTTCCTGCGGATGCGGGTGGTGGCGCACAATCCGGGGCTGCTGCCCCGGCTGGTGGCCAGCGGCACCGAAACCGAGCGGGCGATCACCGAGGCGCTCGCCGCGCGTACCGGGGTCGGACCGGACCACGGATATCCGGCCCTGGTCGCGGCCGTGACCGGCGCGGCCTTCCGGGTCGCCATGATCCGCTGGGCCGGCAGTGCCGGTAACCTGCCGCTCGCCACCCTCGTCGACGAGGCGTTCGCCGGGGTCGCCGCCGGCCTACCCGACCCCCGGTCCACCACCTGAACCGACCCACCCACTTCCCGCTCCGGCCCGTCGGCGCCGGGGCCATCCACCCCTGCTCGTCAGTTCAGTAAGGAAGCGTCGATGACCACAACCGCCGCGCCATCCGAACCCGCCGAGGTCGGTTCCGGTCGCATGTCCCGCCGGGAGGTCCTCCAGGCCCTCTCCGGCCTGATGGTCGGCATGTTCGTGTCGATCCTGGCCTCCACGGTGGTGGCGAACGCGCTGCCCCGCATCATCGCCGACCTGCACGGCAGCCAGACCGTCTACACCTGGATCGTCACCAGCGAACTGCTGGCCATGACCGCCACCGTCCCGCTCTGGGGCAAGATGGCCGACCTCTACAGCAAGAAGCTGCTGATCCAGCTCTCCCTCGGCCTGTTCGTGGTCGGCTCGCTGATCGCCGGCTTCACCCCGAACGTCGAGGTGCTGCTGGTCAGCCGGATCGTCCAGGGCATCGGCGCGGGCGGCATGAGCGCGCTCGCCCTGATCGTCATGGCCGCCATGATCCCGCCGCGCGAACTGGGGCGGTACGCCGGCATCTTCGGCGCGGTGTTCGGCGTCGGCACCATCGCCGGCCCGCTGATCGGCGGCGTGCTGGTCGACACCTCCTGGCTGGGCTGGCGCTGGTGCTTCCTGATCGGCGTACCGTTCACCCTGATCTCGATCTTCCTGCTCCAGCGCACCCTGCACCTGCCGGTCGTACGCCGGAAGGTCAACATCGACTGGGCCGGTGCCGCCCTCATCATCGCGGGCGTCTCCACCCTGCTCATCTGGTCCTCGCTCGCCGGGCACAGGTTCGCCTGGGCGTCCGGCTGGACCGCGCTGATGGTCGTCGGCGGCCTGGTGCTGCTGGCACTGGCGATCTGGGTCGAGTCACGGGTCGCGGAGCCGATCATCCCGCTCGGCATCTTCCGCAACCGCACCGTCTCGCTGGCCACCGTGGCGAGCATCCTGGTCGGCGTCGCCATGTTCGGCGGCACCGTCTTCCTGTCGCAGTACTTCCAGATCGCGCTGGGCAAGTCGCCGACCGTGGCCGGCCTGATGAGCCTGCCGATGATCTTCGGCCTGCTGGTCTCGTCCACCATCGCCGGCCAGCTCATCACCAAGTACGGCCGATGGAAGATCTACCTGGTCGCCGGTGGCGCCATCATGACCGCCGGCATGGTGCTGCTCGGCACCATCGACGCCCGGACCAGCGTGCTGGTGCTGTCGGTCTACATGGCGGTGCTCGGCATCGGCGTCGGCATGCTGATGCAGAACCTGGTCCTCGCCGCCCAGAACGACGTACCCGCGCAGGAACTCGGCGCCACCACCAGCGTGCTGACCTTCTTCCGCAGCATGGGCGGTGCCATCGGCGTCAGTGCCCTCGGCGCCGTCCTGGCCAACCGGGTCACCTCGCTGCTGACCGAGAACCTTCCGGCGGCGGCCGGCGGTGGCAGCGGCACCGCCGCCGTACCCGACCTCGCCACCCTGCCCGCCCCGGTGCTGCGGATCGTGCAGGACGCGTACGGCACCGCCACCGCCGACCTGTTCCTGGTCGGCGCACCGATCGCACTGCTCGCGTTCATCGCGGTGATCTTCATCAAGGAGAAGCCGCTGAGCACCCTCAGCGGCACCGAACGGCTCGAACAGGAAGAGCAGGCGACGGCGGCGACCGTAGCGCCGATGCACTGAGCCGCCCGACCCGCGTCACCGAGCGCGAGCCCGTACCCCTTGCCGGGGTGCGGGCTCGCGGCGTCCGTCCCGGTCGGCGCGGTCGGCTCGGGCACCGCCCCCGCCCGACACACCGTCAGGAGCGGGGTACGGCGGGCCGGTCCGGCTTACCGCTCCGATCGGTGGGCTGGTTACCCGGCCGGTCGGTGGGCCTGTTGCCGGGCAGGCTGCTGGGCCTGTTGCCGGGCACGCTGCTGGGCTTACCCGGCGGGTACGAGGGCTGGTTGCCCGGCAGGCCGGTGGGCTTACCCGGCGGGTACGAGGGCTGGCCGGTCCGCTGGGCCGGCCGGTCACCCGGCTCGGCGGAACCGCCGGCCGTGGGCGGAACCACGGCCCCGCCGCCGGCCAGCAGCCCGTCGCAGTAGCCGGGCACGTCGGCGCGTCCCCCGGCGGCCTCGATCAGGGTCCGGAAGTGCGGGTCGTCCAACATGCCGCCCTCACTCTCACTCGTTCGATCGCGGTAGGCCCGGCACAGGTCACGCGGGGCCGGGGTGGGTGACCGGGTGGCCGCCTGCGGCGGCGCGGACGTGGGGTGCGGGCGGCCCGGCGTACCGGTCCACCCGGCGCTGACCAGCGCGTCGGGCAACACGCCGGTGGTCGCGGCGAGCGCCACGCCACCGGTGGCGGCGACCGCCACGACCGAGGCGAGGGCGACCTTCACGGTGAGGAATCTGACGGCCAGCGCCGCCGGGACGGAGCGGCGACCCGGCGGCCGACGGATCCGGCCCTCGTGGTGGGCCCGGAACGCGCTCAGCACCACCGGCTCGCCGGACAACTCGTCCGGATGCGCGGGCGTGGACGCTGCGGCGAGCAACCGGGCAAGGTCGTCCGACCCGTCGTCGCGTACGCGCTCGGCGGGGTCGCGGTCGCTCCCGTGGTACGGGGGTCTGCTCATCTCATGTCCTTCAGCGTCAACCGCCCCGCCGCTGTCACAGTCGCACCGTCCCGCCCCGCCGCTGTCGCGTCGCCCCGATCCGGGCCGATGGTGCCGGCGGTCACCGTGGTGACGGTGGCCCGCTGCCGGAGTTGTTCGGCGAGCCGGCGCAGCCCCCGGTGAGCGGCGGTTCGTACCGCACCGGCCCGCTTGCCCAGAACCCGCGCGGTCGTCGCCACGTCGAGGTTGAGCACCACCCGGAGCAGGACCACCTCGGCCTGGTCGGGCGGCAGGGTCGCGATGAGTTCGATCGCCGCGCGGGTCGCGAGGGCCTCCTCGGTCAGCCCGGCGGTGTCCGCCGCGTCGGCCAACTCACCCAACTCCTCCACCGGAACCGCGACGCTCGGTCGGCGGCGCTGGTATCGGACGTGGTCCAGTGCCCGGTGCCGGGCGATCGTCGCCGCCCACCCCCGGAAGCTGTCATAGTCGCCGCGGAAGGAGTACAGATCGCGGACGATCTGCAACCAGGTCTCCGAGGCCACGTCATCGGCGGCGGCACCGACGAGTACGCGCAGGTACCGGAGCAGGAGTGGCTGGACCGCCCGGTAAAGGCGGCAGAACGACTCCTCGTCGCCGGCCTGGGCACCGAGGACGGAGGCCGACAGCTCATCGGTGTCGGCAGCCCTGTCATGGTCCACCCGACCACTCATCGGGCTCTCGGCCAAAGATACGACTGCGACATCAGCACCCCCTCCGCACGGCAGAGCCACTCCACCAAGGACTCAGCGTCGCGGACCACCGTTTCGTCACACCCCCGGCCCCTCGGACGTGCGGTATCCGGAGGTTGCCGGTGACCGGACGGACGGCGCGGTCACCGGCTGGCGTGGAGCGGTCAGCGGCTGAGCACGCCGAGCAGGTCGGCCGCGTCGAGCAGGTCGACCGTGCCGGCGTCGAGCCCGGACCGGTACAGCGCGTACGCCTGCGCGCCGCCGAGCAGCGTCACGTCCCCGCGAACCAGCGCCGCGAAGTCCGGCGGCGGCGTACCTGGTCCGCCCGGGTCCTCCCCGGTCACCTCCTGGTCGGGTGGGCCGAGGGCGACCAGGCGGGCGGCGAACGCCACGATCGACTCGCCGTCGTCGCGCCGGTAGCCGACAACCGTGCCGTCGCGGTGTCGTACCAGCACGGTGGCCGCGCGGGCCGCCGCGTGCCAGCAGGCCAACTCCCACAGGCTGACCCGCCGACCGGCGGCGAAGTAGTGGTCCACCGCGGCGGTGAGCCGCCCGAGGGTACGCGAGTAACGGGCCACCGAGTGCTCGCCACCGGTGCCACCGATCGCGGCGTCGACCCAGCGCAGCCGCCGCTCCTCCAGGTCCACCAGGAGCGGGGTGGCGACCTTGACCGAACCGGTGAGGTCGAACCGCTGCTCGACCGCCTTCGGCTGGAACGGCGTACCACCCTGGCCGGGGTCGCCCATGAAGCCGGCGAAGGCGTCGGTCATCGCGTCGAACGGGACGTCGTTGTAGCTGAACACCACCATCGTCAGATAACGGATCCCCTCCTTGCGCAGCGCGGAGACGTTCAGGTCGACGAACTCGCTCGCGCCGAGCGGCGCCGGTGCCGAGGTGAGGTCGCCGGAGTGCACGGCCAGCCGGTCGCCGTACCGGAGGCGGGTGTAGTCGCACCAGCCGACGAACCCACCGTCCCGGTCGTACATGGCCACCGACAGGTCCAGGTCGACGCGGGTGCCGGCCGGCTCGGTCCAGTGCAGGAACAGCCGCACGATCCGCCCGTCCGGCAGCGGCTGGCTGCTGCCGCGCGGCAGGCGTACCAGGGTTGCCGACGCGGTCCGCTCGGTGAACGGCGCGACCAGGTCGGCCAGGCCTGCGTCGAGCAGGGCGACCCCGACCGGCGCCAGCCCGGCGGCGCGGTCCAGCAGTTCCCCGGTGAGCATCGCGTCGAGCGCGGCGCCGAGGTCCGCGTCGAGCCGCGGCCGGTGATCCGGCTCGGCCCAGAGCCGGGCGCTGCCACCGCGCGGGAAGTAGAGGCGGGTGCCGGCCGGCCAGGTGGCCGCCCGGACCGCACCCAGGGCGGCGATCAGCACCCCGGGCGCCACCGTACGCAGCGCCGCGCCGGCCGTGGTGACCAGCGCCTCCGGCTCGTCCGTACGCGAGGCCAGCTCGACCAGCCGACGGGCCAGTACGCCCGGACGCCGGGCGAGCAGGTCGAGCGCGGTGCCGATGTCCCAGGCCACGAGGGCGTCCTCCACCCGTGCCGCCCAGCCCGAGGTGCGCAGCCGACCACGGTCGTGTTCCAGGATCGTCGGGTGCGCGGCGGCCACACCGGCGAGCAGCCGCCCGAACCCGGTGCCGGTGTCGACCGGCGTCCCGCGCAGCACGGCGAACGCCGCCGCGGCCTGCGGGTGGCGGTCGGCCTGCTCGAACGGGTGCAGGTTCTCCGCCATCCGCTGCCACGCCGGCCCGTGCCGGTGCAGGTCCTCGACCAGCGCGGCGAGCGGCAGCGCGTCCAGGCGGGCGAGCAGGAGCCGGCGCAGCCGCCGGGGCAGCGAACGGCGCCGGGTCGGCGCGGTGACCAGTCCGGCGTCGCCGCCGTTCAGGACGTAGAGCAGGCGGAGCGCGTCGGTGGCCGTGCCGATGTGGGTGGTGAACAGGTCGGGCAGCCGGTCGGCGAGCGACGGGTCGGCGACCAGGCGGGCGAGCACCAGCGCGCGGGTCTCCCGGATCGGGATCTCGTCCGGCAGCCAGTCCAGGTCGCCGTGTCCGACCCGGTCGAGCAGCACGCCGAGCTCGCCCTTGTCCTGCGGGGTGAGCGGCGTACGCCGGGCCAGCATCGCCTCGACCGCCAGGCCCACCGAGCGGCCCAGGTCGTCGACGAGTTCGAGCACGGCGACCCGCCGAGGCGGCGGGAGCTGACCGGTGGCGCCGGTCGCACGGGCCGGGTGCAGGAACGGTGCGACCGGGTCGATCCGCTGGTGGCAGATCGGGCAGCCGGTGTAGTCGCCCAGGTCCCAGCAGTCGTCGCAGATCAGGTGCGCGCAGGGTGCCACCGGGCGTACGGTCTCGACGTCCCCGCACAGCACGCACGGCTGGTCCGGCTGCTGGAGCAGCAGCGTGAAAACCCGCCGCACCCAGAGCGTGTACGTGTCCTCGGGGACGCTGCGCGGGAAGTTGCGGAACAGGGGGACGTGCGGCTTGTCCGCGCCGACGATCGACTCCAGCGCGCCGATCAGGCCGAGGCCGATCGCGGCGAGCCGCTCGACTTCCCGCCCGGCCAGGTAGCCGCGCAGCCGTGGTCCGATCAGGTAGCCCAGTGCCAGCACGTCGGCTTCCAGCGCGAGCAGACCGGGCTCGGCCGGCACCGACTGGCGCCCCGGCCGCTTGACCTTCCGACCACCGGCGAGCAGCCCCGGTACGACCAGCCCGGACCGGCGCAGCAACGCGAGCGCGACCGGGTCCGGGGTGACCCGCTTGGAACCCGTACCGAGCGCGATCGCCACGGCCGACACCGCCCTTTCCACAGTGGATAGACGGCGAGGGCGGAGATCGGGCGCACTAGTTGCCTTTTTAAGAAGAAGATAGAAGGAAGCACGCCCAGGAGCCGCCCTCGCCGCAGACCGGAACGTTACCGCCGCCGCCCCGAGGACCGCACGCGGGTTTCAGCGGAAAAACAGGGCGAGCAGCGGGGCGAACCTCGACGGGTCGACGACGTGGCCGTGACCTCCGACGATCTGCCGTTGGGCTCCCGGAATTTTCGCCGCGATCACGTCGGCGGCATGGTCGAAGAAGCTGCGCTGCTGGTTGATGGTTATCGGCTCGATGCGAGCCCGGCCGGTGCTGACCAGGGTCGGTTGGCTGATCCGGGCCAGGCGCGCGACCGGTGGTCTGCCGTCCTCACCCAGGCAGGCCGCGTCGTACACGAGGGTGTGGGCGAGCGCCTCCAGACCGGGCCAGAGCGGTGACCGTCTCGCCTCGTCGATGTCCTGCTCGGACGAGCCGGCCATCCGCATGAACAGGGCCAGCGCCGCACTGCGACGACCTTCGGCGAGCAGCAGTTCGAGGTGATCGACGTACTCCGGCCACCACTGGGCGACATCGGCCGCCACCAGGTACGGCACCTCGTACACCGAGAGCCGGTCGATCGGCAGACCCGCCGCCGCGGCCTCCAGGGCGAGCGCACCGCCGGAGGAGACACCGTGCAGGCTGGCCGATCCGCCGGCCTCGCCGATCAGCGCCGCGAGGTCCTCGATCTCCCGCTGTACGGCGTACGGCAGGGTGTCGCCGCTGTCGCCCCTGCCGCGCCGGGCGTAGTTATACACGGTGAACCACCGGGCCAACTCGGCCGCGAGCGGCGCGTTCTCCGAGCCGTCGTCGAGCCCGCCCCCGACCAGGATCACCGGCGGTCCGCTCCCCTGCCGCTCGTACGCGATCGACGTGCCGTCCTGCGACGTCACCCGGCCCATGCGATTCCCCCGAACCTGTTCACGACACTCGACAGGTCGTCAACAGATTACGGTCCGGTGGGCGTGGAGGTGGTCCCGCCGCCCTACGAGTCGGCGCCGGAGAGGTGGGCGAGCGGGCTGCGCGGCGGGCGCCATTCGAGGAACATCGCCGTCGCGTCGTCCTGGAGTTCGTCGTCCTGGTGCGCGACGACGGCGCGTACCAGGCGGCGCATCGTCTCGGGCGTCGGCAACCGGTCGTTGAGTGCCCGGTTGACGAAGTCGACCAGCCGCTCGACCCCGAACCGCTCCCCGTCGCCGCTGCGCGCGTCGGTCACCCCGTCGGTGTACGCCAGCACCCGGTCACCCGGATGCAGGTCCTCCTCGTGCACCTGCGGACGCCTGCCCGACAGGTGGCCGAGGCCCAGCGGCAGCGCGGTCGGTCCGGGGAGTTCGCGGATCGCCTTGCCGTCGCGCAGCAGCAGCGCACCGGGATGACCGGCGTTGATCGTACGCAGCCGCCCGGTGGCCCGGTCCAGCTCGGCGAGCAGCGCGGTCGAGAAGAGGTTCGGGTGCTCGGCACGGATCCATTTGTCGATGCTGAGCGCGGTGTCGACCAGGTCGAGGCCGCAGCGGCGCGCGTTGCGGTAGACGTTGACCACGAGTGAGGCCAGCGTGCTCGCCTTGATCCCGTGCCCGCAGGTGTCGAACAGTCCGACGCTGAGCACGTTGTCGTTGAGCGCGTAGTCGAAGACGTCCCCGCCGACGTCGTAACACGGTTCGAGGATGGCGGTGACCATCATGTCGTCGGTGGCGAAGGTGAGCGGCGGCAGCAGGCCCCAGACGATCTCCGCCGCGACCTGCATCGGCAGCCGCCGCCGCATCCGCTCGACCACATCGCCGTACGGCCGGCGGTTGACCAGGACCTGGGCGACGCTGACGGCGAGTTCCCGCGCGGCGGCCTCCGTGTCCGGATCCCCGGCGGCCGGCGTGACCACCTCCAGTACGCCCATCCGCTCGCACCCGACCAGCAGGGGCACCCACATCCGGTCTCCGCCGTCGACCGTCACCTGCACGTCGAGCCCGCTGAACGCGCGCCCGGCGAGCGTCGCCTCGATGGACAGGGCCTCCCGGTCCTCCAGACCGTTGCCGAGCAGCGGCACGAGCTGGGTCTGCCCGTAGTCGGCCAGGTAGACCACGATCTCACCGGCACCGATCCTCGGCGCCGCCCGCGCGATCAGACCGGACAGGTCGTCCGGCCCCCCACGGGGTGCGTTCAGGTGCAACCAGCGCACGGCCTCGCCCGCGTCGACCACGCGCATCCTCCAAATGTCACCCCCACCGTAGGAGCCCGCCGCTGATCCTGCCACCGGGGGCCGACCCGGCTACGGGAGGTAGGCGGGGTGACGGCGTACCCTCCGACAACGGCACGCCGTCACCCCGGTCAGGACCGGATCGGGATCAGCCCAGTTCCTTGAGTGCGGCGGCCACGGCGTCGGTGAGCGAGGTGGTGGGGCGGCCGAGCAGGCGCGGCAGGTCACCACTGTCGGTGAACGCCTCGCCACGCGTCGCCCCGACACTCGCGTCGGCGAAGACCTCGGCCGCCTGCTGCGGCAGACCCACACTGGTCAGGAACGCGGTGTACTCGGCCCCCGGAAGGTCGTTGTAGACCACGGTACGGCCGCTCTGGCGGGTCAGTTCGGCGGCGAGTTCAGTGAGCGTGAACCCGGGTTCGCCGCCCAGTTCGTACACCTTGTTCTCGTGTCCCTCGGTGGTGAGTACGGCCGCCGCCGCACCGGCGAAGTCGGCGCGGCTCGCCACCGACAGCCGGTTGTCGCCCGTGGCGTTCACCAGTGCCCCGTGCTCCAGGGCGGCGGGGAAGTTGGCCGAGTAGACCTCGAAGTAGAAGGCGTTGCGCAGCAGGACGTACGGCAGGCCCGATTCGCGGATGATCGCCTCGGTCGCCTTGTGTTCCTCGGCGAGCAGCATCTCGGTGTTGTCGGCGTTCAGGATGCTGGTGTAGACCAGCAGTCCGACGCCCGCCGCCTTGGCGGCCTCGACGACGTTGCCGTGCTGGCGCACCCGCTGCCCGACCTCGCTGCCGGAGATGAAGAGCAGCTTGTCGGCGCCCGCGAACGCGGCAACGAGGCTGTCCGGCTCGTCGTAGTCGGCCCGGCGCACCTGTACGCCCCGCTCGGCGAGCCCGGCCGCCTTCTCCGGGGTGCGTACGGCGGCAACGATCTCCGCGGCCGGCACACCGCGCGCCAGCAGTTCCTCGATGACGATGGGGCCGAGATGCCCGGTGGCCCCGGTGACGACGATCATGTCCAGCTCCTTTGGCGGGTCAACTGACGGGTTGCCTCCCAGAAGGATGTACTAACTTTTCGAAAGCGCCGAGGAATAGTGAGCACTTTCACTGATGCCCGCGCCCAGCTCACGGCTACCGTAGGGACCATGGTTGACTCCACCCCCGCCACAGACGGGTACGACGGCGACGACGCCATGGTCGCCGACGTCTTCGCCCGCGACTGCGGCTCCCGGCGCATCGTGGAGAACCTGGCCGGCAAGTGGGGCCTGCTCGCCCTCGCCGCACTGCACGAGGGCTCGTACCGCTTCAACGCCCTGCGTCGCCGGGTCGACGGCGTCAGCGAGAAGATGCTCGCCCAGACCCTCCAGGGACTCGAACGCGACGGCCTGGTCCTGCGCGACGTGCAGGCCACCATCCCACCGCACGTCGAATACAGCCTGACCCCGTTCGGCGCACGCGTCGCCGCCAAGATCGTGGACCTGGTGGAGTTGGTCCAGGCCGAGGTGAACAGCACCAACGCCAGCCGCTAGCTTCCGGCAGGCAGCGCCCCCGGCTCACTCGTCGATCGATCCGGAGAGCTGTAGCTGGCCGGTGCCGTCACCGCTACCGGCGCCCTGGGTGAACAGACTCCCGTCGAGCGTGGCGATCGCCCTGACGTTCCCGTCGCTGTGCCGGACAACCAGCTTCCACGCGCCCGACTCGATCCGGAAGCTCTTCTCCCACGGCAGCTTCGCGGACTTCTCCTCCACGGTCTCGCCGTTGACCTCGTAGCTGACGTGCTCCAGGGTCGCCGTTCCGGTCATCGAGAGGACCAGGGTGTGCGCCTCCCAGGGGGCGTCCGTCGCGGGTGCCGAGGGCTGGGGTTCCCGAGGGGCGTCCGTCGCGGATGCCGGGGCGCCCGGCGTACGGGACTCCCGAGGTGCCTCGCCACAGCCGGCGAGGGCGGTGAGCAGCAGTATCGACACGGCGAGTCGGGCGGGGGCTGGGGTCATCGATTGCCTCACCAGTGTGGACGAATGATCCGGAGTCGCCCGCCACGGTATCGAAGTTCGTGAACAATTGCCCCAACCTGGCCGGTTCCGGACGCCAAGGAGCAGGAACGGCCGACCGAGCCCATACTGACGACGCCGCAGCAGGACGCCCATCTGGTATCGGAGGAGAACCGTGGGCTACAGGGAACGACGCAGCGAGATGCTGGCCACCCAGGCAGCGCCGCATCTGGAGCCCGGCGAGCAGGTCCAGACGGGATTCATGACGCTGGCCGGCTGGGGGATCTTCACGATGCCGGCGGAGACGTTCGTGGTCACCGACCGCGCGATCCTCGTCATGGGCCGCAGGGGCGTACAGCGCCTCCCGCGCGACCTCCGGTTCGGCAGGCCGACCGGGCTCTACTACCGGTTCCACCTCGACCGCACGTACCGGGTTCACCGGCAGTGGTACCAGGAGGTCATCGCCGCCGACGAGGCGCTGCGCGAGATGCAGACCCGCGACGACCCGGCGGCCGGCGAGCACTGAACCAGGAACCTGCGGATGCAGCCCGCGACACGTCCTTCTGCCTGCTCATCGCCGCATCCGGCGGGCGCAGGCGCCGTCGTGGTCGGCATGCAGCAGGCAGCGCCGGCCGCCACCGAGGAACCGGTCACAGAACACCCGATGATGTACGCGCTGCTCGTCCTCGTACGACACGGTGATCTCGCCAGGGTCGAAAAGCGGCAGCAGCCGCAGGGACCGACCCACCACCCGGGCCAGACGCTGGGCGCCGGCCAGGTCTCGGGCAAGCACCGGCACGCGTACGACAAAACGCTCCCGGTCGGTCATCAGTAGCGCTCCGAGACGTTCGCCGTACGAGATTGGCGCGACTGCCACTGCCGAAGCGCCGCCTTGACCCGGATCGTCTCGTCCCTGCTCTGCGCCAGCTCGTCGTAGAGGTTGGTCATGTCCGTGGCGACCCGGTCCAGGAACTCCTGCACCTCGTTCGGGTCGAGCCCGCGCCGCCCGAACCAGCCGACCCTACGGAACCGCCGCCCGCGCACCTGCCACGGCCGCAACGGCGCGTATGCCCTGGACCGGTAGTGAACCCCTCTGCTCTCCCGCTCGCCCCTGCGGAACCGTGCCAAGAAGTTACGCATGTTGTGCCTGCCTTCCGGTTCGGATCGGGTCTGGAAGGGGTGGCCCGCCCGTCCGCCGCGAACGGGCGGACCACCTCGCCCCACCACCGCAGCCTCGGGTCCAGCAGTACGGCAGCAGGGCCGCTCATCAGCCATGCCAGTCGAGCCCTCAGCGCAGGGGCGGTTATCCGAATTCGCCCATGAACGGGGTTCGATCCTGCGACTATACGTACAGGGGCTCAGGGGCACAACCAGCTCAGCCCACGGGGGAACAAGACTTGTGCGGTATGAGCATCGATCCGCGCTCGCACACGCCGGTCTATGTGCAGCTCGCTGACCTGATCCGCGAGCGCATCGAGTCCGGCGAACTGGCGCCCGGCACGACGCTGCCGAGCGAGGCGCGGCTGACCCAGGAGTACGGCATCGGCCGCGAAGCCGTACGGATGGCCGTGTCCCTGCTCCGCTCCGAAGGCTTGGTCAGCACCATCCGGGGCCACGGCACCCGCGTACGCGAGACCCCCGACCGCACAAAGGCCGAGTTGCCTGCGGGCGGGTCAGTGGTTGCGCGAATGCCAACAGGCAGGGAGCGTCAAGACATGCACCTCGACGAAGGGGTGCCCGTGCTCGAAATCCGTCACCCAAAGGGTGAGGTAGAAGTTCAGCCCGGCGATCAGGTCGAGCTGATCCGCCCGAAGACGACTTGAACCAGACCTTCCGGCCCCTCCTGGCTCACCTCATAATCCCGAGCGATGACGAACGAGCGGAGAATCGGCACGCCGGCATACATGTCAAAGGCCAATGGGTCTACCTGCACCAACGCGGAATCCACGACGATCCCGAGCATGGCTGACCAGCACGCCCGCCGGCGGGCCAAAAGGTCCGAGGGCGGCCGACCACCGGCTTTTCGATCCCGATACCTACAAGCAGCGTCACGCCGTGGGGTACGCATCAACGACTCAAACGCAACCGGGCCGTTGTCACCCGTTTCGACAAGCTGGGCTTCTGCTACGAAGCCACGATCCACCTCGTCGCCATCAACGAATATGGCTGTGACTGACTCCGACGCAGGCCCTAGTGGCCGCGGGAGGCGGCGAAGGTCCATACACCCTTTTGGCAAAGAACATCACTAGACCAGGGACACCCGGCTCAACGAACATCAATCACGCAGGTCGGTACATTTGAGGCAATATAGACGCCCAGCGACAAGGCCTCAGGCTGCGGGGCGCTGACACAAGCACGGCGCCGAGGGTCGCAACAGGGGTGTCGGTCCTGGTAAAGTCACCGCTTCCAGTTCAAGGTGCTTACTCTGACAACATTCAGTTGCCCGACTCTGAGGAATGAGGACTAGCCCAATGGGGCAGACCCCCGCAGAGTGGCTTGAAAGTCAAGCCGACAGAACCTTTGCACGACAGCGAGCACAGATCGACACCGCCAAGCTATTAGCTACGTTCGCCTCGGCGACCGCAGCTACACTCGCCGCATCCGCGCTGCAAGTAGGGAAGGTAAGCGCCCTAGACTTTATTGCTACGATTCTCCTCGGCACCTCATTCGTCGCAGTGATTCTAATTATCCTTTTCGACAGGATCACGGAAGCGGATCAGGCCAGGGTTCTTGAACTCTCCCACTTACATGGTTGGGACGAACAAAAACTCCTCACCGAACTACGCGCAGCGACGCTAAAGGCAGCGAACGCCAATGTAGCTGTGGTACACGCAGTACAGTGGACGCTAGGGATACAGATCGCATTCGCCGCCACCGCAGGTGCGATAGCAGCCGTCTCGTTGCTGACGCAAGGAACGCAGGACTAGGTGTAGGGTGGATAGATGGGTGATGAAGCACCGATTCGCGTCGTTGGTTGGGGTTTTATACCTATTCCAGGCGAGCAACGCCGATGGAAGCGCGCGGAAGACGCTGCCCGACAACTCCTAGAACTCGCAGACGCCGCTGCGCGAAAGCGAAGCCCGCGAAATCACGCGACTCAGGACAAATCAGACGGCCTCAGCGGCACAGAGCGGGCGGATACAGCAGACCCACCAGTCACTCCCCCTGCCCCGCAAGTGCATCTAACCGAGAACATTTCCGAACGCCAGGAAGATAGAGTACGCGAGCAGGACCAGGAGGGCCAAGAATTAGTTCTGGCAACTTCAGCCCAAGAAGTGCAGCGACTGAAGTTCATCTACAATCTACCTGCAATGGAACAAGGTGCACGGAAACCCGGGGCGACCGCGAATACAATATCCCCGGTACTCAAACCGGCGGAAATAGTTGACGGAGCAATAGCTGTCGCAAGGAATGACGTCGGGGATTCCACGGATCTGACAATACCGACCGACAACAGAGACGAAAGCGCACGACGTCTAGTACGAGGCGCACAGAGTCAGGCCCAGAAGGGTGAATTGACGCACGCCCTCCAACTTTTCGAACAAGCCTTAACAATCGACCCTTCGAACAGTCTCACATTGTACAGCTTCGCCAATTTTCTAGGCGACGAGATGCGAGATCCAAACCGCGCTCGCGACATTTACGAAAAGGCCATCGAACAAAATCCGATTGACCCTGATTTGCTTGGCAACTTTGCAATTTTCGCGGAAACCAAGCTTCACGACGCCGCGCTTGCCGAACGACTATACTCCCGTGCGCTATCGATCGATCCGCAGCACACGAGAAATCTCGCAAACTTTGCCGACATGCTCGCGCAACAGCAAGACTACACTCAAGCCCAGGAACTTTTTGAAAGGGCAATCCATACAGACGGAAGCATCGCCCGCGCCCTCGAAGGATACGCTCGTTTTCTCGCCGATCACCTGCGAGAATTTGCACGCGCTCGCGAATTGTACGAACGAGCAGTTGAGGTCGACCCGACCGATCCCGACCTGATCGGAAACTTCGCCAACTTTGCGGATACCAAACTCCGAGATACCGATCTCACCGAAAGACTTTACGTTAAAGCATTCGAGATTGACCCTAACCATGCCCTCAATCTTGCCGGCTTTGCCGAATACCTGGCAGACAAAGGCGAACAAGATCGTGCGCGCGAATCGTTCGAGCGTGCCATTTCAGCGAAACCTCTCAGCGGCTGGGTACTCGAGAGCTACGCCCGCTTCCTTGCTAGCAAGGCACACGATCTCGTTCGCGCGAGAGAAGTGTATGAGAAGGCGATTGAAATCGACCCAGATGACGAAGGACTGATAGGGAACTTTGCAATCTTCGCCGCAAACAGCCTTCGCGATACCGCCCTAGCGAGATCACTATACACGCGAGCACTTGAGGTAAATCCACGACATGCCAATAACCTCGTCAACTTTGCGCAGTTCAATGCACGCACAGGGGAACTCGAACAAGCTGTCGAACTGTTTGAGCGCGCCCTGGTGGAGCATCCCCACAGCAGCTTAGTAATGGCCGGTTATGCCGGGATACTAGGCTCGCATACAACGCAATATACCAAAGCGCAGGAGATGTACGAGAAAGCAGTTCAAATCGATGCCAACAACCCCGATCTTCTCGGTGATTTTGCAGCTTTCACCGAAACCCATATCCGTAACACCGATTTAGCTAGAGATCTTTACCGGCGCGCACTAATAGTAGACGGTGCACATGTAAGAAATTTGCTCAACTACGCGAATTTCCTTTCGCGCCAAGGCCATACGCATGATGCGCAACTGATTTTTGACGAAGCAATGACAGCTGATCCCGGCGGGATCGCAACACTGTCTCGGTACGCATGGTTCCTAGCCGACCAACCAGGAGAGGAGGGTCGCGCTCGCGAGCTATTCGAAAGCGCGATCGCAACCAACCCGAACGACCCGAACCTCATCAGCAACTTCGCAATTTTCGCCGAAATAAAACTTCATGACTTCGATCTTGCCGAGCAGCTCTTCACGCAAGCATCAGGAGCCAATCCAGGACACCTCGGATCACTCATCGCGTTCGCTGATTTCCTCGCGGAGCGAGGGCGACGTAACGAAGCGCACGAACTGTTCGACCGTGCGGCTTCGATCGCTCCCGTCAATAGCTGGGCCTTAGAGCGCTACGCGCAGTTCATGGCCAGCGAAATTGGCGGGGTCGATCGTGCACGAGAACTATTTGAACAGGCTCTTCAGGTCGATCCCAAAAGTCATAGTCTAATCGCAAGCTTTGCTAGCTTCGCCGAGACCAAACTTCGTGACCTCGAACTTGCCAAGCGTTCTTATTCACGTGCACTGAAGCTAGCACCGTCACATGCTGTTACGCTAACAAATTTCGCTAACCTAGAGGCCCGCCTCGGCAATCTTGACGACGCCCAGGAACTATTTGAACGAGCGATAGAGAGCGGGCGCACCAACAGTTCGGTACTTGTTAGTTACGCTCGGTTTCTCGCCAACCAAAAGACAGACCCAGATCGGGCACGCGAGCTATTTGAGAAGGCTATTGAGGTCGATCCTCGCAACCCAAACACAATCGGCAGTTTCGCCGTGTTTGCGGAGACAAAGCTTCAAGATGACGATCTCGCCGAGACGCTCTACACGCGTGCCTTAGAAATAGATCCAAGGAATGCAGGTAACCTAGCCGACTTCGCCGACTTCCTTGGCAATCGCGGTGCCCATGAAAAAGCACGGGAGTTATTTGACAGAGCGGTGACGTCGGACCCCTCCAACAGTTGGGCTGCCGAGAGCTACGCACGCTACCTAAGCAGCATTCCAGGAAAACTGGATTCCGCTCTCGATCTTTACAAAAATGCGGTCGAGGCTAATCCGAACGATGCCAATTTAATTGGTAATTTCGCGATATTCGCCGAAACGAGGTTAGGCGACCCCGGGCTTGCAGAGAGGCTGTACGATCGCGCCCTAGAAGTCGATCCAGGGCATGTCAATAATCTTGCCAACTTCGCCGAACTGCTTGCGACGAGAGGAGAAATGGGCCGGGCACGTGCCCTATTCGAGCGGGCGCTGGCCGAACGTGCAGCTAGTCCAGATATTCTCGGTCGCTTCGGCCTCTTCCTACATCACCACCAAGGTCAATTGGAGGCCGCCCTTGAAGTTCTTGAGCAGGCATGCAGCTTCTCTCCCCCGGACCCCAACAACCTTGTTAATCTTGCACAAGTACTTTTCATAATAGGAGAAGATCTTAGGGCGACTGCGCTGGTGGCGAACCTGCTAACACAAGAGATCGAGGCTAGCATACGCCTGGAGAGTGAATTTTACTGGTTCGCGCACGTTGAGCGAGGCCCCGGCCGCGCATTAGGAGTCGTTAAGCAACTACTTTTACAAGGGATTCTTTCCGAGGGCTGGCCACTCAATCGCAACGTCGAGGTCGCTATCGCAAACGGACATCGATCTCCACGCCTCTTGCAGAAGATCGCAAGCGCAATTGCGGGCAGTGAGCCAATAGCCACCCTTGAAGAATTTGGCGAATGGACGGATATTGCTATCGATCCAGATCGCGAGGCCACATGAGCGACACGCTCATTCATTTCAGCGCAAGCTGCGGCAGCGCGCATCGTGGTTTGTTCTTTACTTCACCTGGCTGTAATCGTAGATTGCATTAGTGGTTGAGCTGGGGCGGGGGATTTACGAGCGTCTGATCACGTACGGGCTGGCTGGTCAGCTCGACGGGATCGGGGCTGAGCTGGTGGAACGTGCGGATCTTGATCCGGTGGACGCGCACGAGGTGTTGAGTCGGCATATTGCCGCGCTGACCACTCGGGCGTTGCGGGCGGTCGGTGGCTCCGACAGGGAGAAGCTTGCTCGGCAGGTGGCGATCGCGAACCAGATCGCCGGGGCGATCGAACGGATCGACCCGGACGCCGTTGACGGCGCTGACCAGGTGGCTGACGTACACAAGCTGCTCACCGCGATCGCGGACCCGCCCACCCCGCCGGAAGTGCCGAGGTTTCCCGTACGGCCACGCACTCCCCTGTCGACCGGGGCGCTGCTGGTCAACGGGCGGGATCAGCCGCGCATCGGGCACGAGGTGGCTACCGAGATGGCGTCGGCCGACGAGGTCGACCTGCTCTGTGCGTTCATCAAGTGGTACGGGCTGCGCCTGGTCGAGCGCCCCCTGCGGGAACTGATCGAACGTGGTGGCCGGGTCAGGGTCATCACCACCACCTACCTCGGCGCGACCGACCAACGTGCCCTGGACCGGCTGGTCGAGTTGGGCGCCGAGGTCAAGGTCTCCTACGAAACCCGAACCACCCGCCTGCACGCCAAGGCGTGGCTGTTCCGCCGTCACAACGGGGCCAGCACCGCGTACGTCGGATCTTCGAATCTCTCGCAGGCGGCGCTGGTCGACGGCCTGGAGTGGAACATCCGGGTCTCCAACCTCGAACAACCGTCGGTCATCAACACGTTCGAGGCGACCTTCACCGACTACTGGAGCGATCCCGCGTTCGAGGACTACCAGCCGGGGCGGGACGGCGACCGGCTACGTCGAGCGCTCCGCAACGAGCACACCGGCGGCGCGTTCACCGACTCCGACATCCAGATAACCAACATCGACGTCCGGCCGTACGGCTACCAGCGCGAGATCCTGGCCGACCTCGCCGCCGAACGGGTAGTCCACGGGCGCTACCGCAACCTGGTGGTGATGGCGACCGGCACCGGCAAGACCGTCGTCGCCGCCCTCGACTACCGCGAACTGCGCCGGGACAAGACCGTCGAGTCACTGCTTTTCGTCGCGCACCGCAAGGAAATCCTGTGGCAGAGCCGGTCGGTCTTCCGGCATGTGCTGCGCGACGGCAGCTTCGGTGAGGTCCTGGTCGGCGGCGAACGGCCAACCCTGTGGCGACACGTCTTCGCCTCGATTCAGTCGCTCGACCGCCACGAGATCGACCCGACCCGCTTTGACATGGTCATCGTGGACGAATTCCACCACGCCGACGCGCCGATGTACGCCCGGCTGTTGAAACACGTGCAGCCGCGCGTACTCCTGGGGCTGACCGCGACCCCGGACCGGGCTGACGGCGGCGACGTGCGGCTGTGGTTCGGCGGACACGCGGCTGTTGAACTGCACCTGTGGGAGGCGCTGGAGCGGCAGCTGCTCGCGCCGTTCCAGTATTTCGGGCTGCACGACGATGTTGACCTGTCGACGCTGACGTGGAAACGCGGGCAGGGTTACGAGGCCGCCGACCTCAACCGGGTCTACACCGGCAACGACGCCCGCGCCCGCACGATCCTGCAAGCCGTACGCGACAAGGTCGACGTCAACAGCATGCGGGCGCTCGGGTTCTGCGTCAGCATCAAGCATGCCGAGTTCATGGCGGACTGGTTCACCCGGGCCGGTGTGCCGGCACGGGCCGTGACCTCGAACATCACCGACCGACAGCCGATGATCGACGCGTTCAAACGCGGCGAGGTGCGGGTCCTGTTCACCGTCGACGTGTTCAACGAGGGTGTCGACCTGCCGATGGTCGACACGGTCCTGATGCTGCGCCCGACCGAGAGTGCCACCATTTTCCTCCAGCAGCTCGGCCGTGGGCTGCGCCTGGACGACAACAAAGCGTGCCTGACCGTGCTCGACTTCATCGGTGGGCAGAACGCCAACTTCCGCTTCGACCTACGCTGGCGGGCGCTGACCGGGGTCAGCCGGCGAGCGGTCGAAACCGCCGTACGCGAAGATTTTCCCACCCTGCCCAGCGGCTGCCACATCGAGCTGGACCGGGTCGCCAAGGACATCGTGCTGGCGAACCTGAAAAGCGCGCTGCCCAGCTCGACCAAGAATCTCACCGCCGAGTTGCGCCAACTCGGTGACGTGAGCCTGGCCGAATACCTGCGCGAAACCGGGCTGGAGGTCGAGGACCTCTACCGGCGCAAGAGCATCGGCGGCTGGGCCGGGCTGCGTCGGCTCGCCGGGCTGGACACCGGGCCGGCCGGGCCGGACGACAGGGTACTCGGGCCGGCGATCGGTCGGATGCTGCACCTGGACGACCCGGACCGGCTCGACCTGCTGCGGCAGATCGCCGCCGGTGAAACGCCGGCCTCCGGACGGCTGGTCGACCTGATGCACCTCAACCTGTTCGGGCCGAAGGTGGCGGTCGGCGAACGGGAGCAGCGGCTGATCCGGCTCTGGTCGGAACACCCTGATCGGCGGGCCGAGTTGGGGCAGCTCTACGAGGTGCTGCGGGAACGGATGCATCGAGTGGTCGGCCCGGTGGCGTCGCCGACCGTTCCGCTGCGGGTGCACGCCAGGTACAGCCGCAACGAGGTGTTGGCGGCGTTCGGCGTACCGGACGCGGCGTCGATGCGGGAAGGGGTGAAGTGGGTCGAGGCGGAGCAGGCCGACATCTTCTTCGTCACCCTGCGCAAGTCGGAGCAGCACTACTCCCCCACCACCATGTACGCCGACCGCGCCATCACCCCGGAGCTGTTCCAGTGGGAGTCGCAGAGCACCACCTCGGTGGCCTCCCCGACCGGGCAGCGCTACATGAACCACCGGGAACGCGGGTCGAGCGTGCACCTGTTCGTACGCGAGTCCAAGGAACGTGACGGCGACCTGGGCGCCCCGCCGTACCTCTACGCGGGGCCGATGACGTACGAGGGACACACCGGGAGCCGGCCGATGCGGATCTTCTGGCGCCTCGACCACGAACTCCCCGCCGACGTCTTCCACGCCGCCCGCGTCATCGCCGCCTAACCCACCCCTCTCTTCGGCGATCTAGGGCAGATGGTGGTGACTGGAGATTGACTCACACGTATTTGCCCTAGATCGACGAGGAGAGAGGGGCGGGCACGGTGTGCGGGCGGTTATGACCAGGCGCCGGTCGCTGCCGTCTGGGTGGCGTAGGTGGCGAAGTCGGTCGGGTTGCGGTTGAGGAGGCGGGTTACGGTGTCGGTCGGCTCGGCTAGGTGGCCGTCGCGCATTCCGGTGAACATGACGTTCAGGGCGGTGGCGACCTCCTCCGGGTAGCCCTCGGCGAGCAGTTCCGCCCGGTACTGCTCCGGCGTCAGCTCGTCGTACCGGATCGACTTTCCGGCGGCCTCGGCGATCGTCGCCACCGCCGTGGCGAAGGTGAGCGCGCGGGGGCCGGAGAGGTCGTACACCTGGCCGTGGTGGCTGTCCGAGGTGGTCGTCAGCAGGAGGGTGGCGACGTCGGCGATGTCCCGGGTGTCGATGAACGGTTCCGGGGTGGAGCCGATCGGCAGACCCAACCGGCCGTCGCGCAGCGGTTGGTGCCACAGGTCCTCGCTGAAGTTCTGGTTGAAGTTGTTCGGCCGGACGATGGTCCATTCGACTCCGGAGTCGCGTACGGCCTGCTCGGCGGCGAGCATGCCGGGTGAGAAGTCGCCCTCGATCTGGTCGATGCCGCGTCCGGAGAGCGCCACGAACCGGCTGACGCCGGATTTTGTCGCCAGCGTGACGAACTCGCCGGCCTCGTCGGGGCCCTCCGGGGCCATCAGGTAGACCGCCGAGGTCCCGGATAAGGCCGGCTGCCAGGTGTCCGGGTCCGACCAGTCGAAACGCACCTCGCCCGAGCGGGAAGCCGCCCGGACCCGCCGGCCCGACGCCCGCAGCGCCGGTACCAGCCGGCGTCCGATTTTGCCGGTGCCGCCGATGACGAGGATGTCGTTCGCGTCTGCTGTCATGGTGACCAGTCAACCGGCTCGGCGACGGACAGGACATGGGCAGCCGTACGCCGGGCATGTCCGATCGTCCGCGACCTATGGTGAGGTCATGGACCCGTTCGACGATCTGCTGCGCGGCGTACGCGCCGACGGTGCCGCCTTCGGGCGGTCGGTGCTGTCACCGCCGGGGGCGTTGCGTTTTGTCGACGGCGCACCCCTGACGCTCTGCGCGCCGCTGCGCGGCGAGGGTTGGATCACCCACCCGAGCAGCGACAAGCCCCGCCAGGTGAGCCTCGGCGAGATCGCGGTCGTACGCGGACCGGAGCCGTTCGTCTTCTCCACCGAGCCCCGCTCGGACTTCCGGCCGGGAGAGGTCCGGGATATCCACTGTGGGCAGTCGCGGGTGACCGGAGCGGTGGACGCGGATCCAGCCGAGCGGATGGTGTTGCTGGCCGGGGCGTACCACGTGCAGGGGCGGGCGCCGCAGCGGCTGCTGGGGATACTGCCGCCGGTGCTGGTGGCGACGGACGACCACGACTGCGCGTCGCTGCGTGACTATCTGGACGCGCAGCTCGGCAACTGTCGGCCCGGTCGGCAGATCGTGCTGGACCGGATGTTGGACTGGTTGCTGGTCTGCACCCTGCGGGACTGGTTCGACCAGCCGGACGCCGAGCCGCCGGACTGGTACCGGGCGCTGGGTGACGAGACGGTGGGGCCGGTGCTGCGGGCGATGCACGAGGCGCCGGACCGACCGTGGACGCTCGCCTCGCTGGCGGCGCGAGCCGGGGTGTCGCGTACGACGCTGGCGAAACGGTTCACCGGGCTGGTGGGTGAGCCGCCGTTGACGTACCTCACCGACTGGCGGATGGCGTTGGCCGCCGACCTGTTGACGGAGTCGACGGCGACGGTGGCGGCCGTGGCGCGCCAGCTCGGGTACGCGGACGCGTTCGGGTTCAGCGCGGCGTTCAAGCGGGTGCACGGGGTGAGCCCGAGCGAGCACCGTCGGCTGGTGGATTCGGCGGCCGAACACCGGAGCGCCAACCCGGTCACGTCGCGAATGTGACGGGGTGGCACTCGGTCGGGTCGGCGGTCACCGGGTCGCGCGTCCGAACCGGGATCGGCAGGGCACCAAAGGACCGCGTACGTCATCGATCACGATGGGCTGTGCTGCTCCGCTGGTCGGAGGCGACGAGGAGTGATCGCTTGCAACAGGGCCCCTACCTCGTCGGCACGCTGGTTCACGGGGCCGTACGGGTCGTCGGTGAGCTGGTACCACCACAGGGCCGGCTCGGTGCTCCACTGCTCGACGCCACTGATCCGCCCAGCGGCGTGGAGTTGCCGGAGGCGATGCTCGCCACCGATCGCGGCCAGGTGCTTCGAGCCGATCAGGTTTCCCCAATGGACCCCTCGGGTCATCACGTCCAGTCGGGTTCCATTCCATGCGGCGCCGTGGCGATTCTCGTACTGGGAGCGGTCCGTCATTCGCCACGAAGAGACACCCACGTAGCCGTGTGCGACTTCGAATCGGGTACTCGCCTGTTGTAGCAGGTCCACCATGTGCGCCACGCCGCCGATGCCCGCCTCCTCCAGCAGCGACCTGCCGACCTCCAGCACGATCGTCGCCGGGTGGCCGTCGGCGAGCGGCCCGGTCAGGTCGCTGAACTGGTCCCGCAACGTAACGGACACGTCCAGCCCAGCCTGGTAGTGGCTCCACGCGCCCTTCCCGTTCGACCGAGTCAGACCGGCGGAGAACTCGCGCAGTTCCCCACGTCGGAGGCGGTCGAGCGCTTGCTGCCAGCCCTCTTCGTCGGCGGCGGCCCAGCACGATTCCTGTTCCGTCGAGACCACGTGCAGGTTCAGTGCTGCGCCGTAGGCCGCGCCGGAAAACGCCTCGCCCGTCGGATCGATGATCAACCTGTCACCGAACCGACCGGCGACCGGAGCGATGACGGTCTCGCGTACGTCACTCAGCCACTCGGCCAGTGCAGCCGCGCGGGCCAGCAGGTCGTCGTAGGTGAACAGGACAAGGGCCAGGCGCTGCTCTGGCGCCCGGTTGAACCGAAGATCGAAACCGTAGTCGTACGTGTCCGGCTCGCGTTCGGTCATCATCCGGTGGCGCCGATCGCTCGGGGCGGTGACCGGCTGCCCGACGTTTTCCCGGGCCCAGGCGATTGCGGACATCTCGTCGGCGGTGGCTTGCTCGGGCACGAGCACCCATGCTCCGAGTTCGGGCAGCCCGGCTGGCTTGCCCAGCGCCCCGTGCCAGCCGAACAGCGATATCGCCGGGTCGGAGCCGAGGAAGAGGCGCCACGGCGACCAGCCCGTCAGTCCTCCCACGGGCACCTCGTTGCCGGAGTCGGCGATCACGCAACCGGGCTTGCCCCACTCTTCCAGCTCGAAGCGCCGTACGAAGCGGTCCCAGGTGTCGCTGTCGTGCCGGAGCGGTGCGGCCAGGAACATCCGCCTCGGTCGCTGCGGCAACAGCGCCGGGTCACCGTCGGCCAGCCGTACAGCGACCGGGTCCGGATGCTCCAACCGGTCGATGATCTCCCCGAGCGACATCGACGGCGTCTCGGTCTCTCCCATGTCCTGTGCCTCCGTTCTCACAGCGAGCGCGCGAAGCCTAACGGCGACCGCCGACACCACCGCACCGGACCGGGAGGCCGGGAGTGCACGGGCGCCGGCCCGACACGTCTGCACGTGCCGGGCGTGGCGCTCGGTCGGCGCGGGTGTCAGGCGTTGGCGCGGCGGGTCTTGATCGCGCTGTCGACGATGTCCCAGAAGACGACGATGGCGGTGATGGCGACGCCGAGGGTGGTGACGGTGGTGAGGTTGTCGTCGTCGCCGAGCCAGTCGAAGCGGTCGGCCAGGGCCGGGTTGAGCAGCCGGTCGGTGTGCAGCAGCCAGATCACCGGGAGGGTGAACGCCAGGTCGAGCAGGACCTTGACTCCGAACAGCGGCCAGGTGAGGCGCCCGATCCGGTACTTGACGATCTCGAAGACCAGGCCGGCGACCAGGACAGTGATCAGGGCCGGGAGCCAGGACGTCCACAGCGCCGGGTCGATGATCGGGATGTTGGTGCCGTCGGTGGTCTCGACCCAGGACCGGAAGTGCTGCCAGGGCAGGTAGGCGAGGAGCAGGCCGGTCATGACGACGACCGCGACGGTGTCGGTGAGGCTCACCTGACGGTCGACCGGGGCGTCGGGTAGCTGGTCGACGGTCCAGTCGGGCAGGTCGAGGTTGGGCTTGGCGCGTTCGGCGATGGCGAATGCGACGGTGACCCAGAAGCCGATCTGGACCGCCACCTCGACGGCGGTGCCGATCCCGGAGCCGATCACGCTACCGACCGATCCGCCCTCGGCCGCGTTGACCACGGCGACGATGGTGCCGGCGAGGGCCGGTACGAAGCTGAGCAGCAGCCGCAGCAGTCGGGCCCAGGCCAGGTAGTAGGTGGGGCCGATGAGTTGCAGCCGGCGGTCGGCGTAGCGGGCGGCGAGGCGCTCCGGGTTGCCGAGTTCGGTGAGCACGTCGCGCTCGGCGGTGGCGGGGTCCTGGCCGTTGCCGGCCCGGTCCTCGATCATGTCCTCGATCGAACCGCGGAGCTCGGCGGCGATCTCGTCGCGGCGTTGCGCCGGCACGGATACCAGGGTCGCGGCGAGGTAGCGGTCGGTGAGGGTGTTCATCGGTCGGCTCCTTCGATCAGCCCGGTCATGGAGGTCTGGATGGCGGCGAGGTCGTCGAGGAGTCGACCCAGGATGGTCTCGCCGTCCTCGCTGGTCCGGTAGAACTTGCGCGGCCGGCTCTCGTCGGTGTTCCACTCGCTGGTCAGCAGGCCCTGTTCCTCCAGGCGGCGCAGCAGCGGGTAGAGGGTGTTCGCGTCGACCGGGAAGCCGTGCTCGGTCAGTCGTTGGAGCAGGGCGTAGCCGTAGCCGGGTTGGCGCAGCGCGACCAGGCTCGCCGCGACCACCGTGCCCCGCCGGAGTTCCTGGAGGTGCGTCCGGAGGATCTCATCGCTTGCCATGCGTCAAACTATAGTGTGTGCCACACAGTGTTGTCCATCGGGACATCATTGTCTCCCTCAAGGACATTGGGTCAGCCCCGGACCATGGCTCCCACCTGCTGTTCCTCCTGCGGCAACGCACGACGCGTACGGACCGGGGAGCAGAAGACGGGCAGGAAGGCGGTGGCCATCACGGCGGCGCCGACCCAGAGCGTGACCCGTACGCCGGTCAACTCGCCGATCAGACCGGCCACCGCCGCGCCGAGCGCGAGCGCCCCGGTGAGCACGAACCGGAAGGTGGCGTTCATCCGGCCGAGCAGGGCGTCGGGCGTCATCCGCTGACGCAGGCTCACCCCGAGCACGTTGTCCAGACCCGTCTTGAACAACGCCAGCACCCAGCCGGCCCCGGCCAACCACAGCCACGGGCCCCGGTCCAGCAACGCCACCAGCAGCCCGGCCGGGGCCAGGCAGATGCCGGCCAGGCCCAGCGTGCGGCCGTACCCGAGGCGGGCGGCGATCGGGCGGGCACAGCTGGCGCCGACCAGCAGACCGGCACCGCCGGCCGCCCAGAACAGGCCGAGCGCACCGGCCGGCAGACCGAGCTGGCCGACGATCAGCACCGGGAGCATGGTGTTGACGATCTGCGAACCGAAGTTGCCCAGGGCCGCGGTGAGCGCGAGCGCCCGCAGCTCCGGGTTGCCGAAGACGTGCCGCAGTCCCGCCCCGATCTGCGCCCCGAGCCGGGTACGTCGCTGCGGCGGCGGTGGGGCCGGCGTACGGCGCAGAGCGGTGAGCCGCACCGCCGAGGCCAGGTACGCCAGCGCCGTACCGGCCACGGCGAGCGGGGCGGTGAGCAGCTGGACGAGTGCTCCACCGACGCCCCGCCCGGCGACGTTGGCGGCGGCGATCAGGCTCACCACGGCCGCGTTCGCCCGGACCAGACCGTCGCGGCCGACGAGTTGCGGCAGCACGCTCTGCGAGCCGATGTCGAAGAAGACGGTGGCGCAGCCGCCGAGCAGGACCACCAGGTAGAGCTGCCCGAGGGTGAGCGCGTCCAGGGCCCAGGCGATCGGGACGGAGGCGTACAGGATGGCTCGGGCCAGGTCGGCGACGATCAGCACCCGGCGCTGCCGCAGCCGGTCCACCCACGCCCCGGCCGGCAGTCCGATCAGGAGGAAGGCGACGGTGCCCAGCGCGGCGAGCGCGCCGACCTGGCCGGGGCTCGCGTCGAGGGCGGTTACCGCGATGAGGGGTACGGCGACGTATCCGACGTTGGTGCCGAGCTGGCTGAGGATGCCGGCGGTGAACAGGACGCGGAAGTCGGGGACCCGCCAGGGTGAGTGGGGTTGCACGGTGCTTCCGTTCGATCGTCGGGGTGACCGGGTGCCGGAGCGGGCGGCAACACCGGAGCGGGCGGCGGTACCGGAGCGGGCAACGCCTGCCGGGTGCGGGTCAGGCCGACGCCGACGAGCACGACCGCCATGCCGGCGAGGATGCGCGGGTTGAGCGGTTCGTCGAGGACCAGCGCACCGAGGGCCACCGAGACGACCGGCAGCAGGTAGCCGACGGTGGCGGCGGTGACCGGGCCCTCGGTGGCGATGAGCCGGGCGTTGAGGTGGAAGGTGACCCCCGTACCCAGGGTGCCGAGCACGACGACCGCGACGATCGCGGTCAGGGTGGGTGACGACGGGCCGGCCGATCCGGCGGGCAGGGCGAGCGTGGTGAGGCCGGTCGCGGTGAGCAGTTGGGCGGCGGAGAGGGCGAGCGGCCCGGTCGGTCGGCCGCTCAGGTGCCGGGCCATGTAGGCGAAGGCGACCGCGTAGCTGGCCGCCGCGGCGAGCAGCAGCAGGGCGCCCCAACTGGTCAGGCCCGCCTCGTGCCAGGGCGCGAAGATGAGCAGGGTGCCGGCGAAGCCGAGCCCGAGGCCGGCCAGCCGCAGCGGGCGCGGGTGGCGTTCGCCGCGCAGGGCGAGGGCGATCAGCAGGGACCAGAGCGGCGTGGTGGCGTTCAGGACCCCGGCCACACCGGAGTCGACGGTCTGTTCGCCGACGCTGAACAGGAAGAACGGCAGGGCGTTGCAGAAGAAGGCGGCCACCACCAGGTGCAGCCAGGTCCGTCGGTCGCGCGGGAGGCGCTGGCGCGCGGCGTACGCGAGCGCCAGCAGGACGGCCGCGCCGAGGGCGCAGCGGATGACGGTGATCTGGAGCGGGGTCAGGCCGCCACCGAGCGCGACCTTGATCCAGAGGAAGCCCGAACCCCAGAGCAGGGCGAGGACCGCCATGCGTACGAGGGTTCCGCGCGAGCCGCCGAGCACCGTTCGCCTCCTGGGGGTGGACTGGTGTTCACCGTGTCCCGGAAGCAGGTGTAAGACAAGCGAAAAGATTTGCACGGAGCGTTAAGGTGAGCTACATGCTTGACGTACGACGGATGCAGTTGCTCCGCGCGGTCGTGACCAGCGGTTCGGTCAGCGCGGCCGCCCGCGACCTCGGCTACACCCCCTCGGCGGTCAGCCAGCAGATCACCGTGCTGGAGAAGGAGGCCGGGCTCGCGCTGCTGGAGCGGACCGGGCGCGGCGTACGCCCGACCGACGCCGGCCGGCTGCTCAACGACTACGCCGCCGCCATCGGTGAACAGGTCGCCGAGGCGGAGACCGCGCTGGCCGACCTACGGGCCGGGCGCACCGGTCGGCTGGCGGTCCGCTACTTCGCCACCGCCGGGGCGAGCCTGGTCGCACCGGCGGTCGCCCTGTTCCGCCGCGCCCACCCCGGCGTCCGGGTGCAACTGCGGTTGGGTGAACCCGAGGACTCACTGCCGGAGTTGAAGCAGGGCGGCGCCGACCTGGCGATCGTGGTCGCGCCACCCGACCGGTCGACCGACGACGGGATCCGGTTCACCCACCTGCTCGACGACCGGTACGTCGCGGTCCTGCCCCGGGGGCACCGGCTCGCCGCGAAACGGGTGCTCGACCTGGGCGACCTCGCCGACGAGCCGTGGGTCGGCAGCGAGTGGCCCGGCCCCTGCCTCGACGCGGTCCTCGACGCCTGCACGGTCGCCGGCTTCCGCCCCGATGTCGTGGTGCAGAGCGAGGACTACGCCACCGCGCAGGGCTTCGTCGCCGCCGGACTCGGCGTCAGCCTGGTGCCGGAGATGGGACTGGGCAACCGCCACCCCGCCGTTGTCGTACGCCGGGTCCGCAACCCGGTCCCGGTGCGGGTCATCTACGCCGCCGTACGGGAGTCGTCCCCGGACCGGCCGGCGCTGCACACCCTGCTCGACGCGCTACGGGAGGCGGCGACAACGAACGCCCGGCCGTGAGAACCCGGCCGGGCGTCCGGAACCGATCAGCAGCCGACCGGTTACTCAACCGGTCGCGGAACCCGGTCCGACCGCCTCGCGGGACCGACGCTCCCGTGGTGGCGGGCTGAGCACCACGTCGACCACCCGGCCCAGCCGCTGCGCGATCGGCGTCCTCGTCGCCGAGGTCAACCGCTCGCGCAGCACCGGCACCCCGTCACCGGTCAGCTCGTCCAGCGCCGGGATCCTGCCGCCCATGGCCAGCACCAGCGCCTCGGCGCCGCCGCGTACGACCGGACCGGTGCCGTGGTCCCAGCCGGCGTCGTCGGCCACCAGACGCAGTCCGCGCAACCGGCCGCCGAGCGCGAAACCCGGCGACGGCTTCGCCGCGAGATGCTGGTACGCCACCCACAGCCGTTCCTCGGGAACAATTCGCGGAATTCCGAGTGGGCGGCGAATGTCGAGATCGTGCAACACGATGTCGGCGAGCACCGGATCGTATCCGGATCGGGGAATCGTGGTCCTGGATCGCGACCCGCGACGCAGTTGTTCGATGATCGCGGCGGTGGGTCGGCGGGCGTACCAGCGGGTCAGCGCCAGGTTGACCCGGTCGAGATCCGCACCGGTCGCGGCAATGCCGAGGTAGAGCTTCGCCTGGCCGAACCGCAGGTAACTGACCAGGTGGGCGGCGATGTCGTGCATGGTCCACCCCGCGCACAGGCTCGGTGTGCACAGTTGGGCGTCGGTCAGGCCGGCCAACAGGTCCGCGGCCCGCCGACGCTCGTCGACGATCATGTCGTACACCCGCATTTGTCGACGGTATTGCAGTTGAACCCGGCGGCCTTCTTCCAGGTTGCCTGATCCGCTTTTCGAATCGGGTCGTCGGAGCGACAAATACAAAGGGACTCCGCATGGGCGGAGAAGACAGCGTGGGTGGGCCGAGGCGAAGCTTGATCGGACTGCACCGATGGAGCGGTCGGCGTGCTCGTCGCCCGAGCCGTACCGCGAGGGTGACCGGGCGGGCCGGTGCCGCGGCGGGGCCCGGCCCGTCCCCTTCGGACCGGACACCAGCCGACCGAGTGAGAGGAGACACGCGTGACAACACCGGAGAACGTGATCCCCGCCCTGATCGCCGACGGGAACGACGTCGACGCCCTGGTGGCCGATCTCGACGACGCCCAGTGGAGCCTGCCCACCCCGGCCGAGGGCTGGACGGTCGCCCACCAGGTCGCCCACCTCGCCGCGACCTTCCGCCTGGCCACCCTGTCCGCCGCCCGCCCCGACGACTTCAACGCCCTGATCAAGGGGCTGAGCAGCGACTTCAACGCCAACGTCGACGCGGCGATGGCGCCGTTCCTGGCCGCCCCGCCGAAGGTGCTGCTGGGTCTCTGGCGGACCGAGAAGGCGGCCGCCGAGCAGGCGCTGGCGTCGGTGCCGGCCGGCAAGACCGTACCGTGGCTGGTCCGGCCACTGCCCGCGCCGGTGCTCGCCGCCGCCGGGATGATGGAGTTGTTCGCCCACGGCCAGGACATCGCCGACGGGCTCGGCGTACGGCGGGAATACACCGACCGGGTCGCCCACCTGGCCGGGTTCGCGGCCCGGGTCTGGGACTTCGGCTACCAGGCCCGCAACCTGACCCCGCCGGACGTGCAGTTCCGGTTCGAACTCACCCTGCCGTCGGGGGCGCCGTTCGCCGACGGCCCGGCCGACGCCGAGCAGCGGATCACCGGCCCGGCCGTCGACTTCTGCCTGCTCGTCACCAGGCGGCGGCACCGCGACGACCTGGCCCTTCACGCCACCGGACCGGACGCCGAGCAGTGGCTCGACATCGCCCAGGCCTACCGTGGCCCGGCCGGACCGGGCCGGACCCCGGGACAGTTCGCCGCCGCGCAGCGCTCCTGACTGCTCGGAGGGCCCGCATCGACACGTCGGACGCCGGCCGGTTCGCACCGGCCGGCGTTCGGCGTCACCAATCCCGGTACGGCTACCGCCGGCCGGCGGGCACCTCGTCGGGTTGTGCCGTCGCCACCCGACCGGCCCGGACCCGCCGGGTCATGAAGGTGGAGAGGAAACTGCCGAGCAGCAGCGCGACGGCGACCACGACCAGCGTCGGGCGGGCCGCGGCGAGCAGCGCGTCGCCGAACGCCTCCACCGCCGACCGCTCCACCTGCTCGGCCAGGTCGGCCGGGAGGTCGTCGGGGGCGGTGAATCCGCCCTGCTGGCCGCTGCCGAGCCGCAACCCGTCCTCGGTGGCGTCGGCGATGCCGCTGTGGAGGGCCGGTCGGGCCGACGGCGGGAGATCGGCCGCCTGCTGCCGCGTGGTCTCCTGCAACGAGGAGAACAGCCGGTTCTGGAGCACCGCGCCGATCACGGCGGCACCGAGCGCCGCGCCCACCTGGCGGGCGGTGTTCAGCACCCCGGAGGCGGCCCCGGCCTGTGCCGGAGGAATGCTGCGCATCGCCTCGGTGGTCGTCGGCGCGATCGCCGCACCCATCCCGATGCCGATCAGGATCAGCGGCGCGACGAAGACCCAGACGGTCGACCCCCGGGTCGGCAGGAACGCCATCCCCAGCACCCCGGCCGCGAACGCCGCCAGGCCGAACACGAGCAGGATCCGGCCGCCGAGCCGGTCGGTGAGCCGGCCCGCCACCGGGGCCACCGCGCTGAGCGTGATCGTCCACGGGAGCGCGGTGAGCCCGGACTCCAGCGGCGTCATGCCGTACAGGGTCTGGGTTTCGATGACGAACAGGAGCAGGAAGCCGTACAGGGCGAACGAGGTGATCAGGGTGATGACGGTGGGGATGGCGTAGTCGCGGTTGCGCAGCAGGCCGAGCGGGACCAGCGGTTCGGGTTGGCGCCGCTCCCAGAGCACGAACAGCCCGAGCAGCACCCCGGCGGCGAGCAGGACCAGCGGCACCGTCACCGGTCCGACGATGCTGCCCCAGTCGTGCCGCTCCCCCTCGACCAGCGCGTACACCAGGGCGCTGAGGCCGAGGGTGGCCAGGACCAGGCCCACCGGGTCGAAGCTCTTCGGTCGCGGCTGGCGCAGGTCCGGGACCAGACGCAACGCCGCGACGATGCCGGCCAGGCTGAGCGGCACGTTGACGTAGAAGATCCACTGCCAGCCGAGGTGGGTGACGATCAGCCCACCGGCGGTCGGGCCGCTGACCGCCGCGATCCCGGCGACGGCGGTGAAGATGCCGAACGCCGCCCCCCGGCGGGCCGGTGGGAAGATGGCCGAGAGCAGCACCAGCGCCTGCGGCAGCAGGGCGGCGGCGCCGATGCCCTGGAGCACCCGGGCGGCGATCAGCTGGCCCGGACTCTGGGCCGCGCCGCACAACGCCGACGCCAGCGCGAACACGGCCAGGCCGCCGACGAACACCGCACGCGGGCCGACCAGGTCACCGAGCCGACCGAAGACGATCAACAGGGTGGACAGGGCCAGCAGGTACCCGTTGAGCACCCACAGCACCGTGCCGATGCCGGTGTCGAGCGAACTCATCATCACCGGTGCGGCGGTGTTGACGATGCTCGTGTCGAGCAGGATCAGGAAGTTGCCCAGGCAGAGCACGGCCAACGCGGCCCACGGGTTGACCGGCCTCGCCGTGCTCACGCGCCCTGGTGCCGTGGTCATGCTTCGAGGTGCGGCACGGCGGGCGGCTGGGCCGTACCGGCGGCGGTCAGGGTCACCGCGATCTGCCGGGCCGCGGCCAGGCTGGCCCACGAGGTGAAGGCGATCAGCGTGTCGTCGCCGGGGTGGGCCTGCCGGAACTCGTCCACCAGGTCCGTGCCGACCTGCGCGGACGCGAACGCGGTCACCAGACCCAGCCGACCGGCCGGGCGCTGCTCCTCCGGCAGGCCCGCCACGGCCGCGTTCGCCCAGGCACGGGCGCTGAGTCCGGGCGGTTCGGCGGTCGGGTCGGCGAGCCGTTCCCGGATCAGGGCCCGGACCGCGTCCGGCACCGTCGGCGCACCGGCGTCGATCGCGGCGTACGCGCGGGCGAAGGCGTCGGCGATGGTCGGGTGACCGGCCGCCCAGTCCAGGTCCGCCGGGGGCGGGGCCGCCGGCAGCAACGGCAGCGCGTCGCCCGGTTCGACCGTACGGCGGGCCAGCGACCCCATCAGCCAGGCGGCCATCCGGCGTACGCCGGACCGGGCCGGACCCGGAATGCCGGCCGGCAACGGCGAGTCGGCGAGGAAGATGTTGACCATCCGGTTCACGTAGTGGAACGTCACCGCGACCCCGACCAGCTCGGCTGCCTCCGGCGAGCCGATCGGCACCGGGGCACCCGTCGCGGAACCGGCCGGGCCCAGTCCGGTGCCGCCGGCCCACTCGGCGATCGCCCGCAGGCCCGGATCGGTCACCTCGTCCCAGCGTTGCGCCGCCACGGCCGCCGCCGACTCACCCCGCAGCAGGCCGCGCAGGGTGGCACCGTGCACCTCGACGCAGTACGGGCACCGGTTCGTCACCGAGACGGCGGCGGCGACGGCCTCCTTCGCCTCGCGGGTCGCGATTCCCTGCGCGACCAGCGCCTCGCGCAGCATCAACCAGGCCGCGGCGAGTGTCTCGGGTGCCGGCGAATGCAGGCTGACCGGGGGTGCGAGCATGCCGAAGTCCCGCTCGACCTGCCGGTACACCTGGGCTACCAGCCCGGTCGCGGCCAGCGGCGGAACCGCCTGGACGTGTCGTACGTGTGCGGTGGCCGGGCCACGTGTCGCCCGTTCGAGCAACCCACTCATGCGGGTTCCCTTCCGATCAGGAGCGGGTAATGGAGTTCGGCCGCCCCGGCCGGTCCCGGTGTCGCCCGGAAACCGGCCACGGCGGCGGCTGGACGAAGCGTCGGCACCGGCCCCGGGGCGGGGCCGGTGCCGACAGGATCAGACGAGATCCAGGCTCGGGGTACGGGTGGCGTGACCGGCGTCCGGCAGCGAACCGACGTAGGTGACCGCGACTCCGCGTTCCTGGGCGGCCCGGACGATGCCCGGCATGGCCCGCTCGGCCAGGGCGGCGATGGTCAGCGCCGGGTTCACCGTCAACGCGCCCGGCACGGCCGATCCGTCGGTGACGAAGATGCCGGGGTGGTTGCGCAGTTCGTGCCGGTCGTCGAGGGCCGAGGTCTCCGGGTCGTCACCGATCCGGCAGGACGACAACGGGTGCACCGTGTACGCCCCGACCACCTCGTTCGTCCACGGCATGACCCGGGACAGGCCGTCCTTCTCCAGGATCTCCTTGACCTCCGCGTCGGAGAGATCCCAGCCGCGCCGGGTGTTGACCGTCGGCCGGTACGACAACGCGCCCTGGCCCAGCATCTGCTGCGAGATCCGGTGCGCGTTACCGGTCGGCGGCGGCGGCCCGAACACGCCCTCGTTGTCGTCCTCGGACATGGTGAAGATGGTCAGCCAGGACGGCCACTGCCGCATCAGCTCCTTCTTCTCCACCCCGAACCAGGTCGGGCCCTCGGCGTCGGGCACCTGGGCGAGGATCGTGCCGAGACCCGGCGGGAAGTAGAGCTGCTCCAGCGAGAAGCGCTCGTACTCGGGCAGGTTTCCGTCCAGGTGGTCCCAGGTCGCCACGACCGGGCCGCGCCCGATCTGGTTCGCGGCGTACGCGAGCCCGTTCTCCCGGCTCAGGCCGAGCACCTCGCGTACCTTGTCCTCGTTCATGACGGCGGTGTTGAGGCGCTCGCCGTTGCCGGAGAAGTAACGGCCGACGGCGTGCGGCATGGCGCCGAGCGTCTCCTCGGAGCGTTGCAGGATGACCGGGGTCGCCCCGGCACCGGCGGCCACGATGACGATCTTCGCGTCGATCGTGCCGCTGGTGTGGTGCACCCGGTAGTCGACCTCGTCGAGGGTCGAATAGTGCACCCGGTAGCTGCCGTCGTCGTTGCGCGACAGGTACTGCACCTCGTGCAGCGGGCGGATCTCCGCGCCGTGCGAGATGGCTCCCGGCAGGTAGTTGAGCAGCAGCGACCGCTTCGCGTCGAACTTGCAGCCGGCCATCATCCAGTTGCAGTTGGTGCACATGGACACGTCGACCGCCGAGGGCACCGGGTTCGCCGTACGGCCGGCGTGGTTGCAGGCGGCGGCCCAGAGCCCACCGGCGTACGGCACCTCCTCCCAGCTCGTCTGGGTCACCGGCAGCGCCTCGCTGACCCGGTCGTACCAGGGGTCGAGGCTTTCCCGGGTGACCGACGCCGGCCACATCCGACGGCCGATGCTGCCCTGGCGTTCGAAGACGAACTTCGGCGCCCTCGGCATCGTCGCGAAGTAGACGACGCTGCCGCCACCGACGCAGTTGCCGCTGAGCAGGCTCATGCCCTCGCCGAGGGTGAAGTCGAAGATCCGGGTGAACGACTTGCCGATCTCGAAGTCGTGGTCGAACTCGTCCGCCGACAACCACGGTCCACGTTCGAGGACGACCACCTTCGCCCCGCCGGCGGCCAGGTGGTACGCGGCGATCGCGCCGCCGAAGCCGCTGCCGATCACCAGGACGTCGGTCTGTTCCGTGCTCGTCATGAAGGGCTCCCGGTGGCGGTGGTGTTCGGGTGGAGTTGGGCCAGGGCCCGGCCGTACGAGAAACGCGGGAAGCGCCAGATGCCGTCCGGCTCGGGCTTGAGGTAGCCGATCGTCAGCAGTCCGGGGTGGCCCGCGGCGAGGGCGTCGAGGGTGGGCATGTGCGCCGCGCTGTCGAAGGCCATGTTGCTGAACATCGCCAGCCCCACGAAGATGCCCCGCTCCGGGTGGTCCCGTGCGGTCAGCCGGACCACCAGGGCGGTACGGTCGGCGAACGGCAGCGCGACGAAGGCGGGAACCGACTCGTCGAGGGTGAGGTCGTGCTCGGCGGCGTACTCCTGGGCGTGGCCGTTGAGCATGGCCATGAACCCTTCGAGCATCTCGCCCAGACCGCTGCCGGGCAGTTCCAGCAGCTCCACCGCACCGGAGGCGACCGCCCCGCCGCCCACCGCCACTCCGGCGATCGCCCGGTCGTCCGGCGTACGCCGCTCGCCCGGCACGATCGTGTCGGCGTACGCCTCCAGCGTCATCCTCCATTGGTTCGTTTCTGCGGTACCGGGTTGCACGGTGTCGCCTCCTGCTTAAATAGTCACCGCACATCGGGCCGGGATCAGCTGGATAATTGCTCCCGGCCCGGCGGGCGAATGCGGAAGGATAGCCGAAATGATGGCCTGGGTATCGCGTGGTGAATCGGTATCGATCCGCCACGTCTCATGGTCCGATTGGCACCGATGGCGGCGCATCTCCTGACGTGCGGCAGGTGCCGGCGGACGCCCGTCCGACGGCCGTACGGGCATGATCGGCAGCTCGGCGGAACATCTTCCGCAGCACCCGAAAGAATTGACATCACCGGCATCACCGGCCCATCCGCCGCGGGTCTTCTTCCAACGTGCTCCCGGCGTACCGGATGGTTATTCCCCGACGGACCGGAGCGTGGCCTTCTCGAAACGTGCTCATTGTGGCCGACGACGGTCGCGGCGCCCGTCGGGGCGCCAATACTGACATCGATGAGCGCGGCGCGTCCCGGTCTCCCGGCGACCTCGTCGCGCATCGCAGTAGGGGAGGCCAGCATGGTCGTCAAGCGGATAGCGGCATCAGTTGTGCAGCGTCAGGTCAAGTACGTCACCCCGGTGCCGGTCGCGGCCGCCGCCGGGACGCTCGCCGAGGTGTACACCCAGGTGGCCGAGGAGATGGGGCTCGTCGTGCCGCCGGTGCAGCTGCACTCACCCGTGCCGGACCTGGCCTCCGCGTACTGGATGCTCATGCGCGAGACGCTGTTGCCGGTCGGCGTCGTCGACCGGCAGGTCAAGGAGGCGGTGGCGACCGCGGTGTCGGTGGCGAACATCTGCCCCTACTGCGTAGACATGCACAGCCTCGGCATGTACGAGCTGGCGACCGAGCAGGACGCGGAGGCGCTCGTCGCCGACAAGGTCGAGGAACTCAGCGATCCGCGTACCCGCGCGATCGCGACCTGGGCCCGGGGTGCGCACCAGCCCGAGGTGGGGCTCGCCGGCGAGTTGCCGTTCGGGCCGACCGAACGCGCCGAACTGGTCGGCGTGGTGGTGGCGATGCACTACCTCAGCCGGATGGTGAACGTCTTCCTTTCCAGCTTCCTCATCCCGCCCCGGCTCAACGCCGCCGGCCGCCGCCGGTTCAAGCGCGGCGCCAGCGTCATGCTGCGTTCGACCCTGCGGGCCGAACGCCTGCCCGGACGATCGGTGGATCTGCTCCCGGCGGCCCCGCTGCCATCCGGGGCGGAGTGGGCGGCCGACGATCCGGCCATCGCGTCGGCGGTGGGCCGGGCCGACGCCACGTTCGAGGCGGCCGGGATCCGGTCGCTGACCCCGGCCGTACGGGACCTGGTCCGGCGCCGGTTGGGGCAGTGGCGCGGGGAGGAGACCGGGCTCAGCCGTCGGTGGTGTGAACAGCTGATCGAGGACCTGCCGGCGGAGGAACAGGTGGCCGCCCGGCTGGCCCTGCTGACCGCCTTCGCGTCGTACCAGGTCGACGAGCATGTGGTGCGGGAGTTCCGCGCCCTGCACCCCGGTGACGCGGCGTTACTCGACGTCACGGCCTGGGCGAGCTACGTCACCGCCCGTCATGTCGGCAGCTGGTACGCCCCGGCGACCCTCGCCGCCGGTCCGGTGGAACCGGTTCCGGGCGGTACGGGCACGGCCCAGAACGTCGAGAGACAGCAATCGTGAATAACTCCGGGAACCGATGATCTGACAATCTGTAACGGTTGCGACCCCTGTGCCGCGGCACGCCCAGCAACCCCTCGCACCATCCCCGCTGGAGGAGAAATGAGCACCTACACCGCCCCGGCCGGCGGTTCCGGAACCGGCCTGATCGACCGGTTGAACGGTGCCCGCCATCGGGCGGCACTGAACATCTTCATGCTCATCGTGCTCGCCCACTGGGCCGAGCACCTCACCCAGGCGTTCCAGATCTGGGTCCTCAACCGACCCGTGAAGCAGTCCCGTGGCGTACTCGGCCAGTGGTTCCCGTGGCTGGTCAGCTCCGAGTGGCTGCACTACGGGTACGCCCTGGTGATGCTCGCCGGACTGTGGCTGCTGCGCAAGGGCTTCGTCGGACGCGCCCGTACCTGGTGGATGGTGGCGTTCGCGATCCAGTTCTGGCACCACATCGAACACCTGCTGCTCTTCGTACAGGCGCAGGCCGGCGTGATCTTCTTCGGCCAGGCGGTGCCGACCAGCATCGCCCAGCTGGTGTTCCCCCGGGTCGAGCTGCACCTGTTCTACAACACCATCGTGTTCCTGCCCATGGTCGTCGCCATGTACTACCACCTGCGGCCGAGCCCGACCGAACGGGCGCAGGCGGAGTGCAACTGCGCCCCGGACCGGGAACTCGTCTCGTCGGGCCAACGGTAGTCGTGCTCGACTCGGTCGCAGCGGCCGGCGGGGAGCAACCAGCCCCGCCGGCCCGATCGCGTCCCTGGCGGAGCCGGTTGGGCACCGCGCTGGTGATCGTCGCTGCACTGGCGATCGGCATACCGGCGGTGGTGGGTGGACCCGAGGTCGAGCTGACCGGGATCAGCCCGGCCGACGGCGCGGCCGTACCCGGACCGCCGGTGGAGGTGGCCCTGAACTTCAGCGGGCCGGTCGTCTCCGACGACTTCCACATCACCGTCGCCGACCAACGCGGCACGGTGGTGAGCCGGGGCGCGGCACGGCTGGACGGTGCACGGGTGGTGGCGCCGGTCGGGCTGCTGCCGGCCGGCGGTTACCGGGTGGCGTACCACGTGGCGCTCGCCGGCGGGGAGGAGTTGGACGGGGTCGCCGACTTCACCGTCGCCGCCGGCTCGACACAGCGGTGGGTCGCACCGCCGCCGGAGGCCGCCGCGACCGGGGGCCACGCCCACGCCAGCGCCGACCCGTTGAGCATCGTGCTGACCTGCATCGCCCTCCTACTCATCGGCGCCCTCCTGAACCTGCTGCTGCGCCGCCCGCGCCTGCCCTGAACGGGGCAGCGGGACGGGCGCGGCCGATCGGGGCCGAATGGTGAGCCGTCGGCTCCGGACCGCCCGCCCGCTTACTCCGGTGGTGCGCATTTCCGTAGTCGGACCCACCTGAATTGATCCGTTTCAAAGTGGCCGCAGGCGGCCCGGATCGCCTCGACGAGAGGCGTTAACCGATGCGGATCGGGGGCGGAGAATACCTGGTCAAGCGGCCTTTTGTTGACCCGTAACGAGGCTTGCGGTGCTCGATCATGTGTGGCAGCATGCGTTGAACGAACCCCACTCAATCCCTGGAGTTCGATGAAAATTTCGACACTGAGCAGGCAGAGTGGGGTCTCGGTCGCGACCATCAAGTTCTACCTGAGAGAACAGCTACTGCCACCCGGGACGCCCACTGCGCGAAACCAGGCCGAATACGACGAAGAACACCTCTCACGACTCAAACTAATCCGGGTCTTCACCGGTATCGGAATGATGAGCCTGGCCTCCGTTCGCGAGGTACTGGCGGCAATCGACGACAATTACCTCTCGCCGCAGGGCCTGGCAAAAGTGGTCACGAAGGCGCTGCTGTCCGACTACCCGTCGGAGGAGGAGCTGGAACTCGGCGCGATGGATCTGGCGCACGCGCGCATCGACGAGTTCGTTCGCACCGTCGGGTGGCGGGTCGAGCCCGACGCGATGTCCAGGGCCACCCTGGCGCAGGTCTTCGCCGCGTTGCAGTATCTCGGCTGGGACGACGAGGCCGGTGTCTTCGAGCTGTACGTCTCCACCGCCGAGTCCCTGGCCGCCCGCGAGGCGGCCACACCGCTACAGGAGAGCGCCGCCACGGTGGTGGCGCGTACGGTGCTGTTCGAGGTGGCCTTCGCCGCCATGCGTCGGATGGCGTACGAACACCATCTCGCACTCCGCGCCGGCACCGGCCCGGCGCCCGCCCCGGCCGCGCGGAACGACTGAACGATCCCACTCCCCCGGTTCGGCGCCGAACCCGCGCACCCACCCCAACCCCGAGGACGCCGAAGCGTCGGACGGGAGGGGTTCCTCCCGTCCGACGCCGTGACGGTGCAGGTCAGCGCGGGGCGATCTGGCCGTCGGTACCGAGCCGGGACAGCACCTCGACGACAGCCGCGGTCGCCCGACGCGCCTGCTCCTGGTCGAGGATCAGCGGCGGGGCGAACACCAGCATGTTTCCGTACGGCCGGGCGATGACGCCGTGGGCCCGACGCGTCTCGAAGGCGACGGCGTCCACATTCGGCCAGCTCATCCGCTCGCGGGTCTCGCGGTTGGTGACCAGCTCCAGGGCGGCCATCGCGCCCTCCACCCGGATGTCGCCCACCGTGGGCAGGTCGGCGGCCGGCGCCAGGCCGGCCCGGAGCCAGTCGCTGATGGACAGCGCCTTGGCGAGCAGCCCCTCCTTCTCGATGATGTCGAGGGTGGCGAGGCCGACCGCGCAGGCCACCGGGTGGCCCTGGAACGTGTAGCCGTGGAAGAAGCCGCCGTCACCGATGAGGGTGTCGCCGATCTCGTCCGTCATCAGGGTGGCGCCGAGCGGCATGTACCCGCCGGCGATGCCCTTCGCGGTGGTGATCATGTCCGGCTTCATGTCCCGCTGGGCGGAGTCGAACCAGGCACCGGTACGCCCGAAGGCGGTCACCACCTCGTCGGCGATCAGCAGGATGCCGTTCTTGCGCAGCACCTCCTGGATCCGGGGCCAGTAGTCCGACGGCGGCGCGAGCACACCGCCACCGGCCATCACCGGCTCACCGATCATGGCCGCGATGTTCTTCGCGCCGATCCGCTCGATCGTCTGTTCCAGTTCGCGGACCAGGAAGTCGGTCGGGTCCTCACTGCCGTAGAGCTCGCTCGCCCGGTACAGGTAGGCCGGGGAGAGCTTCTCGACGTTCGGCAGGTTCGGGCCAACGCCGAACTGCATGGGCGGGAAGCCGGTGGCGGTGCCGCTGCCGTAGGTCGCACCGTGGAACGCGTAGTGCCGGGCGAGGATCCAGGTACGGTCCGGCTCGCCCCGGCGGAAGTGGAACAGCCGGGCCGCCTTGATCGCGGTCTCGACCGCCTCCGACCCGCCGCTGGCGAAGAAGGCCCGGTTGATCCCCTCCGGCGCGAGCTCGGTGAGCCGGGTGGCGAGCAGGATGGCCTTGTCGTTGGAGAACTCCATCAGGCTGGTGAAGTACTCGATTTCCTCCATCTGCCGGGCCGCGACCTCGGCGATGTCCCGACGGCCGTGACCGATCGGCGAGTGCCAGACACCGCCGCCGGCCGCGTCGAGCAGTTCGTTGCCGTTCGAGTCCCAGACCAGGCAGCCCTTGCCCCGGACGATGACCACACGTTCCTGGATGTCGCCCCGGTGCATGGAACGGATGAGATGCCGCTTGTCCAGTCTCTCCAGCTCTGCTGCTGATACCGGCCGCGCCATCATTTCAGGGGTAAATGTCACGAGTCTCCTCCTGGCTCGAAATCGGGGGTACGGATCGACGCGCGGGCGTCGTTCAGTGCGCGGCGGTCAGGCTCTCGGGCTGGGCGGCCGGCAGCGGCGCCTTGCCGAGGATGAGGTCGGCCGCCTTCTCGCCGATGACGATGGCGGAGGCGTTGGGGGCGCCGCGACCCACGATCGGCATGATCGAGACGTCGGCGACCCGCAGTCCCTCGACCCCGATCACGCGCAGTTCGGCGTCAACGACCTGCCCGATCGCCGCGGTGCAGCTGGCGTGGAAGATCGAGTTCGTGTTCTGCCGGATGTAGGTCCGCAGGTCCGCGTCGGACTCCGACGCCGGCGCCCTGAACAGCTTCTCGTTGTACGGCTTCATCGCCTGCTGCCGGGCGATGTCGAGGGTGATCCGGACGCCCCGGACCGCCGTCGCCATGTCCTCCTCCACCGAGAAGTACTGGTGCGAGATGCGCGGCTTCGCGAACGGGTCGACCGAGGCGAGCCGGACCGTACCCCGGCTCTGCTGGGTGAGCATCACCGGCCCGTACGTGATGGCGTGGTCGGTGACCTCACCCAGACCACTGTCGACGAACATCATCGGGCCGGCGAAGAACACCACGTCGGGGGCCGGCAGATCGGGAAGCGTACGGACGAAGCCGCCGGCCTCCGGACCGTTGGAGGTCAGCGGGCCGGTGCCCTCCTCCTCCCACTCCCGGACGTACTGCTCCTGGTTCGCGATCATCAGGCTGACCGGCTGGGAGTGCATGAAGATGAGCGGCACCAGCGGGTGGTCCTGCAGGTTGGAGCCGACCTGCGGCTGGTCGACGAGCACCGGAATGTCGAGGTCGGTCAGGTGGTCCGCCGGGCCGATCCCGGAGAGCATCAGCAACTGCGGGGTGTTGTACGCGCCGCCGGAGAGGATGACCTCCCGCTCGGCCCGGATCTCGATCTCCTCGTCGAGTCGCGCGCCGACCACGCCGACCGCCCGGCCGTTCTCGATCAGGATGCGGAAGACCTGGAGGTTGGTCTCGACGGTGAGGTTCGGCCGCGACAGGGCCGGGTGCAGGTAGGCGACGGCCGTGCTGCACCGCCGGCCGTTGCGCTGGGTCACCTGGAAGAAGCCGAAGCCGTCCTGGCTGGGGCCGTTGAAGTCCTCGTTGAAGGAGTACCCCGCCTCCAGTGCGGCCTCGACCAGCGCCGCCGACATGGGGTTCTTCGAGCGGCCCTCGGAAACGCTCAACGGGCCGCCGACACCGTGGTACGCCGACTCCCCGCGCTCGTTGTCCTCGGACCGCTTGAAGTACGGCAGCAGCTCGTTCGCCGACCATCCCGGCTGGCCCCAGCTGTCGTAGTCGAGCTTGTTGCTCCGCAGGTAGAGCATCGCGTTGATCGAACTGGTCCCGCCGAGAACCCGCCCCCGGGGCAGGAAGATGCGACGACGGTCGAGGTACGGCTCCTCGTGGGAGTCGTAGTCCCAGTCGACGCGCGTACGGAAGAGTTCCCCGAAAACCGCTGGTATGTGGATGTTCGGTTCGGTGTCCATCGGACCGGCCTCCACGAGGCAGACCCTGACGTCGGGGTCCTCGGTCAGCCGCGCCGCGAGGACGCAGCCCGCCGAACCGCCGCCGACGATCACATAGTCGTACACCCGATCCTCCTTGCTGTAGTGCCGGCAATGAGAGCCACAGACCCGATGGCAGGCGCCACGGGTCGACGAGAACTCGCATTCCTGGATGGGACTGGACGGTTGGCGAGAAGACGCCGCTCGTGCCACCACGACCGCACCTGTTCGGCGGGTCAGTCGGTCGGTCGGCTACAACGCATCCTGAACCCGCGCCGAACCCCGGCGCATCTCTCAAGTTGCGATTGCCCCGCGCCCGCGAGCACCACCGCAATCCATGAGATGCAACCCACCACACGGAGCGCGACGATGTCGTGGGAGTGATCCACGGGAGATCGACTCACGCGCCAGCCGCGTCCATAACAAGCGCGAACGAGGGAGGTGACTGCGTGGGAGCCAACGTCAGAGAGCGCGCGGTGATACTCGGTGGGAGCATGGCCGGGCTGCTCGCCGCCCGGGTCCTCGCGGACCATTACCAAGACGTGATCGTGATCGACCGGGACCACCTGGCCGGGGTGGACCAGCCGCGCCGGGGTGTACCCCAGGGCCACCATGCCCACGGGTTGCTGGCACGTGGCCAGATGATCCTGGAGGAGCTGTTCCCCGGCTACACGGCGCAGCTCGCCGCGGCCGGGGTGCCCAACGGTGATCTCGGCGGCCAGGTGCGGTGGTACTTCAACGGACGGCTGCTCCAACCGGCGCAGACCGGCCTCGTGCTGATCGGCGCCACCCGGCCGACCATCGAGCACCACGTCCGGACCCGGGTGTCCGACCTGCCCAACGTGAAGTTCGTCGAGGGCAGCGACGTGGTCGGCCCGGTGCTGTCCGCGGATCGGCGCCGGGTGACCGGGGTACGGATCCACGGGCGCGGTTCGGACGGTGTGGCGGAGGTGATCGAGGCCGACCTGGTCGTCGACGCGACCGGCCGTGCCTCCCGTACGCCCACCTGGTTGGAGTCCCTCGGACTGCCGAGGGTCGAGGAGGAACGGGTGAAGGTCGGGTTGACCTACACCAGCCGCCAGTACCGGTGGCGTACCGACCCGTTCCGGGGAGACATGTCGGTCAACGTGATCGCCACCCCGGAGCACCCTCGGGGTTCGTTCTTCCACACCATCGGCGGTGACCGGTGCGTCGTGTCGCTGACCGGCATCCTCGGTGACCGCGCCCCGACCGATCCCGACGGTTTCCTCGACTATGCCCGGTCGTTGCCGGTGCCGGACGTCTACGACGGGATCCGCGACGCGGAACCGCTCAACGACCCGGTCGCCTTCACCTTCCCGGCGAGCATCCGCCGTCGGTACGAGCGTCTGTCGACGTTCCCCGACGGCCTGCTGGTGATCGGCGACGCCGTGTGCACCTTCAACCCGGTGTACGGGCAGGGCATGACCATCGCCGGGATCCAGGCGCTCACCCTGCGGGATCACCTGCGGGTGCACGGGGAGCCGCAACCGCTGTCGTACTTCCAGGAGATCGCTCGCGCGGTGGACGTGCCGTGGGACATGGCCGCCGGTGCCGATCTCGCCTTCCCCGGCGTCGAGGGTCGCCGCACCTTCAAGGTCCGGTTCGGGAACGCCTACATGGCGCGGCTGCACAGCGCCGCCACCCGCGATGTCGGTCTCGTCGACGCCTTCCTGCGGGTGGCCGGTCTGGTGGATCCGCCCGAGTCGCTGATGCGTCCGGCACTCGCCATGCGGGTGCTCCGCTCCGGAGGGCGGAACACGGCCTCGGCGTAGACAGGCGGACGACGTTCCGCACGACATGATCCGGCGGCGCACCGACTGGTGCGCCGCCGGACCGCGTTCGGGGGTTGTTCGGTGGTCGGGGCGTCGCGGTGACTGCGGGCCGGTGCTCAGGACGCCACCGGGCAGTCGACGAACGGCAAGCGGTCCGCCGCGCCGGTTGGCGGGACGGACCGCTTGCGGTTACCGCTACTTGACGCCGGACGGGGCCAGGGTCGGCTCCGACGCGGCGGGGGCGCTCGCCGATGCCTTCCCCGGCGAGAACAGCGCGAAGATCGTGCCGATGATGGACGCTGCGGCTCCGACCACGAGCGCCGCCCGGAACCCGTCGATGGCGGCCTCCGGCGACGCGTAGCTGCCGTACGCGGCGAAGGTGGCGCCGAGGAACACCACGCCGAACACGCCGCCGAGTTCCCGCAGCGAGCTGTTGACACCGGAGGCGATGCCGACGTCGTTCTGCGGAACCGAGCCGAAGACCGAGTTGATCGTCGTCGGCAGGGACATCGAGATACCCACACCGCCGAGGACCAGCGGCACGATCAGGCTGCCGTAGCCCACACCGGGCGCGGCGACCGCGGCGGCCCAGGCGAGTCCGATGCCCTGGAGCAGCAGACCGCCGACCATGAAGGGCCGGTTTCCGTACTTGTCGGCGAGCGAGCCGGCGATCGGGGCGACCAGCAGCGGCATCAGGGTCCAGGCCATCAGGCGCAGACCGGTGTCGAGCGGGCCGTTGCCGAGCCCGATCTGGAACAGCTGCGAGAGGATGAACAGCGCCCCGATCAGCGCGAAGTGCTGGAAGAACGCCGAGATGTTGGCGATCGTGAAGCCACGGCTGCGGAAGTACCGCAGCGGCAGCATCGGCTCCGGCACCCGCCGCTCCCAGACGATGAACGCGATCAGGAGCACCACACCGAGCACGATCGCGCCGACCACCTCGCCGCTGCCCCAGCCGGCGGCCGGTGCCCGTACGGCGGCCCAGACCAGGCCGAGCAGACCGACCGAGGCCAGCAGCAGGCCGACGATGTCGAGCTTCGGTCGGGGACCGAAGCTCTCCCGCAGCAGTACGGCGGAGAGAACCGCCGCGGCCAGCCCGAACGGCACGTTCAGCCAGAAGATCCAGTGCCAGGACAGGCCCTCGGTGATCAGGCCGCCGACGACCGGACCGGCGGCGACGGCCAGACCGGAGACGCTGCCCCAGATGCCCATCGCCCAACCGCGCCGCTCCGGCGGGACCGCGTCACTGAGCAGGGTCAGGCTGACCGGGATCGCGATGCCGGCGCCGATGCCCTGGATGACCCGGCCGATGATGAGCACCTCGACCGAGGTGGCCACGGCGGCCAGCACGGAGGCCAGGGTGAACAGGACCAGGCCGTACACGTAGATCCGTCGGCGGCCGAACCGGTCGCCGAGGGCGGCTCCGGTCAGCAGCAGGCAGGCGAACGCCAGGTTGTAGGCGTTGATCGTCCATTCGAGGTCGGCCAGGCTCGCGTTGAGGTCCTTCTGGATGGTCGGCAGCGCGGTCACCACCACCATGACGTCCAGTGAGGTCAGGAACGCGCCGACGGAGACCAGCGCCAGCGCCCAGCCCGCCCGTACGGGACGTTGGGTCTCAGTGCTCACGACGGCACCTCCGAGCGGGACCGTCGGGCAGACTCCAGGTCATCGCCACTCCGTTTCACATACGCGGGACGGCGCCCGGTGCGCCAGCCCGATGGGTCAGAGATACGGGCGAACTCGCCGCGCCGGACTCACGCGGCTGCCGGCGCCGCAGCCCGACCCCGGCTCCGGAACAGGAGCGTGGGCGCTGCCGCGTCGGTGAACGGGCGCCCCTGATGTCCGGCCCGGGATCGAGCCGTCCATCAGGGGCGATCCGGCTAGTTGTCGTACTCGTCGTGGAGGCGCCACCACTGGTACGGCGGCGTCTGCGGCCACCCGGCGGGCGAGTCCTCCCAGATCTCCTGCCGGCCGTACGGGGTCATGTCCAGCAGGTTGAGGTCCATCCGGAGCCGGTCGACGCCACGGCTGGTGGTGAAGTAGGTGCGGTACACGTCGTCACCGTCGCGCAGGAAGACGCTCAGGCCGAAGCCGCCGTCCAGCCCGCAGTCGGGGGTGAAGTCGCTGCCGTACGACGAAACCCACGGCACCGTCCACTCCATCCGCGCCTTGTACGGCTGGATCTCGGCCAGCGGCGCGGGCGACACCAGCACCATGTTGGTGTCGCGGGCCCGCAGGTGGGCCAGGTTCCCGATGTTGTCCGTGAAGCTGGAGCAGCCCAGGCAGCGGTGGTCCGAGCCCGGGTCCAGCATGAAGTGGTAGACGATGAGTTGACGGCGCCCGTCGAACAGGTCGGTCAGGCTCGCCTTGCCGTCGGGAGTCTCGAAGATGTATTCCTTCGGGAACGCCACCATCGGCATCCGCCGCCGTTCGGCGGCCAGCGCGTCCTGGGCGCGGGTGGCTTCCTTCTCCTTCACAAGCAGCGCGTCTCGCGCAGCCTGCCACTCGTCCGGTGACACGATCCGCGGGAGGTTCATGGCATCTCCTGAACATGGATTGTCGGGTTGTGGCTGCTCACGCCGCGCGTGGGCGTGGCGGTGGAGCCGCTGTGCGGGCCCGGGCTCATGCCACACATCGTGGCATGGCTTCGTTACGGTAGCAGATACTACTGAAAATGAAGTATCTATCTCTCGATTCATAGTAGTGGCGTACACTCGGCAACGTGGCGGTTAAACGCAGATACGATGACGGGTGCGGGGTCGCGCACTCGTTGGACATGGTGGGCGAGCGCTGGGCGCTGTTGATCGTCCGTGACCTGCTGCTCGGCCCGAAGCGGTTCACCGATCTGCAGGCCGGTCTGCCGGGCGCCGGGCCCAACGTCCTGACGCAGCGTCTGCGCGATCTGCAGCACGTCGGCGTGGTGCGGCGGCGGACCCTGGCCCCGCCCGCCGGTTCCCAGGTCTACGAGCTGACCGAGTGGGGCACCGAGCTCGGACCGATCGTCACCGCGATGGGGTTCTGGGGCTCCCGCTCGCCGATCGTGCCGCGCACGGGCGAGGTCCGGGCCGACTCGACGATGCTCTCGCTGCGCAGCCAGTTCGATCCGCAGCCCACGAGGGTCTGGACGGCGAGCTACGAGATCCGTCTGGGCCGCGACATCTTCGCCGCCCGGGTGGTCGACGGCCGACTCGCGGAGCTGACCCGGGGACAGACGCACGACCGCCCCGACACGGTCATCGAGACCGACTCGATGACCCTGGGCGCGTTGTTGAGCGGGCAGCAGCAGCTGGCAGCGGCGGTCGCCGCCGGAAGCCTGACGCTCACCGGGGAGTTCGCGTCGGCTCAGCACCTTCTCGACGCGTGCACGGTGAGTGGTCGGCCGACCGCCATGCCGGCGCCGCGTACCAGCATCGGCTGAGCCGCCCGCCGCGCCCCGGAACACGGTCGCCGTGCGACGGGCGGGGAGGTCGGTGGCGCGCGCGCAAACTGGCGCCGGTAGCGCACGTGGAAAGTAGCTGGTCGCAACGGCGGCTCAGACAATGAGCGTGGAGTCGGGGGCCGAGCGGACCGCGGAGAGGTCCGGACCCGCAGATCGGTTGACCTGCGGTTCGGCAGTGAACCTGCCCGGAGCAACCCGGCCCGACGCGCTCGTCCGAGCCGCGCGGTGGCACCCGCCGACCCGTGCGAGCCGATCCAGCCTGGAGGAGCGCCAGTGACGTACGAATACGATTCCCTCTATATCGGCGGTCGGTGGCAGAAGCCCGCGGGCGGCCGGACGAGGACGATGGTGTCGCCCGCCGACGAGCAGCCGATCGGCACCGCCCCACTCGCCGACCCGGCCGATGTGGACGCCGCGGTGGCGGCGGCCGGGCGGGCGCTGCGCTCGCCGCAGTGGGCGGGGCTCTCCCCCGATGAGCGCGCCGTACTGCTCGAACGGTTCGCCGACGAGATGGAGAAGGCCGGGGCCGAACGGGCCGCGCTGGTCAGCGCCCAGAACGGCATGCCGATCTCGATCGCCGTCCACACCGAGGGCGCCGCGCCGTCCGGCCTGCTCCGATACCACGCGGCGCTGGCGCGCGCGACACCGCTGGAGGACCGCCGGCCGCGGGTCAACGGCCAGGGCGAGACCATCGTACGGCGGGAGCCGGTCGGCGTGGTGGCGGTGATCGTGCCGTGGAACTTCCCCCAGGCGCTGACCATGTTCAAGGTGGCCCCGGCCCTCGCCGCCGGTTGCGCGGTGGTCCTGAAGCCGGCACTTGAGACGATCTTCGACGCGCTGGAACTCGCCGCCGCCGCCGAACGGGCCGGTCTGCCCGCCGGTGTGCTGAACGTGGTCACCGGTGGTCCGGACATCGGCGAGTACCTGGTCGCCCACCCGGGCGTACACAAGATCTCCTTCACCGGCAGCACGCCGGTCGGGCGGCGGATCGGCGAGGTCTGCGGCCGGCTGCTGCGCCCGGCCACCCTCGAACTGAGCGGAAGGTCCGCCGCGATCGTCCTCGACGACGCCGACCTCGCCGCCACGGTGGCCGGTTTCGCCAGTGCGGCACTGCTCAACAACGGTCAGGTCTGCTACCTGTCCACCCGGATCCTGGTGCCGCGACCGCGTCACGACGAGGTCGTCGAGGCCGTCGCGGCGCTGGCCGCCGGGCTCGTCGTGGGCGACCCGCTCGATCCCGGAACCCAGATCGGCCCGCTGGTGAGCAGTGCCCGACGGGACCGGGTCGAGTCCTACATCGCCCTCGGCAAGGCGAGCGGCGCGACCCTGGTCACCGGTGGCGGGCGCCCGGACCGCGACCGCGGCTGGTTCGTGGAGCCCACCGTCTTCGCCAACGTCGACAACGACGCACCGATCGTCCGCGACGAGATCTTCGGCCCGGTGCTGACGGTGCAGCCGTACGGCGACCTGGACGAGGCGGTGGCCCTCGCCAACGACTCCGAGTACGGGCTCAGCGGCACCATCTGGACCTCCGACCTGGAACGGGGCGCGGACGTGGCCCGCCGGATGGAGACGGGCAGCGTGGGGGTGAACTTCGTCGACCTCGACCTCGGTGCCCCGTTCGGTGGGGTGAAGAACAGCGGGGTCGGTCGTGAACTCGGCCCCGAGGGCTTTGCCGCCTACTTCAAGTTCAAATCCATCTATCTGCCGGATCGGCGCCCGAAGTCATGACTTCCGGTCGGAAATTCCCGCCAACCGGCCAAATTATTTGTCGCCTTTGAGACTCTCCGCAAACGACCGGTGAATGCACACCGGACTGGTACTCGTACAACGAACAGGCGACCGGGCGAGAGCATTCTCGGAGATGCCCGCCCGGTCGCCGTCGCGTTAGCGTGATGCGCACCTCGGACGGCGAATAGACCCGTCACATAAACACTCACCGCCATTCAATCGGCTACGGATCGCGCACCCCCTTTTGCCATTTTGGGAGGATCTGATGTTGCAAACGAAGGCGCCCACGCGGGAGGAGCTCGTCGGTCGCGCGTCGGAGCTGGTGCCGCTGCTGCGGTCCAGGTCGCTCTGGATCGACGAGCACCGCCGGCTGCCGGACGACGTCATCGAGGCGCTGGCCGATTCCGGCATCCTCAAGATGCAGGCGCCGTCCCAGTACGGCGGCTACGAGAGCGACGCGCGGACCCTGGTCGACGTGCACGCGGAACTCGCCCGTGGCGACAGCTCGGCGGCCTTCTGCGTGTCGGTCTGGTCCCTGCTCAACTGGATGGCCGGGCTCTGGCCGGACGAGGTGCAGGACGAGGTCTTCTCGGTACCCAACGCCCGGGTCTCCGGCACCCTTGCCGCGACCGGCACCGCCACCCGTACCAGCGGTGGTTACCTGCTGAACGGGAGCTGGCGGTTCAACAGCGGGGTGTTGCACAGCCAGTGGAAGGTCACGGCCGCGATGCTCACCGAGCCGGGGAAGGAGAGCGTGCCGATCACCACGCTCATTCCGGTCGCCGACCTGGAGATCGTCGACGACTGGGACACGCTGGGGCTGCCCGGCTCGGGCAGTGTCACCACGATCGCCCGGGACGTGTTCGTCCCGGAGAACCGGGTGATCGCCACCATGGACTTCTTCACCGACCAGTGCAAGTCGAAGACCAACGCGAAGAAGGCCATCTACCAGGTCCCGATGCTGGTCACCTCGACCGCGGCCACCTGCGGGCAGCTCATCGGCGCGGCCAAGTACGCCATGGAGAGCTTTTTCGAGCGGCTGCCCGGTCGGCCGATCACCTACACCAGCTACGACAGCCAACGGGAGGCGCCGATCACGCATCTGCGGGTCGGCGAGGCGGCGCTGCTGACCGAGGAGGCCGAGGCACGGGCGCACCGCTTCGCGGACCTGATCGAAGCGAAGACCAGAACCAACGAGCCGTGGACCCAGGACGAGCGGGTCCGGTCCCGGGTGCAGTTGGGTCGGGTGGCCCAGCTGTCCAAGAACGCCGTCGACATCATCGGGTCGGCCGGCGGTGGTTCGTCGATCTACCGGGCGGTGCCGATCTCGCGCATCCAGCGGGACGTACACGCCATCACCATTCACGCGCTGACCGACCCGACCACGAATCTCGAACTCTACGGCCGGCTCCTCTGCGGGCTGGAACCGAACACCAACTACCTGTGAGGTCGGTGACCGCCCGTTCGGCGACGTTTCCGTAGCGGTTTCCGACGACGCCCGAATCAGTGGCGGTAATCCTGATTGGAGTCAGTATGCAACCCTTTCGCGTTGACATTCCCCAGGCTGATCTGGACGATCTGAAGCGTCGGATCGCCGAGACCCGCTGGCCGGTGGGGCTTCCCGAGGCCGGCTGGGCCCGGGGCGTACCGGTGGACTACATCCAGGAATTAGCCGAATACTGGCGTACCACGTACGACTGGCGGGCGGCCGAGGCGCGGCTGAACGAATTCCCCCAGTTCATCACCGAGATCGACGGGGCGAAGGTGCACTTCCTGCACGTCCGCTCCCCCGAGCCGGACGCGGTCCCCATGGTGATCACGCACGGCTGGCCGGGCTCGGTGTACGAGTTCCTCGACGTCATCGGGCCGCTGACCGACCCCCGCGCCCACGGTGGCGACCCGAGCACCGCGTTCCACCTGGTGATTCCCTCCATGCCGGGATTCGGGTTCTCCGGCCCGGCCGAGGCGGGCTGGACCACCCAGCGGGTCGCCGCGGCATGGGCCGAGCTGATGCGGAGCCTGGGCTACGACCGGTACGTGGCACAGGGCGGCGACTTCGGGTCGGGGGTCGCCCTGGTGCTCGGCATGCAGGACTCCGAACACGTTGCCGGCGTACACCTCAACACGCTGGTGACGGCCCCCGGTGACGACCCCGAGGAGTTGGTGGGCCTCACCGACGAGGATCACGCCCGGATGGAACGCTCGGCGCGTTTCGTCCGCGAACTGTCCGGATCGATGAAGGTGCACGCGACGCGGCCGCACACGGTCACGTACGGGCTGAACGACTCGCCGGTGGGCCAGTTGGCATGGGTCGTCGAGAAGTACAAGGACTGGGCGGACGCGCCGGAGGTCCCCGAGGACGCGATGGCCCGGGACCGGTTCCTCAGCATCGCCACGATCTACTGGCTGACCGCTACCGCCGGGTCGTCGGCCCAGTTCTACTACGAAAGCGTCGACTTCCTGCCGATCTCGCCGGGCGCCGGTCGCTACTTCCCCCTCTCGGTCCCGCTCGGGGTGGCGGTATTCCCGCACGCCCCGTTCAAGCCCGTACGCCGATTCGCGGATCGGGAGTTCTCCACGATCGTGCACTGGACCGAGTTCGATCGTGGTGGAAACTTCGCCGCGATGGAGGAGCCCGATCTGTTCGTCGGTGACCTCCGCGAGTTCCGCCGGATTCTGAAGGACCAGTAACCCCCGAGGAGATCCGGTTCCCCGCAGCCGAACCGGCTCGTCCCGCATCGTTCGTACCCACCCGTTCACCCCCGACGGGTCATTCGCGCGCCGATCTGTGGCGTACCGCTGATCTGTTCCATCGTGCTGTGCGCGAGATACCGGGCCGACCCGCCATGGCAGGGTCGGCCCGGTTTCGGCCGTCGACCGCCGTCACTGGGCGTACCGGCTCGGCAAGCAGGAAGATGCAGTCGCTGCTGATGGTGGACAGGATTGTGGTGTTGGTGGTGACGGTGGCGGGCCCGGGCAACCGGCCCGGATCCTGCCGACAGTCCCATTACTGCCGTACGAATGGAGTACCTGTCATGTCCACAAGCACCCTCAGCAAGGAAGAACAACTGAACGCCTACTACGGCCCGTTCACCAGCGAGCGGGAGAAGGAGGTGCTCAGCGTACCGCTGCGGCTGGTCGGGGCGTGGGCGCACAACGACGCCGACGGCGTGGCCGACGTCTTCACCGAGGACGGCATCCTGATCCTGCCGGGCGACGTGTACAAGAAGGGCCGCGAGGAGGTCCGGGTCTTCATGGCCGCGGCCTACGCGGGCCCGTTCAAGGGCACCGGCGTCACCGGCAACCCGGTCGACGTGCGCTTCGTCTCCGACGACGTCGCGCTGCTGCGCACCCACGGCGGCATCCTGGCGCCGGGGCAGACCGACATCGCGCCCGAGCTCGCGGTGCGTTCCACCTGGGTGTGCGTCAAGAAGGACGGCCAGTGGCAGCTCGCCGGCTACCAGAACAGCCCGCGGGGCGAAGGCGCGACGCTGCGCTGGTGACAACCTGACCGACGACGATACCGAGAGGGCATCATGACCAACGAGGCCGCCGCGCTTGTCGCGGGCGCTAAGCAATGGGCCAGTTACTACGGTGACTTCCCCAACGGGGAGGAAGGCGCCGTCCTGACCGCTCCGCTGCGTATTCGGGCCGCCTGGGCGGCCAACGACGCGGACGCGTTCGCCGACATGTTCATCGAGAACGGAAGCATGCTCGTCGGCGACCGGCAACTCATGAACCGCGAGGAGATTCGGTCGTACATGGCCGACGCTTTCGGCGGCGGCTACGGCGGATCGCGGCTGTCCGAGGAGCCGCGCGAGATCCGTCTGCTGTCCGACTCGGTCGCCGTCGCGATCACCGAGGGCGGGATCATCCGCAGCGGGGAAGAGACCTTCGCCCCCAAGGACGAGGTCCGGACCATGTGGGTGCTCGTCAAGCACGAGGGCTACTGGCGCGTCGCATCGCACCAGACCAGCCCGATCAAGGGTTGATTCCCGACCACCGGAGCGGAGTGACGGGCGGGGGCACTGCCCCTGCCGGTCACTTCCACCCACGACGACAAGGGAGATCAGTATGACCGCGCCGAAATCGTGGGGGGACGCGTCGGCCATCCTCGTCGCGGCGGGCGTCAAGGAGGATCCCTCCTACTACCGCGAGTTCACCGGGGAAGACGAAAAGGCCGTACTCACGGTGGCGAAACGGATTCAGGCGGCCTGGAAGACCAACGACGCGGACACGTTCGCTGACGTGTTCACCGAGAACGGCAGCCTGCTGATGCGGGACAACCAGTTGAAGAGCCGTGAGGAGATCCGGTCGTACATGACCGAGGGTTTCAACGGCCCACTCAAGGGAGCCCACGTGAAGGGCTGGCCGATCGAGGTCAAGTTCTTCACCGACGAGGTTGCCATGGTCATCACCGAGGGCGGGATCCTGATGCCGGGCGACACCGACATCTCGGCCGGGAACTTCATCCGGGCCACCTGGATCATCGTCAAGCAGCCCGATGGCCAGCTGAACCTCGTTTCTCACCAGAGCAGCCCGGTCAAGGGCTGACACGACAAGGCCGGTTCGGCACGGGTCGACCAGTGCCGACCGGCGCGACGATGGCTGAGGTGACGGCACGGGTAACGACGTCACCTCAGCCTTGTCGCGTGCGGCGGACGGGACGTACCCGATGCCTGTCCTACAGAAAGCGCGCGGACCAGGCCGTGGCGCCGTCCGTGAATCCGTGACCGCGACTGCTGGAGGGAAAATGACCAGTACGACAGAGGCACCGCCGAGGGACGAGCTGGTTCAGCGGGCCGCCAACCTGGTGCCGTTGCTCCGCAAGCACGCCCCGTGGAGCGAGGAGAACCGGCGGCTGCACGACGAGGTCATCGAGGGACTCGCCGCCGCCGGTCTCTTCCGGCTGCGGGTTCCCGCACGGTACGGCGGCTTCGAGGCGGACGCCCAGACCCTGAACGACGTCATGGTGCAGCTCGCCCGGGGCGACGGCTCGGTGGCCTGGACGGCGTCGGTATACACCATTCCGGGGTGGATGGTCGGCATGTTCCCGGACGAGGTCCAGGACGAGATCTACTCCACCCCCGACGTCCGGGTCTGCGGGACGCTGAGTCCGGCCGGGGTGGCGACGCCGGCCGACGGCGGCATGGTGATCAACGGGCGGTGGAACTTCATCAGCGGCGCCCTGCACAGCCACTGGCAGGAGATCATCGCCATGGCGCCGGCGCCGGACGGGGTCAGCCAGTGGCCGGTGATGGCGCTGGTGCCGATCTCGGATCTCCAGATCGTCGACGACTGGTTCACCTCGGGTCTGAAGGGCACCGGGAGCGTCACCACGGTCGCCGCCGACCTCTTCGTGCCGCAGGAGCGCATCCTGCCGATGCCGGTGGTCCTGGCGGGGCAGACCGTGTCGGCGCTCAACGCCGGGATCCCGATGTACCGCAACCCGTTGATCGGGGTCGCGAACGCCAGTTCCGTCGGTACGGCGATCGGGCTGGCCGAGGCGGCCAGGGAGCTGTTCTTCGAGCGGCTGGGTGACCGCAAGATCACCTACACCACCTACGCGCACCAGGCCGAGGCGCCGATCACCCACTACAAGGTGACCGAGGCGACGATGAAGATCGACCAGGCCAAGTTCCACGCCGACCGGATCACCCGGCTGGTGGACAGCAAGGGCGCCAGCGGCGAGCCGTGGACGATCGAGGAACGGGCCCGTACCCGCGCCGACGTCGGCATGATCTCCCAGCTGACCAAGTCCGCGGTGGACGTGCTGAGCCTGGCCAGCGGCGGATCGTCGATCTACACCAAGGTCCCGATGCAGCGGATCACCCACGACATCCACGCGCTCAACCTGCACGCGCTCTTCGCGCCGGAGCCCAACTTCGAGGTCTACGGCCGGGTGCTCTGCGGTCTCGAACCCAACACGCCCTACATCTGACCGAGCCCGCCCGTTACTAGACCCGCAGGAGACAATCATGACTGTCACGGTGGAGCGCAGCGGTGTGACCACCTTCCGGGGCAGGCCCATCACGCTGCTCGGCGCGGAGGTCGCGGTGGGTAGCACGGCGCCGGACTTCACGGTTCTGGCCAACGACTTCTCACCGCTGACCCTGGCCTCGTCCGCCGGGTCCGTACGGATCATCTCCGTGGTGCCGTCGCTGGACACCGACGTCTGCGACCAGCAGACCCGACGGTTCAACGAGGAAGCCGCGGCCATCGGCGGTGTACGTGTCCTGACCATCTCGGTCGACCTCCCGTTCGGGCAGCGGCGGTGGTGCGGCGCGGCCGGCATCGACGGCATCGAGACCGCCTCCGACCACCGCGACCTGTCGTTCGGACTGGCGTACGGTGTGGTGATCTCGGAGTTCCGGCTGCTCGCCCGCGCCGTCTTCGTGGTGGACGCAGCCGACCGGGTCGTGCACGTCGAGTACGTGCCCGAGGTGGGCCAGCACCCGGACTACGAGTCGGCCCTCGAAGCGGCGAAGAAGGCAGCCGCCTGAAGACCGGTCACAGTGGACCGGCCCCACCGGGGCCGGTCCACTGACGTGTACGGGTCGTCTCGCCGGGCGGGACCCGGCGATCACGGCGGATATACCAGCCCGGATTGCGGTGACGGGCACCGAAGGTGAACAACGCACACGAAGAGACGTAGGGCGTGGCCGGTCCGGTTCACGATGGAGTTGCCCACCGTCGTCGGTGACGCAATTCCCGTGTAGGAGGACATCATGGCCACCGTCCTGGGTTCGCTCCGGAACCTGCTCATGACACCAACGCTGGCGCAGGTGAGCTTCCAAGGACGAGGTTTCCCCAGTACCCCGAGCGACGCCACCCGCAAACTCGAAGCTATACCCCAGTCGGTGATCTGCGGATTCGAATGGGGCATCGACTCCCGCAACCTATGGGAAATCGAACGCCGCGTCGAACTCGTCGAACCGGAACTACGCGGGTTCGCCTACGAGGGCGTCACCATGGCCTACACCATTCGTGACGCCATGGCCGGCGGCCGAGGAAAACTCGCCCGAGAACTTCTCCAGGGCCCCGGCCGACCGCACATCTTCCTCACCTACATCGGCATCGGCTTCGCCATGGCGCGGCTGCCTCGCCCGCTCTGGAAAAAGGTCCTACCCGACCTCACCGGCATCCCGTACCACCCCACGATGAGTTGGCTCGCCGTCGACGGCCTCGGCTTCGACCGCGCCTACTTCGACACCGACACCTGGATCACCAAGCAGAAACTGCCCGCTCCCTACCCCTGGGACAACCACCCCGAATACTTCCCCCGCGCCTTCGACCAGGGCATCGGCCGGGCCCTCTGGTTCATCCACGGCGCCGACACCACCAACGTCACCACCGCAGTCAACCAATTCCCGGCCGAGCGCCGGTCGGACCTCTGGAGCGGCGTCGGACTCGCCGCCACCTTCGCCGGCGGCGCCCACCCCACCGACCTCACCACCCTGCGCCACAACGCCGGACCGTACGCACCCGACCTCGCCCAGGGCGCCGTCTTCGCCGCCAAGGCCCGCGACTTCTCCGGCCACATCCCACCGCACACCGAACCGGCCCTCGGCGCACTCACCGACCTCACCGTCGACAACGCCTCGACCCTCGCCGACGACGTCGCCAAAAACGGCCTCCACGCCGACGGAACACCCGAATACGAAGTCTGGCGGACGAAGGTACGGGAGTTGGTCGGCGCTCTCGATCGCCGCTGAACGGCAGACCACATCGGACCCCGGCCCGCCGGCCAGTTGGCGCAACGGCGGGCCCACATCATTGTCCTGGAATGGGTCGGCATTCACTCCGACGGTTTGGCTGGGCAACTCCGAAGAAGAAATGCCGGCCAACTACTGCGAGGATTGATAAGCGTCGACCAATAGACGTTGGGGAGCGTTCATGAAATCTTACCGGGCGCTGAGGCGCCGAATCCTGACACCGGACATGTCCGAAACCAAGCTCGAAGTCCGCGGCTTCCACGTGAAGGACGCCGAGGCCAAAGAAATGCTGGAGACCGTCGGCCGGTCATTCCTGACCGGTTACGCCTACGCGGCCGAGGCGGCCACCGTCGCGGAAGCGGAAGAACGCCTCGAAGGCGTTCCCACCCGCTTCCGCGGATTCGCGTACGAGGGTGCGGCGATGGGCTTCGCCGTCCGCGAGGGACTGCCGATCGGCGGCCGCGGAATGGTGAACGAGTTCCTCGCCGGCCGGGGCGACGACCACATCTACATGGCGTACGTCGGTGTGGGCTGGGCGATGGCCCGGCTGCCGAGGTTCCGCTGGTCGACCCTGACCGCACCGGACCCGTTGCTGCGCTGGCTGGTGCTCGACGGCTACGGCTTCCACCAGGCGTACTTCAAGACCGAGCAGTACGTGTACCAGGCGTACCAGGAGGAGAACTTCCCCTGGCCGGCCGGGCGCACCCGCTGGTACGCGAACCGCGCCATCGACCAGGGCATCGGTCGGGCGCTGTGGTTCGTCGGCGGGACCGAGGCCGAGGTGGTCGCCGGGCTGATCGACCGGTTCCCCGAGGAGCGCCGCTCGGACCTGTACAGCGGTGCGGGACTCGCGGCCACGTACGCCGGTGGCGGTGACGACACCGAGCTGCGCTGGTTCGCCAAGCACGCCGGGCCGTACGCGCGGCAGGTGGCGCAGGGCTCCGCGTTCGCCGCCGGTGCCCGGGTACGGGCCGGACTCGTGGTGCCGCACAACGAGGTCGCCACCCAGATCTTCTGTGGGATGACCCCGTACGAGGCCAAGCGGGTGACCGACGACGCCCTGGTGGACCTGCCGGCCGACGGGGACGTCCCGGCGTGGGAGGTGTGGCGGCACCGGATCGCCGCCCACTTCGACTCCCTCGACACCGCTCCCTGATCGCCTTTCGCTCATTCGGTCGCGGACAGCGCGCAGTGGCGGGCGTCCGCAGGAGAAGAGGTCGTGTCCATGTCCAAAATTGCCATCGTGGGAATGGCGTGCCGGTATCCGGACGCCACCTCACCTAGAGAACTCTGGGAGAACGCGGTCGCCGGTCGGCGCGCGTTCCGCCGGCTGCCCGACGTGCGGATGCGGCTCGACGACTACTGGGACCCGGATCCCAGCACGCCGGACCGCTTCTACGCCCGCAACGCCGCCGTCATCGAGGGGTACGAGTTCGACCGGATCGCCTACAAGGTCGCCGGCAGCACGTACCGCTCGACCGACCTCACCCACTGGCTCGCGCTCGACACCGCCGCCCTGGCGCTCGCCGACGCGGGTTTCCCGATGGCGGAGGGGGTGCCGCACGAGCGGACCGGTGTGGTGGTCGGGAACACCCTGACCGGTGAGTTCTCCCGCGCCAACCAGCTCCGCCTGCGCTGGCCGTACGTGCGGCGGATGGTCGCGGCGGCGCTCAAGGAGCAGGAGTGGGACGACGACCAGCTCGGCTCGTTCCTGGACGACTTCGAGGCCACCTTCAAGAGCCCGTTCCCGGAGATCGACGAGGACACCCTGGCCGGTGGCCTGTCGAACACGATCTCGGGGCGGATCTGCAACCACTTCGACCTCAAGGGCGGCGGGTACACAGTCGACGGTGCCTGCTCGTCGTCGCTGCTGTCGGTGGCCACGGCGTGCAAGGCCCTGCTCGACGGTGACCTCGACGTGATGGTGGCCGGTGGGGTGGACCTCTCGATCGACCCGTTCGAGATCATCGGTTTCGCCAAGACCGGTGCGCTCGCCAAGGGTGAGATGCGGGTCTACGACCGCAACTCGAACGGCTTCTGGCCGGGCGAGGGCTGCGGCATGGTCGTGCTGATGCGCGAGGACGAGGCCCGGCGGGCCGGTCACCGCATCTACGCCTCGATCGCCGGCTGGGGCATCTCCTCCGACGGCAAGGGCAGCATCACCCGGCCGGAGGTCAACGGCTACCGGCTGGCCCTGCGCCGGGCGTACGAGCGGGCCGGTTTCGGGATCGAGACGGTCAGCATGTTCGAGGGCCACGGCACCGGCACCAAGGTCGGTGACACCAACGAGCTGACCGCGCTGACCCAGGCCCGGCGGGAGGCCGACCCGAACGCCCGACCGGCGGCACTCAGCTCGGTCAAGGGCATGATCGGGCACACCAAGGCCGCGGCCGGGGTGGCCGGCCTGATCAAGGCCGCGATGGCGGTGCACCACGAGGTGATCCCGCCGACGATCGGCTGCGTCGACCCGCACGAGCTGCTCGACGGCAAGGGCGCCGCGCTGCGGTCGTTGCGCAAGGCCGAGCCGTGGGACGGCGACGCCCCGGTCCGGGCCGGTATCACCGCGATGGGCTTCGGCGGCATCAACACCCACATCGTGCTGGAGAACGACCAGCCGCGCCGCCGGGTGCGGTTCGACACCCGTACCAAGGCCCTGGCCTCGTCGTCGCAGGACGCCGAGCTGCTGCTGGTCGACGCCGGTTCCCCGGCCGAGCTGCGGGAGCGGGTGCAGCGGCTGATCGACTTCGTGCCGGAGGTGGCGTACGCCCAGCTGGGCGACCTGGCCGCCACCCTGCACCGGGAGCTGCGCGAGCTGCCGTACCGGGCGGCCGTCGTGGTCTCCTCGCCCGAGGAGGCCGAGGCCCGGCTGCGCCGGGTCGCCGACGCGCTGGACGCGGGTGAGACCCAGCTCTTCGCCGCCGACGGCGGCATCCTGCTCGGCCACGTCCGTGGACCCGGCCGGATCGGCTACCTCTTCCCCGGTCAGGGCTCGGGCCGTGGCACCAGCGGCGGGGCGCTGCGCCGCCGGTTCGCCGAGGCCGCCGACATGTACGACCAGGCCGCGCTGCCCACCTCGGGCGACATGGTGGCGACCTCGGTCGCCCAGCCCCGGATCGTGACCGGCTCGATGGCCGGTGTCCGGGTGCTCTCCACCCTCGGTCTCGAAGCGGTCGTCGGGGTCGGGCACAGCCTCGGCGAGATCTCCGCGTTGCAGTGGGCCGGTGCGATGGACGAGCGGACGCTGCTGCGGGTGGCGGCGCTGCGCGGGCAGACCATGGCCGAGAACAGCGCGACCGGCACCATGGCCGGTCTCGCCGCGTCGCCGGCCGTGACCGCCGAGCTGACCGCCGGGCTGCCGGTGGTCATCGCCGGTTACAACGGCCCGCAGCAGACCGTCGTCGCCGGTCCGGTGGACGCGGTCGAGGAGACCTGCACGCGGGCGCGGGCGGCGGGAGTCAACGCCACCCGGCTGAACGTGTCGCACGCGTTCCACTCGCCGCTGGTGGCACCGGCGGCGGCCGCGTTCGCCTCGACGCTGGCCGACGAGGACTTCGGCCGGGTCGACCGGCGGGTCATCTCCACGGTGACCGGCGAGACGCTGGGCGCGGAGACCGACGTGCCGGCGTTGCTGCACCGGCAGATCACCGACCCGGTGCTGTTCAGCCAGGCAATCGGGGTCGCGGCCAAGGAGGTCGACCTGTTCGTGGAGGTCGGGCCGGGCCGGGTGCTCAGTGGCCTGGTGAGCACGACGGAGGTGCCCGCGGTCGCGCTGGACACCGACGACGAGTCGATCAGCGGCCTGCTCCGGGTGGTCGGTGCGGCGTACGTGGTCGGCGCGAGCCCGGTCGACTCGGCGCTGTTCCACGGTCGGCTGATCCGGCCGTTGCAGGTCGGCACCGAGTTCAAGTTCTTCGCCAGCCCCTGCGAGGCGGCCCCGCCGCTGGACATCGCCACCCGGGAACGGGTGCCCAGCGCGCCGGCCGCACCGGCCGCAACCGCCGAGCCGGTGACCGGGCAGGCCGGCGAGTCGACCACCCACCTGATCCGGCGGCTGGCGGCCGAACGGGCCGAACTGCCGCTGGAACTGGTCCACGAATCCAGCCGGCTCCTCGACGACCTGCACCTGAGCTCGATCACGGTGGGACAGGTGGTCAGTCAGGTCGCCACCCAGCTGGGCATGCCGGCGGCGCAGACGCCGACCAACCTGGCGACCGCGACCGTACGGGAGCTGGCCGACGCGCTGGAGGCGCTCGCCTCGACCGCGCACACCGGTGACCAGACGCAGTCCCAGGTGGTGGCGGGTGCCGCGGCCTGGGCCCGGCCGTGGACGCTGGACCTGGACGAGCTGCCGTTGCCCGCCCGCGCGACCGGATCCGGTACGCCGGGCGGCGAGTGGCAGCTGTTCAGCAGCCCCGACAACCCGCTCGCCGAGCCGCTGCGGTACGCGTTGCAGCGGGCGAACCTCGGCTCGGGTGTGCTGGTCTGCCTGCCCGAGGGTTGCACCGAGGAACAGTTGGAGTTCGCGCTGCGCGGCGCCCAGACGGTGCTCGGCGGTACGGCCGGTGACCGGTTCGTCCTGGTGCAGCACGACCGGGGCGCGGCCGGGCTGGCCAAGACGCTGCACCTGGAGGCACCGAAGGTCCGTACCACGATCGTCCACCTGCCGGCGACGGCAGCGGCGGCGGTCGACCTGGTGGTGGCCGAGGTGGCCGCGACCGGGGAGTACACCGAGGTGTACTACGACGAGGCCGGCGTACGGCGGGTGCCGACGCTGCGGGTGATGCCGGTCGAACCGGCCAGCACGGTGGCCCCGCTGGACGCCACCGACGTGCTGCTGGTCACCGGTGGCGGCAAGGGCATCACGGCCGAGTGCGCGCTGGCGATGGTGCAGGACAGCGGGGCGAGCCTCGCCGTCCTGGGTCGCTCCGACCCGGCCGCCGACAAGGAACTGGCGGCCAACCTGAAGCGGATGGCCGACCTGGGAGTGAACGTACGCTACGCGCGGGCCGACGTGACGAACCCGGAGCAGGTGACCGCCGCCGTCGCGGAACTGGCCCTGCACCTGGGTCCGATCACCGCGCTGCTGCACGGCGCGGGGCGCAACGAGCCGGCCGGGCTGACCAGTCTCGACATGGCGGCGTTCCGCCAGACGTTCGCGCCGAAGCTGGACGGTCTCCGGGTCGTCCTCGACGCGGTCGGGCCGGAGCGGCTGCGCCTGCTGGTGACGCTGGGCAGCATCATCGGCCGGGCCGGTCTGCGTGGCGAGGCGCACTACGCCACCGCCAACGAGTGGCTGGCCGACCTGACCGCCGAGGTCGGGCGCGAGTACCCGCAGTGCCGCAGCATCTGCCTGGAGTGGTCGGTCTGGTCCGGGGTGGGCATGGGCGAGCGGCTGTCGGTGGTGGAGTCGCTGACCCGCGACGGCATCACCCCGGTCACGCCCGACCAGGGCATCGCGATCCTCCGGCGGCTGCTGGCCGACCCGGAGACCCCCGGGGTGGTGGTGATCAGCGGGCGTACCGAGGGCATCGGCACCGTCCGCTACGACGTGCCGACGCTGCCGCTGCTGCGCTTCGTCGACCGGCCGCTGGTCCACTACCACGGGGTCGAGCTGGTCACCGAGATCGACCTCAACGGTGGCACCGACCTCTACCTGCCCGACCACCTGCTCGACGGCAACCTGCTGATGCCGGCGGTGTTCGGGATGGAGGCGATGGCCCAGGTGACGGCCGCGTTGACCGGCTGGACCGAGACGCCGGTGATCGAGAACGCGCAGTTCCTGCGGCCGATCGTGGTGCCGCCGGACGGCAGCACCCGGATCCGGGTCGCCGCGGTGGTCACCGGTACCGACACGGTGGACGTGGTGATCCAGAGCGCCGAGACGGCGTTCGCCGCCGAGCACTTCCGGGCCCGGCTGCGGCGCGGCGACGGGGCCATCCCGGACGGGCCGCCGGAGCAGGTACCGGACGGGCTGCCGGTGGTGCCGCTGGAGCCGGACCGGGACCTGTACGGGGACGTCCTGTTCCAGGGCGCCCGGTTCCAGCGGGTACGCCGGTACCACCGCTCCGCCGCCCGCGACGTCGACGCCGACCTGGCCGCCGACGCGTCGGTGGACTGGTTCGCCGGGTTCCTCCCCGGTGAGCTGCTGCTCGGCGACCCGGGCGTACGGGACGCGCTGATGCACGGCAACCAGGTGTGCGTACCCGACGCGACCCTGCTGCCGGCCGGTATCGAGCGGGTCTACCCGGCGGGGGCACGGATGTCCGGCACGGAGGAGTTGCGGTACTGCGCCACCGAGCGCAGCCGTGACGGCGACACCTACGTGTACGACATCGTCCTGCGCGACCGGACCGGTGCGGTCGTCGAGCGGTGGGAGGGTCTGTCGCTGCGGGCCGTACGCAAGAACGACGCGCGTGGACCGTGGGCGGCCCCGTTGCTCGGGTCGTACCTGGAGCGGGCCGTCGGTGACCTGCTCGGCGCGCAGGTCGCGGTCGCGGTCGAACCCGACCCGGCCGACGAGCCGCGCGGCGACGGCGACGCGGTCGCGACCCGCCGGGCGCACACCGCGCTCGGTGCCGGCCGGGCGTTCGGGCACCCGGTGGAGATCCGCTACCGCCCGGACGGCCGCCCGGAGGTCGACGGCGACCGGACACTGTCCAGCGCCCACGGCGCCGGGCTGACCGTCTGCGTGGCCGCGACCGGCGCGCTGGGGTGCGACGTCGAGGCGGTCGAAGCCCGGCCGGCCTCGGTCTGGCAGGACCTGCTCGGTGCGCACCACAAGCTGGCCGGTCTCATCTCGGACATGACCGGGGAGAACGCGGACACCGCGGCCACCCGGGTCTGGTCCGCGGTCGAGTGCCTGCAGAAAGCGGGACGCACGATCGACGCCCCGCTGTCGCTGCTGCCCTCGGAGCGCGCCGGCTGGACGGTGCTCACCTCGGGCGAGCTGCGGATCGCCGTGTTCGTCACCACGGTGCGCGACGTCGCCGGACCCGTGGCGTTCGCCATCCTGACCGAAGGGCGTTGAGCGTGATGGAGATGTACTACGAGTACCGGCACACGGTCGGTTTCGAGGAAACCAACCTCGTCGGCAACGTGTACTACGTCAACTACCTGCGGTGGCAGGGGCGGTGCCGGGAGATGTTCCTCAAGGAGCGGGCGCCGGCGGTGCTGGAGGACCTGCGGGACGACCTGAAGCTGTTCACCCTGAAGGTGGACTGCGAGTTCTTCGCCGAGATCACCGCGTTCGACGAGTTGTCGGTCCGGATGCGGCTGGTCGAGCTGGCCCAGACGCAGATCCAGTTCGGATTCGACTATGTCCGGCTCGACCCGGGCGGGGGCGAGACCCTGATCGCCCGTGGCAACCAGCGGGTGGCGTGCATGCGCGGCCCGAATACCCGCACTCTCCCGGCCCGTGTGCCGGAATCACTGGTCCGAGCGCTGGAGCCGTACGTGCTCGCGGCGTCTCGGGCCTGACCGGACGGCGTGGAGGACAACCGTGGATGTTCAGGCAAAACCGTCCTCGACGGCCGAGCTCCAGCTGCTGCGCCGCTGCTTCAGCGCGTACGCCACCGGCGTCACGGTGGTGACCGTCGGTGGCGACGCGCCGCACGGCATGACCGCGAACTCGTTCACGACGGTGTCGCTGGACCCGCCGTTGGTGCTCGTCTGCGTGGGCCGGGAGGCCATCATGCACGGGCTGCTCGGCGAGACCGGCACGTTTGCCATCTCGGTGCTCGCCGCCGGCCAGGAGGCGGTGGCCCGGTATTTCGCCGACAAGCGCCGCCCCCTGGGCGCGGAGCAGTTCGACGGGGTGGACTGCGTGGCCGGCCAGGTGACCGGGGCGCCGCTGATCCGCGGCGCCCTGGCCCACTTCGAGTGCAAGCTGCACTCGGCCTACGACGGCGGTGACCACACCATCTTCGTCGGCGAACTGCTCTCGCTGGACCGGCATCTGGACGACAAGGCCCTGCTGTTCCACCTGGGCAGGTTCCATCAGTTCGACTCCGAGTGAGAGTCCGAGTGAGGTGACGTGGCGACATGACAACTGTGGATCGAGCACGACGGGTGCCGCCCGGTCCGCCGCGCAGCTCCGCCATGCGGATGCTCGCGGTGATGAACCGGGACCGGCTGGGCATGATGTCCGACGCGGCCGCGGCCTACGGGGACGCGGTCCGGATACCGGTCGGACCCAAGTCGCTCTATTTCTTCAACCATCCCGACTACGCCAAGCACGTGCTCGCCGACAACAACGCGAACTATCACAAGGGAATCGGCCTGGTGCACGCCCGGCGGGCACTGGGTGACGGTCTGCTGACCAGCGAGGGTGAACTCTGGCGCAAGCAGCGGTCGGTCATCCAGCCGGCGTTCCAGGCCAAGCGGATCGCCGCCCAGGCCGGGGCGATCGGTCTGGAGGCCAACGCCCTGGTCGAGCGACTGCGGGCGTACGAGGGCCGGGGGCCGGTCGACGTGGTCAAGGAGATGACCGGCCTGACCCTGGGTGTGCTCGGGCGTACGCTGCTCGACGCCGACCTGGGTGCCTTCAGCACCATCGGCGCCTCCTTCGGGACGGTGCAGGACCAGGCGATGTTCGAGCTGGAGACGCTGAGCGCGGTGCCGACCTGGATCCCGCTGCCGACCCAGCTCAGGTTCCGCCGGGCGCGGCGGGACCTCCAGCGGATCGTCGACCAGCTGGTCGCCGAACGCCGGGCGAGCACCGAGGACCGCGACGACGTCCTGTCCCGGCTGATCATCTCGGCCGGGCAGGAGGTCGACCCCCGGGTCGGTCGGGAGCGGTTGCGCGACGAGCTGGTGACCCTGCTGCTCGCCGGGCACGAGACCACGGCCAGCACCCTGACCTGGAGTCTCTACCTGATCGACAAGCACCCGCAGGTGTGGGAGCGGATGCACGCCGAGGCGGTGGAGGTGCTCGGCGACCGGCCACCGGTCTACGAGGACCTGCGCCGGCTGACGTACACGGCGATGGTGGTGGAGGAGGTGATGCGCCTCTACCCGCCGGTGTGGCTGCTGCCCCGCAAGGCGTTGCAGGACGACGAGGTGGGCGGTTACCACGTACCGGCCGGGGCAGACGTGGTGGTGTGTACCTACACGCTGCACCGTCACCCCGACTTCTGGGACGCGCCGGACCGGTTCGACCCGGACCGGTTCGACCCGGCCCGCTCGGCCGACCGGCCCCGGTACGCGTACATTCCGTTCGGCGCCGGGCCCCGGTTCTGCGTCGGCAACCACCTGGGCATGATGGAGGCGGCGTTCGTACTCGCCATGCTGGCCCGTGATCTGCGGCTGGTGAAGGCCCCGGAGCACGAGGTGGTGCCGGAGCCGATGCTGTCGCTGCGGATGCGCGACGGGCTGCCGATGACGGTACGCAGCCTGCGCTGAGACACCGAATGCACTGATTGCCCGCCGGCGTTCGCGCCGGCGGGCAATTTCTTGCTTCCGGCGAGCGCGGCCGGGGTCAGCGGCCCGCGCTCGCCGGTTCACACGGTCAGGCCACCGCGAACGGCTCGTAGGAGCTGTCGCTGCGGACACCCGCCCGGATCATCGCGTCCTTGCGGACGTCGAACAGGGCCAGCAGGACCGGCGGGTCCATCGTCCGCATCGGCTTGAGTTGCAGGTCGACCGAGTCGACGACGCTGTCCCGGCACATCTCGATCGGCCCGACGATGCCCACGGACAGGTCGTCGGCGTTCAGGCCCGCGCCGTCGACCGAGTCCTCCGTGCCGGCCGGGACCGCGTGCGCCAGCAGGTACCACGCACCCTTCGGTACCCGCTCCAGGGCGTACTTCCCGGCGCGGTCCAGGATCGCGCAGCTCACCGGCCGGCCCTCGGGGATCCGGTCGGGGAACAGCCCGACGAAGGTGACCTGCCGTCCGGTCGCCGGGTGGGGGTGGATGACACCCCTGACCGTGCCGCACGCGGTCTCGGCGCCGCTGTCCGGATGGATCTGCGGCGTGAACCCGCCGAGCCTGCGGTAGGTGGTCGGTGACAGCCCCACGCTGCGGGAGAAGCGGGAGCTGAACGTCCCGACGCTGGTGTAGCCCACCCGCATGCTGATGTCCGCGACGTTGAGCGAGGTCGAGACCAGCAGCTGCTTGGCCCGTTGCAGGCGCAGTGCGGACAGGAAACGCCCCGGCGAGAGGCCCGTCGCACGTTGGAACATCCGCGAGAAGTGGAACTTGCTGAACATGGCCACCCGCGCCATGTCGTCGATCGTGAGTGGCTCGCTCAGGTTGTCGAGCATCGTGGCGATCACGCGTTCGACAGCTTGTTCGGCGGTATCGTGCATCGCGATTCTCCCCCGGATCTTATCCGTTACCCGACGAGTAGCACACAGCGACAAAACGCATCTTCTTTGACGTCGCGCGATCCGAATGGGGTGGCCCCACACTCACCATTCGTTTCCGCGTGCTGACAGTGCATCCCCGAAGCCCACTATCGCTGCAACTATCCGGTCCGCAGAATTGGCTAGAAAAATAGCCTCGTCCGGGTGGCCGCACACATCACAAGCGATAGTTGTCGATGCTAGACCAATCCGTAACGATCAGCAACGCCTCGCTCAACGGAGCGTGTTTACGCAGGTGACATACCGTCGCCCACCTTCTGGACAAGCCTCTGGCCAGCCAAAACACTTGCCGTACGGTCCGAACCCGCCCGAAGTGAGCAATAATTTGGAAATAGGATGGTGGTGATTCCCGGTATCCATTGACCGACGCCAGAACGGGCGATGCGTCCGCTTTGGGGGCTGATGGCGTTGCTTCAACAGCGAATCTTGCGGAATATCGCTTTTGTATTCCTGTCCGCGACGGCCCCCCGAGGTGGCACCGACAGCCATCAGACAGTGCCTCCGGGCCCCTTACGACACCACATAATCCCAGGTCAGAGCACCTTTCGGCGGTCACCGGCAAGGCTTGCGGTACTCGATCATGTGTGGCAGCATGCATTGAGCGGACGCCACATACCTCTGGAGTTCGATGAGAATTTCAGTACTCAGCAGGCAGAGCGGGGTCCCGGTTGCGACGATCAAGTTCTACCTCAGAGAGCATCTGCTGCCACCAGGTACGCCCACCGCCCGGAACCAGGCCGAGTATGACGAAGAGCATCTTATCCGGCTAAAACTAATTCGGGTACTGACCGGTATAGGAATGATGAGCATCGCCTCGGTTCGAGAGGTACTGGCAGCGATCGACGACAATTGCCTCTCGCCCCAGGCGGTGGCGAAGGTGGTCACCAAGGCACTCCTCGCGGACTACCCCTCGGAGCACTCGGAGCCCGGCGCCCTCGAATCGGCACTGTTGCGTATCGACCGGTTCGTCTGCAATGTCGGCTGGCGGGTAGCGCCGGACGCACCCGCCAGATCCACCCTGGCCCAGGTTTTCGTCGCACTGCGGTACCTCGGCTGGGACGGCGACGCCAACGCCTTCAGGCTGTACGTCTCCGCCGCCGACGCCCTGGCCAGGCGCGAGCTGGACCAGTCGCCACAGGGGAATGCCGCCACCGCGGTGGCCCGCACCGTGCTGTACGAGGTGGCCTTCGCCGCCATGCGCCGGATGGCGTACGAGCACTATCTCGCCCTGCGCTCGACCGGCGGCGCCGCCCCCGAACAGGCCCCGCCGACCGACTGAGCGGTCGCCCCGTCCGCCCGCGCCGCACCGGGGCAAACCCACTTTCGCCGCCGCCGTGACTATTCCCGGACGAGGGCGCCACCCTTCTCCCATATTGCGCAGGTCGGCCGGAACCGGGGCCTAGAGCACTTCCTGAGAAGACACCAGGTGGGCACGACGCGAGGATATCGATGGTCGGAAGGTAATTGGTCCGGGCGTGACGGAATAATCAAAGGAGGAAGGACGCTCGCTCGTCACGCAGTGGCCGCCCGGGTGCAGTCCATAACTCACCGGGCGGCGGCCGGTCATCCACCCGGTTCCACGGGCCGACCCGCCGTGGGGCCTCGCGTAGCTGGCGGCGGAACCGACGAGCGGCGTACGGATTTCGGACGCCCCGCCGGACCGACAAACCCACCAGTAAGCCCGCACGCAAACCGCAGCCGTGGATCGCTCCTACGCGATCGCCGGTTGTGGAGCGCTGCCCTGTGCCGTCTATTTCGAGGGGAAAACGATGCCATCGAAACCCGGCGTCCTTCGCCGGTTAACCCCGGCCCTGTTCGTGCTCGTCCTGACGAGCACCCTGTTCGTGGCCGCTCAACTACCGGAGGCGTCGGCCGAAGATCGTGCTTCGATGGCCTCACGGTTCAAGTTCGCCGAGTTGCCCATCGCGCTGCCCGAGGGGCTGCCGATGCGCAACGTCCGCGAGGTGAACCCCGAGTACGAGCACATCAAGTCGTGGATCTCCTCGGTCGGCGCGGCCATCTCGGTCAACGACCTGGACGGCGGCAGGGTCGCCAACGACCTCTGCCTGGTCGACACCCGCAGTGACTCGGTGATCGTCACCCCGGCACCGGAGAGCGGCGGCACCTACCCGCCGTTCGTGCTCAACCCCGCCCCGCTCCCGATGAACGGGACGATGGCGCCGATGGGCTGCACCCCCGGTGACTTCAACCAGGATGGCTGGAACGACCTGCTGGTCTACTTCTGGGGACGGACCCCGGTGCTGTACATGCAGCGCGGCACCTCCGCGCCGCTGAGCCTGGCCTCCTACGTCCCGCAGGAGCTGGTCCAGTACGGCACCTCGCCCGACGGGCTCTACCACGGCCCGAAGTGGAACACCAACGCGGTGAACATCGCCGACTTCGACGGTGACGGGCACCCGGACATCGGGGTGTTCAACTACTTCCCGGACACCGCCGTGCTCGACCCGCAGGGGCTCAAGGGCGTGACGATGAACCACTCCATGTCCCGCGCCCAGAACGCCGGCGGGGCGCACATGATGCACTGGAAGGCCGCCACCGTCGGCGCCAACCCGTCCGTGACGTACAAGGAACAGGTCGCCATCGACCCCGACCTGGCCACCGGGTGGACCCTCGGTGCCGGCTCGGCCGACCTGGACGGCGACCTGCTGCCCGAGCTGTACGTCGCCAACGACTTCGGCAACGACCGGTTCTTCCACAACGTCTCCACCCCGGGCACCATCAAGTTCAACGTGGCCGAGGGACGACGGGGCGCCTTCACCCCGAAGTCGCTGGTGGTCGGGCACGACTCCTTCAAGGGCATGTCGATCGAGTTCGGCGACCTGAACTCGACCGGCCGGTTCGACATGTTCGTCAGCAACATCACCACCAGCTGGGGCATCGAGGAGAGCAACTTCCTCTGGAAGAACACCGCGGACACGGTGGAGGAGGCGAAGGACAAGCTCACCCGAGGGATCGCCCCGTTCGACAACAAGGCCGCCGAGGCGAACATCGCCTGGGTCGGCTGGGGCTGGGACTCCAAGATGGCCGACTTCGACAACAGCGGCCAGCTCACCGTGGTCCAGACCACCGGCTTCGTGAAGGGCCACATCAACCGGTGGAACTGGCTCCAGGAACTCGCCATGGCCAACGACCTCATGCTCGCCGAGCCGCACATGTGGCCGAACGCCGAACCCGGTGACGACATCGCCGGCTCCTCCCCGTTCGCCTTCTGGGTGCGGGAGGAGAACGGCCGCTACGTCGACCTCGCCCCGGACCTCGGGATGACCGACACCACCCCGTCGCGCGGGGTCGCGGTCGCCGACGTCAACGAAGACGGCAGCCAGGACTTCGCGGTCGCCCGCCAGTGGGGACCGCCGGCCTACTACCGCAACACCACGCCCGCCGAGGGCAACTTCCTCGGCCTGCGGCTGCACCGACCGGTGGCCGGTGCGACACCGGGCGCCGCCGGCCCGATCGGCACCCCGGCGTACGGGGCGCTGGTGAAGATCGTCACCGCCGACGGTCGTACCCAGGTGGCCCAACTCGACGGTGGCAGCGGTCACTCCGGCAAGCGCAGCTTCGACATCTTCTTCGGGCTCGGCGACGAGGCGAACAAGCCGGTCTCGGCCGAGATCTGCTGGCGTGACCTCAACGGCACGATGCACAAGCAGACGCTCAACCTGAGCCCCGGTTGGCACGACTTCATGCTCACCGATCAGGCCCAGGAGGTAGCGGGCTCATGACCCACGTCGAACGAATCAGTACCACCGGTGTGGGCGTCCGTACCCCGGTCGCCACCGCGCCGACCCGTACCGACCAGGTGGCCGCCACCGCGACCGGCACACCGGCCAGGACGAACCGGATCGACCCGACCGACCCGCGCTACCTGGCGCTGCGGAACTTCGCCATCTCGATGAGCATCTTCAACATCCTCGGCTACTCGGTCTTCGGATTCGAGCAGCCGTGGACGTGGCCGCTGTTCGCCCTGGCGATCGGCTACACCACCGAGTTGGTCTCCGAGACCATCGCGGCCTGGGCCGGCAACCGGCCCGCGGAGTACTCCGGCAACGGGGCCTGGGGTGTCTACACCTTCCTGCTGCCCGCCCACATCACCTCGCTCGCGGCGAACATGCTGCTCTACGCGAACGACATCTTCTGGCCGATCGCCTTCGCCGTCGTGGTGTCGGTGGGCCAGAAGTACGTCCTGCGCGCGCCGATCAAGGGCCGGTTCCGTCACTTCATGAACCCGTCCAACTTCGGCATCACGATCACCCTGGTCGCCTTCTCCTGGGTGAACATCGCGCCGCCGTACCACTTCACGGAAAACGTGCCGGACGTGATCCGGATCGTGATCCCGGTGGTCATCCTCGCCGCCGGTACGGTGCTCAACGCCGCCCTGACCAAGAAAGTCGGCCTGATCATGGGCTGGGCCGGCGGTTTCGTACTCCAGGCCCTGATCCGGCACTGGATCTGGGACGTCTCCCTGTGGGGCGCGCTGGTGCCGATGACCGGTGTCGCCTTCATCCTGTTCACCAACTACATGGTCACCGACCCGGGCACCACGCCGAGCCGGTTCCGAGACCAGTTCATGTTCGGTGCCAGTGTGGCCACGGTCTATGGCATCCTGATGGTATTCAACATCGTCTACACGTTGTTCTTCGCCGTCACGATCGTCTGCCTCAGCCGCGGCACCTACTGGTGGATGCGGTGGCTCCGTGAGCGCCGGCAGGAACGCGCGACTGTCCCGGTGGCAGCGGTGGCACAACCCGCACCTGCCTGACCCCCGGACCGGTACGGGCCCCGGCTAGCCGGGGCCCGTACCGGCGCACAGGTGTTTCGCGTCCCCCGACACTGCCGTCGGGGGACGTTACGCGTCCCTCGACATCGCGGTCGGAGGACGTATACGTCGTCCCCCGACACTGCCGTCGGGGGTCGTTCTCGTACCCGTGCAGTCGTCGGAGCCCGTTCTCGTACCCCCCGAGAAGGAGAACTCGTGAGCGTCTCACCCCCACTCGTCACCGCACCGCCCACCGCGACCCGACCGCGTACCGGTCGGGTCGTCCTGCTCAGCGCGTTGGCCGGCGTCCTGCTGGCCCTGGTCTGGTCCTACCACTTCGTCGACGCGGTGATCGGCGACAACGTCGCCAACGCCCTGCTCGGCCACGACGCGAAGGCCACCGCCATCGCGGGGACCGCGGCCGGTCTGGTGTTCGCCTTCGTCTCCGGGCTCGCCGGCACGTTCACCGCCTGCAACATCGCCATGGCCGCCGCGATCGGGCCGATGAGCCAGGCCGGCGCGACCGGCGGCACCAGCGGAGCCCTGCGTACGATGCTGCGGCCGGTGGGCTGGCTGACGCTCGGCATGGTCTCCGTGTCGGCGGTCTACGGGTTCGTCGGCGTCCTGCTCGGCGACCGCCTCCCGCAGTTGTCCACCGAACTCGTCGGCGACATGCCCGTACGCATCCTCCAGTCGTCGGTGGTCTTCGGGGTGATCGGCCTGGCGCTGACCTACCTCGGGCTCGCCGCGCTCGGTGTGCTGCCCGACCCGTTCGCGACCCGGCCGGTCGCCCGGGTCGTCGTACTGGGCGCACTGGTCGGCGGCTTCCTCATCGGGCGGCCGTACCCGCTGTTCAACAAGCTGTTCCACTGGGCGGTCGACTCGGGCAACCCGTTCTACGGCGCGGCGGCGTTCGTCCTCCAGTCGTTGGGCAACATCGTGATCGTCGCGGTGCTGTTCGCCCTCGTCGTCGCCGTCACCCGGGGCCGGTTCCTGACCTGGATGGCCCGCAACCCGGTCCGGATGGCCGTCATCACCGGCAGCCTGCTCATCGCGCTCGGCGTGTTCACCGTCGTCTACTGGGACATCCGGGTCCCGTCGATGTTCGGCTTCGGCTGGTTCCCGGTCCTGCCGTACAACAACTGACACCGGTCGCGGCACGGTACGGGGACCGGCGGGCAGCACGCCGCCGGTTCCCGTACCCGGTCCGCACGCCCGGGTGATCGCGCTCAGGTAGGCCGTCATGCCGCGCCTGATCTTCTGGTGGTACGCGGTGAACCTCGGGTCGGCCAGGTCCTACCGTTCCTGACCAGCCCATCCTTGGACGCGGCCCACTCAGCGCCGCGACTCGTCAGTGGTGCCGGTGCGTCGGTCGTGATGGTCCAACAGCCTGGCCAGCAGCTCGGTCAACCGCTGTCGCTCCTCGGGTGAGAGCGGAGCCAGTAGTTCGTCCTGGGTTTCGGCCAGTCGCCTCTCCAGTCGCCGCAGTTGCCGCTTTCCGGCGGCGGTCAGCGAGATGGTGTTGCGCCGCCGATCGGCCGGGTCCGGGGCGCGTTCGACCAGGTTACGGTCGGCAAGCTCGTTGATCGTCGCGACCATGTCGCTGAGGTGGATGCCGCTGCGCCGGCCCAGCGCGGCCTGGCTGGCCGGGCCGAACTGCTCCAGTGTCGCCAGCAGGCGGTAGTGGTAGCCGCGGGCGCCCACCGACGAGAACCCGTCGCCTACCAGGCGCTGCGCGTGGCTGGCGGTCTGGGTGAGCAGCCAACTGGGCAGGCTCTCCCAGCGGGCGGGCGTCGTCTCGACTGGGTTCTCCATATGACAAGTCTAACAAATCGTTCGGACCACCAACGATCCTGATACCGTTGGCGACGTAAACGTTAGCCGCATGAACGTTTATGACACGAACGATCTACTGGAGGTAGCAACCATGATCGAGCCGTTCCGGATCGACATCCCCCAGGCCGACCTCGACGACCTGGCCGACCGGCTCTCCCGTACCCGTTGGCCCAACGAGGTCGCCGACGCCGGATGGGACTACGGGTTCCCCCTGGCGCGACTCAAGGACCTGGCCGAATACTGGCGCACCGGCTACGACTGGCGCGCACACGAGGCCAAGCTCAACGAGCTTGCGCACTTCACCACCGAGATCGACGGCCAGAACATCCACTTCGTCCACGTCCGGTCGCCAAAACCGGACGCGCTCGCGCTGATCCTCACCCACGGCTGGCCCGGCTCGTTCCTCGAGTTTCTCGACGTGATCGAGCCACTGTCGCGCGACTTCCACCTGGTGATTCCATCTATCCCCGGGTTCGGCTTCTCCGGCCCGACCCACGAGCGCGGCTGGGACATCGTCCGGGTCGCTCGGGCCTGGGCCGAGCTCATGCGCCGACTCGGATACGAGCGCTATGGCGCGCAGGGTGGCGACTTCGGCGCGGGCATCTCCCTCGCACTCGGCGCGGTGGCGCCCGAACAGGTCGTCGGGGTGCACGTCAACTACCTGCCGACCCGACCCGCCCCGGACGCCGACATCGAACTGTCCGAAACAGACGAGATCCGACTGGACAAGGTCCGGCAGATGATGGCGAACCGCCCGCCGTACCAGGCGCTGCAGGCCCTCACCCCGCAGACCATCGGCTACCCGCTGACCGACTCACCGGTCGGTCAGCTGGTCTGGATCGCCGAGCGCTTCGCGAAGTGGACCGACCCCCGCACGGCGATCGACGACGAGCGGATGCTCACCGACATCTCGCTGTACTGGCTGACCGCCACCGCGGCGTCCTCGGCGCGGCTGTCCCGCGAGACCCCGCAGCGGGCCGAGCGATGCCCGGTCCCGGTCGGCGTGGCCGTGCTCCCGCACGACATCACCCAGTCGGTGCGACCGCTGGCCGAGCGGCTCTACGACATCAGGCACTGGTCGGAGTTCGAGCGCGGCGGCCACTTCGCCGCGATGGAGGTCCCCGACCTGCTCGCCGAGGACATCCACGACTTCTTCCTCGCCCACATCGAGTGACCCGAACGCAGGTATTCGAACTCCATGAGGAGGCCGTCACAACCAGCACCGCACCACGAACGGCTGGCGCTTCGACCACCTCGCCGCTCCGGCGTCAGCCCCGGAATAACCACTCTCTGTATCAGCGCGGGGCGGAGCGGTAGGGGTGGAAGGTGGTGCGGAGGTCGGCGACGAGGAGGTCGGGGACCTCCAGGGCGGAGAAGTGGCCGCCGCGCTCGTACTCGGTCCAGCGGACGATCTTGTGGTTGGTCTCGGCGAGGCGGCGTACGGGGGCGCCGATGTCGCGGGGCAGCACCGCCACCGCCGTCGGCACGCTCAACGGTGGCTCCGGCTCACCCCAGTTGGAGGTCTCCTCTTTGTAGTACCGGGCGGACGAGCCGGCCGTGGCGTTCAGCCAGTAGATCATCACGTTGGTCAGCATCGCGTCCCGGTCGACCGCGTCCTCGGGTACGTCGGTGGAGTCGGTCCAGTCCTTGAACCGCTCCACGATCCAGGCGAGCTGCCCCACCGGAGAGTCGGTGAGCCCGTACGCGAGGCTCTGCGGGCGGGTCGCCTGGAGCAGCGCGTACGCGCCAAGCGCGTAGTCGAACCGGGCCGCGTGCTCGGCCGCCCGTTGCTTGGCCGGGTCGGAGAGATCGGCGTTGTCGGCGGTGAGCGCCGCCGACGGGATCAGCGTCAGGTGCACCGCCGCCAGGTGATCCGGGTCGATCAGCCCGAGCTGTCGGGAGATCAGCGCACCGGTGTCGCCGCCGTGCGCGACGTATCGGGAGTAGCCGAGCCGGCGCATCAGCTCCGCCCAGGCCGGTGCCGCCCGCTGCACCGACCAGCCGGCCGCCTGCCCGGAGAGGCCGAAGCCGGGCACGGTCGGGACGACCACGTCGAACGCGTCGGCCGGGTCGCCGCCGTGCGCGGCCGGGTCGCCGCCGTGCGCGGCCGGGTCGGTCACGTCGAGGAACTCGACCACCGAACCGGGTCACCCGTGGGTGAGCAGCAGCGGCAACGCGCCGGGCTGCGCCAAGCGGACGTGCAGAAAATGTACGTCGTGCCCGTCGACGACGAGGCGATAGCGGTCGCCGTGGCGCTGCGTACGGTCGCCGGTGGCGGCGTGACCGACATCGGCGAGACCGCCCTGCGGGCGCTGATGAAACTCGAACAGGTGCTGCCGTCGCGGCTGCGGCACCGGTCGGCGCCCTCCAGATCGACACCGTGCCGGTGGCGGCGGACGGGCCGGCGGTCGACGCGGACCTGCTGACCCTCGTCGCGACCGCCTGCCGGGACCGGCAACTGCTGCGCTTCGACTACCGCTCCTACGACGACACGGCATCCGTGCGCCGGACCGAGCCGTACCGGCTGGTGTCGTGGGGACGGCGGTGGTACCTGGTCGCCTGGGATGTCGACCGGGAGAGCTGGCGTAGTTTCCGGCTCGACCGGCTGCGGCCGTACGTCCCGGTCGGGCCCCGGTTTGTCGGCACCCGGCAGGCGCCCGACAACGGTGACGCGGCGGCCTTCCTGTCGCGGTCGGTCGCGGACGTCTGGGAGATCCAGGCGTCGGTCCTGCTCCGCGCGCCCGCCGAGACGGTCCGGGACCGGATCTGGCCGCTGCACGGACGGCTGGAGCCGGTTGGCGGGCAGACCTGCCGGTTGCGCCTCGGCGTCGAGACGCCACGGATGTTGGCCTACCTGCTGAGTGTGCTCGACGTCGACTTCACCGTCGAGTCCCCACCGACGATGGTGGACCACCTGCACGCGGTTGCCGCCCGGTTCGAACGAGCGGCCGAGTCCTCTCGCGGCGGACGAGCCTGACGCCGCCGACCTCTGCGGCCGGGTGTGGACCGGTGCGGACCGCCGGGGCAGCCGGTGGCCGGGCGACCATCCCGCCGGGATGCATTACTGATCGTCACATTCGACACGGGCGGCGCGTGCCAATCCGCAGCTCACCCCTCGACAGGCTTGACAAGCAGCAATTACGCTACGTAACTACAGTCGAAACGTCCGCTTTCCGGTACGAATCCCAGGCTCTCCTGGCGGCCCCTCCACTCTGCTCCGACCGACGGCCACCGAGCCGGTCTCCACCATGGGCAGATCCCGCCCCTACCGGATCTTCACGAGAGGAAACCCACCCCATGAGCGAGACAACAGACAGCGCAACGAGCGCGGCCACAGCGGCGGTGTCGTTGGGTACGGCCGCCCAGTTCGCGGTGCTCGCCGGCTCGACGGTCACCAACACCGGCACCACCACCGTCACCGGCGATCTCGGGCTCAGCCCCGGCACCTCGGTCACCGGCTTCCCACCGGGACAGGTCAACGGCACCCAGCACATCGCGGACGCCGTCGCGGCACAGGCGAAAACCGACCTCGCAGCCGCCTACGACGATCTGGCCGGACGGCCGAGCACCGGCACCATTCCGGTCGAACTCGGCGGCACCACCCAGACTCCCGGCGTCTACGGGTCGCCCGCCGGCACCTTCGGGATCACCGGTGCGCTGACCCTCGACGCCGAGGGCGACCCCGACGCCGTCTTCGTCTTCAAGGCCGCGTCCACCCTCATCACCGCCTCCGCCAGCAGCGTCAACCTCGTCAACGGCGCACAGGCGGCCAACGTCTTCTGGCTCGTCGGCAGCTCCGCGACCCTCGGCACCCATTCCATCCTGCGCGGCACGATCCTCGCCCTCGCCTCGATCACCGTCACCACCGGCGTCACCATCGACGGCCGCGCACTCGCCCGCAACGCCGCCGTCACCCTCGACAGCAACTCGATCACCGTCACCGGCGGCGATCCGCCCGTACCCACCGATCCCCAACCGGTGGCGCTCGGTACGGCGGCCCTCTTCGCGGTCCTCGCCGCCTCGACGGTCACCAACACCGGCCCCACGACGATCACCGGTGACCTCGGGCTGAGTCCCGGCGCCTCGGTGACCGGCTTCCCGCCGGGAGTCGTCAACGGCACCTCACACGTCGCCGACGCGGTCGCGGCACAGGCGAAGACCGATCTGGTCACCGCGTACGACGACGCGGCAGCGCGCCCGAGCACCGTCACCCCGGTCGAACTCGGCGGAACGACGAAGATTCCCGGCGTCTACGAATCCCTCGCCGGCACCTTCGGGATCACCGGAGTACTGACCCTCGACGCCCAGGGCGACTCCGACGCCATCTTCGTCTTCAAGGCCGCGTCCACCCTCATCACCGCCTCCGCCAGCAGCGTCAACCTCGTCAACGGCGCACAGGCGGCCAACGTCTTCTGGCTCGTCGGCAGCTCCGCGACCCTCGGCACCTACTCCATCCTGCGCGGCACGATCCTCGCCCTCGCCTCGATCACCGTCACCACCGGCGTCACCATCGACGGCCGCGCACTCGCCCGCAACGCCGCCGTCACCCTCGACAGCAACACGATCACGACCCCCGCCAGCGCCGTGTCCGTAGCGACGGGACGCCACTCCGCCCGCAGCCTGGCCGCACTGGACTGAGCGCGGCCACTCCGCCCACAGCGCGGCCACGTCGGACCGAGCGTGGGGCTTTCGGAATAGGTGCGGTCGCCGATCGGCGGGTGCTACGACTCGGCCGACCCGTCGGCCGGTGGGCCGCCGTGAGTCCAGGGGGTGTCCTCGCGGGACGGGAAGGTGCCGGGCGGGACGTAACCGTCGGTCAGGGTGGTGTAGCAGAGGCGTTCCCCCACCTCCGGAACCGTGCCGGGTGGCGCGGTCAGGCCCCGCCCCATCCCGCCGGACAGTTCCAGCACCACCTCGGTCTTCGACCCGTCGCCGGTCCGGGTGACGAACATGACCCGGGCCTTCTGTGCCGGCCGGGTCGGCGAGGAGAGCGTCGCGCCGGGCTGGACCAGCACCGGGTCCGTGGTGACGACCATGATCCGGGGACGTAGCACCGGGCGTTTGCCGCTGTCGTCGACCCGAGTCGGGTCGGCCAGGGTCACCTCGCCGACGAACGCCTCCCCGGTCAGCCGGTGGTCGGCCATCACCAACGGGTCGTCGTAGGCGCGCTGGACGGCGTACGAGGCGAGGGCGCGTTCGAGCCGGTGCAGGCGTTGTGCGGCGGCGACCGCCCCGTCGCGGCGGGGCTGGGGCTGGCCGCCCTCGTCGGTGTAACCGGCATAGTCGGTGAACGCGTCCCGGTCAGCGTCCCAGCGCCCCGCCACCCGCACCCCCGGCGGCAGGGCTCGCAGCAGCGACAGGCCCCGCCACATCAGCCGCCAGGTCGGCTCCAGTTGGCCGCGCAACGCCTCGGTCAGGGTCGCGTACGCCCGCTGCCGGGCCGGTTCGTCGTCCGCCGCCACCGCCGCCTGGTACGCCACCATCGCCGGGGCTAGCACACTGTTGTCGAACTCGGGGTCGGTGGCCGGGCCGGACGGCGGCCAGATCGACGGGTCCTCCGCCTCGGCGGCGGCGACCGGGCCGGGCACGCCCGGCGGCGGATCGATCCAGCCGAGCTGTGCGGCCAGGTTCAGGTCCTCCACCGAACTCTGCCCGGTCGCCCAGTGCAGGCCGAGCGCGTCGGTCATCGCCACCAGCATCGACGAGCCGGGGTGTTCGGCCCGCTCGGCGAGAAAGGTGAGCCACCGGCCGAGCAGCGGCACCGAGGCGTCCACCGGATAGTCCCCGTCGGTACGCCGGAACCGGAGGTTGCGGCCGAGCAGGCGCAGGAAGGTGATCCCGCCGGAGTTCGGTACGAGCAGTTGCGGCGCCTCGACGTACCGGTAGCGCACGTCGCGTCCCCGGTCGACCGGCACCGACTCCGACACGCCCCGGTGCCCGTCCAGGTACGGCAGCAGCACCCGTCCGAACGCGGTGACGAAGTCGAGTCGCTGGTCCCGGTTGCGCGGCTGCGGCACCACCAGCAGCGTTGGCTGTGCGGGTGCCGTGCCGACCAGCATCGCCAGCGGGGCGTTCGCCTCCCCGGCCATGGTCAGCGGCACCAGGACCAGGGGCCGCCGGGCGAGGTGCAGGTGCCGCACGGTGGCGGTCGGCTGGGCCACCCCGGCGGCGAGGGCCTGCGCGCGGGCGAGGGCGGTGAGCGTACTCATGACAGGGCCTCGGCCCGCAGCCGCGCGGCGGCCTGGAGCATCGCGGCGGCCTCGGCCTGCCCGTCGGCCGGAGCCAGTTCGCCACTGGCCAGGGCGAGCACGGTCGGCACCTGTTCGACGCCGCCGAGTTCCTCGCGGACGGACTTGCCGAGGCTGCCGGTTCGGCCGCGTGCCTCGTGCCGGCAGAAGAAGGCGAGTTCGCAGCTGGCGAGGCAGTCCGGCGCGTACCGCGCCTCGACGACGGTCAGCGCGGTGGTCAGCGCGGCCGGCGACCGGGTCGGCCGGCCGGCCCGGTCGGGGGCCAGGTCGAAGGTCAGGTCGGCCGGCAGCGCGGCGGCCAGCTCTTCGACCCGCGCCATCCGGGTCAGTTGCCGGCGCAGGGTCGACAACTGCTTGCGTACGTCGATCAGCGCGGCCACCGGTTCGTTGGTGAAGTCGCGCGGGCAGACCAGCAGTACGTCGTGCGACACGATGGCCGGGTCGTGCCCGCCGTCGGTCAGCAGTTGCCGCATCGCGAGGACGTAGACCGCCGCCTGCACCGCTGCGGCGGACACCTTGCTCGGGTCGGCCTGCCCGTCGATCACCGGAAACGACTTGATCTCCACGACGTGGAACCGGCCGTCGACCCGGAACGCGATCAGGTCCGGCTCCAGGTAGACCGGCTGGCCGGCGACCTCCAGCCGGAGCAGCGGGTGATCGAAGATCAGGGCGTCGCCGGACGCGGGCGCCCCGGCCGCCTCGGCGAGCAGTCGCCGGGACCGCTCGTAGCGCTCCTCGTTGCTCTCGGTGGGCCGGACCGGATCGGCATTGGTGTCGACCGTCGCCGTGGTTGCGTCCGGGGTGCCGGCGTCGAGGTCGGTGTACTCCGCGTCCGGGATCGGCAGCCCGAGCCGTTCGCGCAGCAGCCGGAGCAGTTCGATTCCGCCGTCCGCCTTGACCTGCCGCTCGAAGGAGTTGCCCCGGGTGATGGCGAACCGGGACTGACCGAACCGGGCGGGGAAGCCGACGTGCTCGGCCAGCCGCAGCTTGTCGACCCCGGCCGCGTCCAGCACCGACCGCCGGTGGCAGCCGGGATTGCCGGTCAGGGCGGCGATCGTACGGGCGTTGTGGCGCCGGGGTGCGACCGCGCCACGCAGCCGCTCCAACCAACGCTCGGTGGAATCCCGCATCAACCTGGAATCCGGCATCGACGCAGCGTACAAGCTCACGGTCGGATCACCGGCGATCGCCACCCGCGAACACAACTCGCACACACGCTCTCCACGGCACCCGCTGACGGTTCTCCGCCGGACCGAGCGGTGTAGGAGGATCGCCGGGTGCAGACGTACCCCGCTCGCCGCCACCCTTCCCTGCGCCGGCTCGGCCCACTGGTCGGCACAATCGCCGTGGCGCTGCTGCTCGGCGCCGGCTGCACCGGTCCCGTACCCGGTCAGCCGATCGTCCTACCGGCGCCGACCCCGCCGGACGCCACCCGGCAGGCGCCCCTGCCCCCGGGGACCGCCGGCCCTTGGACGGGTGCCACCGACCTGCCCTCGCAGGGCGCTCCGAGCGGACCCGCGACCGGCTCGCCCGCGCCGTCCGGCACCGGTCTTCCGGTGGCGACCGCGACCGGCGGGGCTCGTGAGGCCGCCTACTGCCCGGCGTCGGGTGTCCTGCTGAGCACCAGCCCGACCGACGCCGCGATGGGGCTGCGCGGAATGGGCATCGTCCTGTTCAACTGCGGCACCAAACCCTTCTCGCTGTACGGCTACCCGGTCGTACGCGTACTCGACGCGCAGCGCGAGCCGCTTCCGGTGCGGGTCGAGAACGGCTCCCGGTCGACCGGCGAGGACCCCGGCCCGAAGGAGATCACGGTGTATCCGGGCGGCACCGCGCACGCGTCGGTGCGCTGGCGGAACACGGTCACCGACGGCGACGCCGCGCAGGGCGAATATCTGGAGGTCGCCCCGGCCGCCGGACGGCCGACCCAGGTCGTGGCGAAGCGGCTGGACCTGGGCACCACCGGCCGGCTGGAGGTACACGCCTGGACCACCTCCTGACGCGGGTCTGCGCCGGACGGATCGAACCGCCGAGCGAACTCCGTCTCCACGTCGGGCCCGGCGAGGAAAGCAATGTCCCCGAACTCGGCGATCGCCGAGCCAGGTGGCATATGTCTGGACGAGGATGGCGAGCGGATTGGTCTGCCACGCGGTCGTCGGGTCGGCCAGGGGGCAACCGGGCGGTGACAACGGAGGGAGGACCGCGATGAGCGCGATGAACATCGTCGTCGCGATCCTGATCGTCGGCTGGCTGATCAGCCGGCAACTGCGGGAACGTCCGGTCCGGGAACGTCGGCCGTACTCGCTGGCGCTGATCCTCGGGGTGATTGGCGTGGTGCAGATCAGCGGCTACGCCGGCCGGACCAGCGTCCCGGCCGTCGCGTACGGGCTGCTGGTGGTCAGCCTGCTGGTCGGCGCCGGGTTCGGGGTGGCTCGGGCCCGCCTCACGCACCTCTGGCGCGACCGGGGCATCCTGGTCCGGCAGGGCAACTGGACCACCGTCTCGTTGTGGATCATCGGTCTGGGCATCCACATCGCCAGCGACGCTGCGCTCGAAGCGGTCGCACCGGCCGCCACCGACCTCGGCACGGTCAGCCTCCTGCTCTATCTCGCGGTCACGCTGGCGGCCCAGCGCTGGGCCCTGCTGCGCCGCGCCGACCGGCTCCTGACCGGCCGGCCCGGCGATGCTCCCACCACGGGCGATCGACGCCCGCCTTCGGACGGCCAGTTGGGATGACGCCGGGGCGAGCGGGAACGCACTTTCCCTACCCGCATTGGCCGACTCGATCGTATCCACCGCACGAGGGTCGAGGTTGACGGCGACCTTCACGAGGTCGGTCATCCGTGCCTACGAGTCGCTGGACGAGTACTTCGGGACCGGGGACGAGATTCAGCGAGCGTCGACCGAGGCCCGGAAGAACCGGCGCCCAGCGCCAACTTGGTTCCTGCCCTGGCGGAAGGTGGAAGAGACGGCGGCAGCCCTGCGCTACTTCCAACCAACCCTGATCCCCGGCCTGTTGCAAACAGAGGCTTACGCCGCCGCGATGTTCACCTGCACGGGTCTGCACACGGATGAAGAGGTGGCGAGCATGGTCGCCTCACGGATGGAGCGGCAAGCCGCGATCCTCGACCGAGGGGACCGCCCCAAATTTGTCTTCATTCTGGATGCCGCCACCCTACGGTGCGGCCCTCCCGAGATCGCCAAAGAGCAGTTGCCGCACCTGGCCGACGTAGGAGCCCGACCGAACATCTTCGTCCACGTCGTTCCCGACCACGCCGCGATGCACGCGGGCCGCAGCGGTTCCATCACCCTGGCAAACATCGAGGGCGGGAGCATGGTCGGTCTTCTGGAAGACTTCTTCGAAGACAGGGTGGAAGTGGAGCCCACCCGGGTAACCGCCATGGACCACACGTGGCGCGCTATAAACTCGGTCGCGCTGCCCTGCGACCAGTCAAGAGACCTTATCCTGAGGCTGGTGGATGATCATGACGACACAGCGGCCGACCTGGGGTAAGTCGAGCCGTAGCAACCAGAGCGGCGGGAACTGCGTCGAGGTTGCCGACAACATCGTTGGTCGTGTCCTCGTTCGGGACAGCAAGGACCGGTCCGGCCCGACACTGACCTTCGGCCCGATGGCGTGGCGGGCGTTCGTGGGGCTCGCGAAGCAGCACTGACAGCAGACCCCTCGTCGGGTTCGGGGGCGGGCCGCTCAGGTTTCGCTGATGTGCTTGCCCATCTTGTCCCGGTCGATCAGGGCCCGGTTCGGGGTGGCCAACCGGGCCCGGTCCGGGTCCAGGAAATCGATCAGCGCGATCAGCTCGTGCTGTATTTTCACCAGCCGGGCGTTGCCGTCGAAGTCCGAGGTCGCGATCACATCGACGTCGGCCCGGAGCCGGATGAACCAGGACCTGAAGCGGTCGTCGGTGTCGAGCCGCGCGCAGAAGTCGGCGTAGCCCATCGACTCGTACCGGGTGCCGGCACTGTCCTCGACGCGTACGAGCAGGAGTTCGCCGATTGCGCGCTGCTGGCCCCGGAACAGGCGCAGCGGCGGCGGGGTGTCCAGCGCGGCGACGATCTGCGTCATCCGGTCGAGGTAGCCGAAGAACCGCTTGTTCCGCTCGACGTCGCCGAGGTCGAGGAACTGCTGGTCCCGGCGGATGATCTCCACCCAGCACAGGTACTCGGCCAGCGTGTAGACGGTGTAGTCGCGGGTGTACCGCTCGTCGTCCGGGTCACCGCAGTGCAGGTACGCGGAGAGGAAACCCGGCCGTACGGCGTTGAACATCCGGCCCTGCAACGCGTGCGCGGACCAGAGCAGTGGTTCCCGGTAGCGGCTGAGCAACTGCTCGGCCAGTTCCGCCTTGCTCTGCCGGTGCCGCTGCTCCTCCAGTTGGTACTGCAACACCGTCACCCGTCGCGCGGAGAGGGTGGTGAACAGGACACTGAGGAGAGAGACGACCGCCGATCCGATCGCGATGAACACCTCGGGCTGCACGGCGGACAGCCTGCCCGACCGGGGACGGTTGTGTCGACCCACCTGGGCGCCGGACACCGACGGCGCCGTGAACTTTCCCACCACGCGACGACGGCCGGCGCGGTTTTTGCCGTGACGAATCGAAGCCGGTCTAGTCTGTGCGATTCACGGCTCGGTGACGGGCGCGCTCGGCGTACCCGATGCTCTGGCTCTGACCTGCACAAACGGTGCGGGTCGCGGGCGGGCGGGTCGCACCGGAACGGTTCGGTCGGTGCTGCCGGAGTGACGTACGCCGATCGCACTTGATCTTGGCCCGAAAGATGGGGCTCGACACGACCCAGAAAACGGGTAATCCTGGCCCGATGTCGCTTTGGTTGCACGAGCTGTCGGAGGCGGAACACCGCATCCTCAACCCGTTCACCCACGAGAAGCTGATGCTGCTCGGGGCGGCCAGTCGGGTCGGCCCGCAGACCAGGGTCCTCGACCTCGCGTGCGGAAAGGGCGAACTGCTCTGCCGCTGGGCCCAGGGTTACGGCATCCGTGGACACGGGGTGGACATCAGCGAGGTGTTCCTGACCGCCGCCAGCAAACGCGCGGCCGAACTCGGGGTCAGCGACCGGGTCAGCTTCCAGTACGGCGACGCCGCCGAATACCGGGCCGAGCCCGCCGGCTACGACATCGTCTCCTGCCTCGGCGCGACCTGGATCGGCGGTGGCCTGGCCGGCACCATCGAACTGATGCGGCGCGCGGTCCGCCCCAACGGGCTGCTGCTGGTCGGCGAACCGTACTGGATCGACCCGCCGCCGCCTGGGGCGTACTCGGCCTACGGGTTCGGGTTGGACGACTTCACCTCGCTCGGCGGCACCCTGGACCGGTTCGAGGCCGCCGGCACCGACCTGGTCGAGGTGGTGCTCGCCGACGCCGACAGCTGGGACCGGTACGTGGCCCAGCAGTGGTGGACGCTGACCGAGTGGCTGCGGGCGTACCCGCACGACCCGCGCGCCCAGCAGGTACGCGAGTTCCGCGACCTGTCCCGCCGTTGGCACCTGGAGTACGGCCGCCGCTACTTCGGTTGGGGCGTCTTCGTGCTCCGTCCGACTCTCGCACCGGGCCGGTAGCGCGGACCGGCGGTCCACCGTCGACTCCCACGCGATGGTGCTGCCCACCGGTCCGCTCTACGCCAGGGTGACGCGTCACTCTTCGTGTTGGGACAGGTAGGACGGCAGACATCCCGACAACGCACATCCGACGTGCCGCCGTCTTCTTTGCCGCTCGGGCTGACCATCAGCCACCGCTGACGGCGGATAGTTGTCCCGACGAGTGCAATTTGCGCCGCAGCGCACGCCTCAACAGCGGCCCCTGCCGTGTTTTTGCACCGATGACCTGCTGCACGTCGGCACCACGTCGCAGCACGGGCGGGGGGGGGGGGGGGGGGGAAAGGGGGGGGGGGGGGGGGGGGGGAGAACACAACCCCCGCCCCCCCCCCCGAAGAAAGTCACCTGACCCCCCCACCCACACAGCCCCCCCCAAAACC
>NZ_JBVJHT010000004.1:377380-474187 GCF_055586685.1 Micromonospora sp. NPDC049529
TTGCTTTTCTCTCTTCCCCCCCCCCCCCCCCCCCCCCCCCCCCCCCCCCCCCCCCCCCCCCCCCCCCCCCCCCCCCCCCCCCCCCCCCCCCCCCCCCCCCAGCCCGACACCCCGACTCCGCCGCCACCATCGCGACGACCTGCGTCCGACGCATGCCGACGGCATCACTCAGCCGAGCATGAGATAGCGGGTGACCACACCCGCGGCGGCGGTGACCGCCTCGCGTACGGTCGCGGCGGCATCGACGATGCCGGCGTCCCGCGCCACCACGTACCGGCCGCCCACCACGTCGAAGGTGACACCGGGCCCCCGGTACCGCAGGTCCTCGGGCACCCCGTCCGGCTCCCGGCCGGCGCTGCGCTGCAACTCCTCGAACGGCGCCGGCAACGCGTCGACGACCAGCGCGTAACCGAGCGCCTCGTCGTCCCTCCGCTGCCTCGGCACCGGTGCGGTACGCCGATCGGCCAGCCGGGTGTGCACGCCGAGCAGCGCCGCCCCGCCGCCGGCCACTATCCCCCACTCGACCGCCGCCTTGGCGTTGCGTACCGCGTCGTCGATCTGGCGACGCCGGACCCGCTGCTGCTCCGGCGTCACCTCACCGACCTTGATCACCGCCACCCCACCGGCCACCCTCGACATCCGCTCGGCCGACACGCGCAGCGGCTCGCCGTACCGGGGCCCGCCCCGACGCCCGACGGCACCGCGCCGGTCGTCCCGGCCCAGGGTGCCGCGCCGGTCGTCCCGGCCGGTGCCGGTCCGCAGCCGCTGGTAGCGGCGGACGATCCGGTCCCGGTCGCCCGGCCCGGCCAGCACCACCGACTCGGTCCGGGTGGTGACCACCCGCCGGGCCCGACCCAGGTCGGTCAGCGTCGCCCGGACGAGATCCACACCCGACCCGCCGCCGAACACCGTCGCACCGGTGAGCGCGGCCAGGTCCGCCAGCGCGTCCCGCCGTTGCCCGGCCGCCCAGGGCAGCGCCACCGCGACCGGATCGAGCAGCTGCCGTGCCTTCGCCAGGACCAGGGCGGCCAGCGCCGGTTCGCCGATCTCGGCCGCGAACACGGCCAACGGCCGACCCGCCCGCCGTACCGCGTCCAGCAGCGGCAGCAGGTCGTCGGCGAGGCCGACCCGGTCGTCGACGAGCAGCACGTACGGCTCGTCGAGCACCGCCTCGGCCTCCTGCTCGTCGGTCACGAACGCCGGTGACACGTGCCCGGCCCGCAGGCTCATCCCCTCGGTCAGCTCCAGTTCGAGGCCGAACAGGTTGCTCGCCTCGACCCGGATCACCCCGTCGCGGCCGATCCGGTCCACCGCCTCGGCCACCAGGTCACCGACGAGTTCGTCACCGGAGGCGATGGTCGCCAGCGCCCGCAGCTCCGCCCTGGTGCGTACCGGCACCGCGAGGCCGGCGAGTTCGACGGCGACGTCCCGTACGGCGGCCGAGATCCCGCGTCGCAGCGCCACCGGGTTCGCCCCGGCCCGCAGCGCGGCCGAGGCGCCGTCGAGCATGGACTGGGCCAGCACCACGCCGGTGGTGGCGCCGTCACCGACCCGGCGCCGGATCCCCTCGACCAGTTCCCGCAGGTAGCCGGTGCCGAGCCCGTCGCGGGTGTCACCGCCGCCGAGCAGCGCGACGATGCCGGCCGCGTCGGCCATCTCGTGGTACCCGCCGTGCTCGTCCTCCACCAGCATCCGCCGACCGAACGGCCCGTAGGTGCGTCGGACCAGGTCCGCACCGGTACGGAAGCCGCGCGCCACGATCGCCTGGTGCTGGTTGTAGCTCGCCGGCAGATGGGTAGGCGGCAGGTGGGTAGGCGGGGCACCGGGCGCGGCGGAGGTGGGATGCGCGTCCGGGCCGGAGCCGGTCGGCGGGGCGTCGGCGGTCGGCCGGCTGGCCTGCCCGACCGTGGCGAGGTAGATGTGCGGCTCGGCGTTGTAGGCGCTGTACTTCGGCTGCTGCTCCGGCCGGCGACGGACCACCCCGTCGTGCACGTAACGGAACAGTTCGTCGACGCCGACCCGGCCGTCGCCGTCGAGGTCGGCCGCGCCGGAGACCAAACCCTCGATCAGTACGTCGGTGAAGATCGAACCGCGTGGTGCCGAGGCGACCAGTTCGCCGGACTCGAACGCGTACTCGTAGCTGTCGCAGGCGCTGAGGACGACGTACCCCCGGCCCACCTGGCAGTCCAGCGCACCCTGCGGCGCCCCCTTGAAGCCCTCGGCGAACGCCCCCGCGAAGCAGCAGTCCAGGATCAGCACCCTGGCCGCCGCCCGGCACGCCTCGAACTGCTCGTTGACGAACGACCGGGAGATCGCGGTGCTCGCCGGGCGGGTCCGGACGGTGTCACCGGCCGCGAAGTAGAGCCGGTGGTACGGGTCGACAATGCCGTGGCAGGAAAAATAGAGCAGCACGAGATCGCTGTCGACCCGGTCGGTGAGCAGGTCCTCGATCGCCGCGCGGATCTCCCGCTCCGGGGCGTCCCGCAGCGTACGCACCTGGAAGTTGCCGACCGCCGGATCCGCCAGTACGGCAGCCAGCCGCGCCACGTCCTGCTGTGGCGCGCGCAGTCGGTCGAGCGAGGGGTCGGCGTACTCGCCGGTCGCGATGAGCAGCGCGTACCGGCCGGCCGGTGGCCTAGTCGACACCGGAGCCGACACCCCGCCGTACCGGCGGCACCGCGATGGTGTCCGGTACCTCGGCTTCCTCGGCTGGGTCGGCTGTCCGGCTCGGGCCGGGCGGTCCGGGGGCGCCGAGCCACTGCGCCACCGCCCGCTCGGTACGTTCCGACGGGTCGACGATGGTCAGGGTCCGGTCGCCGTCGCGCAGCACGATCCGCCGGGCGGCGCCCCGCCGGACGAAGGCGACGACGATCCGGGTGAGGGCGGCGAGCGTGGTGGCCGAGAAGGCGCCGGTGATGGCGAGTTCGGCCAGCGACACGGCCTCACCCGCCTTGCGCGTCGCCGCTTCTTCCGCCGTGCGGTCCGCCGGTTCTCCGGTCGTGCGCTCTGCTGGCCCGTCGCCGGCCGGGGCGGGCCGGCCGACCCCGAGGCCCGCCCCGGTGCGCAGCTCCCGGAGCAGGGCGGTGGTGGCGGCGGCATCGCCCCGTACGTTGTCCGCTATCGGGCCGCTGACCTGTAGGAACAGCTTCCGATCCCCCGACATGTTCCACATACAGTAATTATCTCGTAACTATCCGTAATCCGATAGGGGGCGGAGCCTTGCCGTTCCCCCAAGATCGCGCTAACCGTCACCGCGCGTCGCGCCAGCCGAAACCGCGCATGGAAGCCGTGGCCGCCCCTCGTCCGCCGGCATACGCTGAGAACGTGCCGAAAGCCATGTGGAACAACCAGGTCATCGCGGAGAGCAGCGACACCGTGGTCGTCGAGGGCAACCACTACTTCCCGCGCAGCGCGCTGCGCGACGACGTGCTCCGCGAATCCGACACCCACACCATCTGCCCCTGGAAGGGACAGGCCTCCTACTACTCCCTCCAACTGGACGGCAACGAGAGCCAGGACGCGGTCTGGTACTACCCCGATCCGCTCCCGGCAGCCGAGCAGGTCCGCGACCGGGTGGCCTTCTGGAAGGACGTCACCGTCGTCGACTGAACGACGACGGTGGCCGCCGCGCCACAGCCCGCCCCTCACCCCGTACCGGAAAATGCGGGGTGAGGTGCGGCGGGCCGATTGGTCCCCGACCGGTCGCCTGGGTCACTATCGCAGGATGCCCACCTCCGACCAGCACAACCGACCGCCGGGCGGCACCGTCTACGGCTCGCCCGCCCCACCGCGACCCGGCCGGGACCGGCTGATGACGGCGGCGCTCGCGACCGGCGGCGTCGGCGTACTGATCGGGGTGCTCTTCGCCACCGGCATCTTCACCGGCGACGGCGACCCGGCGACGGTGCCGGCCCCGGCGGCGGTCTCCGGCGCCCCCGCACCGGCCGCGCCGAGTGGCGCGGCGGCGGGCAGCACCGACCCGGCCCCGCCCCCGCCCAGCCCGACCGCACCCGAGATCCCCGCCCGGACGTTCCGCTCCGTCGCGTCGTCGTTCTGCCTCGCCGTCGGCGGCAACGGCAACCCGGACGAAGCGCAGGTGCAGCAGCGGGTCTGCACCGGCGACCCGAGCCAGCAGTGGCGCCCCACCCCCGTCGTCGGCGACCAGTTCAGCCTGGTCAACGCCGCGACCGGCGGCTGCCTGGAGGTCGCCGACGGCAGCAAGGACGACGGCGCGCGGCTGCAACCGGCGGTCTGCGACGGCAGCCCCGAGCAACGGTGGCGGCTGGCCGGCGTCGGCGAGGGGCAGGTGTCGCTGGTCAACCTCAACAGCGGCCGGTGCGCCGACGTACCCAGCGACACCCTCTCCAGCCCGGACACGAGCCTGCAACAGTGGGCCTGCCACGGCCGAAGCAACCAGCAGTGGGCCGGATAGCCCCGCCAGCCGGGCCGGCAGCCGGGCGGGCCGCCGACCGGGCCCGTGCGGGCCGCTACCCGTCGGTGGGACGCAGGCGCCAGGCGCGCGGCGCCGCGGCGACGGCCGGCTCCGGCTCGACCACCGGCACCGGCACCGGCTCGCGCCGCCGCAGCATCAGCGAGAGCACCGCAGCGCCGAGCGCCAACACCCCGGCCGCGTACCAGGCCAACGTGTACTCGCCGAGCCGGTCCCGGACCAGGCCGGCGCCGGTGGCCGCGATCGCCGCACCGACCTGGTGCGCGGCGAACACCCAACCGAACACCACCGGGCCCCGGTCACCGAAGTGCTCCCGGCACAGGGCCACCGTCGGCGGCACCGTCGCCACCCAGTCCAGCCCGTAGAAGACGATGAACACCAGCATCGTCGGCCCGGTGGTGTCGGCGAAGAGACTCGGCAGCACCAGCAGGGAGAGCCCGCGCAGCGCGTAGTAGCCGGCCAGCAGCAGCCGGCTGTCCACCCGGTCGGTCAGCCAGCCGGACGCGATCGTGCCGACGATGTCGAAGAGGCCGACCAGGGCGAGCAGGCTCGCGGCGGTCGTCTCGGCCACCCCGTGATCGTGCGCGGCCGGGATGAAGTGCGTTCCGACCAGACCGTTCGTGGTCGCCCCACAGATCGCGAACCCACCCGCGAGCAACCAGAACGCGCGGGTCCGGGCGGCCATCCGCAACCCGCCCAGCGCCCGCGCCGCCGCACCGCCCGCCCCGCCGGCCAGCGGCTGCGGCCGGACCACCTCGGTCCCGCCGTACAACGGCAGCCCCAGGTCCGCCGGGTGCTCGCGCAGGAAGAAAACCACCAGCGGTACGACCAGCAGCGCCGCCGCCGCCACGACCAGCGCCGCCACCCGCCAGTCGTACGCCTGCACCAGGTTGGCCAGCACCGGCAGGAAGACGAGCTGCCCGGCGGCCCCACCGGCGGTGAGCACCCCGGTCACCAGTCCCCGGCGCCTGACGAACCAGCGCCCGGTCACCGTCGCCACGAAGGCGAGCGCCATCGACCCGGTGCCCAACCCCACGAGTACGCCCCAGCAGGCGATGAGCTGCCAGCTCGCGGTCATGAACACGGTCAGCCCACTGCCGGCGGCGACCAGGAGCAGGGCCGACACCACCACCCGGCGGATGCCGAAGCGTTCCATCAGCGCGGCGGCGAACGGGGCGGTGAGGCCGTACAGGATCAGGTTGACCGAGACGGCGGCGGAGATGGTCGCCAACGGCCAACCGAACTCCTCGTGCAGCGGGTGCAGCAGGACCGACGGGGTGGCCCGGAACCCGGCCGCACCGACCAACGCCACGAAGGCGACGGCGGCAACGGCCCAGGCCGGGTGGAACAGGCGCGCAGTCTTCACGACCGAAAGTCTCGGTCACACCCACCCGGCACACGAGTGGCCGGAGAGCCATCATGCGCAACAATCGGGCCATGACGTCACGCCCGCACCGGATCGCCGTACTCGCCCTGGACCAGGTGGTCGGCCTCGACCTGGGCACCCCGTCACAGATCTTCAGCACCGCCCGCAACGCCGACAACGAGCACTTCTACACCGTCGACGTCTGCACCCCCGGCGGCCGGCCGACCCGCAGCAGCGCCGGCTTCCAGATCGTGCCCGACCACGGGTTGGAACTGCTCGACCGGGCGGACACCGTGATCGTGCCGGGCGTCCACGGCGAGTCACTGGACCGGGAACTGCTCGAACCGGAGGTGCACCGGGCACTGAACGCGGCGTACGACCGGGGTGCCCGGATCATGTCGATCTGCACCGGTGCGTTCGTACTCGCCGCCGCCGGGCTGCTCGACGGGCGGCCGGCGACCACACACTGGGCGTACGCGGAACGGTTCCGCCGCCGGCACCCGAACGTCCGGCTCGACCCCGGAGTCCTCTTCGTCGACGACGGCAACGTGCTCACCTCGGCCGGGGTGGCCGCCGGCATCGACCTCTGCCTGCACGTGATCCGCACCGACCACGGCAGCGCGGTGGCGAACCGGTCGGCCCGCCGGTGCGTGGTCCCGCCGTGGCGGGACGGCGGACAGGCGCAGTACATCGAACGGCCGGTGCCGCGCCCCACCGACGCCAGCACCGCGGCGACCCGGCAGTGGGCCCAGCACCGCCTGCACGAGCCGCTGACCCTGCGGCACCTCGCCGGCCACGCCAGCATGAGCGTACGGACGTTCACCCGGCGGTTCCGGGCCGAGACCGGTCTCAGTCCCGCCCGCTGGTTGTTGCAGCACCGTACCGACCACGCCCGGCTCCTGCTGGAGACCACCGATCTGCCGGTGGACCAGGTGGCCCAGCAGTCCGGCTTCGGTACGGCCGCCGCCCTGCGCCAGCAACTGCACCAGAGCATCGGCGTCGCCCCCACCGCCTACCGCCGCACCTTCCGCCACCAGCCCCCGGTCGACTGACCCCGGTCACCCGAGCCCCCGACTACCGGGCACACCGTCGGACGTTCACGGCGCCGTCCGGTAGTGGTACCCGCACAACTCCTCGAAACCCAGCCGCTCGTAGAGTCGGACGGCGGCCTCGTTCTCGCACTCCACCTGGAGATACATCCGATCCGCCGCCCACGTACGGGCCCAGCCGGCCAGCCCGGCGAGCACCGCGCCGGCCGCACCCCTGCCCCTCACCCTCGGCAGCGTCGCCATCCCGAACACCCCCACCCAGCCGTCGTCGACGACCGCCCGGCCCACCGCGACCACCTCGGTCCCGACGGTCAACGAGGCATAGGCGCTCGGCAGCGCCACCCGGCCGAGCAGATCCCGCTCACCGTCGTGGCCGTGCACGGCGTGCCAGACCTCGAACCAGTCGGCCGCCGGCCGGTCGTCGATTCGTACCGCTCCACCCTCGTGCTCGGCACCGCCGGCTTCGGCAGCGCGGGGTGACCCCGCCGACGCCCGCTCCAGCACCCGTCCGGTGGGGGCCGTCCGCAACGAGATACGGCCGCTGCGCAGATAGCCGCGATCGGCCAGGAACGCGTCGAGGCCGTCGGGGCAGGCGCCCGGACAGATCTGGAAGCGCGGTTCCAGCCCGTGCCGGCGATAGAACTCCTCGGCCCGCGCCACGCCCCGCGCCAACTCCTGCGGCCCGGCGTCGCCGTGCGGAAGCACGGTTCCGATCCACCAGGAGCAGTTGGGCGCGAGGCGCAACCACCACCCGTGCGCGTACTCGACGTACTCCGCCGGCAGCGCCCGAGCCGCCCTCTCCTGAACCCCCCGCACCTCGACCTTGATCACCCCCACATCGTCCCACCCACCCCCACCACCCCACCCACCCCGACCACCCCGGACAGAGCCGTTGATCATGAAGTTAGTGCGCCAGACAAAGATCGAACTTGCGCTAACTTCATGATCAACGAGGAGGTCCGGGGTGGGGATGGGGGTGGGGGTGGGGGTCAGGTGCAGGGGGTGTTGTTGAGGGTGAAGGTGGTGGGGGGTGAATTGGGGCCGGTGCTGGTGGCGAGGAAGCCGAAGGTGACGGAGGCGCCGGGGGCGACGGTGCCGTTCCAGGTGGCGTTGCGGGCCGTCACGGTCGCGCCCTCCTGGCCGCCGGTGGAGTTCCAGAACGTGCCGGCCCGCTGGGTGCCGGGGAAGGTCCAGCCCACGGTCCAGCCGTTGATCGGTTCGGTACCGGTGTTGGTGAGGGTCAGGGTGGCGGTGAAGCCGGTGCCCCACTGGGAGTCGACCCGGTAGGCGACCGTGCAACCGGCCGGCGGCGGCAGGGCGGCGAAGGCCACCCGGTGCAGTTGGCCGGGGAGGTCGTTGGCGAGGTAGATCTCGCCGGCAGAATCCACCCCGAGGGTGGTCGGCTGGATGGTCAGCTCGCCGAGCGCCCGGGTGGCGTACGTCCCGCCGGTCGGCCGGATCGCGAAACCCGTGCCGGAGCAGTAGTCGGTGGCGAGGTAGGTCCCGGCCGCGATGTCGGCGTACTGCTGGCCCCGGTAGACGTGCCCGCCGATGATGGCGCAACCGTCGACCGAGGTGCGGTAGGTGAAGACCGGTTCGACGAAGCTCGCCCCGGCGGGGCAGCGGGCCTGATTGAAGACCTGGGTGCCCTCCCGGCAGGACCAGCCGAGGTTCGCTCCGGCGCGGCCGGCGGGCAGGTGGTCGACCTCCTCGAAGGTGCCCTGGCCGACGTCGGCTATCCAGAGCGAACCGTCGGCCGGGTCGAACGAGAACCGCCACGGGTTGCGCAGCCCGTACGCCCAGATCTCCGGCCGGGCGTTGGCGACCCCGACGAACGGGTTGCCCGCCGGCACGCAGTACGCCAGCGGCGCGCAGGCCCGGCCCACGTCCAGCCGGAGGATCTTGCCGAGCAGGGTGCCCAGGTTCTGCCCGGTGTTGAGTACGTCGTCCGCGCCGCCGCCGTCGCCGAGGCTCCAGTAGAGGTAGCCGTCCGGGCCGAAGGCGAGCTGCCCACCGTTGTGGTTGCCGTACTCGGCGTGCGGCTGGGTCAGCAGGACCTGCTCGCGGGCGGCCGGGATCGGCTGCTGGTTGGCCTGGTCGAGGGTGAACCGGGACAGGGTGAGGGTGCCCGACGGCAGGCTGGTGTAGGCGACGTACACGGCCCGGCTGGTGACGAAGTTGGTCGAGGTGACGATGCCGAGCAGGCCGCGTTCGTTGCCGGCGGTGGAGACCCGGTCGGTGATGTCCAGCAGCGGCGCCTCGGCGAGTCCGGTGCTCGGATGGTAGACCCGGACGGTGCCGGCCTTCTCGGTGATCAGCAGTCGGCCGCTGCCGTCGTCCGGGGCGAAGATCGCGGTCGGTCGTTGCAGACCGGACGCGACCTGGGTGGTGCTGACGGTGAGCCGGTCCAGCGGCACGGCGGCCGCCCCGATGGTGGCCGGTGCGACCGACGCGGACGGCCCGGTCCGGGCGCTGTCGTGAGCGGTGGCGGGCGCCCCGGTGAGGGCGAGCGGCGCGAGTACGGCGATGGTCGCGGCCGCGCCGAATCGGCCAAGGGATTGACGACGCAACATATTCACTCCTGTCGGTTAACAGGAACGTAATGCCACGACGTCACCCCGAGTCGACCATCCCAGAACATGGGAACGCTCCCACGACTCACCCGAATGCATCACAGGGCCACCGACCGAACGGCGGTCAGCGGCCGAACAGCGCCTCCCAGCGCCGAGAGGTGAAGCGCCAGCCGTCCGCCGTACGGACGAAGGCGTCGTGGTCCAGCCCGACCGCGTACGGGATCGTCTCGCCGCCGACCCCTTTCCGTTCGACGAAGTACGCGGTGAGCACGGAGGTGCCGGCGGCCCGGTCGGGGCCGTCGGCGACGAAGCGGGCACTGGTCGAGGAGTGCAGGATGCCCGGCAGGGGCCGGGTCCGGTCGAGCGTGCGTCCCCACTCCCGGATCGCCTCCCGACCGACGATCGGCTCCGGCCCGAGCATCAGCTCACCGTCGTCGACGAAGAGTTCGTGCACCGTCTCGGCCCGACCGTTGTCGATCCGCCAGCTCACCTCGGTCAGCAGCCGGGTCAGCTGCACGTGGTCGGCGTCGCCGACGAGCGCGTCAAGGGACATCTCCACTCCCTGGAATCCGGCCGGTGCCGGTTGACCGCGAGCACCGGGGCGATTGGCGCGGGCAGGGAACTCCGCGAACGGAATGATATCGACATTACCGCGTACAATCCTGCTAATCGCTGATATCGCGGTCGACCGAGTCCACGAGCGGGTGGCAACCGACAGGCACGTGGACGCATTTTGCGCCACCGGTATTCCGACCATTTCGCGTCGTACTCACGACAGTTCCTCGTATTGGTCGTCATCATTTGATCGCTAGGCTCTCGGCAAAGGTCGTCGCAGCGGGAAGGTGAACCATGAGTGACACACCGTTCGGACTCTCCCGCCGGGGACTACTGGTCACCGCGGCCACCGCGTCGGCGGCCACCGTCGCCGGTGCGACACCCGCCCTCGGCGCCCGACCGGGGACGGCCGTGGCCGGCTCGGCGGACGTCGCGGCCACGGTCACGGTCACCCGGGACCGCATCGCCACCGCCGTCATCAGGTCGCCGGGCGGCGGCCTGACCGCGTGGCCGTTCCAGGTGGACCTGCACGACCGGCTGGGCGCGTGGCTGGCGTTCTGGTCGGCGAACTCGCCGTCCAAGTGGCAGGAGCCGGTGGAGGTGACCGGCCGCAGCGACCCCTCCGGTGCCACGTTCCTCCTGGTCGGGCTCAGGTACCGCCGCGACGACCGGGTGCGCGACGGGTTCGCCGCCGGGCGTACCGACCGCGCCTACTGGGCCACCCTGGCCAGCCTGCACCACCACTTCGCGCTCGTCGAGCCGACCGCCGACGGCGTCCGGGCCGGCGGTGGGCCGGCCGGCTTCACCCGGTCACCCGCGCAGGTCACCTTCGCCGCCTCGGCCTGCCGCGAGCTGTGGGGGTACCCGAGCGCCTCCACCGCCGACTGGCAGGACTCCGCGAACCGGGCACTGCGCCGGGCCGGGCAGCCGGCCGACGTCGCCTCCCGCGCGGGGTGGGCGGCATTCACCAGGACAAGCCTGCGGCTCGGGTTGGACACCGAGTCGTACTAGCCGAAGGAGGCAGGAATGGCACGCAGTGAATTCCGGTTCGTGGTCGACGGGGTCGAACTGGACGAGACACAGAAGGCACGCATCGCCGGCGAAATACAGAAAGCCGGACTGAGCGCGCTGCACAACGTATCGGCGAAGCTGTCCAATCCGCTCACCATCGGCCACGGGAACATCAAGCTGCGTCCCGAGTGGTACGGCCTCTGGGTGGTGGACGGCCCGTTCGCCGACGAGCTGGGCAACAAGATCAACGATATCGGTTTCTGGATCCAACGGTGACCGAGGTTCCCGTACGGCCGGACCCGCCGGAGCGGATGTGCCCGAGCACACCGAAGGCCAACGCCACGGTGTTCCTGGGGATGATCACTCCGGCGGGGCGGGTCGCCTACGTCACCCCGGCGATGCCGGCCGAGGTGGCCCTCTCCGGGCTGCCGGACGGGGCCGGACCGGCGGAGTCGCAGTACCGGCTGGCCGGGCCGTGCGTCACCTCGTCCTGCGGGTTCTGGACCGGAGAGCACTGCGGCCTCGGCGCCCGGCTGGTCGAGTCGTACCGGGAGGCGGCCGTACCGGACGAGGCAACGCTCCCGCGCTGCGCGATCCGGCGCACCTGCCGCTGGTACGCCGAGCAGGGGCCGGCCGCCTGCCCCGCCTGCTCGCACGTGGTCACCGACGCCCGCTGAACCGGCCGCGCGGCACCCGACCGGGCTCACCGCCTGCGTCAGCCGGCCGGTGCGGGCGGGTGGTGCAGGGCGCGCAGGTCGTCGGTGTGTGCGGGCAGGTGGACCCGGCGATGGATGTCCAGCGCCCGGCCCCACGGCAGCGCCTCGTCGATGTCGAGCCGCTCGCCCTCCCGTACCCGGGTCTGCACCAGCGTGTCGGTCTTGTCGAGCAGCCGCCCGGTCATCCCGCAGAGCTGCTCGCTGGTGGTGCGCAGCCGGCCCGTCAGGCCGTCGAGACCGCCGTACCGGTCGACCAGGTCGTCGAGCTGCGGGCGGTGGATGGTGTCCAGTTCGTAGTACGCGTACGGCGAGCCGGCGAGCACCGCCTCGGTGGCGGCGATCAGCAACTCGTCGTTGGCCACCAGGTGGGCGAGCAACTGTTCCACGCTCAGCTCGTCGCCGACCGGTGCCCGGAACGGCCCGTCGTCGACCTCGGCGAACAACGCCGCGTACGCGCCCCACAACCCGTCCGCCTCCATCCCCCGACCCTAAGCCCGCCCCGCCGCGCCCATCTCGAAGTTGGGGCAGCGGGGCGGGCAGCACCCGAACCGGGTGCGGTCAGGCGCGGGCGGGTTCGTCCCCGTGCTGCCGGTGCGGGTGGGGCAGGTGCAGCTCGACGGGCTCCGTCGGAAGGTCGCCGACGCCGGCGGCGACGGCCTGCTGGCGGCGGCGACGTGCCGAGGGCAGGGCGAGCGAGGCGACGACGGCGAGTGCGGCCACGCCCGCGCAGACCCAGAAGCCGACCGTGAACGCGTCGTCGGTGGGCAGGCCCGCAGGGGTGCTGTGGGAGGTGACGACGGCCGCGACGACGGCGGTGCCGATGCTGCTGCCGATGGTCCGGGCGATGGTGTTGACGCCGCTGGCCTCACCGGTCTGGGCGGCCGGGACGCTCTCGATGATGGCGTTGGACATCGCCGCGAACGCCAGGCCGATACCGGCTCCGGTGAGGATCCCGGAGACCAGCACCTGCCAGACCGCCCCGTGCGCGAGCGCCGGCAGGACGAACGCGACGACCACCAGGACCGCGCCGAGGAACATCGGCACCTTCGGGCCGAAGCGGCGGTCGAGCAGACCGGCCAGTGGGCCGAACACGACCATCATCAGGACGGTGGGGAGCAGGAACAGACCCGCGTCGGAGACCGACCTGCCGAAGCCGTACCCGGTGGCGATGGGCAGTTGGAGCAGCGTCGGGACGAGCACGAACGTCCCGAACATCGCGAAGCCGAGGATCAGGGCGACCAGGTCGGTGGCCCAGACACCCCGGATGGTCATCAGCCGCATGTCGATCAGGGGCTCGCGTACGCGCCGTTCGACCAGGACGAACCCGACCAGCGTCACCGCGCCGAGCAGGAGCAGGCCGAGGGTCTTCGGGTCGCCCCAGCCCCACGCCTGTCCCTTGCTGATCGCCAGCAGCAGCGACACCAGCGACACCGTGAGGATCGCCGCGCCGAGCGTGTCGAGCCGGCCCGGCGTACGCACCGCCGACTCCCGCATCCCGAAGATCGCTCCGAGCAGTGCGATGACGATGAGCACCAGCGGCAACCAGAACAGCCAGTGCCACGACAGGTGCTCCACGATCGGGCCGGCGGCGACGATCCCGACGCCGGCGCCGACACCGAAGATCGCCGACAGCAGGCCGACGGTGACGCCGACCCGCTCCCGGGGCAGTTCGTCCCGGACGATGCCGATCGACAGCGGCAGGATCGCCCCGGCGGCACCCTGGAGCACCCGAGCGATGATCAGCACGGTCAGGTTCGGGGCGAGGGCGGCCAGCAGGGCCCCCACACCGAGTGCGACCAGGACGCCGATGAGCACCCGGCGCTTGCCGACCATGTCACCGAGGCGGCCGAGAATCGGTGTGAGGACCGAGGCAGCCAGCAGGTACGCGGTGAGAATCCAACTGATGTCGGCGGTCGAGACGTCCAGGTCCTGCCCGATGGTCGACATCGCCGGTGCCACCAGCGACTGGAGTACGGCGTAGGCCAGGCCACCCAGGGACAGGTACACCACCAGGAGGGTGCTGTTGGCGGGACGATCGGCACGCCGGCCCACGCCCGTACCGGGGTCGGGTCTGCCCGACTCCTCGATGGTCTGCGTCATGAGAACCTCGGAGCTAGATGTAAACAATTGCTGACTTACTCAGTATGCGCTCCCGCCAGGCATAGTCAACGATTGTTTACATCACACTGGCGCCGGCTACCCTGGTGACGGACCGGAAGGAAGCCATGACAGCGCACGCCCCCCTGCCCGCACGGCGCCGCGACGCGGCCGGCACCCGACAGCTGCTGCTCGACGCCGCCCGGCAGCGCTTCGCCAGCAACGGGTACGCCGCCACCACCGTGCGCGACATCGCCGACGACGCGGGCGTCAACGTGGCGCTGATCAACCGCTACTTCACGTCCAAGGAAGGGCTCTTCGAAGCCTGCCTCGCGGGCGCGGTCGACGAACTCGGCCGCAGCGTCGCCCCCGACGTGACGCTCGACCAGGTCCCGCAAGCCATCGCCAGGCAGCTCACCGACACGCCCAACGGCAGACACCCGAACCGGCTCCTGCTCCTGCTGCGCTCCTCCGGCGACGAGCGGGCCGAACAGATCCGGCTCGACATGCTGCGCTCGTTCGCCGAACGCCTGGCGTCGGCCGCCGGCTGGCACCCCGGCGCCCCCGACGCCGACCGGCTCATGCTCGGCGCCCAGGTCACGATCGCCGCCAGCTTCGGGATCGCCCTGCTGCGCGCCTCGACCAAGCTGGAGCCGATCGGCTCGGCCAGCCAGGATGACCTCGTCGGGCCACTCCGGGACCTGGTCGACGCCCTGCTGAAACCGCCGCCGAACCCGCCGGGCGACCCACACGCAACGGCGTGACCCGGCCGTCACCGACCGCCCCGACGATCCGTACGCGTCAGCGGCGGCGACCCCGACGGGCGCGCAGGTAGTCGGAGACGACGTACTGGCCCAGATCGTCGGCGGACGGGGTGAAGACCCGACCGCCGGAGCGCTTGGCAACCGCGTCGACGAACCGGCGCAGACCCGGATCCTCGCCCAGCATGAACAGGTTCATCGTGGCGCCGTACCGGGTCAGGGCGTCGACCTCGACCACGGTGGCCTCGATCGTCTCCCGCAGCGGCGGCCAGTTGAACACCCCCACGCCCTCCTCCGGGTCCAGGTGCGCGGTCGGCTCGCCGTCGGTCACCACCAGCACCACCGGCTCACTGCCGGCGTGCCGACGCAGGTGCCGACCGGCCAGCCGCAGCGCGTGCTGGAGGTTGGTGCCCTGCACCATCTCCGGCTCGACCGCCGCCAACTCCTCCCGGGACAGCGCCGCGGCCTCCCGACCGAAGCCGATGATCTGCAACGCGTCCTGCGGGAACTTCGTCGCGACCAGGTGCGACAGGGCCAGCGCGGTCTGCTTCATCGGACCCCACCGCCCCTCGGAGACCATCGAGAAGGAAAGGTCCACGCAGAGCGCCACCGCCGCCGAGGCACGCCGCTCCGTCTCCACCACCTCGAAGTCCTCGACCGCCAGCGCGACCGGCACCCCGCCGCCCCGGCGTACCGCGCGGGCGACCGTGCGCACCACGTCGAGCGGCTGCTCGTCGCCGTACTCCCAGGGTCTGGACGCCCCGGTGACCTCCCCGGCCGCGCCGGCCGACCGCAGGTCGTGCTCCCCGCGCCGGCCCGACCCCAGGTCCGCGAAGACCCGGCGCAGGGCGGTGCCACCGAGCCGGCGCAGCGCCTTCGGGCTCAACGTCAGGCCGTCGCCACCCCGGGTCACCCAACCCTGCCGGCGCAGCTCCCGCTCCAGGTCCCGCAACCGGCGTACGTCGTCGGCCGCGTCCCGGCCCAGGTTGCGCCGAACCGCCTCCACGTCCACGTCGTCCAGCGTGCCGCCCGGATGCTCCTCGCCGAGCTGGTCCAGCAGATCGTCCAGCTCGGCGATCTCGGCCAGTGCACCGGTCGCCTGGCCGTAGTCGAGCGGCTGGTCGCCCCGGACCCGCTCGCGCCGGTCCCAGGCCAGGTCCGGCCGCAGACCCCGCAGGTTGCCGTCGAGGGCGGCCATCTCCGCCGCCAGGTCGGGACCGAGCGCCGACTCCATCAGCTGGGACAGCTCGGCCCGCTGCCGGTCCGACAGCGACCGCATCAGCCGCTCCCCGGCGGCGGCCCGCCGGGCCAGTACGTCCACCAGCTCGTCGGTCGAGCCCGGCTGCTCCGGGAAGAACTCGCCGTGCCGGCGCATGAACTCGGCGAACGCGTCCGTGGTGTCCTCGCCCCGACCATGCTGGGCGAGCAGGTCGTTGAGATCGTGCATCATCTCGCCCAGCCGCTGCCGAGCGGCCGGATCGGCGGCCGACGAGCGCAACGCGTCCCGCAGCCCGGAGAACCGCTGCTCCAGTACGTCCCGGCGCAACCCGTCGAGAATCTGCTGGTACGCCTGCCGGGCCTCGTCGCTGGCCCACTGGTAGCCGCCCAGCTCCTCCACCGCACGGGCGGTGGAGGTGGGCAGGTTGTCCAGCACCGCCTCGGCGAACCGGGCCCCGTCGTCGTCGCGCCCGCGCAGCTCGTCGCGTTCGGCGGCGAGCGCCTGGTCCAGCAGCGCCTGGGCGCGGGTGACCGCACCGTCGAGGTTGCCCCGGCGCATCGCCTCCCGACGCATCCGCCGGGCCCGGGCGAGCAGGTCGTCCAGTCCGGCGCCACCGGTCGGCCCCTGCCGCAGCAGGCGCCGCAGCGCGTCCCGGAGACTTCCCCCGGCCAACACCTCGGCACCGACCGAGTCGACCGCGGCACGCACGTCGTACGGCGGGGCGAGCGGGTCCGGGCCGCCACGCCAGGAGCCGTACCGGAACCGGTTTCCGCCGGGTACGTCCATCCGGGTCATAGGTTAACCCCGGCCACCGTCCGGCCGACCGCCCCCGGCGGACCGGCCGCCCTCGGGACTGCGACCGCCGTACCGGGTCCGGCCGTCCTCGGTCACGTCCTTGGCCAACCGTCGGGTCAGGTGCAACCCCTCCAGCACGAACTCGATCCCGGCGGCGGCCTCGCCCGGCGTGGGCGCGTCGCCGAGCCCGAGCCGGTCCAGCGCCTTGGCCAGCCCCGGTACGGTACCGACCTGGCGCAGCAGGTCGGCCGCGCCGACCAGTTCGCCGGTCTCGATCACGGCACCCTCGGCGACCAGGTTGATGAAGCCGGAGAGGTCCAGCCCGGCGAGCCGGTCCCGGAACGTCTCGGCGGTGGCGGTCCGCAGCAGGTGGCCGAGGATCTCCACCTCCCGGCCCTCCTCGCCGCTCTCGAACTCGACCTTGCCGCGCAGGGTGCTGGTGACCGAGACGGCGTCACCGACCCGGGCGACCGGGGTGCCGGGCCCGTCGGCCTGCTCGCCGAGCAGGCTGCCCCGGCGCAGCGCGGCGGCGGCCACGGTCTCCGCGGCGGCGATCGCGAACCGGGCCGAGACACCCGAGCGGGGATCGACCGACGGCGACTCGCGTACGGCGCGGGCGAACCGGGCCAGTACCTCCAGCACGTGCTCCGGTACGACGGCGACCAGCTCCGCCTCCTGCCGGATCAGTTCCAGTTCCAGCTCCAGTTCGAGCGGGTAGTGGGTGCGGACCTCGGCCCCGAACCGGTCCTTGAGCGGGGTGATGATCCGGCCCCGGTTGGTGTAGTCCTCCGGGTTGGCGCTGGCCACCAGGAGCAGGTCCAGCGGCAGCCGAAGCTGGTAGCCCCGGACCTGGATGTCGCGCTCCTCCAGCACGTTGAGCAGCGAGACCTGGATCCGTTCGGCCAGGTCGGGCAGTTCGTTGACGGCGAAGATGCCCCGGTTCGTCCGGGGCACCAGCCCGAAGTGGATCGTGTCCGGGTCACCGAGGGTGCGGCCCTCGGCGATCCGGATCGGGTCCACGTCGCCGATCAGGTCGCCGACGCTGGTGTCCGGGGTGGCGAGCTTCTCGCCGTACCGCAGGGAGCGGTGCAGCCAGGCGACCGGCAGGTCGTCGCCGGCCTCGGCGGCGAGCCGACGGGCGGCCGGGGTCAGCGGGTGCATCGGGTGCTCGTTGAGGGCCGAGCCGGGCAGCACCGGGGTCCACTCGTCGAGGAGCTGGACGAGTCCCCGGATCAGCCGGGTCTTGCCCTGGCCGCGCTCACCGAGCAGCACCAGGTCGTGGCCGGCGAGCAGGGCCCGCTCGACCTCGGGCAGCACGGTGTCCTGGTAGCCGACGATGCCGGGGAACCGGTCCTCGCCGGCCCGCATCCGGGCCAGGAGGTTCTCCCGCAGTTCCTGCTTCACGGTGCGGTAGCGGTGACCCGACGCGCGCAGCTCTCCGAGCGTGCGCGGCAGGTCGGCCGGCGGGTTGGGCGGCAACTGGGATATCTCCGTCACCTGGAACACGCTAGCTCGCTGCGACCCCGGACCGTCAGGGCTGCGGTTGATCATCTGACGAATTCCGCAAGCGCGCGGGTGCCCGGGAGAGGCTCAGCCCGGCCGGGGTGACGAGGATCGCGACCGGGGTCGCCGGGGCGACCGGCGGTGGGGTCAGCGATGCGCCTGGATGTACTGCTTGGGGTCCTTGTCCCGGAACATCAGCCCGTTGCCGCCGGGGTGCTCGCCGTAGAAGGTGAGCCAGCGGGCGCCGAGTTGGGCGCGCAGCTCGACGCCGGCGTGCCGCCGGAAGTCGGCCAGCGCACCGTCCTCCTCCTCGGCCAGGTGCTCGCTGTTCTCCCTGCGGGCCCGCCAGACCGCCGCCCACCACTCGTCGGTGCCGAGGACGTACCGCTTCGCCTCGGCGATGGCGTCCCGGATCTTGTTGTGGTCGCCGATCGCGTCGTCGGTCTCGTCCGCGCCGTCGTCACCGTGCCGGACCAGGTACGGGTAGAGGATCGACTCCTCCGCCTCGGCGTGGATGTCCAGGTGCAGGGCGAGCGCCTCCCAGACGGCCCGGATCTCGGCCTCGTCCCGGGCGTCGTCGAGCCGGGCGAAGCCCCGACGGAAGGCGGCGTGGTCGTCCAGGATCAGCGCGGTGATGTCGTCCATGACGGTCGTCCTTCACGGGGTTGCTGGTCGGCGTCCGGTGACCGGTCGGCTGTCCCGGCTCGGGCCGGGCGCGGCGCACGCCTGACCACGCTAACCCGCCCCGCCGCCGCCCGCCCCGGTTACGCCCGGACCCGTGCCTGCTCCACCGCGTCGGCGACCGCAGCCACCTGCCGGCCGACCCACCGGGCGACCGGGGCGTCGAGGTCGGCGAGTTCCGCCTCCAGCACGGCGAGCGGTTCGGCGGGCAGGGTGGCACCGAGTTCGACCAGCAGGTCGGTCAGGCTGTTCGTCACCGCGCGCAGGTGGGCGTCGGAGGCCGCGATGGTCACCGGTACGGCCACCACGCCGGCCAGTCCCCGGTGGCCGAACTGGTCCAGGAAGATCTTCAACAGTCCGGTGTAGCTGCCCTTGTAGGTGGGGGTGGCCACGATCAGCAACCGGGCCGACCGGACCACCTCGAACGGGTCGGCGACCTCGGCGGAGCCCCGCGCCGGCTCGGCGTCGAAGCTCACCCCGACGAGGGTCGCCAGTTCCAGCACCTGTACGCCGTGCAGCCCGACCGCGGACCGGGCCAGCCCGGCGAGCAGCGTCTCGGTCGCCGCCTCGGCGAGGGTACGGCTACGGGAACCGGGACGCGGGTTGCCGACCAGCACCACGACCTCGGCGCTGGTCGGCGACTCTGCGGTGGCAGGCGCGGTCTGCGCCGGGATGGCGGGGTTGACGGTCATCGGCGGGCTCCTCGTATTACCTCTAATTCCGATCGGGTTAGTAGCGTAACTCGCGTCCCCGCTCCACCGACACCTCCGCCGGGAAGGGCACATCGCACGTGACATCCTGTCGCGATGACGTGGACGGCACCGGCGGTGGCGCGAAGTGGTGGGGCGTTGGACGCGCCGGAGCCGGAACTGCTGCGCGGACTGCTCGACTGGCACCGTACGACACTGCTGGTCAAGTGCGCCGGACTCACCGGCGAGCAACTGGCCCGAGCCACCGTCGCCGGGTCGAACCTGTCCCTGCTCGGCCTGGTCCGGCACCTGGCGAAGGTGGAGCGGATCTGGTTCCGGCGGCGGTTCCGGGGCGAGTCGATCGAGATGCTCTACTCGACCCCGGAGTGGAAGGACGCCGACTTCGAGGACCTCGACCCGGCGCGAGCGGAGGCCGAGTACGCCCGGTTGCTGGCCGAGCAGGAGGCGGCCCGCCGTGCGGTCGAGGACGCCCCGCTGGACGCCACCTTCGTCGGTGCGGACGGCGAGAAGATCTCGCTGCGCCTGGTCTTCGTCCACATGATCGCCGAGTACGCCCGGCACAACGGCCACGCCGACCTGATCCGCCAGGGCGTCGACGGCGTCACCGGCGCCTGAGCGCCGCCACCCCGACCTCGACCCCGGTCACAGGATCGGCGGTACGTCGGCGGTGATCGGCACCGCCAGTACGGTCGGACCACCCGCGCCGAGCGCGGCCCGGAACGCGTCGACGAAGTCGTCCAGACCGGTCAACCGGGGCGCGTGGCAGCCGAAACCGCTGGCCACCAGGGGGATGTCGAGATCGGGGAGGTCCAGACCGGGCACCCCGGCGGTCTCCTTGAACTCGGCGAACGCCTTGAGGATGCCGTACTGGCGGTTGACCGGCACCACGAACACGACCGGCAGCCGGTGCTGGGCGGCGGTCCAGAGGGCCTGCACCGAATACTGGAACGAGCCGTCGCCGATCACCGCGACCACCGGTCGGCGCCGTCCGGTGGCCCGCTGGGCGAGCGCCACCCCGACCGCCGCCGGCAGCCCGAAGCCGAGCCCGCCACTGGCCGTCGTGAAGTACGAGCCGGGTCGGGTGATCGGCAGGTGGCGGCGGAGAATGGAGAGGTTCGACGGCGTCTCGGTGACCAGGATCCCGTCCGCCGGCCAGTGCCGGGCCAGTGCGGCGAAGAGCGCCGCCGGGGCGAGCGGGTCACCGACCTCCGGCTCCGGTGGCGCCGCCCGGGGTGCCGGCGGCGGCCGGTCCGCGACCGGCACCAGCGCGGCCAGCGCGGCACAGGCCAGACCGGGATCACCGAGCAGGCTCTCCCCCACCGGGGCGCGGGCCGCCTCGGCCGGATCGTCGGTGATGTGCAGCAACCGACTGCCCGACGGCAGGTAGTCGCCGGGTACGTGCGGGTAGTAGCGGAAGACCGCCGCCCCGATCACCAGGATGGTGTCGTGGCCGCGCAGCCGCTCAGCGAGCGGGCCGATGGCGAACGGCAGGATGCCCTGGAACTGCGGGTGGTCCTCCGGGAAGCCGGCCCGCTCGGACGCGGGCGCGGACCAGACCGGGGCGCGGGTCCGCTCCGCCAGCGCCACCGCCGCCGGCCAGCCGCCGCTGCGGTCGACCCCGCCGCCCAACACCAGAACCGGGTTGCTGCTCTCGGCGAGCAGGTCGGCGAAATGGGCCAGCCGTTGCGGATCGGCGGCGAACCTGCGGCTGACCTCCCGGATCTGCGGTGGCGGGTCGGCCGGTTGGTGCCAGTCGTCGAGCGGCAACGAGAGGAAGACCGGTCCGGCCGGCGGCTGGAGCGCCGTGCTGTACGCCCGCATCAGCGCCGCCGGGATGTCCTGCGCCCTGACCGGCTCGTAGCTCCACTTCACGTACGGCTGGGCCAGTTCGGCCGCGCGTACGTTCGTCAACCGGGGCTCGATCAGCAGCATCTCGCGGGCCTGCTGGCCGGCGGTGACGATCAGCGGGGTCTTGTTGTGCCAGGCGGTGATCAGGTTGCCCATGGCGTTGCCGGTGCCGGGGGCGGTGTGCAGGTTGACGTGCGCCGGTTGGCCGGTCGACTGGGCGTACCCGTCGGCCATCGCCACCGCAGACGCCTCCTGGAGCGCGAGCACGTAGCTGAAGTCGGCCGGGAAGTGGCCGAGGAAGGGTTCCTCGGTCGAGCCGGGGTTGCCGAAGACGGTGGTCAGCCCGAGGTGGCGCAGCAGGTCGTACGTCGCATCCCGGACCGTCGCCATGGACAAACTCCCCCCGTCCGAGCGGGTCTACCCACGGGCACGCCTTTTATCCGGGCAGACGCCCCATCCATGCCGACCGGGCGTCCGGGCGGACGAGCCGCCTCCCGACCCGCGAGACCCCACCCACCCCCGGTGCGGGCCCGGTCTCGCGGGTCGGGAGGCCGGTCGGCGGCTACCCGTCGGAGGCCGGGGCCAGCACCCGGGCCAGCCAGTCGGTACGGGTCCGGCGGGCCGCCGCCGAGACGGGCACGTCCGGGTAGAGCGCGTCGAAGCCGTGGAAGCCGCCCGCCCAGACGTGCAGCTCCGCCTGCCCGCCCGCCGCCCAGATCCGGGTGGCGTAGTCGACGTCCTCGTCCCGGAACACCTCGGCGGTGCCGGCGTCGACGTAGGTGGTCGGCAGGCCCACGAGGTCGTCGACGAGCGCGGGCGAGACGTAGCCGGGCACGTCGGCGTCGCCGAGATCGCCGAGCACGGCACGCCAGCCGTACTCGTTCATCTCGCGGGTCCAGACACCGGGTCCGCCGGAGTACTGCCGGCTCGACGTGGTGTCGTTGCGGTGGTCGAGCATCGGGTAGATCAGCATCTGCGCGGCGATCGCCGGGGTGCCCCGGTCGCGGGCCATCAGGGTGACCCCGGCGGCGAGGCCACCGCCGGCGCTGGTGCCGGCGACGACGATCCGGGCCGGGTCGATGCCCAGGTCGTCGGCGTGCCCGGCGACCCAGAGCAGACCGGCGTAGCAGTCGTCGACCAGGGTCGTGCCGGTGACCTCCGGTGCCAGCCGGTAGTCCACCGAGATGACGGTGGCGCCGAACCGGTCGAGCCACTCCAGCGGGATGTCGATCTGGGAGAAGCGGTCCCCCATGATCATGCCGCCGCCGTGGATCCAGTAGACGCAGGGTGCGGTCGCGGGGCGGTCGTCCGCCGTGGAGGTGAAGATCGACAGCGGGATCCGCGCGCCGCCCGGGGCGGGGATGGTGACCTCGCGGTGGTCGGCCGATCGACCGGCGAGCAGGGCGTCGACGGGCGTCGGCGGGAACTGACGCAGCTGGGCGAGCAGTTCGGGGCTGAGCGGGGGCATGGGCTGCATCTCGGCGAGCAGCGCACGCAGTTCGGGGTCGAAGTCGGGGCGTACCAGCGTCACGGCGCATTCCTCAGGGGTCGGTCGGGGTGGTCGAGGGGAGGTGGTGAGCGGATCTCAGAAGGCGGCCTTGCCGCCGACCGGTACCTCGTCGACGTACTCGGACTCGCCGGCCAGCAGCGGTTGGAGCTTCGCGACCAGCGCCTTGGCCTCCTCGGTGGCGAAGAACCTGCCGTGGGCCTCCAGGCTGGTCCAGCCCTCGGTGACGTGCACGATGTCCGGGTTGGCGGCCGAGCGGCCGACCAGGAAGACGACGCAGTCCTCGTTCGGCAGGGACGGCGCGTTGAGCAGGAACTCGACCAGCTCGTCACCCTTGCCGGCCTGGGCGGTCATGGTGGCGTGGAAACCGTGGTTGACGCTCATCGGAAGCACCTCATCATTCTCGGAGCCGTCACGGCCCTGGTAGGTCGACCCACTCATGAAATCAGCACCACCAGGGAAAACGTTAGAACGATGCTCCCGATCTTTTGCCTGATCCTCTCGTTGCGGGGAGTATTCGGCTCGTGCTTCAATCGGCTCATGGACCTTGACGAGCTGCGTACCCTGCTCGCCCGCCACGCCCGACCCGACATGACCACCGCCATCGACGATGTCCTGATCTCGAAGGTCGAGCAGCCGCCCCCGCCCTCGGCGGCGATGTCCGGCACGGTGCTGGCGCTGATCGTGCAGGGCTCGAAACGCATCGCGCTCGGCGACCGCCTGTACGACTACCGCGCCGGCCAGTACCTCGTCGCCTCGGTCGACCTGCCGATCACCGGCCACTACACCGAGGCCAGCCCCGAGCGGCCGGCACTGGGCTTCGGCCTGACCCTGCACCCGGCCACGGTCGCGGAACTGCTGCTCCGGGCTGCGCCCGGAGACCTGCCGCCGATGAGCGGCGGCGCACCGTCCGGCATGGCGGTCAGCGACGCGCCCGACGAGCTCGTCGACGCGGTGGTCCGGCTGCTGCGCCTGCTCGACCAGCCACGCCACCTGACGGTGCTGGCACCGCTGATCAAACGGGAGATCCTCTGGCGGATCGTCACCGGTGAGCAGGGCGCCGTCGTACGCCAGCTCGGCCTCGCCGACAGCAGCCTCAGCCACATCGCCCGAGCGGTCCGGTGGATCCGCGACCACTACACGCAGTCCTTCCGGGTCGAGGACGTGGCGCACCTGTCCGGCATGAGTGCGTCGGCGTTCTACCGCAACTTCCAGGCGGTCACCGCGATGAGCCCGATCCAGTTCCAGAAGCAGATCCGACTCCAGGAGGCCCGGCTCCTGCTCGCCACCCACCCCAACGACATCACCGGCGTCGGCAGCCGGGTCGGCTACGACAGCCCGTCACAGTTCAGCCGCGAGTACCGCCGCCAGTTCGGCGCACCGCCCAGCGAGGACGCCGCCCGGCTGCGCGGCCTGCCGCGCGGCACCACACCGGCCCTGGTGTGAAACCCGCATCCGTCGACAGTGGACGGATGCGGGGTCGGACAGGGGCGGCGTCGGACAGGCACGGGTCGGACAGGCACCACGAATCATGGCTTCTGAGCCATAATCCAGGCACAAGCAACCAACCGAGGGATGTGTGGTGCCTGTGTCACGCAAGCGTCGATTTCGGTCGATATGGATGCTCGCCGCGTCCATGCTGGCCGCCGGGCTGACCGTCACCTCCGCCGGACCGGCCCACGCCGTCGCCAACGGTGTCGACGTACCGAACGGGGTCTACCAGTTCGCGGTCAAGCTGACCATGACGGGCATCCCCACCGCCGACGGCGGACGCCGCAACAGCGCCTGCTCCGGCGCACTGATCCACCGCGAGTGGATCGTCACCGCCGGCCACTGCTTCCGGGACCTGAACGGCGTACGGGTGGAGCGCACCGTCGCCGACCGGACGCTCGCCACCGTCGGGCGGGCCAACATGTCCGCGACGATCGGCGAGGAGGCGGAGGTCGTCGCCGTACGGCAACACCCCGACCGGGACCTGGCTCTGATCCGCCTCGACCGGCGGATCAACACGATCACGGCACTCCCGCTGAGCCACCGGGCGCCCCAGACCGGTGAGGTGGTCCGGCTCGTCGGGTACGGCTCCACCCAGGGCACCAACCCGGTCCCGTCCGACCAACTGCGGACCGGACAGTTCACCGTCACCTCGGTCGTCGAGCCGACGGTCGGCGTGACCGGCCTGGCGCCGTTCCCCGACACCAGCGCGTGCGCGTACGACTCGGGTGCCCCGTACTTCAGCCAGGGCCGACGCGGGCTGCTCACCCTCGTCTCGATCGAGAGCGGCGGCCCCACCTGCCCGCACGCCCTGGAGGAAACCACCGTACGGATCGACAACCTCACCGACTGGATCCAGGGCATCACCGGCGGCGAGTACACGACCACGGGCTGAGCCCGCAGTCGGTGGTCGTCAGTTGGCGAGGGCAGGCGCCGGCACGCGGAACGCGGAGGAACGCCGGGGTGACGGGGAGACGAATTCTCGCCCGGCGGGGCGGGCGCTACCGTGTGGCCCGTGGATCTCACCGTCATCCTCGGCCCGATGAAGAGCGGAAAGTCGCTCGAACTCGTCAGCCTGCTCTCGCCACTGCAGTACACCAACGTCCGGCACCGGATCTACCAGAGCGCCCGGCACGTACGCGACGTCGGCGTCGTCTCCCGCAGCGGTGCCGCGCTGGCGACGGTGAAAACCACCTCGCTGACCGCCGCCCTGGCCGAGGAGGTGGAGGTGGTCGGCATCGACGAGGTGCACATGTTCACCGTCGACGACATCGCCGTGGTCCGGACCCTGCTGCGGCGGGGGACCACGGTCGTGGCGGCCGGCATCGACCTGGACCACCGGGGGGAGATGTTCGCACCCGTACGCGCCCTGCTCGAACTCGGTCCGGCGACGGTGACCTACCGGCGGGCGGTATGTGACACCTGCCGGCACTTCACCGCCGTCTACACCCAGGTGCTCGAACATGGCGAGCCGATGATCCGGGTGCTGCCGCCGTCCACCGCCCTGCCCGACGACGGGACCTACACCTACGAGGCACGCTGCCGGGACTGTGTCGTACTGCCGGCCGGCTTTCCCGTACCGACCCCGGTCTGACGGCCGGACGGGCACCCGCGCCCGCCCCGACCCGCCTACTGTGGACAGCTTCCGGCTCGCCGTCCCGCGCACCGCTCACGACCAGCGCCCGTAACGCATCGGCAACGATGATTGTCGGTTCATGGCATGGTTGTTAATGTCGCGCTCACCACCGGAGGTGAGGTCCACGTTACGGCTGCACGAACTTCTCGTCGCGCCACACACCGCACCGGTCTCCGTCCGGGTCGAACCCGGCGACCTGGTGGCCGTGGTCGCACCGCCACCGATCGGCACCGCGCTCGCCCGGGTGGTGGCGGGTCTCGCCGCGCCGCTGGGCGGCCGGATCCGGGTCGGCACGCGCGACGTCACCGACCTGCCGCCGGCCCGACGCCAGATCGGGTACATCCCGGCCGGCGCCGCGCTGCTCCCGCACCTCACCGTCCGGCGCAACATCGAGTACGGCCAGCTCCGACGGGTACGGGTGCACGCCGTCGCCGACGACTGGGTGGCGACGGTGATCGACCGGTTGGAACTGCGCCCCACCCTCGACCTGCTCCCGCACCTGCTCTCCGACGCGCAACGGTTCCGGGTGGCGGCCGCCCGTGCCGCCGCCTGCCTGCCCGAGGTGCTGGTCATCGACCTGCCCGGCCCGGCGGGCGGCACCGACCGGCTCGCTGAACTGCTGCCCCGGGTGTCCCCACCCGCCGGCCGGGGTTTCGCCACCCTGGTCTGCTCGGCCGACCCGACCGTGCTTGACGAGATTCCGGAGCGGGTGACCGTCGGTGCGGCCGGATGACCGGGACCGGGCGGTTGAGCCGCCGTACGCTGCTGCGTGCCGGCGCCGCCACCGTGACGGCGACCGCCGCCAGCACCGGCTGCGCCAGCGGCGAGCGGCCGATCCAGGTGGCGGTGGTCTGGAACGCCGAGGAACTGGGTCACTTCCGTGACGTACTGGCCGGCTACCCGCGCCCGGTCCAGGTGATCAGCGCCGGGGACGACCTCGATGCCTTCCTGCGCGCCCGACACCTCGCCGGCACCAGCCCGGACGTGGCGATCCTGCCCCGACCCGGACTCGTCCGCGAGTACGCCCGGCTCGGCTGGTTGGCCCCGCTCGACCCCGCCGCACCCATCGGTACGCCGGACAACCTGCACCAGCGGCTGCGCGACAACAACCGGCAGTACGGCGTCTGGGTGAAGCTCGCCCACAAGTCGCTCGTCTGGCACCTGCCCGAGCCGGCCTTCACCCCGCCGTCCACATGGGACGAGCTGGTGGAGCTGACCGGGGAGTTCGGCCAGCGGGCGATCCGCCACGGCGGCCCGGCACCGCTGGCGATGGGCGCCGCCGACGGCTGGGTGCTCACCGACTGGTTCGAGAACGTCCTGGCCGACATCGCCCCCGGCGGCACGTACGACGCGCTGGCCGGCGACACCCCGAACTGGCGCGGCCCGGAGGTGTACGAGGCGCTGGAGCGGTTGGCCAGGCTCTGGAGCATCCCCGGCGCCTTCCCCAGCGGGGGCCGGCGGGCCCTGCTCACCCAGTTCTCCGAATCCGTGGTCCAGGTGATGACCACCCGGCAGGCGCTGCTGGTGTTCGAGGCCGACTTCGTCGAGGGAGTGGCCACCACCTTCCGGCCGGACGTGACCCCCGCCTGGATCCCGTTCCCGCGCGGACCGGGCCGGACCACCCACCCGCTCGTCGTCGGCGGCGACGCGGCGGTGGTGTTCAAGGACTCCCGGCACGGCGGTGAACTCGTCCGCTGGCTGGTCGAGCCGGACACCTTCGCACCCTGGCTCGCCCAGGGCGGGTACCTCTCCCCCAACCTCGACCTCGCCCCCGACCCCGGCCGCGACCAGCTCCGGGGCAAACTCGCCACCCAGATCTCGGCCGCCCGCGCCAACCTGCGCTTCGACCTGTCCGACCAGCTGCCCGGCTCGTTCACCGGTTCGGACGGCGTCGGCATCTGGCGGATCATGCAGGACTTCTTCGGCGACGTCACCGGCGACCGTCTCGACGGGGCGGTACGACGCACCACCGACGCGCTCGCGGCCGCCGCCCGGACAGCCCGGATCGGCCGATGACCGACTCCCGCACCTCGCCGGACCGGCCCGAGCAGCCGAACGCGTCGAGCCCGACCGTCCTCGGTGAGATCGCCGTACTCGACGACATCGGGCCACCCCGGCGCGGCCGGGCGTACCCGACCGCCGGTGGCACCTCGGCGCTGCTCCTGCTCCCGGCGTTGCTGCTGCTCGGCGCGCTGGTGGTCTGGCCGGTGCTGCGAACCGTGCAGGGCAGCCTCTACGCGGCGAACGGCCGGTTCGTCGGGCTGGAGCACTACCGGACCGCGCTGGGCGGGCCCGACGCCTGGCCGGTGGTCGGCCGTACGGTGCTCTGGGCGCTGGTGGTGCCGGCCGTGGTCACCGCGCTGGGCTACCTGCTCGCCGCCGCCTCCCGCCGCTCCCAGGAGGGACGCCTGGCCGGTCTCATCCTGGTGCTGCCGATCGCGATCCCGCTGGTCGTGACCGGGGTGACCTTCCGGCTCGTCTACGACCCGGAGCCGGAGCGTGGCCTGGCCACCCTGCTCGCCGCCCGGCTGCTCGGCCGCACCGCCGACGAGGCGCCGCAGTTCCTCGGCCCGACCCTGGTGACCGTCTCGCTGATGTCGGCCTTCGTCTGGGCCTGGGTGGGGTTGGCCGTACTGGTCTTCCGGGCCGCCCTGGACGCCGTACCGCCGAGCCTGGCCGACGCCGTACGCGCCTACGGCGGCAGCCGCCGGCACGTTCTCTGGGACGCGCAGTGGCGCCCGCTGCTGCTGCGTACGGTGGCGGTGGTCTTCGCCCTGGTCGCGCTCGGCACGGCCCGCACCTTCGACCTGATCCTGGTGATGGTTCCCGGCTCGGCCCGCGACGACGCGTCGGTGCTCGCGGTCCAGGTCTGGCAGACCTCGATCGGCACCACCACCGGCCCCGGCGCCGCCCTCGGGGTGGTGTGGCTGGCCGCGGTCGCGGTCGGCATGTTCGTCGCCGCCGGATTCGTCCGGCAGTCCTGGCCCCCGCCGCGCCGCTCCGACCGGCCCGAACCCGCCGTACCGCCGGCCACGCCCGGCCGCCTGTTCCGGCTGGTCGCCGTCGGTGCCGCCGTCACCTGGCTGGTGCCGCCGGTGGTGCTGGTCGCGACCTCGCTGCACGGCAAGGTCGACGCCACCACCCGGGGCTGGTGGGCGGCGCCGCTGCGCTGGGACTCGTACCGGGACCTGCTGGGCAACCCCGAACTGCACCGGGCGCTCGGCTTCACCCTGCTCCTGGCGACCGTGGTCACCCTGGTGGTGCTGGTGATCGGGCTGCTGGCCGCGTACCCGTTGGCCTGGCTGACCGGCCCGAGCGCCCAGCTCACCGGTCTGCTGCTGATGGCCGCCGCGATCGTGCCGGTCCAGGTGATCTCCGCGCCGATCAACGAGGTGCTCGGCGTGGTGTCGTCCACCGGCACCATCCGGGGCCTGGCCCTGGTGCACATCGCCCTCGGCCTGCCGTTCGCGGTGCTGGTGCTGCGCAACGCCTTCGCCGACCTGCCGGCCGACGAACTGCGTCGGGTCCGGGTCGGCGATCGTCGCTGGTGGGTCCTGCTGTGGCGGCTGGCCCGGCTCAACGGCCCGGCGGTGGTCGCGGTCTGCGTGCTGGAATTCGTCCAGGTCTGGAACGACCTGGTGGTCGGGGTGCTGTTCAGCGGTCCCGACGCGGCACCACTGGGCATGTTCCTGCACAGCCAGACCCGGCAGTTCGTGTCGAACAGCGGCACCCTGGCCGCCGGCTCGGTGATCACCTCGATTCTCCCCGTACTGCTGGTCGTCCTCGCCCGCCGGCACCTCGTCACGGGTCTGGTCTCGGGCGGCGTCCGGTGACCCCGCCCGCCCCGCCCGACGGCGGCCCCGGCCGCCCGGCCCGCTGGCCGGCGCTGCTGGCCATCGGCACCCTGGTCGGCGGCGTCCTGGTCAACATCGCCAGCAACGAACTGTCTGCCCTGGCCCGACAGGTGCTCGGACCGGCGAGCATCGCGGTCACGGCGGCCGCCGCGGTCGCCTTCGTCCTGTTCGAGGTCCGTCGACGCCGGGCCGAACGGCTGGCCGTCGTCGGCGCGGGCGAGACCGCCGGTTCGGCGGGCGGGGCGCCGACGCTGCCCTACCTGACCGGGTTCACCGGACGGGCCGAGCAGGTCGGCGCGATCGTCGACGCGGTCAAGCGGGAACACGCGGTCGCGGTGGTGGGCCGGCGGGCGGTCGGCACCTCCTTCTGCGCCGTCCAGGCCGCGAACGTGTGCCGGGACGACTACCCCGACGGCCAGTTCTACCTGGACCTGCGGGCCGGCGACCGGCGCCGGTTCGACCGGTCCGCCCGCAGCACGCTGGCCGCGCTGGCCTGGATCCTCGGCACCGCCCCGCCCCGGTCCGGCCGCCCCGGCGACCTGCGCCGGGCCGCCGACGCGCTGCGCGGGCATCTCGACGGCAAGCGGATCCTGCTGGTACTGGACAATGTGGACGATCCGGCGCAGGTGTGGCCGCTGCTGCCACCGACCGCGCGAACCTGCCGACTGCTGCTCGCCGGCACCCCGGCCCTGGCCAACCTCGGCGGGGTGGTGGCGTACCGGCTCACCGAACCCGACCCGGACGACGCGGTGGAGCTCTTCGCCGCCGCCACCACCGGCGGGAATTCGCACGGGCTGCGGGCCCGTCGCCCCGATCCGCGAACCGATCCCGCCGTACGGGAGATCGTCGAACTCTGCGGCCGGCAGCCCCGGACCATCTGGACGCTCGGCTCCCAGGCGGCCCGGCACGGCTGGCCCTCCACCGAACTGCTCAGGACGCTGCGCCGGGCCGCCGAGGCACCGCCGCACCAGCACCTGCCGTACTCCCCCGCGGTGACCCTGCTGACCCAACGGGACACCGCGTACGCGGCCCTGTCCGGCGGGGCCAGGCGGCTCTACCGGCTGATGTCGCTCAGCCCGGTGGCCCTGGACCGGCCGACGATCGCGGCACTGGCCCGGCGCCGCCGGCACCGGGTCGCCGCCCTGCTCGACGAGCTGGCCGGCGGGTTCGTGGTCGGTGCACCCGGCGACCGGTACGAGATCCGCCCGCTGCTGACCGGGTACGCCCGGCTGCACCTGCGCAACAGCGAACCGGGCTGGCGGCGTACCACCGCCCAGGCCCGGCTGGCCCGGCACCTGGCCCGCCGGGCGGAACGGCACGCCGCCAGCCTCGCGGTGACCGCCTCGCTCGCCGGCCGGGACCGGCCGCTGCCGCTGGACGACCCGGCCGGCTGGTTCGAGCTGAACCAGGAACTGCTGCTGGCGACCGTACGGGTACCGGCCGGCGCGGCGCAGACCCTCCCCCGCTGGGTACGCCGCTGGTGGTTCCGGGTCGCGGTCGCCCTCTGCGGCTGGTACGCCCACGAGGAGCGGCTCGACGAGTGGGCCATGGTGTGCCGGATGGTGCTGGACACCCCGACCGCCGACGACCGACCGGAGATCGCCGGCTGGGCGCACAACGAGCTCGGGGTGCTCCGACGCCGCCAGCACGACCCGCAGGGTGCCGCCGTCGCCCTCTCCCTGGCAGTGGCCGAACGCGGCCGGCGCGGCACCGCCCAGGCCCGGATGAACCTGGGGCTGGCCCTGCTCGACCTGGGTCAGCTCGACGACGCGATCGAACACCTCGAACTGTCCCGGCGGCACCGGTCGACCGCCGACCGGGCCGGGCACGCGCTCACCGATCTCGGGCTCGGCGCCGCCCACCTGGCCCGGGACGAGCCGGAGGCCGCGCACCACCACCTGGTCCGGGCGGCGAACACGTTCCGCTCGATCGGCGAGATGCGCGGGTACGCCGCCGCCCTGACCAACCTGGTCCTGGTCCACGGCCGGCTCGGCGAGCACCTCGACGCGGCCCAGGCCTGGCGGGCGGCGCTGCGCGAGTACGACACCGTCGCCGACCTCGGCGCCCGTGCCACCGCACTGCTCAACGCGGGCGCCACCCTGGTGAGCACCAACCCGGCCCGCGCCGACCAGGCGTACGAGCTGCTCAGCGAGAGCCGGCGGTTACGGGAGCGGTGGCGTCCCACCGCCGGACTCGGCCGTACCCTGCTCTACCTCGGTGACGCGGCACACGCGCTGGGGCGTACCGAGGAGGCCCGCCGGCTCTGGGCCGACGCGGCGGGCGTCTGTGAGGCGGTCGGGGACCCGGCCGGGCTGGCCGAGGCGGACGCCCGCCCGCTCGGGCTGCTGGACGGGCCGAGTTAGCCTTCGCCGGCCACGGGTATACGCGGCGTCATGATCGGTTCGAGAAGTCGTCGCGGTGTGTCGATTCCCCTGGACACGGGATCGTGAGCGGAGTTAGTGGTCTCGAATCCGGGTCCGGGTTCGATCCGGATGTCCGGGACCGGGACGGCCAGTCCGCAGTCCCGGCAGCGTCCGTCCCGGTCGAGAAGACCGCCGTCCCGGTCGTGGCGCAGGGTGCGCTTGTCCCCGGTCGGGGAGTAGAACGTGTCCCCCCAGTTCATCAGGGCGTGCACGATCGGCCAGAGCGCGATGCCCTTGGCGGTCAGCCGGTACTCGACACCTCCCGCCGCCTCGTCGTCGCGGGTGAGCACACCCTCCCGTACGAGGGACTTCAGTCGGCTGGTCAGGACGGCGCGGGGGATGCCGAGCTGGGTGGCGAAGTCGCCGAACCTGCGTACCCCGTAGAACGCGTCGCGGACGATGAGCAGCGTCCACCGCTCGCCGACCACCTCCAAGGTTCGGGCCAGCGAGCAGTTGCGGTCCGCGTACGTGCTGGGGAGGGACATCCCGCGATTCTACCGCGCTAGTTCACTCACTGAACTGAGCCGTGCTACAGTCCAACAGTTCACTGACTGAACTGGCTGGCTTTCGCCGTACAGATCAAAGCCCGAGGAGGCTGCCCCATGTACCAGTTCCTGGTTTCCTTCACCGTCCAGCCCGAGCACCGCGACGACTTCGTCCGGGCGGCCAAGAAGACCGCACAGGACTCGCTCGCGAACGAACCCGGCTCCCAGCGGTTCGAGGTCCTCGCCGACGAGCAGAACCCCGACCTGTACTACCTGAACGAGGTCTACGCGGACGTCGACGCGTTCAACGCGCACGCCGGCGGCCCCTACTTCGGCGCGTTCTTCACCGAGGTCAGCCCGTACGCCGAGGGCCCGACGTGGCTCATGAAGGGCAACCTGATCGGCGACGAGGTCACCGCGTAGGCCGTGACCGGCGGCGGGGGCACGCGTTCACCGCACCGGCCCCCGCCCCGCGGTTGGCCGTCCGCATGAGCACCGTCAGCCAAAAAAATCGGCACCAGTCGAAGACTGGTGCCGATTGTCGTGCACGAACATAGGGTGGAGCCGAGGGGACTCGAACCCCTGACCCCCACACCGCCAGTGAACTAGCCAGGGTGTCGGAGCTCGCCGCGCAGTGCCGGAGCATGACGAACGCGCAGGTCACTGGCCCAGTCAGGGTCCGGACCGTATCGGCCTCCGCCGGGGCTTGTCAGACCGTCCGTGAGACGGTTGTGAGATATCACGGCCATTCGGCCCGGAAGGGGCGCTGGAGATCAACAATCAGCGCCCCTCCCCCCTCCTAAGATGAGTTCCCCCCGCTTTGATGGAGCGGTTGATGTTCCCCGGGCTTCATGGAGCCCGCCTGACACCACACCGGAACCAGCTAACCATCTGCTCAATGTCCAAGACGAGGCGCCAGTTTCGCCAGGTCGATGTCCCTGGCCCGCTCGATGATTCCCGGCCACCGGTCCGTCACCAGTCGATGCTTCGCGTAGTCCTCGTCCGCCTCCCGCACATACCGCTCGGCGTTCGCGACCAGGTGCTTGCCCACCCGCGCGTACCGGTCGTCGAACGGTATGAGCACCTCCTCGGCCATGGCTCTGATCCGTGCTACTCGGGGTTCATGGCTGGCTCCCGACAGCGCGCCGATCGCTTCGCTGAGCGCGGCGCGCACATCCGCAGAAAGCAGCTGCGCGGCCGACGTGCTGGCCCGGCCGACGGAGCCGGGCTCGAACAGCGGCCCGTACACGTTGAAGTAGTCGGCGAAACGGGCCACGCCTTCCCAGTAGAGCTGCTTCTGGTTCGGCTCGAACCTACCGGAATGGTACTCATGGAAGACTGCCCGGCTGTGGTGCAGTGACGGGATGCCCAACGCCATCGCCGAGTCGAAGCTGAAGTAGTCCGCAGCCGGATTGTTCCGACTGGGCGCATTGGGCAGCAGTTCGTGGATCCGGGTGATCGCCACATTGCCGCAGTCCGGGTTCGCCCCCTCGTTGGGGACCAGCAGAAGGTTACGTACGTCCCGCCCGTCATAGACCTGCTCGGCCGGAAACACCTCGTGCACCAGCTCGACCACCTTGTCGGGGTCAAAGCCAAGAATGTCGTACAGGCGGTAAATGATGTCGTACGAGCGACGGGCGAAATCTTTGACATCCAGATTCCATTCGCCGAAATAGTTGCCGCCCACCACGCAAATCGTTGCGTCGTCCACCCCCTCCGCTCCCGCGGGGACGGGCACGTCCACCTCGCCCACCGCCCGTCCGAGATAGGAGAGCTCCAGCTCGATCGGGTACTGCCCGGCCGCCTCGGGCACCTCATCCTGCAACAGTCGGGTGTCCGAGTCGCGCCGGTGCAGCGCATCAGCTCCAAACGACACCGTCATCAGGTAAAGCTTGTTCATCGCTGTCCCATAGTTGCGCTGCTGGGACAGGAACATCTCCTTGATCGCGGCCGGCTCGTCCCGGAAGAGCTGATCGAAGTAGGTCCGCTGGAGATCCACTGTCAGATGGTGGATCCGCTGGTCCGGATGTCTGTCTGCCAACTCCGCGAGAGTCCGGGCGTTGGTTGGCACGTACGGTCCCTGGTCGGTCTCGGATACCACCAGCGGGATCGACCTGCCGAACCGCCGCCGGGCGAACTCCAGCTCAGCCAGGTAGCTGGTCGCCGCCGCTGAGCAGTCCCGGTTGGTGGGGATGAAGAAGACCGACGATCCGATGCCGGGCTCGGCCTGCGGTGAGGTGACCATGTCAGTCCCTTGTCTCTGGGGTCGAGCCAGCCATAGCGCCGTGGCTGGCCAGTTCGGGAGCGGTGTGCGTCAACGTGCCTAGGGATGTCTCGTAATCCGATGTCTGTCCGGTAAGGACCATCATCGATGCTGGCCGCGTGCAGGTGATCTCGGCAGCCCGCCAGGAGTGGATCTTCCCGTTCAGCGGGCTGCAACCCGTCCAGTTCGGCCGCCTGGTCAGGCTGGTCGCCGAGCGTGGCGGGGAGGCGATCGCTGACGGCCGGCCGGGCCGGCAGTGGTCACGCGACCTCGCCGACCGGGTGTTGCTGGTGGCCGCGTACTGGCGCACGAACCTGACCATGCGGCGATCGGCTCGCTGTTCGGGGTGTCGCACTCCGCCGCCCACCGGGTCATCGACACCCTCGGCCCCCTCCTCGCCCCCGCACCGGTGCGCCGACGCCGGGTCGACCAGATCACGATCGTCGACGGCACTCTGATACCGACCAGGGATCACCGCCTGGCCGCCCGCAGCAAGAACTACCGCTACAGCACAAACCTGCGGGTCGCCATCGACGCCCACACCCGCCTCGTCGTCGCTCTCGGCGACCGGCAGCCCGGCAACCGCAACGACACCATCGTCTACCGCACCAGTGGTATCGACCAGAAGCTGGCCGGACGACCGGTCATGGCCGACGGCGCCTACCGCGGCAACCCTCAACGTCCAGGAATCCCGACACCGACTCACCCGCAAGATCTTCCACGGAGGTGATCATCCCGTACCGCAAGCCCGCCGACGGCAGCGAACTACCCGACTGGAAGCTCGCTCTGAACAAGCAGCACCGCAGGGTTCGCGCCCAGGTCGAACACGCCCTGGCCCGTATGAAGTGCTTCAAGATCCTGCGCGACTACCGCCGCGCCGCCCACACATTGACCGACACCGCGTCCGGCATCGCACATCTTCACAACATCATTTTGGCTGGGTGACACCAACCTCTCGCCGGGCAACGCCTTCACCGAGTTTCGAGACGTCCTTTAGCGGACGCCCGCCTCGGCAGCCAGCCGCAACGCATCCGGATCGGTTGGGCGTTCGCGTAGCATCTGCTCGATGTGCCAGACGGCTTCGGCGGCACGACCTCCGCGCTGAAGCCGCTGCGCATACTCCAGGTGGAAGTCGAAGCCACGGTCGAAGATGTCCGGGTACTTCTTCTCATAACGCTTCCAGACGTCGTATGTGGCCAGCAGCAGCCTGTCCTCGTCAGCGCTGATTTGGGGCTCGTCGGACGTCTGCCCCTGGCAGACAGCTCGATACCGCGCCATCGGCTGCGGATTTCCCGCGACCCGGTATCCCGCTTCGACGAATCGCCAGATGAAATCGGTGTCATCGCAATACTGGACTGTGACGTCAAACCGAATTTTCTGCGCTGCCTGCGTCCGTACGACCGTCAGACTCGGCAGGATCCAGGTGCCCTGACACAGTGCCTCGATCGAGTTCGGCAACGTCCATCTCGGATATTGGGACAGCCTGCGGATTGTGCCGTCCGGCTCTTCGCAGAGACCGTCGTTGATCACCAGATCGACTGCCGGGTAGGCAGCGAACACGGACAACTGGCTCTCCAGATAGCCCGACTCCCACAGGTCGTCGCTGTCCAGAAGCGCTAGGTACTCGCCGCGCGCGTGGTCCAGACCGGTGTTGCGGGCGGCGGGTGCCCCGCCGTTGGGCCGGTTGACGATTCGCAACCGCGAGTCGTGACCGTACCGGTCGGTCAAGTCAACGGTGGTGCCGTCGGTCGAGCCGTCATCCACTACCAGTACGTCGATGTCCCGCATGGTCTGGTTCAGCGCGGATCCGACCGCCTCCCAGACGATTTCCTTGCGATTGTAGGTCGTGATCAGCACCGTCACGGGTACCGATGAACTGTCGTACGCGGAGGTCACTGTCGCTCCTTCTGCAGTACTGCCTGTTTTCCGCTGTCTGCCTCGGACGGCCCGGAGGCGTCACCAGGCCTAGACACTTCCGCCCGGCTGTCGGGCGGTGGCTCTGCCACACCGGTCACCGCCGCTTGCGGCCGTACTGCGGTGGCCAGCAGCGCGATGACCAACGCCAGGGCGGCCGGGATGACGAGGGCTGCCCGGATGCTGACCCACTGGCCGACCGCACCGATCACCGCCGGCCCGACCAGCAGACCGCAGTAGCCGATGACCGTCACCTGGGCGATGGCCTTGCCCCTGTCGATTCCTTCCAGGTTGCCGGTGGCGCTGTAGGTGACCGGAGCCACCACGCACATTCCCAGGCCGAACACACCGAATGAGACGACGGCCGCCACCGGTTGGTCGACCAGTAGACCGAGCGTCAACCCGCCACCGGCGGCAAGTGCGCCGAGCCGGACAGCACGGACCCTGCCCACCGCTGCCACCACCCGGTCGCCGAACAGTCGACCCACCGCCATCGCCACGGCGAACGCGCCGTAACCGAGCGCCGCAACGCTGGTTGACGTGCCCAGAGACCCGTGGAGGTAAATAGCGCTCCAGTCGTCCACCGCGGCCTCGCCCAGGTAGAAGCAGAAGGCGATCGCCCCGAGCGACAACACCAGCAGCCGCGACGCGCGACCGCTGGTACGGGCACCCGCAGCTTCAACGGGGCGACCGGCCTCGCCCTCGGCCCCCCCGCTACCGGTGGCACCCGGCGCGGTCGGGTTGTTGTCGACCAGCAGGCGCCCACCCAGCGCCGTCACCACGGCTGCGGAGACCAGGGCCACCACGGCTATGTGCACGGCGGGCGACGTCCCAATGTGGGCCGCCCCCGCGCCGACCACTGCGGCGACGACCCCGCCGATGCTATACATGGCGTGCAGGCCGGAGATCACCGGCCGGCCGTACGCGGTCTCCAGGGCCACGGCCTGGGCGTTCATGGCGACCCCGAGCGCTCCGCCGAACGTGCCGAACAGCACCATCATCGTGGCGAACACCGGCACCGATGGCGCCAGCGGCAGTATCGAGGTGACCAGGCAGAACAACACGACGCTGAGCCGGGTGACCCTACGGCTGCCGAACCGGGTCACCGTCCATCCGGAAAGCTGCATGGTGGCCAGCGCCGCGACGACACTGGCGGTGAATGCCAGGCCCAAGGAGCCGGTGTCGGCGTCCATATGCTCCATCAAGGCGGGCAGCCGGACCGCGAAACTGCCGCCCAGTATCCCGTTGACGAAGAACACCGAGATCAGCGCCGCGCGTGCGACCCGGTTCCGCCGGCGCGTCGCGGCGGCGCCGAGGAGTTCCGATCGGCGCGTCGAATTTTCGGTCATGTCTTCTCCTCAGGCATTGGGCGGCCCTTGTCGAATGCGATCGAGTGCTGTCTCCGGTCCTCCTCGTCGCCACCCCACGTACTCCAAGAACCAGTCGGCTCCCGCCCGCGCGAAGCCCACGGCTCCTGGTCCGTCCTCGTGGGTGCGGCCGTCGACGACAAGCTCGATCCTCGATCCCTGCGATCGAGCATCGCCATCCAGAGCGGCGCGTATCTGAGTGACGTCATCAGGGGTGAGGTCGCCGTCTCGCTTCTCCGCGAACACGCCGTCCGCCGTCCTGGCCAGTCGCAGGACGGATCGGCCCGGCCAGTAGCCGCCGACCCAGATCGGAACGGGCGTCGTTGGCAGTGGCAACAACCGGACCGCCTCCACCTCGTAAAAGGCGCCCGTATGGCGAACCGGTATGCCGCTCAGGAACTGCTGCAGAAGTTTCAGCGCCTCCACCGTCCTGTCCCACCGCCGTTGGTACGACGTCTCGTGACCGAAGGCACCGAAGTCTGCCTCGACTGGACCTCCCACTCCCGCTCCGAATATGACACGTCCAGGGGCGAGTTGCTGAAGCGCGACGAGTTGCTTCGCCACAATCCACGGGTCACGGCGTGCCAGGGCGGTGACCATGGGACCGATCACGATGCTCGTAGTTGTCGCGGCGATGGCAGCCAGCGTCACCCACGTGTCTGTGACCGGTGTTGGCTTGTCCCGCTGGTAGACCAGGTAGTCGTTGAGGAAGAAGCCCTGCCAACCATGTGACTCTGCTGCGACGGCCAGCGACAGCAACACGTTTGGGTCCGCGTACTCGCCGACCGTGGACACCATCAGGCCGCGCTTCACGTGTTGCCCCTGTCCCCCACGCTCTGGTCCGATCGCTCACGGTCCGTGCCCCGTCTGCCGGTCACCGTAGGAGCGCCCGATGTCGCCGCCAAAGCCAGTCAAGGTAGACCCGCAGTTCATCAGGACTGGCGATCCAGCCCAGGTCTGCGTATCTCAGCATGCGCAGAGCCTCTCCTGGTACGAGATTGAGCTGGTTCATCCCGGTCTCCGGGCTCGGGCAGAGCGGCGAGAGCTGCACCGGTAGTGGCACGAGAGGCACCGGTCCGCCGCGCCTGATGAACTCATTCAGAACGGTGAGATAAACCCGGGGCAGGTGGTACGCCGATACGACGACCCCCACGGCGCCTACGTCGAACTCCTCGACGCGGTCAGCGATCCACGCGGCCTGGATGGCCGTATTCGGCGCCGGTTCGCGCTGAATGTGGACCCCGTCCAGGCGGCGCAAGCCAAGCTCTCGCAGGTGCTCCAGGGTGACCTCCCGGAACGTCTGCTCCGCCGGGTTGCCGTTCGTGACCAGCAGCCGACGTACCGCGCGGTTGCTCTCCCACCTCTCGATGGCTGCGCTGAGGCGCCACTGCTCGCCCTGGCCGACCGGTACGGCGAGGGCGTCGACTCGGTCGCCCGCGACCGCCGGGACTGTCAGGATCGCCACCACGGCAGCCATCAGCTCCATCAGGCGAGCCGGGTCCAGGCCGGCGAGGTCCTGCTGCGCCACCAGCCTGGAGGCACGCGTGCCGGGGTGGGCCCCTGTCAGCGGGGCTTCCTCCTCCGGCCGACCGCCCGACGGGGACGAGGGCACTGGGCTTCCCGCTTTCGGACAGGTCACGTCGAAGAGTGCCAGGGCGGTGTCCTTGCCAGTCCCAGGGGTCACCTCCTGACCTCGGGTTCGGCGATGTCCAGCACGGCGTCGGTCACCGCACTGATGTCCCGCTCCGTCATACCGGGCCAGAGGGGCAGGGAAATCATCCGCCGGTACTCCGTTTCCGCCTGGGGAAAGTCCCCGGGACGGCAGCCGTAGCGGCGTTGGTACGCGGAGTGCAGGTGCAGGGGTATGAAGTGAACGTTCGCCCCGATGCCACGCTCCCTCAGCCGGTCAAGGAACGCGTCACGAGAGCAGTTGAGGCGCTCGAGGTTGAGCCTCAGCGCGTACAGGTGCCAGCTGTGCGACTCCTCGTCGAGTCGGGTCGGCACCTGGAGCGCCGGATGACCCGCGAACGCCGAGTCGTAGGCTTCGACGATCGCCCGGCGAACGCCCCGTCGTGCCGTCAGCGTGGTCAACTGCTCTCGGCCCAACGCGGCCGCCATGTCCGTCATGTTGTATTTGAAGCCGAGATCCTCGATGTCGTACCACCAGGACCCCGAGCCGTATCGGTCCAGCGCACCCTTGCTCATCCCGTGCAGCAACAGCTTCCGAGCACGGGCGGCCTGCTCACGGTCCGGCAGGATCACCATTCCTCCCTCCCCCGTGCTGAGCGTCTTGGTGGCATAAAAGCTGAAAGCGGCACCGTCGCCGACGGTGCCGGCGTGGCGGCCGTCGCGGTGGGACGGCAGGGCGTGTGCGGCGTCCTCGAACACCAGGCAGGACGGGGCTGCTGCGGCGACGTCTCGCACGTCGCCGTGCAGCCCGGCGAAGTGAACCATCAGCACCGCCCGGGTCCTGCTGGTCAACCGGCGTTTGACCTCGTCGCCGGTCAGCATCAGAGAGTCGGGGTCGACGTCCGCGAGCACCGGCCGTGCGCCGACATGGGCCACAACCGCCGCAGTGGCGGTGAAGGTCAGCGTGGGAACGATCACCTCGTCGCCGGGACCGATGCCGGCAGCGAGCAACAGCAGATGCAGCGCTGCGGTGCCGGACGAGACCGCGATGGCGTCCTCCACGCCGATGGCACGGGCGAATTCCGACTCGAACTCCCGCACCTGCGGGCCGGTGGTAAGCCAGCCAGAACGCAGCGTCCGCACCACCGCCTCGATCTCCTCCTCGGCGGCGATCACCCGGTGGAAGGGAACCTTGTGGATCACGGCAACACCTCGGCCGCCAACTCGGCGCAGACCAACGGACCCAGATGACCGTTGGCCGTCACCGATACTGGCCCCGGCTGATGGACGGAGTCCTGTCGGCTCAGGCCGGACCAGGACCCTCCCGCCTCTGCCACGCAGACCGCAACCGCGGCGATGTCGTGCGGCTCCGCGAGGAAATCGATCATTACGTCGGCGCGGCCACGGATAACCTCGGTATGACCGAAGGAGTCCGCGTAGCCGCGCTCAGCCTCGGCCGATCGTACGATGCGGCGAAGCTGGTCGAGCTTGCCCGTCCGAGAGGCGAAGTCGATGCCGTTGTGCAGGACGTACGCGTCCTCGATCCGGTCCACCAGGGACGTGTGCAACCGCTCATCCCATGCCTGGGTACGGGCGTAGCACCCCTTTCCGCGCTCGGCCCACACCACGTCGCGTCGAGCGGGATGCGCAATGATCCCGAGGTCGGGGACCTCGTCCGCCACGCAAGCCACGAGAATGCCCCAGAAGTCCTGACCGCGTACGTATTGCTGGGTTCCGTCGATGGGATCGACCAGCCAGACCCGCCCGGAGCGGGACGCGACGGCCCTGCCCTCCTCTCCGGCGAACCCGTCGTCAGGAAAATTCGCGCGGACGAACTCAAACAGCTTTTCCTCGATGTAGACGTCCATTTCGGTGACCACTGTGCGGTCCGGCTTGCGTCGGGTGGCGACGCCGGCGGTGCGGGCCTGTACCGCCTTGTCGCCCAGGTCCTCGACCAACCGCAGCAACTCGTCGACGGGGTACCGATAGCTACCCACGGTCAACGCCTCCCGAGTCGATGCAGCAGGTCGTTCCTGAAATCCGGGTTTTCGAGCAGAGCGATGCGCTTGGCATAGACGTTGCTTTCCGCCGGATCCCCGGCTTCAATGGTCAACGGCAGGGTATAGCAGAAGAATCGGAAACAGTTCAACAACATCGCGTCCAGCAACATGTTGTCGTCGACTCTCAACCGCACCGCCTCGTACTCCGAGACGAGATCCCGGACGATCCCGACGTCGAGGTCGGTGTCGCCACGGAACGCGAACTCCATCGCGGCGATCGCCACGTCGAAGAACTCTGTGCCGTAGTAGGCGTCATCGAAGTCGATGACGCCTACCACGGTTCCGTTCCGCATGATGACGTTGCCTGGGTACAGGTCGGCGTGCACCAGCCCGAGCGGCAGCTCGTCCGCGACGAACGGCACCCGTGCACGCTGCCACCCCGTGGCGATCCGCTCGGCGAACGGCTTCTCGCCCTGACCATCGAGGACGGTGACCGACTCGCGCACGAGCTTGTCGATGAAGTCGACGTCGCAGCGCTCCTTGCCGCCGGCAGGCACGAAGCCCCGCAGAGCGTTCTGCATGTCACCGAGTATTCGTCCCATCTGCTTGCCGATGTCCGGTGAGATGTCAACCTCGTCCATGACGTCGCCCTCGATGAACGTCAGAATGGAATACAAGTGCCCGTCCAGAGCCGTCGGTGGACTGTCGACCGCATCGATCGGGCGCTGGACCGGCATTCCGGCATCGGTGAGTCGCCGCAACACGGACAGTTCGAACTCAACCTCGTCAACGCTCCGCTCAGCCTGATAGACGCGGAGCAGGTAAGGTCGGTCCGTGCAGTCGACCCGGATGTTGGTATTGATGATCCCGCCGCTCATCGGTGTCACGCTCACGGCAGTGAGCCCGTGGCCGGCGAACAGCTCCCGAACCACCTCCTCCCGAACTTCTACCGTCGCGTGGAGTCGTGCTTCCGTCATGGCGTAACTTCCTCTAAAGAATTGTCGACCGCGAAGTTGAGAATGAGCTTCGTAATCACCTTAGCGAAGGCGACGAGCGCCTCCACCTTGACGCGTTCGTCGGGCGCGTGCGCCTGTGCCAGGTCACCCGGTCCGCACACCACGCCTGAGGCGCCGAAGGCGTGGTAGAGCCGCAGGTCGCAGGGCGAGGGAAAGCCCGTCCACTCCGGCCTGCCTCCGGTCGACCGGAGGCAGGCCGACAGGGCCATCGGCAGGCGACGGTCGGTGGACGGGGGGTTTCCTGGAAACGCCATTCGGGTGAGTCGGGGCACGGCCTGCCGCAGCCCTCGCTCGTTCAGCACCGCAGCCAACAGTTCACGCACGTCACCGGGCGACATCTCGGGAGCGGAGAAGGCCACTCCCTCGGCCCTGCAGGACAGTGGTGGAACCGCCGCGTCCACCCCTCCGATGATCTTGCCGATCGCCAGCGGGTTGCTGACGTACCCCGCGAACCCGGGACTGTTCCGAATACGATCGGCGAGAACGTGCCTGATCGCGGCGACGGCGGTAATCGCCGCCGCTGCCTGCTCGATGGCCGACTCCGCGCCGTGGGACTCCGCCATGTGGGTACGCCGGCCATCCACGTCGAGAACGAAGTGGTGGAAACCAAGGGTCGCCTCGCAGATCCGCATGGACGTCGGCTCTCCGATGAGCACGTACTCCGGAGCGGAATGCGTGGCCAGCAGTGCCAGCGTGCCGTTGCCGCCCAGTTCCTCGTCGGGCACACTGTGCACCTCCAGATTCACCGAGGGACCACCCAGCCGCGCCGCGGCCCGCACGGCGACGGTGTAGGCCGCGAGCGCGCCCAACATGTCGGAGGCACCACGGCCGAAGACCGCTCCGTCGCGGAGGCGACCCACGGCGAGCACCGGATCCGCCCACTCCTCCTCGTCCACAGGCTCCACATCGATGTGCCCGCTCAGCGCCAGCGTGGGCAACGCGGCGTCGACATCCACCCGACCGACAACGAGCGGATGTACGCCCGGCTCGTAACCCGCGAAGTCGTCCCCCCACTCCTCAACGCCGACATAGAGGGGATGGTGCCGCAGGTCGGTGGCTGCCGGGACGTCGACCAGTCGCATACCGGCGTCGCGCAGCGCGCCGGTCATGATGTCCTGTGCCCTACGAATGCCCGTCACCGGGCCTACGTACGTCGGGCGGCAGCCGATGAGTTCGGTGGTCAGCTCCACCAGCAGGTCGCGGTCCCGCTCGACCAGCCGGTCAACCTCCCGGTCGACCTGTCGCGTCATCATCCGAGGTACTCCCGAATCGAGGCGGCGAGCTGTACCCGCCGGGTGGGTGTCAGGGAACGGCACGGGATCAGGAGGATGCGCTGCCACAGGTGTTCGGCGCCGGGATACTCCTGGTTCGCGTACCTGGCATAGCGCCTCTGACGGTGCAGCGGATAGTGCACCCAGCTGGTCTGGAAGCCGCGCCGGCTGAGAAAAGCTCCCAACGGCCAACGGTCCTCGGCCGGCACGCGGAGCACGAACGACGCACCTGAATACTGTTCGCCCCGCGTCGACGGCAACCCCACGGGAAGGTCCCCGAGCAGTTCGGCGAGCGCTCCTGCCCGCAGGCGCCACCGCATCACGTCCCGTGAGAGTCGACGGATCTTGTGGAGCAGCAGCGTGGCCGATGCCGGGGCCATCGTCGTGGGCGAATCCACACCCTCGGGCCGGGCCGCCAGCGCCTCCGCAACGTCGTCCAGCAGCGGGCGTGGCGCGAGCACCCGCGACAGGTGACGCCGCACCGCAGGGCTGCGTGAGCGCAGAAAGCGCTCGTACCCCAGCCTCAGCGCCAGACCGCGTACAGAGCTCCCGCCGGGAGAAGACAGCCGGGGCGGCTGCAGGCGGGACGTCAGGAGCAGCGCGCCGCCGCCGAAGCAGTTCACCGGCTTGGTCCGCCCGAAGCTCAGCACGCCGACGTCGCCCAGCAGACCCGCCGGAACGCCGCGCAGGCCCGCACCCAGGACCTGTGCCGCGTCGTCGATGACGGGTATCGCCCTCGATCGCGCCAGGTCGAGCAGTTCGCTGGTGCTCCCGGCCACCGCGCCGAACTGGTGGGTGAGGACGACGGCACGCGTGCGGCCGGTGATCGCACGCGCCAGGCTGGCCGGGTCGGGTGCCCCCGTGGCCGGATCGCTGTCGATCAGCACCGGCACCGCGCCGACGGCCAGGATCGCGTCGATGACCTGAGGACAGTTGAACGTGGCGAGAACGACCTCGTCCTCGGTGCCGACGCCCAAGCATCGCAGCGCCAGGACGAGTGCACTGGTGCCCGAGTCCGTCAGCAGCACCGGGTCGCGGGACCGCAGGTACCTCGCGAGCGCACGGCTCGCGGCGGCTGCGGCGTTCCGGTGTGGCTGTCGGGCCAGCCACCACAGGTCGAGGGCGGTGGGCGCGTCGTCGTAGACGGCTGCCCGGACCGTGTCCGGCATCGGAACGTAACGTGTGTCTGTCAAACTGCGGCCCGCCCACCAGTCACGAGGCCGCGGGTGCTCAACCAGTCGAGCCCACGCCACAGGTTCACGCGTCGGCGGTAGTCCGCCTCGGCCAACTCCAGGCTCACCGTGAGTCCGGCACCGCACAGCGACTGTGCCAGGGCCAGGTACCGCGCGTCATCGCCCGGGAGTTCGCCCCCCCGCGCCCGCGACCGGCGAACCGGAAGCGCGACACCAGACACCGCACCGAAATGCAGGTGCCTGATCCTGTCCCGCAGGGCGGTGACGTCGAGAAGCCCGCAATGCTGAATCGGTGGCAGGATGTCTGCCGCCACGCCGTACCGGGCCGCCTCGTGCGTGCTCTCCAGCGCACCGACCCAGTGCGCGAGGTCGAAGGTAATCCCGACGTTGCGAAAGCGCAGGCCGGCGAAGTCGGACGGGTAGACGAAGACAGCGTCCACATCGTCACCGAGGTCGCCGACCAGCGGCATGTTCTCCACGCCGAGCCAGAGCCCGGTCCCGGCGAGGTACTCGTCCACCTCGCCGAACACCTCCAGGAATCGCTGTCGCAACGAGGCTAGATCGTGCCGGTGTAGGCGCTCCACGGGAATCAGGTAGTTGGTGTGCACCACCACTCCCCGTGCGCCACGGCGCAGCGCGATGTCGATGAACTCGTACAACCGGTCCCGGATCCAGCGATCTTCGAGGTAGTTGGCGTCCATCGGGAAGTGCATGGTCAGGGGAACCGCCGGTGCCACGGCCGACAGGTTGCGTTCCAGCGTGGCCAGCTCGTGCAGCTCGTCAGCGCGGAACAGCAGCGCTTCGACGCCGTACCCTCGGTCGAGCCAACGCTGGTCGAGCTGGTGGACATCCAAGCCCCAGATCGGCATGAGAGGTTGGAGTCCTCCAGTCACGAGACCTCCCGTTCGTACACCAGATACGGCAGTTCCACGGCGCCCCATCGTGACTTGGCGAATCGTTGGCCCTCGGTCATGGAGGCGCCCAGGTCGACCGCTGCGGTCCCTCGGTCGACGGCCATCTTGAAAGCGGTGGCGAGGATCGCGTGCGTTGGCATGAGTCGACGGTCCGGCGAGCGGTAGGCGCCGATCCAGTGGAACAGATGCCGGGCGTGCCGAAGAAACATGCCCACGCCGATCGGGCGACCCTGGCAGTCGGCCCGCAACAGCCAGACGTGGGCGTCGCCGAGTGACACCAGGGCCCGCAACAGATCGGGAGACGTACGATAGGTGGCGCCGACCCGTTCCATCGACTCGTCGTAGAGGTCGTAGATGCCGTCCACCTCGTCCGCATCCCCGACCAAAGTTACCGTGACACCGTTTCGCCAGCATGCGCGCGTCGCGGTCCGGGCGTTGCCGGTGAGAACGGAGGACCAGGTGAGGTCCCAGGAGCCAGCGAGGCGAACGACGCTCGTCCTGCGCTCCCGCCCGCCCGGCCGATCCAGCACCGGCATCAGGCCGGGAGAGCAGACGATCCTGGCGAACGAGCTGCCCTCCGCCTCCTCTACAGCACGCAGGACGGCTTCCGGCTGGTCGGTTTCCGCGCCGTCGGGCAGCGGCAGCGGGCCGCCGTAACCGATGGGCGCCGACTCGAGCCCACGCGGTGTCCGGAAGCTCTGACACAGCCAACGGCCGCGAATCGTGTCGATCACATGCCGATGGGGCTGCCAGCCGAACTCCCTACTGACGCACTCGGCCCACTCCCAGCTGTGGAAGAAGGTGGCTCCGACAGCCTGTGCCGCCATCGCCGCCCAGGTCCGCCGTTCCGTCACCGTGCTCAGTCCCGTGACCGTCGTGGCGCTCACGTCGACCCCTGTCGCCGCAGCGGGCCGCGTAGCCCCGACGGTGAGAGTGCAACCTCGCGACATGGCATTCAGCTCACCCCGGCCAGATCGACGGGCTCCCGCATCGCCGCGGCTACCCTGCCGACACCTTCCATCAGGTACACCTCCGGGGCGTATCCGAGCCGGCGACCGGCAAGGCTGTGCGAGGCGACCCGGTGCTTGATCTCGATGAGCGGCGGCCGGTTGAGGTCGGCCGGATCGACGGTGACGATCCGGCTGCGGGAGCCGAGTGTGCGCACCACACCGACGGCGACAGCCTCCAAGCTCCAGGTGTCCGCCCCCGAGATGTTGTAGACGGTTGAGCCCCTGGCCTCCTCGGCCACCGCGGCCAGAGTGCCCGCGACGAAGTCCGTGATGTAGGTGAAGGTGCGCAGCTGCTGACCGTCCCCGACGACGGTTATGGGCTCGTCGCGAAGCGCCAGGGACACGAAGCGGGGGATCACGAAGTCGAGACGCTGCTGCGGCCCGTAGACGTTGAAGGGGCGAATGATGGTCGCGCGGATGCCGTGGGTCTCCGCCTGCTCCCGGACGAGCTGCTCCGCTGCGGATTTGGCCTTGCCATAGGCCGACAGCGGTGCGTGGGGCGTCGATTCGGTGACGGGGAACGCGGTCGGTTCCCCGTAGACCTCGGACGACGACACGAACACGAAGTGCCGGCAACCAGCGCGCACCGCCGCATCGAGTGCACTTCTCGTGCCGTCCAGGATGACGGCGGTGGTGCTGCCCGCGTCTGCGGCCGCTGTCGTCACGCCAACGACGGATGCCAGGTGGAACATGATGTCCGGCTGGAACTCACGGACGGTGGAGGGGGTGAGGGCGGTCACGTCGCCGACAAGGTGACGTGTGCCGGGGAAGTCGGCGAACGGCTTGCGGTCGAGCCCCGAGACGTCCGCGCCGAGTGCCACTAGTTGACGGACGAGGTGTCCACCGATGAAGCCGGCGGCGCCGGTGACGAAGACCCGCTTGCTGCGGAGGTGGTCGAGGTTCGCGGACATCGTCGGCAATGAGTTCTCCGAGGGGTACGGGTCGGGCGCGGCCGGCCAGCATAGGGTGGGCGAGGTCGGTCGGGCCGAATGACCCCGATCGGGGTCGGCGGCCGCAGTCAGGGCGGTCACAGCCGCACCACGTTGTCGCCCCGCAGAAAGCCGCGGGTGTCCAGCACCACCCGCGCCGGGCTGAAGTCGGTGCTCGCGTACTGGCTGTGCCTCTGTAGCACGACGACAACGTCCGCGAACCGGAACGCCTCGTCCAGCGACGGCAGCGCGACCAGGTCGATGCCGTGCACCGTCAGGCGCTCGATGTACGGATCGTGGAACCTGATCTCGGCGCCCGCGGCGACGAGATGTTCGGCGAGCGGAACGGCCGGGGACTCGCGGGCGTCGGCGACATCCTCCTTGTAGGTGACGCCCAGCAGCGCGACCGAGGCGGGGTGGTCATCAGAGGGCGCCAGCAGGTTCATCGCTCGCGCTGCGATATAGCGTGACATGCGTTCGTTCGTCCGGTCGGCGATGTCGATGAACTCCGAGTTGCTGCCCAGGTCCCGCAGACGGTGGGAGAGATAGATCGGATCGACGGGTATGCAGTGACCGCCGACGCCCGGCCCGGGAGTGAACGGCTGGAAACCGAAGGGCTTCGTCGCCGCAGCGCCCAACACCTCCCAGAAGTCCACGCCCAACGACTTGCTCAGCAACAGCATCTCGTTGACCAGCCCGATGTTGACGTACCGGTAGGTGTTTTCGAGCAGCTTCGTCATCTCGGCCTCCCTGGTGCCTCGTACCGGAACCACCTTGTTGACGATGCGCGAATAGAAGCTCTCGGCCGCCTTCGCGCAGGCCGCTGTATAGCCGCCCACGATCTTCGGCGTGTTGCGCAAGCTGAACTCGGAGTTGCCCGGGTCGATTCGCTCCGGCGAGAAGGCCAGGAAGAATCCGGTGCCGGCGGTCAGACCAGATTCTTCGAGGATCGGCAGGATCATCTCGTCCGTCGTGCCCGGATAGGTCGTGGATTCCAAGACCACCAGGGTGCCCGGGGAGAGGTGGGCCGCGACCTGGCGCGCGGCGGCCTGGACGGCTGAGAGGTGCGGACGGCGCTGATCGTCCAACGGAGTCGGGACGCAGATCACCACCGTTGCCGCGGTGCTGATGACGTCGGTGGAAGTCGTAGCCGTGAAGCCACCGGCGAGCATCCGCCCGAGATCGTCGTCGGACACGTCGCGGACGTGGGAGCGGCCGGCCATGAGGCCATCCACAATGGCGCTGTCGACGTCGACGCCCACCACTCGAAGCCTACTCTGTAAAGCCTCACAGGCGAGCGACATACCGACGTACCCGAGGCCCAGGACCACTAAATCGAGTTGGGGCATTCCGCAAATCCCTCACTAAGACTGAGGCTCTCGCCCAAGGACCATTGCTGCTGCGGAGCGTCGGATCGAGCCGGTACGGCTCGTTGTTGGAAAAGGCGTTTGTCCACGGCATGTGCGGACGTCGAGAACCGACAGGACGACACTCATCGGATTGGCCGGTATCACCCTGGCGATCGCGTCCTCGACACCGCGGACCGGTGGTGTTTTCCTCCACCCCGCCCGGCCCCGTCCTCGGGCTATGGGTCTTCGCCTGGTGGTCCCCGTGCCGTGGTCCTGGGGCGACTGCCTGCGTCAACGAACGCACTGGTACAACAACCGCGTTTCGCGGGCTTCCCATGGGCCAGCCCTGCGCGCGGCAACCGGGCAGCCGTGCGCCGAGGCATTTCTCTGCTGTGGCCAGTAATCGGGAGCTAATGGGATATTCGATCATTGTCCACTGTAATCCCCCGTTGTAAATGCAACTTCCCCCGTTAAGCAATGCTGCAACGCCGCTAGCGCACGCAAGCCGCCTTAAGAGCAGCACCCACTCTCCTCGCCGAATACAGGGCAATTCCCTGAATTGCGACGGCCGCACGACGAGTGATCGTGACGGGCCCCGTCTTTGACGTTAGCCGATCTTTGGGCCGTCGACAAGCCCTACGTCGCCGCCGTCCTCACCATCCGCTATCGACTGCCGGCAATGGTCAACACGGGTGCGAACGTCGTGCGGACGTCGCCGTTCCGTTGATGGCTACAGAGGTGGAAAGGCTGGAGGTCGGATCGTCACGGTGGTTCGGGGGTCGCGAATCATGCCGGTTGGCGAGGAAGATCCGCCGGTTGTTGCAGGCCCTGGACCCAGACCTGCTCAGCGCGGCCACCCGGACCGTGGCGGCAGCGCCCGCCCAGCGGCCGACGATCGCCGTGGACGGCAAGACCAACGAAATCACCCGCTTCGCACCGCCGCCCGATCAGATCGGCGACCTACACGGCACGGTGATCACGGCCGACGAGTTGCACTGCCAGCGCGACCACGTCGCCTACCTCGCCGAACGCGGCGCCCACTGGATCCTGACCGTCAAGGCCAACCAGCCCACCTTGCACGCCCAACTCGCCGGCCTGCCCTGGCGGGCCGCCCCCGACGCCGCACGCGACACCGACCGCGGCCACGGCCGCCGCGAGACCCGCACTTGTAAGATCCTGACCGTCTCCACCAGGATCGACTTTCCCACACCCCGCAGACGTCGCCTCGACCAGCCGAAACGGTTCACCACCGAGACCGTCTATGCCATCACCGACTTGCATGTGCACCAGGCCAGGCCGCCGCAACTGGCGACGCGAATCCGTGGTCACCAGTCGATCGCAAAAAGATCCACTGTATGCGAGACGTCACCTTCGACGAAGACCGATCCCGAGACAGCACCGGCACCGGACCCCCACCACATGGCCGCCCTACGCAACGCCGCCATCGGCGCACTCCGCACCGCCGGGGTCACCAACATCGCCGCCGCGAACCGGCATCACGCCCGCGACAGCACCCGCCCGCCGGCACCACTCGGCATCACGTGACTTTGCCGGGGCCCTGGGCCCGCCGCCGGCCAGGTTGAGGCGGCCGGCACAGAACTGACAACGCCGCCTACGCGCCATGCGACACCGACTCGGCTTCGTCGCCCAGGGCCCTACGGAGCCCTTCACCCCGCGATGACGGTCGCCGACCGCGTCGCGGAACCTCTCCGGATCGCCGGTACGCCCCGTCACCTCCACCCGGCCCGAATCAGCCGGTCCCTCGACCTGGCCGGGCTCCCCACCGATCTGGCCCGCAGCCCCGATCAACTATCCGGCGGGCAACGGCAACAGGTCGCGATCGCCCGCGCCCTCGTCGGTGAGCCGGCTACTGATCGCCGACGAGGCGACACCCATGCTCGACGTCTCCACCCGGGCCGGCATCGCCAACACCCTCGCCACCCCACCGACAGCATCGGCCTGGCTGTTCATCACCCATGACCTCGGCGAAGCCGTGCCGTGCCGCGACCAGATCGTCGTGCTAGATCAAGGTAGAGCGGTCCAAGCCGGACGGCCCGACGAGGTCGTCGCAAATCGGAACCCCGGCTATCCGGCGAATCTCGTAGCTGCCGCTCGCCGACACCTCCGACCCCATCATCAGGCCGCGACGCCGAACGGACCTGATCACGGCCAGCAGCCCCGGCAGGACGGCATCGGACACGTATTCCACGGCTACCCAGGCCCATTGCCGGACCAACACACGTCCGATGTGGTGCAGTGTCTCGCCGACGGCCCCCGGGCCGCACGATCTCTTGACAAACTGGGCGGGCGACGGGCTGGCGCAGCCGCAACCACCGGGGAATTCAACCCGGACGCAAATTCGGCTTGCGTACCCTCAGCTGGCGGCGAGCGCCGGAACTCAGGCAACCAGAACAGGCCGATGCGTTCCCTTGGCAAGCCGCAGTGTGAGACGTCGCGAGAGGAACAGACGGCGGCATAATCGACAATCGATCGATTATGCCGCCTGACCAGCAATTATAGGGTGGAGCCGAGGGGACTCGAACCCCTGACCCCCACACTGCCAGTGTGGTGCGCTACCAGCTGCGCCACGGCCCCCTACCTGCCGACCCGATCTCTCGGGCACTCACGAAATAATACACACGCCGGGGCGCCGGGTCATATCGGAGGGGTCGCTTCCGCAGACCAATCCCCCGACCTGCTAATTCAGGGCCACATCCGGCGGGAAGTGCGCCACCGCGGCCATCATGCCGCCCTGGCGACGCAGCACCATCGGCCACAGGTCGTCCGGCCGGTCGACGAACGCGTCACCGGGCAGGGCGTCCAGGACGAACCAGGAGCCGGCATCGATCTCCGCCTCCAGCTGCCCCGGCGACCAACCCGAGTACCCGGCGAAGACCCGGATCCCGGAGACCGCGTCCCCGATCCGCTCCGGGTCGACGGAGAGATCCACCGTGCCGACCGCACCGGAAACCTGGTGGAAGCCCTTCACCCGACGGGCCGGGGTACGCATCCGGGCCAGGCAGATCGCCGACTCCGGCTGCACCGGCCCACCCTCGAACAGCACCGCCGGCTCGCCGGCCAGGCTGCCCCAGGCGCCGAGCACGTCGGCGACCGGCACCTCGGTGGCGCGGTTGAGCACCACTCCGAGGGCGCCGCCGGGCTCGTGCGCGACCAGCAGCACCACCGTACGGTCGAAGTTGGGATCCTTCAGGGACGGGGTCGCGACCAGCAGTTGCCCGGTCATCGACGCCATCGCGCGCCCCCCGATCGCCTGGCCCTCACCCTGTACGCCGGACATCTGCTACTCGGGGGCGCAGTCACGGGCAGGGCCGAACATCGTCGGCCATACCGGATCCACACCGTCAAACGCGACCATGCGCGCAGTCAACGCCATGCCTCGCACCATAGCTTGCACGGCTGTCGCTGGCTAAGGTCTGGACGGCCAGTGCGAGTTGAGCAATCGGGGATATGCCGGCCCGTCCGGATCACCCGACATCGCCCGACTCCTCTGTCGACGGCCGGGGCCGGCGAACGCCTCGGGCCCATCGGACCGCGGGGCGGCCGGGGATGGCAGGGTAGGCCCCGTGAGTGCACACGCAGAGCTTGCCATCATCGGAGGCTCCGGCCTCTACGCCCTCCTGGACGGGGCCACCGAGCACGCCGTGCAGACCCCGTACGGCGACCCCTCCGACCCGATCACGATCGCCGAGATCGCCGGTCGGCCGGTCGCCTTCCTGCCCCGGCACGGGCGCGACCACCGGCATCCGCCGCACCGGATCCCGTACCGGGCCAACCTGTGGGCGCTGCGCTCGCTCGGCGTACGGCAGATCCTCGCCCCGTGCGCGGTCGGTGGCCTGCGGCCGGACCTGGGACCGGGTGCGTTCGTGGTCCCGGACCAGCTCGTCGACCGGACCAGTGGCCGGGAGCAGACGTACTACGACACCGGTGCGGTGCACGTGTCGTTCGCCGACCCGTACTGCCCGGACGGACGGCGGGCGGTGCTGACCACCGCGCAGCGGCAGGGCATCGAGGCGCGCGACGGCGGCACGATGGTGGTGATCGAGGGGCCGCGCTTCTCGACCCGGGCCGAGTCGCGCTGGTACACCACGATCGGCGGCTCGGTGATCAACATGACCGGGCATCCGGAGGCCGTACTCGCCCGTGAACTGGCGCTCTGCTACACCTCGATCGCCCTGGTCACCGACTTGGACGCCGGGGTCGAGGGTGACGCGGGCGTGACCCAGGAGGAGGTGTTCCGGGTCTTCGGGGAGAACACCGAACGGCTGCGGGAACTGCTCCTCGACGCGGTCGCCACGCTGCCGCTGGACCGCTCCTGCGCCTGCGCGCGCAGCCTCGACGGGATCACCCTGCCGATCGAACTGCCCTGATCCGCCGGCGGCAGGGAGACCGCCGGCGGATCAGGACGCGCCGCGCGAGCGCGGCTGCCCGGACCGGGCCCGCCGAGGAGGATCAGCGGGCCGCGGTCAGGATCAGCGGCCGCCCGGAGACGGCGTCGAGCACGGTACGGGCGGCCAGCGGCGCGCCCAGGGTCACCGTGACCGGTTGCAGCAGCAGTTGGTCGGTGCAGATGCCGGCGGAGCGGACCGCCGAGCCGGCGACCAGCACCAGGTTGTCCTGTTCCCGTACGAGTGGGGTGATCTCGGTGTCGCAGGCGCCGACGCCCAGCCGGTAGGTCAGCGTGAGCCCGTCGGCCCCGACCAGGTCCTGGGCGCCCACCAGGCCCACCGGCGGGGTGGCGGCGGGCGAGGGCTCCGGCACGGCCCCGGTCGCGCTCGCCGCGACCGCGACCCGGGCGATCCGGGCACCGATCTCGTCGATGGTGAACAGCCAGGCCGGCACGGTCGCCTCGCCCCGGCTGGTCCGGATGGTCGTCGTGCCCAGCTCGACCCCGGTGACGGTGAGCGGGGTGCAGGCGGTCGCCGCCGGACCGCTGACCGACCCGTCCGGCCCGGTTGCGGCCGTGCTCGGTGACGGTTGCGCCGCCCGCCCCGGGCATGGCGGCGGGTCACCCTGGTCGAGTTGGCGGTACGCGTCGGCGGCGCTCACCAACGGCACACTGAGCGTGCCGTCGGAAAAGGTGATCGTCCCGTCGGCCGGTACGTCGGTCGGCACCGACGCCCGGTCCCGGTACCAACCGGCGGCGAAGGCCTGCTTCGTGTCCGCACCGAACGCGGCGTCGGCCGGCACCACGGTCGGATCCTGCAAGGGAACGTACCCGCTGCCCCAGCCCGGAGCGGAGGCCGACTGCCAGGCCGCCACGACCTCGGTGGCCCGCCGTTGGAACGTGTCCTCGCGGTCCGGCGCCGCCGAGCCGGTCGATGTGTCCGGCTGTGCGCACGCGGCGAGGGTCAACACCATCGCCAGGCCCAGCGGAGCGGGAAGACGTCGCATGTCGGTCAGACGTCACCGGGCACTGTCGGGTTCCGTACCGGTCGACGCCAACACCACGTCCGGTCAGTTCGGACGGCCGATGTCGGTGCCGTACGCCCGGTAGACCAGGTCCGCTCCGCGCTGCCGGTGCCGGGACAGCTCGCCGAGCAGGTCGCCGGCCGAGTCGCGCAGCTCTTCGGTGGTCGTCTCGGGCAGTTCCGCCCGTCGCTGCAACCCGGCCAGTACGGCGGCCACCGCGGCGTGCTCGCGCAGCAGCACGTGTACGGTCCGGGCCAGCCGGGGTGCCCGGTCGAGCAGTTCGGCGTAGAGCCCGGCCCGGCCCTCGGTGAGCCTGACGTGCTCGGTGAACTCGCCGCGCAGCCCGGTCAGCCGCGCACCGAAGCGCGGTCGCCAGTCCGGGTCACCGGCCGGACCGGCCACGGCCTGTTCGAAGGTGTGGATCTCGCGGAGCAGCGTGACCCGGTGCCGCCGCGCCGCCCGCAGGGCGGCCGGGTCGTCGATCGGGAACGCCGCCACCGGGTGCTGGATCGGGCCCGTCACCATGACGCACCTCCTTGAGCGCCTACCGCCTGAGCTGATGGTGAGTCCACCACCCCGCCGGTGTCCAGCCCCCAAAGGTGTCCTGTCTGCTCCGGGACGGATCCGGCTCTGCTCCGGGACGGATCCGGCCGGAGAACGACTCTGCGCCCCGGTCCGTGGACCGGGGCGCAGAGCGCTGGGTGGAGGTGCCGGGAATCGAACCCGGGTCCTTCGTCGGATTGTCAGGACTTCTCCGAGCGCAGCTCGCTATGCCTCTACTCGGCCCCACCGATCACGCGAGCGAGTTGGTGTGACGGGCCCAGTCGCTGATTAATCTCGCCGCACGAACCCCGCGACCGGGTTCGATTGGCCAGCCTTCTAGCTGATGCCGGCAGACTGGGACGAAGGCACTCCCAGGCCGACAGACTTGCTACTCGCCTCAGGCGGCGAGAGCGAAGTCAGCGCGATTTTGCTTGGCGCTTATTGGTTTCCGACGACCGATTCTCGAGACGACGTCGGCTTCCTCGGCTCGCTTCCCCTGACGCAGCGTACGAAGTCGAAACCAGTCACCCCCTAGACGGGGCCACCCGATGTGGCAGCCACCCCAACCTTAACGCCTCGCGCCAGCGAGTTAATTCCGGATCCCCGTCCCGGCGCGTCGCCCCAGGTCAGGTCAGTCCATGCCCTTGCCACGCCGGCCGGCCGCCTTCGCGATCTCCCGGTCGGCGTCCCGCTTGGCCAGGTCCTGGCGCTTGTCGTACGACTTCTTACCCCGGGCGAGGCCGATTTCCACCTTCGCCCAGCCGTCGTTGAAGTAGACCGAGAGCGGGACCAGGGTCAGGCCGCTCTCCTTCAGCTTGCCGAGCAGCCGGTTGATCTCGATCCGGTTGAGCAGGAGCTTGCGGGTCCGGCGGGGCTCGTGGTTGGTCCAGGTGCCCTGGGTGTACTCCGGGATGTGCATCCCGTGCAGGTACAGCTCACCGCTGCGTTCCTGGGCGAAGGCGTCGACCAGCGACGCGCGTCCCGCCCGCAGGGACTTGACCTCGGTGCCGGTCAACGCCATGCCCGCCTCGTACGTGTCGAGGATGGCATAGTCGTGGCGCGCCTTCCGGTTGGAGGCGACGACCTTGCGCCCCTTCTCCCGTGGCATCCGCGCCACCCCTCTCCGCTGGTTCGACGGCCGCCGTGCTGGAGTTGGCGGCCGGGCAGAATGCTACCTCGTGCACAGGGGCCCCCGGTTAGCGCTTTTCGCGCCGCCGGGGGCCCCTGTGTCCCGTTTCGTACCCGGGACCGGCGGATGTGCCGCCGATCGCCGTACCGGAGGTTAGACCCGCAGGTAGAAGCGGAGGGTGACCCAGGCGGTGACCGCGCTGATCAGCGAGCCGGCGCCGGCCATCAGCGGCAGCATCAGCAACACCCGGCTCCACTCGATCGGGGTGAGCAGGTCGGTCAGGTCCCGTAGCGAGCCGTCCAGCAGGAAGACCTTGCCCAGGACGAGCGCGCCGAAGCCGATGAGGGAGCCGATGAGACCGGCCACCACCGCCTCGAGCACGAACGGTGCCTGGATGAACCAGTTGGACGCACCGACGAGTTTCATGACCGCGACCTCGCGTCGCTTGCTGTACGCGGCGACCTGGATCGTGTTACCGACCAGGAGCAGCGCGGCGATCGCCATGATCGAGGCGGCCACCAGGCCCATCTTCTGGACCGCGCTGAGGATGTTGAAGATCTTGTCGAGCAGCCGTCGCTGGTCGACGATCTCGTCGACGCCCTCGGTGTCCTTGTACTTCTCGTAGACGGCCTGGTATTCCTCGGGGTTCTTCAGCTTCACCCGGAACGACTCGGGAAGCTGCTCCGGCTTGACCGCGTTCACCAGGTCCGGTGCGTCCTGGAACATGGTCCGGAACTTGTTGTAGGCGTCCTCACCGGACTCGAAGAGAACCTCCTCCACGAGCGGGTCGCTCTTCAACTCCCCTTCGAGGCCCAGCCGCTGGTCGTCCGGGATGTCGACCTTCAGGAAGATCGCGACTTCGATCTTGTCGTAGTAGAAGTCCTTCATGGTGTCGACCTGGAGGTACATCAGGCCGCTGGCGCCCAGCATCGTCAACGACACGGCCATCGTGATGATCATCGCGATGGTCATCGTCACGTTGCGCCACAGTCCGACCAACACCTCGGACAGGACGTATTTCACGCGCATCGGGGGTTCCTTCCGGATCTCCGCAGAGGGTCGTTCGTCAGGTCAGGGCCGGGCCGGCCGTCCGAGCACCGGGGCTCAGCCGTAGACGCCACGGGCCTGGTCGCGCACGATGCGACCACTCTCGATCTCGATGACGCGGCGGCGCATCTGGTTGACGATGTTGGAGTCGTGGGTAACCATCACGACCGTGGTACCGGTGCGGTTGATCCGGTCCAGCAGACGCATGATCTCGATGGACGTGTCCGGGTCGAGGTTTCCGGTGGGCTCGTCGGCCAGCAGGATCAGCGGCCGGTTCACGAACGCCCGCGCCACCGCCACCCGCTGCTGCTCGCCACCGGACAGTTCGTGCGGGTAGCGGTGCTCCTTGCCGCCGAGGCCGACCAGTTCCAGCACCTCGGGCACGACCCGGCGGGCGACCGCCTTGGTCTTGCCGATGACCTCAAGGGCGAACGCCACGTTCTCGTACGCGGTGCGGTTGGGCAGCAGCCGGAAATCCTGGAAGACACAGCCGATCGAGCGGCGGAAGTTCGGGATCTTCCAGGAGCGCATCCCGGTGACGTCGCGGCTGTTGACCACGACCTTCCCCTTACTGGGAGTCACCTCATGCAGCAGCAGCTTGATGATCGTCGACTTGCCGGATCCGGAAGGACCGATGAAGAAGACGAACTCACCCTTCTCGATCGAGACCGACACGTCGTCGAGCGATGGCCGGGACGCCTTCGGGTACGTCTTCGTCACTTGCTCAAGCTGAATCACGGGTGGTGAGTCTACGCGGTGTAACGAAAAGTCCAAGCCCCACGGGCCCCCAATCGGCCCGCAATGTCGGAAAGGAGTGGCCCGCCGTCGACGCTCGACGCGCCCCGGCGGGCCATCGCTCAGGCCACCTCGCCGGCGAGCTGACGCTGCTTACGCCAACGGATCCCGGCTTCGATGAAGCCATCCAGCTCGCCGTCGAAGACGGCGGTCGGATTGCCGGTCTCCTGCTCGGTTCGCAGATCCTTCACCATCTGATAAGGGTGCAGCACGTAGGAGCGCATCTGGTCGCCCCAGGAGCCGGCCGCGTCGGTCTTCAGACCGGCCAGTCGGGCCTGCTCCTCCTGGCGCTTGCGCTCCAACAGTCGCGACTGCAGGACCCGCATCGCCGAGGCCTTGTTCTGCAGTTGGGACTTCTCGTTCTGACACGTCACCACGATGCCGGTGGGGATGTGTGTGATTCGTACCGCAGAGTCGGTCGTGTTCACGCTCTGTCCACCTGGCCCGGACGACCGGTACACGTCGACCCGGATCTCGTTCTCCGCGATGTCGATGTGGTCGGTCTGTTCGGTGACCGGTAGCACCTCGACGCCGGCGAAGCTCGTCTGCCGCCGCCCCTGGTTGTCGAACGGGCTGATCCGGACCAGCCGGTGGGTGCCCGACTCAACACTGAGCGTGCCGTACGCGTACGGGAACTTGACCGCGAAGGTGGCCGACTTCAGCCCCGCCTCCTCGGCGTACGAGGTCTCGTACACCTCGGTCGGGTACCCGTGCCGTTCCGCCCAGCGCAGGTACATGCGCAGCAGCATCTCGGCGAAGTCGGCCGCGTCCACCCCACCGGCACCGGCCCGGATCGCGACCAGCGCCTGACGCGAGTCGTACTCACCGGAGAGCAGGGTCCGGACCTCCATCTCCTGGATGGCCTTGCCGAGCCCACCGATCTCGGTCTCCACCTCACCGAGCACGCCGGGGTCGTCCTCCGCCTCGGCCAACTCCAGCAGGACGTAGGCGTCGTCGAGGCGGCTGCGCAGGCTGCCCAGCCGCTCGATCTCGCTGTTGACGTAGGAGAGCTGGGAGGTGACCTCCTGGGCCTTGACCTGGTCGTCCCACAGGTCGGGCGCGGAGGCCGCCTCTTCGAGCTTGACCTTGTCCTGGCGCAGCCGGTCGACATCGAGGACTGCCTCGATGCTGCGTAGCGTGGCATCGAGGTCTTTGAGCTGGTCGGCATAATCGGCAGCGGTCACAACTGTCAACAATAGCGACCGTCAGCGCAAGCGGCCCACTCCCACAGCGACGGGTCCCCGTACGAGATCAACTGGCCGGTGCCGTCTTCAGCCAGGAGAGCGCCGCCTTGTGGTACTGGACGGCGAACTCCAGCGCCGCGGCACCGTACGAGTCACCGGCCTTCTTGGCGTCCTTGGCCTGCTCGCGGGCCATCGCCAGGGCCTCGGTGTGGTACTCGTTCGCCCCGCTGTAGAGGTTGCGCAGCTGGTTCGCCGAGTGCTGCTCACCGAAGGCGACCCGCAGCGCGGTCGGGTTGCGCACCGTGTCGCGCCCCGGCACGTCGGTCAGCCAGCGGGAGAACGTCCGCTTTCCAGCCGCCGTGATCGCGTACGGCTGGCTGGAGCGCGGGCCGGGTTTGCCGAGCCGGACCAGTCCCTGGTCCGCCAGGACCGGGAGTTCCCGGTAGACCTGGCTCCGGGTCATCGACCAGTACGGCATCAGCCGCCGCTCGGCTGCAGCCATCAACTGGCCGCCGGTCATTGGTCCTTCGTGGAGCAGCCCGAGTAGGGCTGCCGCCGTTGGGTTGATTCCTGAATCCGCCATGCCCTTTACGCTGCCACTTTGGCGCCTTCGCGTCTAGGATTTGGCATGATCTGCGGCAGGTTGTGCTCCACTGTGCACTGTCCGTGGCAGACTGTCCAGTGAGGATGCTCGATATCGTCACCCATTCGGGGGCACGACACACCCCCCTCCGGGCACCGACCTCCCCCACGCCCACCCGAGCACCTGCGCTGCCGGGTAGAGTACGCCACAATTCCGGCATTCCGCACAATCTTTCAAGAACTCCCCAAAAGATCCCCACCCCCTCCCCCTACCTCCCCTTGCCTCCCCTGCCTCCCTCCCCCGCCCTCTCGCCTCGTCGATCTAGGGCAAATACGTGCGCCCGGAGATCAACAAGCACGTATTCGCCCTAGATCGCGGACAACGAGAGGGGGTGGGGCGGGGGAGGCGGGGGCGGGGGAGGTCAGTTCATGTGGGGGTAGCGGTGGTTGGTGGCGGGGACGAAGGTCTCCTTGATCGTGCGGGGGGAGATCCAGCGGGCCAGGTTGTGCCAGGAACCGGCCTTGTCGTTGGTGCCGCTGGCGCGGGCGCCACCGAAGGGCTGCTGGCCGACGACGGCACCGGTCGGCTTGTCGTTGAGGTAGAAGTTGCCGGCGGCGTACCGCAGCGCCTGACTCGCCCAGTCCAGCACCCGGCGGTCGGTGGCGAAGATCGAACCGGTCAGCGCGTACGGGGCGACCGACTCGGCCTGGGCCACCACGTCCTCGAACCGGGCGTCGTCGAAGACGTGCACGCCGAGGATCGGGCCGAAGTACTCGGTGGTGAAGACCTCGTGGCCCGGGTCGTCGCACTCCAGCAGGGTCGGGCGGACGAAGTAGCCGACCGAGTCGTCGGCCGTGCCGCCGGCCAGCACCCGGCAACTGGCCGCATTGGAGATCATGTCCAGGGCGGCGGTGTGCCGGGCGAACGCCTTGGCGTCGATCACCGCCCCGCCGAAGTTGGTGAAGTCGGTGACGTCGCCGTACTCCAGGGACTCGACCGTGGCCGCGAGCCGGTCGCGCAGGCCGCCGTCCCAGAGCGACCGGGGCACGTACGCCCGGGACGCCGCCGAGCACTTCTGCCCCTGGTACTCGTACGCGCCCCGGACCAGCGCGGTGTGCAGCGCGTCAACGTCGGCGCTGCTGTGCGCGATGACGAAGTCCTTGCCGCCGGTCTCCCCGACCAGTCGCGGGTAGCCCCGGTAGCCGGCGAGGTTCTCCCCCACCGTCTTCCAGAGCTGCTGGAAGACCTTGGTCGAGCCGGTGAAGTGGATGCCGGCGAGGTCCGGGTCGGCGAGGACCACCTCGGAGACCTCGACGCCGTGCCCGGTGACCAGGTTGATCACGCCCGGCGGCAGGCCGGCGGCCTCGAACAGCTGCATGGTGAAGTGCGCCGCGAACTGCTGGGTCGGCGCCGGCTTCCAGACCACCGTGTTGCCCAGCAGCGCCGGGGCGGCCGGCAGGTTCGCCGCGATCGCGGTGAAGTTGAACGGGGTGACCGCGTAGACGAAGCCCTCCAGCGGCCGGTGGTCGAACTGGTTCCAGACCCCGGCGGACGAGTTCGGCTGCTCGGCCAGGAGCTTGCGGGCGAAGTGCACGTTGAACCGGAGAAAGTCGATCAGCTCACAGGCGGCGTCGATCTCGGCCTGGATCGCGGTCTTCGACTGGCCCAGCATGGTCGCGGCGTTGAGAGTGTCCCGCCAGGGCCCGGCGAGCAGGTCGGCTGCCCGGAGAAACACCGCAGCCCGGTCGGCAAAGGACAAACCCCGCCACATCGGGGCAGCTTCCTTGGCGGCCGTCACCGCCGCCTGAGCATCCGCGTTGGTTGCGTTGTGGGTGACCCCCAGCACGTGCTGGTGCCGGTGCGGCTGTACGACGTCGATCGCGGCACCCGCAGCCATCCGTTGCCGACCGCCGATGGTCATCGGCAGGTCCAGCCGCTCCGCGGCCAGCTCGCCGAGCCGCCGCTGGAGGCTGTCCCGCTCGGCGCTCCCCGGCGCGTAGTCACGGACCGGCTCGTTACGCGGCTCGGGTACGGAAAGTACGGCGTCCATCGCATGCTCCTGAACGATCTCGACAACGTCGGCGAAATCAGACCCACCTGTTCCGGCCGGTCGGCCGGTCGCCGTGGCCCGTTCGCCGGTGGTGCCGGTTGTCCGGGGGTGGGACCTGGACCAATCCTCCCACGCACCCCGACCGGAACCGATCACGGCACGACCCGACCGGGCGCCGGCCGGACCGGGCCGTGCAGGTGGCGCGCGGCCCGCGCCCGCGTGCCACGTACGCTGAGAGGCCCGGCGACCCAACCACGCCGCGCCCCCTCCCGCCGTCCCAGCGGCGCGGCGGGCGGGTACCCGTTGAAGGGGAGACGATGAGCACACAGTCCGGCAGCACCGCCGTATCGCCCCCGGACCGGTCGGCCACCACCCCGGCCGCACCGGATTCGGACAGCGGCACCGCCCCGCCCACGTACGCGCCCGCGGCGCTCGGCCTCGGTGTGCTGGCGCTCGGCTGGCTCGCCGCGATGCTCTGGATCGGCCAGGCCGAGATCACCTCCTCGGACATCAACTCGATCGTGATCGCGATGGCCGCGCTCGCCCTGCCCGGACTGATCTCGGCCAGCATGGTCGGCGGCGCGGCGGCGGCGGTCGTGGTGGCCAACCTGCTGACCCGGCGCGGCGTGCACCGGAGCACCCCGAGGTTCGCCGCCTCGGTCGGCGCCGGGCTGCTCGTCGGGCTGTTGGCCGCGCTCACCGTGACCCTCAGCTACGGCAACGGCGACTCGATCACGGTGCTGGCCGGCACCGTCGCCGCCGCGGCGACCGTCGGCGGGATCGCCGGTGGCGTACGGGCGGTGCCGGTGGTCGGTGCCGTGGTCGCCGCCGGACTGACCGTTTTCGTGATCAACACGGTCCTGAACATCTTCAAGGACCCGCTGCTCTCCCTCTACGGCTACGGCGACACCGACCAGTCGCAGACCGGCGCCCTGGAGTGGTTCTCCCGGACCGGTTCGATCGGTGGTGGGCTCGTCGCCGGCCTGCTGGTCTTCTTCTACCTGGGCCTGGCCCGCCGCCGGGCCACCGCGCTCGACCCCGGGGCCAGCCTGCCCCGCTGGCCCGCCTACCTGGTCGCGGGCGCCGGCCCCGGCCTGCTCCTGCTCGCGGCGGAACTGCTCACCCAGACCGCCGGCGCCCGGCTGCTGGCCGCCGCCGGATCGCTGAGCGATGTCGACCGCGGGCTCCAGGACCAGCTCAGCGAGTACCGCTCGAACCAGGCCCTGTGGGTGCTGTTCGTCGGTGCCCTCACCGCGCTCATCGCCTTTGGGCGGACCCTGCGGGCGCCGACCGCCGAGCCGGCCGACGACGAGAGCGTCGACGAGACCGGGTTCACCGACGAGACCGGGTTCGCGGACGAGACCGAGTTCACCGACGAGGCACATGATTCCGTCGAGGCGCGGGACCCCGCCCGGGGCCGGCGACCGGAGCCGGCGGACGACGACGAGATCGCATGGGACGACGAGGGCGGAACCGACAACCGCTCCGCCGACCGTCGGGCGGAGCCGGACGCCGCCCGCTCCTGACCGCGCAGCCCGCTCCTGACCGCCGTCAGCCGAGGTCCTCGTCAGCCGAGGTCCTCGTCAGCCGAGGTCGTCCAGCTCGGAGATGTCGTACCAGGCCAGTTCGTGGTCCTCGACCCCGTCGACGGTGAACTGGGCGTCCGGGTCGCCGGCAAGCGCCTCGGACACCACCGCGACCGCCGCGCCGACGTCCTCGACCGCCTCGTCGTCGTCGAGATGGATCGCGGCCACCGAGGCCACCGGGACCGGCCCGTCCAGGCGTACGGTGCTGGAGCCCAGCTCGACCTCGGCCCGCCCCACCATCGCGGCCGGCAGGTCGGCGGAGACCACCACCCGGCGGCGCGGGGCGGCGGGGTCCTCCCGGAGCAGCTGCAAGGAGTCCTGGGCGGCGCGGGTGAAGGCGACGTACTCCAACTCCTCCTCGTCGCCCTCGGCGTACCACTCGCGCAGCATCGGGGTCACCGCGTGCGCCTCGCCGGCCGGCAGCTCACCCTGCTTGCGCAGGACGGCCAGCATCGGCACGGTAGCCGGGAGGTACACCCGGACCAGTTCTGCGCGCACGGTTCTCGTCTCCCCCACTCGACGACGCCACCGGCGTCGCTCACCCCCACGACACCGGCTCGTCCGGCGCCGTCCCTGTCATACACCCCGCCGCCGCCGACCGGAAACGTGCCCCTCCCGGCTGTGTCCGATCAGCAACCCGGCCCACCGGGCGCACGACGCGGACCGACTCGAAACCGCAGTCGAGCGGAACCGGCAGTCGGTGGCAAACTGAAGCAAACACGATCCAACACCGGGAGTCGCCCGTGGAACCCAGGTTCCTGCTGCTGTCCGACGTCGCCGCCGAGCTGAACGTCTCGGACTCGCAGGTCTACCACATGGTGCGCAGCGGCGAACTGCCGGCGATCAAGATCGGTGGCCGGGGCCAGTGGCGGGTCGAGCGGGCCCAGCTCGAACAGTACATCCAGCAGAAATACGCCGAAACGGCCGACTGGGTACGGACCAACCCGCTGATCGAGCGCGACCCGGAGTAGGAGCGCGCCCCGGAGTGGTCCGGGTATGTCGACATCGGGGTGCCACCCGTCCGGTGGCACCCCGCTCCATGCTGCCCGGCAGACCGTCACGGGCTGCCCGACAGACCTTGACGGGGCATTCATCGTTCGCTACTAATGTAATCCGTCGGAGGCAAACGAAAGCAAACGCAAGATCAATAGAAGGGATCCCGATGCCCGCCGTACGGACCAGGCCACTCGCCCGCCCCGCCGTACGGCTGCGCCCGGTACCACCGCTCGATCCTCCGTTCGACGACGAGTTGGTGGGTCCGGCCTGGACGCCGGGACTCGACGGGCAACTCTCCCTGCCGCTGAGCGTCCCGTCGGCGCCGCGGCCGGGCACCCGAGCCACCGGACGGGACCGGGCGGCACCGGCGGCCCGCCCTCCGGCCGCCCTGCCGCCGGAGGCACGGGCCACCGCCTCGGCCGAGGCACGGCAGGCGGCCCGCCGGTTCCTGGGGACCTGCCTGGAGATCCTGAACGGTTACCGGCCGGCGGCACACGCCCGACCGCTGTCGGTGGGCGCCGACGCGGGCGCGATCACCCAACAGCTCGTCGCCGCCACCCGCCGACTGACCGAGCAACGCGTCCAGCGACCGGGCCCGCGTCCCCGTGGCGGGGTTCCGGTCGGCCGGGCGGGCGGCGGCGGGGTGCACGGGGTACGCCTGCGGCTGCTGCGGGTCTGCGAGCCGCAGGAGGGGGTTGCCGAGGCGGCTGCCGTACTCGGGTCGGACCAGCGGAGTTGGGCGCTGGCGTTCCGGCTGGAACGACGGCGGGGCAACTGGCTCGCCGTCGACGCCCGAGTGCTCTGACACCCCTGCGCGCACGCCCCGGTGCCGGTACGGAAGGAAGTCCGGGCCGGGAACGGGCCCGCTCCCGGCCACCGGTCAGTGGTCGGGAGCGGGCCCGGAACGCGTGGTGCTCATCGGCCGCCGAAGGTCGCGGCCGGTGGTGGATCAGGAACCGGTCGGCGAGCCGTGGCAGCGCTTGTACTTGCGGCCGGAGCCGCACGGGCAGGGCGCATTACGGGACGGTCCCTCGCCGCCGACCGCCTGACCGGGTGCCGGCGTGCGCCGGGCGGTCGAGGGCGGCGGCGGTCCCTGACGGCCGACCCCGAGGGCCGGCGCCTGCGGCTGCGGCTCCTGACGTTCCAGGACCACACCGCCGGCACCCGCCTCGCCGTCGATGGTCGGCGCGGAGTACTGGAGCCCCTGCCGGCGCGGCGGCCGGGCCAGACCCTTGGCCCGGATCTCCACCGGGGCCTGGTCGAGGACGACCTCGGCCGCGGCGGCCGGCGGGGTCTCCTGCTCGACCTGGACCTCCAGGTTGAACAGGAAGCCGACCGTCTCCTCCTTGATGCCGTCCATCATGGTGGCGAACATGTCGAAGCCCTCGCGCTGGTACTCGACCACCGGGTCGCGCTGGGCGTAGGCCCGCAGGTTGATGCCCTCCCGCAGGTAGTCCATCTCGTAGAGGTGCTCGCGCCACTTGCGGTCGATGACCTGGAGCAGCACCATCCGCTCCAGCTGGCGCATCGCCTCGCCGCCCAGTTCCTCCTCGCGTCGGGCGTACGCGGCCTGCGCGTCGTCCCGGATCTTGGCGAGCAGGAAGTCGGCGTCGAGGTTGTTGCGCTCGCCACCGGCCTCGTCGATCAGGTCGTCGACGGTCACACCGACCGGGTAGAGCTGCTTGAGGCTGGACCAGAGCTGGTCGAGGTCCCAGTCCTCGGCGTAGCCGTCGGCGGTCGCGCCGGTCACGTACGCGGTGACGGTGTCCTGGATCATGTTCTGGACCTGGTCGCTCAGGTCCTCGCCGTTGAGCACCCGCAGCCGCTCGGCGTAGACCACCTGGCGCTGCTTGTTCATCACGTCGTCGTACTTCAGGACGTCCTTGCGGACCTCGGCGTTCTGGCCCTCGATCTGGGCCTGCGCGCTCTTGATCTGCCGGGTCACCATCTTCGACTCGATCGGCACGTCCTCGGGGATGTTGAAGCGCTCCATCACCGCCTCGACCGCCCCGGCCCGGAACCGCCGCATCAACTCGTCCTGGAGCGAGAGGTAGAACCGCGACTCACCGGGGTCACCCTGCCGGCCGGCCCGACCACGCAGCTGGTTGTCGATCCGGCGCGACTCGTGCCGCTCGGTGCCGAGCACGTAGAGCCCACCGGCGTCGGTGACCTCCTCGGCCTCCTCGTCGCAGGCCTGCTTCCAGCGGGGGAGGATCTCCTCCAGCGCCTTGTTGTACTCCTCCTCGTGCTCCACCGGGTCGAGACCACGCTGGCGCAGCTCGTTCGCGGCGAGGTACTCCGGGTTGCCGCCGAGCAGGATGTCCGTACCACGGCCGGCCATGTTGGTCGCGACGGTGACCCCGCCCTTGCGACCGGCCTGCGCGATGATCTCGGCTTCCCGGGCGTGGAACTTGGCGTTCAGGACCGCGTGCGGGATGCCCCGGCGGCGCAGCAGCTGCGACAGGATCTCGGAGTTCTCCACCGAGACGGTGCCGACCAGCACCGGCTGGCCACCCGCGTGCCGCTCGGCGATGTCCTCGACGACGGCGTTGAACTTGGCCTTCTCGGTCTTGTAGATGACGTCCGGCTTGTCCATCCGGACCATCGCGCGGTGGGTCGGGATGGACACGACGCCGACGTTGTAGACCTTCTGGAACTCGCCGGCCTCGGTCTGGGCCGTACCGGTCATACCGGACAACTTGGTGTAGAGGCGGAAGTAGTTCTGCAGGGTGACCGTGGCAAGAGTCTGGTTCTCCTGCTTGATCTCCACGCCTTCCTTCGCCTCGATGGCCTGGTGCATGCCCTCGTTGTACCGGCGACCGTGCAGGATGCGGCCGGTGAACTCGTCGACGATCAGGACCTCACCGTCGCTGACGATGTAGTCCTTGTCCTTCTTGAAGAGTTCCTTGGCCTTGATCGCGTTGTTCAGGTAACCGACCAGCGGGGTGTTGACCGACTCGTACAGGTTGTCGATGCCCAGCCGGTCCTCGACCTTGCCGACACCCTTCTCGGTGACCGCGATGGTCCGCTTGGCGTAGTCGACCTCGTAGTCGCCCTCGCCGTCCTTGCCGGGCTGGAGCCGGGCCACCACGCCGGCGAACTCGCCGTACCAGCGGGCGGAGTGCTCGGCCGGGCCGGAGATGATCAACGGCGTACGGGCCTCGTCGATCAGGATCGAGTCGACCTCGTCGACGATCGCGAAGTTGTGCCCGCGCTGGACCAGCTCCTCGTGCGACCAGGACATGTTGTCCCGCAGGTAGTCGAAGCCGAACTCGTTGTTGGTGCCGTACGTGATGTCGGCCGCGTACGCCGCCCGGTGCTCGCTGGCCGGCCGGTTCGGCAGGATCACGCCCACGGTCAGGCCGAGGAACTCGTGCACCCGGCCCATCCAGGCGGCGTCACGTTCGGCAAGGTAGTCGTTCACCGTGACGATGTGCACGCCCTTGCCGGACAGCGCGTTCAGGTACGCCGGCAGCACCGAGGTGAGGGTTTTGCCCTCACCGGTCTTCATCTCGGCGATGTTGCCGAAGTGAAGCGCGGCGCCGCCCATCACCTGGACGTCGTAGTGACGCTGGCCGAGCACCCGGGCGGCGGCCTCGCGGGCGGTGGCGAAGGCCTCCGGCAGCAGGTCGTCGAGGGACTCGCCATCGGCGATGCGCTGCCGGTACTGGTCGGTCAGGCCTCGCAGCTCCTCGTCGGAGAGATCGACATAGTCGTCCTCGATCGAGTTGATGGCATTCGCGACGGCCTTCAGCCGCCGCACCATGCGGCCTTCGCCGGCGCGGAGGAACTTTTCGAGAATCGACACGGATCAACGCTCCCCTAGACGGTCTGCCGAACCATCGTAGGCGCTCCGTCGGGGCAATCGGCAGCCGCGCTGGCGACCCGTCCCACCGAACCAGACAATTCACCCTATAGGTCCGAGCAGACGCGCCGAATCCAGTTACGCCCAGGGCGAACTCTCCGGCAAGATGGCCGACGTGAAGCCCGTGGAGATCGTCGAGGGCGGCCTGCTGCTCCGCCCCTGGAACGCGGCGGACGCGAGCGCCGTACTCCGGGCCTGCCAGGATCCGGACATCCGGCGATGGACCACCGTTCCCGCCCCCTACCTGCCAGAACACGCGGAAGGGTTCGTCACCGGCAGCGCACCGGCCGCCTGGGCCGCCGGCACCGGAGCCCCTTTCGCGGTCTGCGACGCCGCCACCGGCGAACTGCTCGGCTCGTGCGGCCTGGTGACGATCGAGCAGAGCCTGCGCTCGGGCGAGGTCGGCTACTGGACCGCGCCCTGGGCGCGCGGTCGCGCCGTCGCCGTCCGGGCCACCCGCGCCGTCGCCCGCTGGGCGTTCCGGGACCTCGGCCTGCGCCGGATCATCTGGCAGGCCGAGGTGGGCAACCACGCCTCCCGGCTGGTCGCGCTCCGGGCCGGATTCCGGGTCGAGGGCCAGCTCCGGCTGGCCCAGCCGCACCACCAAGGCGGTCCCGACGGCTGGATCGGCTCGCTGCTGCCGGACGACCTGCCCGACACCGACACCGACCCGACCGGGGCCGGCGGGCCCGCCGGACCGGGATCGCTCGTCGCCCGTCGGGCCGCGGTCTTCGGCCGCCCGCAGCCGGTGCTCTTCGCCACCGCCGCCGACGGGGAGATCCGGCTGCGCCGGCCGGAGGAGCACGACCTGGAGGCGATCGTGACCGCCTGCCGCGACCCGGAGGCGCAGCGCTGGCTCGGGCTGCCGGATCCGTACCGGCGATCGGACGCGGAGTTCTTCGTCCACCGGCACACGCCGGGGCGATGGGGGCGCGGCGACGGGGCGGTCTTCGTCATCGCCGACCCGCAGGACACCTTCGCCGGCACCATCGAACTCCGGATCCACCGCGACGATCCGGCGGTCGCCGACGTCGGGTACCTGGTCGCACCGCACGCCCGTGGTCGGGGCTACTGCCCGGCCGCGCTCGCCGCCGTCTGCGCCTGGGGGTACAGCAGCCTCGGCCTGGCCCGGATCGAGTGGCGGGCGCACGTCGGCAACGACGCCTCCCGACGGGCCGCCGAGAAGGCCGGCTTCGTGGTCGAGGGCATCAACCGGCAGGGCATCGTCCACCGGACCGGCCGGGTGGACGTCTGGGTCGGCGCGCTACTGGCACAGGACGGCCCGACCGCCCCGACCGGCACGGGTCCGGCGTGAACCGGGAGAGCATCGAGAACACGGCCGTACGGCTGCGACTGTTCCGCGACGGCGACCTCGACGACCTGGTAGCGGGCTGTGCAGACCCGCTGACCAGGCGCTTCCTGCCGCACCTGCCCGTTCCGTACACCGCCGCCGACGCCCACTGGTGGATCAGCGAGGGTACGGCGGCGGTCTGGGCCCGAGGCGGTGCGGCGTACGCGATCGCCGCCCCGACCACCGACCGCCTGCTCGGCGGAATCGGCCTCGACCACGTCTCGGCCCCGCGTCACCAGGGCGAGATCGGCTACTGGGTCGCGCCGTGGGCCCGTGGTCGCGGGGTGGCGACCGCCGCCACCACCCTGCTCGCCGGACGGGCGCTGACCCACGGCTTCGCCCGGCTGGAACTGCTCACCGAGCCGGAGAACGAGGCCAGCCAACGGGTGGCCCTGGGCAGCGGGTTCAGCCGGGAGGGGATCCGACGCGGCGCCGGGAACGCCCCGGACGGCAGCCGGCACGACCTGGTCGCCTGGGCCCGGTTGGCGACCGACCCGCCGGGTCCGGCGGCCCGGCTGCTGCCGGACCTGCCCGGCGGCACACTGACCGACGGGGTGGTGACGCTGCGCCCGCTGACCGCCGCCGACACCGGGTTCATGCACCGGTTGCAGAGCCTGCCGGACGTGGTCGCCGCCAGCGTCCCGCCGGTCGCCCCGGACCGGGCGCGGGTGGCGGCGCGATGCGCGCTGGCACCGGGCCGCTGGCTGGCCGGCGAACGCGCCGACCTGGTCATCCTGGACACCGCGAGCGGTACGCCGGCCGGTGAGATCGGGCTCTACTACCAGGAGCCGCAGACCGGCCAAGCGATGATCGGGTACGCGATGGACCCGGCCTGGCGGGGTCGCGGCTACCCGGGCCGGGCCGCCCGACTGCTGGCCCGCTGGGCGTTCGCCGACGCCGGCATCGAGCGGCTGACCGCCGGTGCGCTGCCGGACAACCGGGGCTCGCAGCGGGTGCTGGAGAAGGCCGGTTTCCGGCGGGAGGGCGAGGTGCGCGGCCGACTGCCCGGTCCGGACGGGCGGCGCCTCGACGACGTGCTCTACGGACTGCTGCCGCAGGATCTGTTCCGCTGACCCGTCCCCGTCTGCGTTCCCGGGCCCGGCGCACGAACGGATCCGGCCCGGCCGGCGGGGCGAGCTGACGCTGCGCCCCGCGCGACCGACCGGCGCGCCTACTCGGTGAGCGCGATGATCCCGTAGTCGTAGCCCTTGCGCCGGTAGACGACGCTGGAGCGCCCGGTTTCCTTGTCCAGGAACAGGTAGAAGTCGTGCCCGACGAGTTCCATCTGGAACAGTGCGTCGTCAACGGTCATCGGCTCGGCCGGGTGCAGCTTCGCCCGGGCGATGTGGCCCGGCTCGTGCACCTCGTAGTCGTACGGGTCCTCGGCGGACTCCGGCTCGTCCCGCGTGTCGGGCTCGGCGGTCAGGGTGGCCACGGCGGAATCGCCGAAGGGGGCCACCGGCAGGCCCGCCGTCGCGGCGGCGACCGATATCGGCGCGTGCCGGCCCCGGTGCACCCGGCGGCGGTCGGCGGCCCGGCGCAGCCGGGTGTCGAGCTTGGCTATCGCCACATCCAGGGCGCTGTAGAAGTCTTTGGCGCACGCCTCGGCGCGCACGACTGGCCCACGAGAGACGCAAGTGATCTCTACTCGCTGACAGTTGTCAGCCTGTCGCGGATTGCGTTCGTGGGACAACTCGACGTCGACTCGAATGAGTTTGTGGTCGTAGCGCTCGATCTTCGCGAGCTTGTCGGCTACATGTACCCGGTAGTGCTCCGGGACTTCGACGTTACGACCCTTGACCACGACATCCATGCGTGACCTCCTGTGATCGGACGGTCCGGAAACCAAAAAACCCGGTCAGCCTGCCCCCAGGAATCGTCCTTCGGCACCGACCGGTCGAGAATGACGCCGCCTCCTTCCCTTACCCGGAGCGGGTGGTGTCCCTCATACCCCTGGTGAACAAAACGCTAACTCCTGTCTCGTCCATAGTCACCCCCGGCAACCAAGAACCTTTGGAAACAGTCACTTGTGGCACGATCGTGTGAAATCGCCTGCACGGACCGTTACCGTCGACCGCGTCGGGTCGTTGCCGCGAGAATCGCCGCCGCGTCCACCCGTACACCGACGGCGCGTAGCGAGGTGGTCACCGAGGCCAGGGTCACCCCGGTCGTGACGATGTCGTCGAGCACCACCACGAACCGGCCGGCACCGGCACGACGCACCGCCGGCAACCGCCCCGCCCGTACGGCGAAGGCGTGTTCGGCCGCCTCGGCCCGGCCGGCGCTGTCCAGAGTGGCGGAATCGGGCCGGGGCAGGGCGCGCAACGGCGCCCCCAGCGCCACCGGCCAACCCGCCGCCCGCAACCGGTGCGCGGCCTGCCGGGCCAGCCGGCGCAGGTGGTCACCGTGGCGCTCGCGGACCGCCCGCGCGGTGGTCGGCACCGGAATCAGCAGCACCGGCCTCGGTGCGCCGGCCGCCTCCGCGACCACCTCGGCGAGCAACCGGCCCAGCGGCCGGGCCAACGAGTGCCGGCCCCGTTCCTTGTACGCCAGCAGCACCTCCCGCAGCTCCCCCTGGTACGCCCCCAGCGCCACGCAGGCGGGCAGGCCCGGCGGTGCCGGGGTGGGCCGTACCGGGGCGGGACGCAACGCCTGGAGCGCGTCGGCGCAGCGGGCGCAGACACCGTGCCGCAGCGCGGTCCCGGTGAGCCGGCAACCGGCACACCCGGCCGGCAGCACCAGGTCGGCCAGCTCCGCCCAGACCCCGGTCACCCGCGCCGCCCCTGCTCAGTAGCGGAAGAACGGCGCGCTGGGCTTGCTCGACGCGTTCACCGACGGCGACGGCGACGGCCCCGGATTCAACACGACCTGGTCGCGGCCGATCAGCCGGTCCGTCGACGAGACGGCGCCGTTGGTCTCGTACATCACCCCGAGCTGGGTGCGGCTCATCGGGTTGTCCGGGTACGCGGCCAGGTGCAGGACGTCGCCCCGGGTGTTGTCCACCAGCAGGCTCTCCAGCGCCCCGTCCACCCCGATGTTCTCGATCACCGAGCGCCGGTCCGGTTGCGCCCCGGCCAGTGCGAGCCCGGTCTCGCCGCTCCAGTCCACCGCGGTCACCGTGGCCAGCGAGGTGACCAGCCGGCGGGCCCGGCCGACGGTGACCGTACCGCCGTCGGTCCCGAGCGCGGCGACGTAGAGCGCGCCGTCGGCGATGACCGCGATCCGGTGCCCGTCCGGTGCGGCGCCGACCCCGGTCACCCGGCCCGACACACCCGACAGGCCGATCCTGACCAGTTGGGCGTTGGAGTCGAACCGGTACAGGTTCCCGTCCGCGACCACCAGCCCGATCGGCGCCCTCGGGTCGGTGCCCTTCAGCCAGACGGGCCGCTCCATGCTCGCGTACGACTCACTGGCGGCGAAGACCCGCAGCGGGTCGGCGCCGCTGGCCACCCGCAGTCGCCACCGGTCCCCGTCCGGGCTGACCAGCGCCGCACCGACCTGGTTCCCGTTGCGCGACAACGCGGCCGACCGGACGTTGCGGTTCTCCTCCGACTCGATCGGGACCGACTCGGCCGCCTCCTCACCGTCGCGAAGCTCGTGCACCGCCCCCTCGAAGACACAGAACCGGGTCGGGCTGCCGGTCACCAGGTACGGCGGATTGAGGCGTCGGTGCTCGTCGACGTCGGCCACCTTCCGCCGCTGACTCTGGATCTTCAGCTCCAGTTCCCCGTCGTCACCGCCGACGCCCTCCGGGTTCGGCGGGAGCAGGGACCAGGCGAGCTGGGTGAAGAGGCGGTCCAGGTCGACGTCGTTGTTCACCTCGCTGGCCGGCATGGAGAGGTTGACCTCCAGCCGGCCGCCGGACATCGGCGCGTTGCCGATCCGGCTGGTCCCCTCCGGCAGCGGCACGGCGGCCGGCGACAGCCACGGCGCCGGGCCGCCGATCAACCAGCCGAGCAACTCGGTGGCCTGCGACTCCCTCGGCACCGACCGGGGCAGGTAGCGCAGATCCGGCACCAGCGTGGTCCGGCCGGCGTTCCAGAAGTAGATCGTCCGCTGGCTGTAGTAGTTGAACAGGGCGGTGGTGCTCATCAGCAGCACCGGCGGCGGGTTGATCACCCACATCCCGCCGGTCGCCGGTGACTGGCTGGCGGCGGTGGCGGGCGCGGGACCGACCTCGAAGGTGTAGCTGCGGTCGGTCAGCTCCGGCTCGGCGACCGAGCCGTCCATCCGCAGTACGCCGACCTGCTGCACCTGGATCGTGACCAGGAAGCTGCCGGGACGGTCCTCCAGGCCATTCGCCTGCGTCTGTCCGACCAGCCGGACCAGGTTGATCGCCGGTTCGCTGCCGACCTTCAGCTTGAGCCTGCCGCCACCCTCCGGGATGTAACTGTTGACCCGGTCGTAGATCTCGTTCGTCTCGCCCCCGGCGGCGGCCGTCAGGTAGTTCGCGGCGACCTGCTCGGGGAGGTCGCTGTCCTGCCGCTGCGGCAGCCGCTGGGTGAGGCCGGCACCCGAGTCCTGCCCGGACTGGGGTCCCTTGCCGTCGACCCGTACCTCGCTCTCGCCGGGAATGCCGCAGCCGAACAGCCCGGCACAGAGCAGCAGGGCCACCGTCGCGGTGGGCAGGATCCTCCGACTCACGTGGTCGCCTCCGTACGCTGCGTCCCGGCCGGGTCCGCCGACCGGTCCCCGGCAGTCACCTGCACCACCGGCCCCGCCCCCGGGCCGATCGCCAACCGCGCCCCGGCCGGCACCGGCACCAGCCCCCCGACCTCGGCGTCGCCCGGCACCAGCCGCAGCGGCGCGGAGGTGAGCCGGTCACCGGCCCGTACCGGCAGGGTGAGCCGGAACTGGGCGCCCTGGCCGGGTGCCCCCCACGCCTCCAGCCAGCCGCCGTGCAGCCGGGCGTCCTCCAGGCTGATCGACAGGCCCAGGCCGGTGCCGCCGGTCTGCCGGGCCCGGGACGGGTCGGCCCGCCAGAACCGGTTGAAGACGAGCTTCTCCTCGCCGGGCTTGAGCCCCACCCCGTGGTCCCGCACGGTGATCGCCACCGCCTGCTCGTCCACGCCGAGCACCACCTCGACCGGACGCCCCTCGCCGTGCTCGACGGCGTTGCCGACCAGGTTGCGCAGGATCCGCTCCACCCGGCGCGGGTCCACCTCGGCGATCACCGGCAGCTCGGGCGCGGTCAGTCGCAGCTCCACCCCCAACCGGGCGGCCAGCCCGTCGAGCCGGTCCACCACCCGGTGCACGACCGGCACCAGGTCGGTCGGCTCGGCGTCGAGCATGGCGAAGCCGGCGTCGAACCGGCTGATCTCCAGCAGGTCGGTGAGCAGCCCCTCGAATCGGTCGAGCTCGGCCTGGAGCAGCTCGGCGCTGCGGGCCACCGCCGGGTCGAACTCGTCGCGCTCGGCGAAGATCAGGTCGGCGGCCATCCGTACGGTGGTGAGCGGTGTACGCAGTTCGTGCGAGACGTCGGAGGTGAACCGCCGCTGCAACCGGGACATCTCCTCCAGCCGGACGATCTGGCGCTGGAGGTTGGTCGCCATCTGGTTGAACGAGGCGGCGAGCAGGGCCAGGTCGTCCTCGCCGTTGACCACCATGCGCTGGTCGAGCAGGCCGGCGGAGAGCCGCTGGGCGGTCCGGGCGGCGACCCGTACCGGGTTGACCACGAGTCGGGTCACCAGGGCGGAGAGGAGCCCGAGCAGCAGCACCAGGGTGATGCCGGTGGCCACCACGGTCGACCGCGCCTCGTCGGCGATCTTGTCCCACCGGGTCAGCGGTACGAAGTAGTAGAGCTCCACCTGGCCGAACTCGGTCGGCACCGGGGAGCCGTAGACCAGGTACTTCGCCGTACCGCCGTCGAGGTTGCCGGTCCGGAACTGGTGTGCGACCTCGCCGCCGGCCACCCGCTCGCGCAACTCGTCGCTGATCATCGGGCTCACGTTCACCCCGACGGGTGAGGTGGCCGGCTCGATCGTCCGGTAGCCGTCCGCCTGGAGCGCCACCACCACCCCGGCGACCTGCTCCGGATCGTTGCCGGCGAGGTAGCGGACGGTGGTCTCGAAGGTGGCGCTGAGCTTCGGCGCGTACGACACGGTGTAGACGTTGATCTGGCCCTCGGCGTAGTCCCGGCCGTTCTCCAGCCGCTGCTTGACGTCGGCGGTGGCGTTGTCGAGCAGGATGTTGGTGATCCGCTCGGCGACGAGCACGGCGAAGCCACCGACCAGCAGGCTCGACGCGACCAGGGTGATGCTGACGACGCGCAGCTGCAACGACCGGCGCCAGGTCTGGTGCAGGCCGGCGGCGATCGCCCGGGACCGGGCGAACGTCGCACGCCGGAACACCCGGGCCAGGGTACGGGCACGGGTCAGAGCGGGGGGAAACACCGGGTCAGCCACAGTGTGCCCCAGGCTATCCGGTGCCCGCCTTGTAACCCACGCCGCGCACGGTCAGGATGATTTCGGGTCGCTCCGGATCCGGTTCGATCTTGGCTCGCAGTCGCTGTACGTGCACGTTGACCAGCCGGGTGTCGGCCGCGTGCCGGTAGCCCCAGACCTGTTCGAGCAGGACCTCCCGGGTGAACACCTGGCGGGGCTTGCGGGCCAGCGCGACCAGCAGGTCGAACTCCAGCGGGGTCAGCTTGACCTCTTCGTCGTCCCGGCTGACCGTGTGCGCCGGCACGTCGATGGTGATCTGGTTGCCGGGCGGTCCGATGGTCAGCATCTCCGGCGCGGCGTCCTCGCCCCGACGCAGCCGGGCCCGCATCCGGGCCACCAGCTCCTTCGGCTTGAACGGCTTGACCACGTAGTCGTCGGCCCCCGACTCCAGGCCGAGCACGACGTCGACGGTGTCGCTCTTCGCGGTCAGCATGACGATCGGCACGCCCGACTCGGCCCGGATCGACCGGGCCACGTCGATGCCGCTCATACCCGGCAGCATCAGGTCGAGCAGGACGATGTCGGGCCGGCTGTCGCGGAACGCGGCCAGCGCCCGCTCCCCGTCGGCGACAAAGGAGGGCAGGAATCCCTCGCTGCGCAGGACGATGCCGAGCATCTCGGCCAGCGCGGGGTCGTCGTCGACCACCAGTACCCGGGCTCTCATGGCACCAATATTCCATCCCCGTTCATATTCATGGGACCGGCACCACCCCGACGATCAGTCAAAGAGTGCGCGCCCCCAGAAATCGCCCTCGTCGCGTACGCCGGGCGGGCAGGCAAAGAGCCCACTGGATACGTGGCGTAGATACTCGTTCAACGCATCGCGACGGGCAAGCTGGGTCTGGATCGGCACGAACTGCTTGCGCGGGTCCCGCTGGTACGCGATGAAGAACAGTCCGGCGTCGAGCCGGCCGAGCCCGTCGGAGCCGTCGACGAAGTTGTAGCCGCGCCGCAGCAGCCGAGCCCCGTTGTTCAGGTCGGGGTGGGCCAGCCGGACGTGGGCCGTCTCGGCGATCGCCGGCTTGCCGTCCGGACCCGTCGCCCGGAAGTCGATCTCGTCGAACTCGTCGCGCTGCCCGATCGGCGCCCCGCTGCCCTTGGTACGGCCGACCAGTTCCTCCTGCTCGGCCAGGGAGGTCCGGTCCCAGGTCTCGATGATCATGCGGATCTTGCGGGTGACCAGGTACGAGCCACCGGTCATCCAGTCCGGTCCGTCGCCCGGCTGGACCCAGAGGTGCTCCCGGAGCAGGTCGGTCTCCTCGGCCTTCAGGTTGGCCGTACCGTCCTTGAACCCGAACAGGTTCCGGGGGGTGGCCTGCTCCCGCGACGTCGACGACGTACGCCCGAAGCCGAGCTGCGACCAGCGCACGCTCACCGCCCCCATGCCGATCCGGGCCAGGTTCCGGATCGCGTGCACCGCCACCTGCGGATCGTTGGCGCACGCCTGCACGCAGAGGTCACCGCCTGAGATCTCCGGTTGCAGGGCGTCACCGGGAAAGCGGGGCAGCTCGGCCAGGGCGGCCGGGCGGCGGTCGGCGATGCCGAACCGGTCCCGGCCGTCGGCGTCGCGGAACAGCGTCGGACCGAACCCGACGGTCAGGGTCAGCCCGGACGGCGGCAGGCCGAGCGCCTCGCCGGTGTCGTCCGGCGGGGCCTGCGGTGCCCCGTTCACCGCGCCGACCACCCCGGCGTCCTGGCCGGCGGTCATCCGGGCGGCGGCCACGGTCCAGTCCTTGAGTAGTTCGACCAGCCGGGCCCGGTCCTTGGTGATCACGTCGAAGGCGACGAAGTGCAGCCGGTCCGGCACCTCGGTGGTGATGCCCGCCTGGTGCTCGCCCCGGAACGGCACCGCCCCGGCGGCGGTGGCGGCGGCCGTCGGCTGCGGGTCGAGTACGCCCCGAAACAGCGCACCCGCCCCGGCGGCGACCCCGACACCCGCCGCACCGGCCACACCGGCGAGCCCGATCGCCCGCCGCCGCGACACCCGATTCTCCGTCACGCCCCATCCCCCAACCCGTCTACGACCGGACCACCCGACGAGGGCCCCGGACCGGCCAACCCGGCGGTTCGGCCGTTACTTCGCGACGACCGCCGCGACCTTGCTGATCGGCTCGGCGAGCGCGTTGATGGCGTCCGAGAGCTCCTTCAGGTCGGCCTTGCCCAGCTCGGTGTGCAGTTTCCAGCCGTCGCCGGAGCGGTGCTTCGCCAGCGTGCTGTCGACAGTGGCGAACCCGGCGTCCAGCGACGTGACCAGGTCGGGGGCGCGCTCGGTGAGCACCGGGCGGAGCGCGGCGATGGCCGCCTTCGAACCCTCGACGTTGGCGTTGAAGTCCCACAGGTCGGTGTGCGAGTAGCGGTCCTCCTCACCGGTGATCTTGCCGGTGGCGACCTCGTCGAGCAGTTCCTTGGCACCGTTGGCCAGGTTCAGCGGGGAGAGCTTCTCGGCGTTCGCCTTGGCCACGATCTCCTTGACGTCGGCCAGCAGCCGATCCGCGATCGGGCCGTCCCGGCTGATGTCACCGGTGGTCCAGAGGTCCTTCTCCAGGCGGTGGAAGCCGGTGAACTCCATGCCCTCCTCCAGCACCTCCTCCCGGCCGTCGATCTTCGGGTCGAGGTCACCGAAGATCTCCGCGACCGGTTCGATCCGCTCCCAGTAGGTGCGGGCCACCGGGAAGAGCGCCTTGGCGCCCGCCACGTCGCCGGCCTTGACCGCGTTGACGAACTCCGTGGTCTTGTCCAGCAGCGCACCGGTCTGGCTCTGCACGTACCGCTGGTAGCTCTCGGTCGCGCCGGCCAGGGCGGCGTCCTCGGTGAGCGGCGCGGCGGAGCCGCTGACGGTCAGCGCGCCCCGGATGCCCTTGCCGATCATGCCCGGCTTGCAGGCCGTCTCGTACGTGCCGGCGGGCAGTTCGACGTGCAGTTCGCGGCTGAGGCCGGGGACGACGTTCTCGACCTCGCCCATCACCCGGTCACCGGCGGCGTAGACGTAGAACTCGGTGACCTTGGCACCGGAGTTCGTCACCTCGAACACGACCGTACCGGCGCCGACCTCGGTCGAGCCGACCTCGCACGCGGTGTCGGTGGCCTTGACCGCGATCGGACCGCCGGCGGCGGCGTCCCCGGCGCTGTCGTCCGTGGCGCCACAGCCGGCCAGGCCGGCACCGGCGAGCGCGCCGGCGGCCGCCAGCGCCAGGAAGCGGGTGGTACGCATTCGGGTTCTCCTTGCGGTTCGGGTGTTCCGGCGCGGTCAGCCGGGTGCCGGGTCGGCGGGCGCGGCTACGGGCAGGGTCGATCGGTCGGGGTGGCCGATCGGGTCAGGCCGACGGGGCCACGGTCGCCGGTGCGGCGGGCGCGGTGGTCCCGGACGCGCGGCGTCCGGGGAGCAGGAAGAGGAGCAGGACCGGAATCGCGTACGCCACCCAGGCGACGACCTCCAGTACGGTCGACTCGGCGGTGACGTTGAACATGCCGCTGAGCAGGGTGCCGTACCAGGTCGACGGGTCGAACAGGCCGGAGTACGCCAGGTTCCTGATGCCGGGCAGGACGCCGGCCTCCTGGAAGTCGTGGGTGCCGTACTTGAAGATGCCGGCGGCGACCAGGATGAGCAGCGCGCCGGTCCAGGTGAAGAAGCGGGTCAGGTTGATCCGGACGGCGGTGGCGTAGAGCAGGTAGCCGATCGCGATCGCGGTGGCGATCCCGCCGATCAGGGCGTACAGCGGGCCGCCGTTGACGTCGGCACCCTGCACGGCCGAGTAGAAGATGAGGGCGGTCTCCAGGCCCTCGCGGACCACCGCGAGGAAGGCCATCAGGGCGACGGCGAGGGAGCCGACGGCGAGCGCGTCGGTGAGCTTGCCGCGCAGTTCGCCGCTGAGCGAGCGGGCCGCCCGACGCATCCAGAAGATCATCGCGGTGACGAAGGCGACCGCGGCCACCGAGGTGATCGCCTCGAACAGCTCCCGGTCCGACGACCGGGCCAGCAGGGTGGTGCTGGTGTATTCGAGCAGCCAGCCGAAGATCACGGAGAGCACCACCGCGAGCGCCACGCCGCCCCACACCTGCGGCAACCGGTCCCGGCGCTCGGACTTGACCAGGAACGCGACCAGAATGCTGACCACCAGCGTGGCTTCCAGGCCCTCGCGCAGGCCGATCAGGTAGGTGGCGAACATCAGGACTCCGGGTCACTCGATTAGGCGTCCCTAAGTTAGGACAGCCTACCTTGCGCCCTTCTTCTACTGCTTGTCAACGTGGCGCCGCACACCGGATCTCTGATCCAATGACCGGATGAAGGCCTTCGTACCGTGGTTCGTCGTGCTCGCGGTCATCTTCGCGCTGAGCGCGCTGAAGCTGCGCCCGCTCGCCACCGCGGTGGCACTCGGTTGGCTCGGCTACTGCGTCTGGACCTGGGTACGCGCCGCCCGTACCCGCTGACGGCAACGGCCGGATCGACCGACGCGCGGAGCGCCAGCCGACCCGGCCGTCACGTACGGCGGGACTCAGTACCGGTAGTGGTCGGACTTGTACGGTCCCTCGACCGGAATGCCCAGGTAGGCAGCCTGCTCCTTGGTCAGTTCGGTGAGCCGTACGCCGAGCGCGTCCAGGTGCAGCCGGGCGACCTTCTCGTCCAGGTGCTTCGGCAGCACGTAGACGCCGACCGGGTACTCCTCAGTCTTGGTGAACAGCTCGATCTGCGCGATCGTCTGGTTGGCGAACGAGTTCGACATCACGAAGCTCGGGTGCCCGGTGGCGTTGCCCAGGTTCAGCAGCCGGCCCTCGGAGAGCACGATGATCGAGTGCCCGTCGTCGAACTTCCAGACGTCGACCTGCGGCTTGATGTTCGTCCGCTGGACGTCCGAACGCTTCTGTAGGCCGGCCATGTCGATCTCGTTGTCGAAGTGGCCGATGTTGCCGACGATCGCCTGGTGCTTCATCCGGGCCATGTGCTGGTTGGTGATGACGTCGAAGCAACCGGTGGCGGTGACGAAGATGTCGGCGGTCTCGACCACGTCGTCCAGCGTCGCGACCTGGTAACCGTCCATCGCGGCCTGGAGCGCGCAGATCGGGTCGATCTCGGTGACGATGACCCGCGCGCCCTGGCCGCGCAGCGACTCCGCGCAGCCCTTGCCGACGTCGCCGTAGCCGAGCACGACCGCGACCTTGCCGCCGATGAGCACGTCGGTGGCCCGGTTGATGCCGTCGATCAGCGAGTGCCGGCAGCCGTACTTGTTGTCGAACTTGCTCTTCGTCACCGAGTCGTTGACGTTGATCGCCGGGAACAGCAGCGTTCCGGCCTGCTGCATTTCGTAGAGCCGGTGTACGCCGGTGGTGGTCTCCTCGGTGACGCCCTTGATGTCAGCGGCGACCCGGGTCCAGCGGGTGTTGTCCTCGGCCAGCGAGCGGTGCAGCAGGCCGAGGATGACCGCGTACTCCTCGGAGTCGGCGGACTCGACCGGCGGCACCGCGCCGGCCGCCTCGAACTGGGCGCCCCGGTGCACCAGCAGGGTGGCGTCACCGCCGTCGTCGAGGATCATGTTCGGGCCCTGCCCGTCCGGCCAGAGCAGCACCTGCTCGGTGCACCACCAGTACTCCTCCAGCGACTCGCCCTTCCAGGCGTACACCGGGACACCGGCGGGGGCGTCGACGGTGCCCTCCGGTCCGACCACGATCGCGGCGGCGGCGTGGTCCTGGGTGGAGAAGATGTTGCACGACGCCCACCGGACCTGCGCCCCGAGGGACGTCAGGGTCTCGATCAGCACCGCGGTCTGGATGGTCATGTGCAGCGAGCCGGTGATCCGGGCGCCGCGCAGCGGTTGCGCGGCGGCGAACTCCCGACGCAGCGACATCAGGCCGGGCATCTCGTGCTCAGCCAGCTGGATCTCCTTGCGTCCGAACTCGGCGAGCGACAGATCCGCCACCTTGAAGTCGCCACCGGCGAGGGTCGTGGGTCGGGCCTCGGTCGACGCGCCACCGGAGGGCGCCGGGAGAGTGCTGGTCATGAAAGCTCCTGTCGTACGGGTCTGGCGGGCGACCCTCCACATTACGCCCGACCGCACCCGCGCCGGCACAGGCGGTGCCGTCCGCTCCCGGACAAGCACGACATTTGGCGACGACGACGGCACGGCGGAAGTCATGGTGGCCGGCCTTGACGCCAGCGATGGTCGCACAGCGCGCGGCCGGCGGGGCAGTCGACGGGCGCACAGCACGCGGGGCGGCGGGTCGTGGACGGCTTCCCGCCCAGCGTCCCTCCGCCCCGCGCATCCCCCCGGTTTGGTACCCCGCGCGTCTCACGACCCCCATCATGATGACGCTGCGTGGTTATAGATTCACACTCCGCACATGGCCTGTCAAGCCGATCCGGAAATATCCAATCCACTGGCCGGAAAGTGGCACGGGAGAAGTACCCGACGGACGCGCAGCGAGCCGAACCGCTCAGCTCGCCGGGACGATCCCGGCCGTACCGACAAAAACCTCGCCCCGGCCGGAAAAGACCAGCAGACCGCCGTCGGCGGCACCGATCGCCGCCCGGCCGGGCTCGACCGTCACCGCACCGGCCGCGTCCCGGACCACGACCGCGCCGGAACCGCCGAGCACCACCCGCGGCCCGGTCACCCCGAGCCGGGCCTGCGCCAACCCCTCGTCCAACCGCACCCGGTAGAGCGCGAAATCGTCGACCGGAACCCGCCAGGTGACCACCCCCGGCACCACCGGCTCCGGCACGAGCAACGGATCCTCCAGCACCTCGAACCGCAGCACCCGGAGCAACTCGGCGATGTCCACGTGCTTCGGCGTCAGCCCACCGCGCAGCACGTTGTCGCTGGCCGCCATGATCTCCACACCCGCTCCGCGCAGGTACGCGTGCAGGTTGCCGGCCGGCATCCAGATCGCCTCGCCCGGCTCCAGCCACACGTGGTTGAGCAGCAGCGCCACCAGCACGCCGGGATCACCCGGATACCAGCCCGCCAACCGCCGGACCAGCTCCTGCTCGTTGGCGTACCCCGGCCCGAGATCGGCGGTCCGGACCGTCTCGACCAGCCCGGCCCGATCCACCGCCGGCCAGGTCAACAACCGCTGTACGGCATCCCGCAGCCCCGCGACCCCGGTACGCAGGCACGCCACCAGCGGCTTCAGCGCCGGAATGTCGAACGCCTCCAGCACCGCCGCCGACCGCCGGGGATCCCGGAACCCGCAGAGCGCCTCGAACGGCGCGATCGCCACCAACATCTCCGGCTTGTGGTACGGGTCGACATAGTTGCGGTGCGCGGTCGGTGGCAGGGCCTGGTCGGCCGCGTACCCGAGCCGGGCCTGCTCGGCATCCGGATGGGCCTGCAACGACAGCGGAGCCTCCGGCGCCAGGAGCTTCATCAGGAACGGCAGCCGCCCCTCGAACCGGACCAGCACCTCCTCGCCCAACCAGCGCCCCGGCTCGGCGGCCAGCAGCTCGATCAGGCTGACCCGGGCGTCCTGCTGGCACACCATCGCCGGTGCACCGGGATGAGCGCCGAGCCAGAGTTCGGCCTCCGGCCCGGCGCTCGGCACGGGCCGCCCCTGCAAACCGGCGATCACCGAACGCGATCCCCAGGCATAGTCACGGATCGGGCCGTGCAACGGTTCCACGCCTTAGCCTTTCCCACCCGTTTCACCGGCGGCCGGCCCCGGGGCGCTGCGCGGGTTCGCCGCCCGTGCGCTGTAGATGTCCGGCTCCAGGTAGATCACCCGAGCGATCGGCACCGCCGTACGGATCCGCGCCTCGACCGTGTCGATGTCGCGGGCCAGTTCCTCCGCCGAGGCGGCCGGCGAGACCGCGATCTTCGCGGCGACCAGCAGCTCCTCCGGCCCCAGGTGGAGGGTGCGCATGTGGATGATCCGCTCGACCTCGGACCCCTCGTTGACCGCCCGCTCGATCGCGCTCACGTCCTCCGGGGTGGCCCCCTCACCGAGCAGCAGACTCTTCGTCTCCACCGCCAGGATCACCGCGATGGTCACCAGCAGGATGCCGATCGCGAACGTGCCGGCCGCGTCCCACCTGCCGTTGCCGGTGACCAACGTCATCGAGACGCCGACCATGGCGAAGATCAGGCCGAGCAGCGCGCCGAGGTCCTCCAGCAGCACCACCGGCAGCTCCGGCGCCTTGGCCCGGCGAACGAACTGCACCCAGCTCGCCTTGCCGCGTACGTGGTTCGACTCGACGATCGCGGTCCGGAACGAGAACGACTCCAGGCCGATCGCGACGATCAGCACGGTTATCGGCACCCACTGGTGGTTGTCGATCCCCTCCGGGTGCTGCCACTTGTGGTAGCCCTCGTAGAGCGCGAACAGGCCACCGACGCTGAACAGCACGATCGAGACGATGAAGGCGTAGATGTAACGCTCACGCCCGTACCCGAAGGGGTGTTGCGGGGTCGCGCCGCGCTGCGCCCGACGGCCGCCGACCAGCAGCAACGCCTGGTTGCCGGAGTCCGCGACCGAGTGGATCGCCTCGGCCAGCATCGACGACGACCCGGTCAACAGCCAGGCCACGAACTTGGTGATCGCGATGCCCAGATTGGCCAGCAGGGCAGCGATGATCGCCCGCGTTCCTCCACCGGCGCTCATGCGGGCACCCCCTGCCGGCCAATCTGCGCGTTCACGGGTTCGACAGCTCCTTCATCTCGCTGACCGCCGGAACGGCCATCGGATCGAGCCCATGGGCCAGTGCCAGGTACACGGACGCGAAATCGGGTACGGCGATCAGCGACGCCAACCGCTCCAACGCCGAACCACCCTCGGCGGTGACCACGTCGCAGCGCACCCCGCGCCGCTCGGCCAGGGTCTGCAACGCGTCCGCCCGCCGCTCCTCGACGGCCAGCGGCTCGTCACTGTCATCCTCGGCGTTCAAACCGCCATCGCGCAGCAGCACGACCCGCAACCGGGTACCGTCGGACTCCTCCTCCGGGTCGGCGAAGATGTCCCGGGTCGACTCGGCGAGCCCTCCGAACACCCCGTCGAGCAGCCCCACCCGACCCCGACCGGCCTCGCCCAGCGCACCGGCGACCACCGGGTAGCGCGCGTTCGCCGACAGCGTGTCGCCGAACCGTCGGGCGGCCACCGTGGCCAGCGGGGACGAACCCCAGACCACCGGCACCGAGCCGGCCAGCCCGAGCGCCAGCGACTTGGCCGGGTTGACGAACGACTCGGCGGTGGGCCGGCTGCGGTCGGCGTCCGCGTCCAGCCGGGCGGCAGTCTCGGCCAGGTCCGCCTCGTTGACCTTCACCAGCCCGAGCGCACGGGCGGCGAGCAGCACCGGCACCGTCAGACCCCAGAGGCTGGCCCGCGCGGGCGCCCGCCGGGGCACCGGGATGAACGGCGCCCGGACCCCCTCGGCCACCGACTGGAGCTGCGAGTCCGGGGCACCGACGGCGACCAGCCTGGCCCCGCGCCGGGCCGCCGCCTCGGCCGCGCCGAGCGCCTCCGGGCTGCGCCCCGACGCACTCACCGCGATCACCACGTCGGCGGCACCCACCCAGCCCGGAACCCCGGCGCTGCGGTGCGCGATCACCGGCACCGGGCAACGCGGACCGGCGACCGTGGCCAGGATGTCACCGGTACGTCCGGCGGTGCCGATGCCGGCGATCACGACGGCGCGCGGACGACCCTCGTCGGCCAGCACACCCAGGTTCGCCTCGGCGGCCAGCGCCGCCGACTCGCGTACCTGGGCGCCGGCCGACGCGGTGAACCGCAGCATGCCGCCCGGATCGGCCTCGGCCAGCGCCGCCACGTCGTCGAGCAGCCCCTCGTCGGGGACCCGTCGCCCGCTCACGCCGGCGTGGGCGTCCATCACTTCTCCTCCTGGGCGGTACCGCCGCGGGCCTCGTCGAGCAGGAGCACCGGTACGTCGTCGCGGACCTCGAAGATCCGCTGGCATTCGGTGCAGGTCAGGGTCTGGCCCACCGGGTCATAGTCGAGCGGGGCGTGGTGCGTGTCCGGGCAGGCGAGAATCTCGAGTAACTGCGGATCAAGGGCCACGATGCGGCTCCTTCCACGTCATCCGGGCGGCCGGATCGGCGTTCCGGCCGGCGCACGGGATCTTATCGGCGTACCAGGTCGAGCACCTCGTCACGGAGCGCGGTCATCCGCTCCCGGTTCGGTCCCTCCACGTTCAGCCGCAGCAGCGGTTCGGTGTTGGAGGGGCGCAGGTTGATCCAGGCCCCGTCCGGGAAGCGAACGGTCAACCCGTCCAACTCCTCGGTCTCGGCGCCCTGGTAGACCCGCTTGACCTCGGCCAGCTTCGCCGCCTGGTCGGTGACCGTGGAGTTGATCTCGCCGGAGCAGACGTACCGCTCGTACTCGGCGGCGAACTCCGACAGCGGACGGTCCTGCTCGCCGAGCGCGGCGAGCAGGTGCATCGCGGCGAGCATGCCGGTGTCGGCGAACCAGAAGTCGCGGAAGTAGTAGTGCGCCGAGTGCTCCCCGCCGAAGACCGCGTTCGTACGGGCCATGTCGGCCTTGATGAACGAGTGCCCGACCCGGCTGCACAGCGGCTTCCCGCCGTGCTCCCGGATGATCTCCGGCACCGCACTGGAGGTGATCAGGTTGTGGATGACCGTGGAACCGGGGTGCTTGACCAGCTCGCGTACGGCCACCAGGGCGGTGATCGCGGACGGCGAGACCGGCTCTCCGCGCTCGTCGATGACGAAGCAGCGGTCGGCGTCGCCGTCGAAGGCGAGCCCGAGGTCGGCGCCGTGTTCCAGGACCGCCGCCTGGAGGTCGACCAGGTTCGCCGGGTCGAGCGGGTTGGCGTCGTGGTTGGGGAAGGTGCCGTCCAACTCGAAGTAGAGCGGCACGATGGTCAGTGGCAGGGCCGGCAGCACGGCGTCGCCGAGCACCACCGGCACGGTGTAGCCGCCCATCCCGTTGCCGGCGTCGACCACCACCCTCAGCGGGCGGATGGCGCTCAGGTCGACCAGGTTGCGCAGGTGGGCGGCGTACTCGGGGAGCAGGTCTCGACGCTCCAGCGGCTCGCTCGGCTCGCCGGCGGGGTGCGACTCGTCCTTGTCGAGCAGGGCCTGGGCCCGTTCGCGGATCTCGGCCAGGCCGCTGTCCTGGCCGATCGGCCGGGCACCGGCCCGGCACATCTTGATCCCGTTGTACTGCGCCGGGTTGTGGCTGGCGGTGAACATGGCACCGGGCAGGTCGAGGCTGCCGGAGGCGTAGTAGAGCAGGTCGGTGGAGCCGAGGCCGGTGTCGATGACCGACATCCCCTCGGATCGGACCCCGGCGGCGAACGCGGCGGCGAGACCGGGGCCGCTGGCCCGCATGTCGTGGGCGATCACCACCGTGTCCCGGTCGCCGGTCGGGCCGTCGCCCGGGTCCTCGCGCACCACCTGTGCGAAGGCCGCGCCCAACGCCTCGGCGACCCGCTCGTCCCACTGGTCGGGGACGGTACCGCGGACGTCGTACGCCTTGACGATTTGGGACAGATCAGACAACGGTCTCGCTCCTCAGTCATGCGCCACCAACGGCCTGAGCGTATCGGAGCCAACGCCCCGAGCCGGGCGCAAGGCCGGTTGCCGGGCAATGCTCAGCGTGGTCGGGCGGCGGGGTGAAGCTCGGATTTCGGACGGCGGGGACGGAGTAGCCGAGCCGGAATCGGGCTCAGGGGCGGATCCGGGGCATCACCACGGTGGCGTCGCCTCCCGCACCGGCCGGCGGCGGGAACGGCGGACGCGGACCGGCGTACGGCGTACCGCCGGAACCCGGCTCGTCCCGACCACCCCTGGCCCGGCGCAGCAACAGCACCAGCAGGGCGATCCCGATCGCCACCATGCCGATCCCGACCACCATCACGGTGGAACCGATCCCGCCACCGTCACCCGCGCCGGCACCGGCCCCCAGACCGGGCTGCCCGGTCGGCACGACGGCCACGACCTCGGTCGGGTCCGGCTCGGGGGCGTACGTCGTCTCCTCCGGCGTCGGGCTCGGACTGGCCGACTTCGACGACCGGCCGGTCGGGGTGGGCGTGCCCCTGGCCCCGTTCAGCCTCCGCTGCTCGGCGTCGCGGGCGATCAGGTCGCCGCCGGCCGTGTACGCCTCGGCCACGATGTTCACCCGGCCCGCCGGCACACCCGCGGCGAAGCCCACCCGGTAACGGACCGAGACGCTCTTGCGCTCGCACAGCTCGGGCTTCTCCGGTGCCACCCGGCCGGTACGGAGCCCGTCGCCGTCACCGGAGACCGGCACCGCCGCCCAGCGGCCATCGCGTGCGGCCAGCACGACCACGTCGTCGGCGGAGAGCCCCGGCGCCTGGATCAGCAACGTGGTCCGGGCCGATACGCAGCCCCGGGACCGCTTGGTCACCGACACGGTGACCGAGCCCGGCGAACCACCGGCGGTGAAACTGCCGGGCGAGCCGAGCCGGACCGAGTCCTCGTCGTCGGCGAACGCCGGTGCCGCGCCGATCGTGACCAGGCCGACCAGCAGCGTGCAGACAGTCGCGAACCGAACCGCGCCGCGCCGTACCACGATGATCACCTCGCCGCTTCCGGTTGGGGTACGGCGGACAGGCTACCGTGTCCCGCCACGTCCACCCCGGCCCCGGCTGCCACGGCGCCGTCACCGCGCGTGCGGGTCACGGCAGTTCGGCGGCCATCCGAACCAGCCATTCCCTCGACTCGTCGCAGGTCAGGGCATCGGCGCGGAGGTTGTCGAAGACCATCCGGTAACGGGCCAGGCCGGGCTCCTTCTCCACGTAGATGTCACCCGCCTCGTTCTCCACGTAGACCACGTCACCGTCGGCCGGCTCGCCCCCGTCGTCCCCGCCGTCCGGCAGCGAGAAGCCGAGCAGCAGGAACGGTCCCGTGTTGCAGGCGTACGCGCCCCGGTCGAACGGGAGCACCTGGAGCTGCACGTTGGGCCGCCCGGACATCTCCACCAGGTGACGAAGCTGCGGCCCCATCACGTCCGGCCCACCGACCTGCCGGCGCAACACCGCCTCGTCCAGGATCGCCCAGAGCCGGACCGGATCCTGGGCGCGGGTGAGGATCCGCTGCCGGGCCAACCGGACCACCAGCTTCTCCTCGGCGGCGTCCCCGGCCTGTTCCAGCAACGTCTTACGCAGCACGGTACGGGCGTACTCCTCGGTCTGGAGCAGGCCCGGCAGCACCGACGACTCGAACGTACGCAGCTCGGTGGCGTCGTGCTCCAACGCGATGAGCGTCGAGTATTCCCAGGTCAGGGCATCACTGTGGGCCTGCCACCAGCCCGCCTCCTGGGCCTGGCGGGCGAGCGCGACCAGGCGCTGCCGCTCGGCCCCCTCGACCCGGTAGACGTCGAGCAGCTCGTGCACCGTGCCGGGCGTGATCCGTACCCGGGCCGTCTCGATCCGGCTCACCCGCGAGGGTGAGCAACGCACCTCCAGGGCGACCTGCTCCGCCTTGAAGCCTGCGGCCTCGCGCAGCTTGCGCAGCTCACGGCCGAGTTGCCGGCGTCGCACGGTGGGTGGTGATCCGACGACCATTCGGTGCCTCCCTGTCCGATTCCCCGAGGCAGTCTCCCGCACAGCACGTGCTTTGTCAGCAACAGATCGTTGTCTTTCCGGAAAGTATCGACTGACGTCACCGTGTGTGGCGATCGGTCGGACCGTCCCGGATCTCCCGCCCCGACCCGGATCAGTCCAGGTCCGCCGCCCGTGCCCGACCCAACGCCACCCGACACAACCGATCCGCCTGGCGGGTGGTCTCCGGCAGCCGGTAACGCGGAGTCAGGGCCAGCACCCGGGCACCGGTGTTGGCCAGGTCCATCCGGTGTCCCACCGACACGAAGACCGGCTTGATCCCGTCGCGGGTCCGCAGCACCCGGCCGACGACCTCGCCGCCGTCGCGCAGGTCCGACCAGGCGCCCCGGTGCGCGGCGGGCGGGTCCCAGTCGCCGACCAGCGGGGTCTTGCCCACCCCGATCGCCGGCAGCCCGGTGAGCACGCCCAGGTGGCAGGCGAGCCCGAACCGTCTCGGGTGGGCCAGCCCGTGCCCGTCACAGACCAACAGGTCGGGGGTGGTGGCGAGGCGCCCGAGCGCGTCCAGCAACGCGGGCAGCTCACGGAAGGCGAACAGTCCGGGAACATAGGGGAAGGCGGCCCTACCCACGGTCACCGCCGTCTCCACCACGGTCAGTGTCCGCGCGTCCAACACGGTCACCGCCGCCGCGAGCCGGTCACCGTCCTGCGCGTACGCGACGTCGAGGCCGGCGACCGTACGCGGCTGCGCCGGCCCCGGCCCGACCAGGTCGACCAACGGCCGCAACCGGTCCTGCACCGCCTCCGCCTCGGCAACCGTTCGTGGCCAGTCCTCGCAGGTCATCCGAGCGCACCTCTCCCCCGCCGGCCGCCCCGGTCACGACGATCTACAGCGGCGGGTTCGAGACCATCTCCTGCCGCCCGGAGAGAGTCTCGTACACCACCATCGCGGCCAGTACGAGGGTGGCACCGAGCGGTGCCGCCAGCGGCGTCAGGAAGACCATTCCCGGCGCGGCGGCGACCATCACGACGAGTCCGCCCCACAGCGACCGGCGGATCCGGCCGAACAGCTGTCGTTCGAGACGGATCCGACCGGCCAGGAAGAGGGCCGGCCCGCCGAAGATGGTGGCCACCCAGGCCGGGTCGATCGGCGGCTCGGGATTGTCGATGACGAGCCGGAACCCGACCCCGGCGAGGATGATTCCGGCCACCATGATGAGCAGGGTGTAGCTGACCGACTGGCTGAGCCTGATCGCGCTGCGGGCCCGGTGCAGCGCCGGTGCCAGGGCGAATCCGGCATGGTAGAAGAAGATCCGCCAGAACAGGAGCGTGGTGGCGAACGAGGAGACGAAGACGATCATCCGATCGGTCTCGAACGGGCGTACGCTGATGGCGATTCCGGTGGCGATGACCGACTCACCGAGCGCGATGAGCAGGAACTGTACGTAACGTTCGGCGAGATGGTCCTCGACCAGTGTCCACTCGGCATCCTCGGGGCGGCCGAGTCGCGGCGTCGGCCACCGCAGCGCCGGACCCAGCAGTTCCAGCACCACCGCCACCACCCAGAAGGTGGCCCGGCCCGCACCGCCGCTGATCCCGCCGGAGATCCAGAGCACGCCGGCGGCCAGCGACCAGACCAGTATCCGTACCGAGGCCGGCTGTCGGTGGTGTCCGCGCAACGCCCAGACCAGGTACAACGGGCGACCCACCTGGATCGCGACGTACGTGCAGGCGAAGATCAGACCACGGTCCCCGAACGCCTGCGGCAGGCAGACCGCGATCAGCAGACTGCCGAACATGGTCACCACCACGACGAGCTGGATGTCGGCCCGCTGCGGGTCGAACCGGCTGGTCATCCAGGCGTTGAGGTACCAGACCATCCAGAGCGCGAGCAGCAGCAACAGGGTCTGGCCGGCTTCGGAGTACAGCTTCGAGCGGGCGATGGTGAGGTCGTCGGTGACCCGCTGGGCGACCCGGGTGATGGCGAACACGAACACCACGTCGAAGAGGAGTTCCAGGACGGTGACCCGGGGCGTACTCGTGTGGTCGCCGAGCCGGCCCGTCGTACGGAAGAGGCTCACGACCCCGGCCGGGCGCGGGGGCTCGACGGTGGGTCGGACCGGTCGGGGCAGCACTCGGCGTGCGACTGGTCCAGGCTCGGCATAACACCCACAACGATCGACCCCGCGTTGGGTCACCCATATCCGCCGTGGCGACCCTACCGGCACTGCTCCACTTCGGACCGCTGCCGGCCCGATCCCTACAGGTCGATGCCGGTGAGCACCAGGACCCGGGGTTCGGTGTAGTCGTCCATCGCGCTGCGTACGCCCTCCCGGCCGACGCCGCTGCCCTTCACCCCGCCGTACGGCATCTGGTCGGCCCGGTACGACGGCACGTCGCCCACGATCACACCACCGACCCGCAGCGTACGGTGAGCGGCGAACGCGGTCTGGAGACTGTGCGTGAACACGCCCGCCTGCAAGCCGTACGCCGAATCGTTGACCGCGTCGAACGCGGCCCGGTCGTCGGCGACCGGGGCGACCACCAGCACCGGCCCGAACACCTCCTCGGTCCACACCCTGGCCCCGCCCGGCACCCCGGTCAGCACCGTCGGCGGGAGGGAACTGCCCGAGCGCGGCCCACCCAGCACCGCCACCCCACCGGCGGCGACCGCCTCGCCGACCCACTGCTCGACCCGCACCGCCGCGCTCTCGCTGATCAGCGGCCCGACGTCGGTCCCGTCGTCGGCCGGATCACCGACCCGCAGCCCCTCGACCGCGCCGACCAACCGGGGCAGGAAACGGTCGTGCAGCGCCTCGTGCACGAACACCCGCTGCACCGCGATGCAGCTCTGCCCGGCCTGGTAGTTGCCGAAGGTGGCGATCCGCTGCGCCGCCCAGTCGAGGTCGTCGTCGCTCGCCCAGTCGGCGCAGATCACCGCGGCGGCGTTGCCACCCAGTTCCAGGGTGACGTGCTTGTCCGGTACGGCCCGCCGGATCGCGTCGCCGACCGGCCCGGAGCCGGTGAACGACACCACCGGCAGGCGCGGGTCCCCGGTCAGCTCGGCGGCCCGCTCGTTCGGCAGCGGCAGCACCGAGAACAGACCCACCGGCAGCCCACCGTGCGGCTCGGTCACCTCGGCCAGCAACTCGCCCAGCAGCAGCGCGGTCAACGGGGTCGCCGGGGCCGGCTTCAGCACGATCGGGGCGCCGACGGCGAGCGCCGGGGCGACCTTGTGGGCGACCAGGTTCAGCGGGAAGTTGAACGGCGTGATGCCCAGCACCGGGCCGCGCGGCACCCGGCGGACCAGGGCCATCCGGCCGGTCGCGGCCGGGTCGGTGTCCAGCCGTTGCAACTCGCCGGAGAACCGCCGGGCCTCCTCGGCGGCCCAGCGGAAGGTGGAGATCGCCCGGGTCACCTCGATCCGGGCCCACTTCACCGGCTTGCCGCTCTCCGCCGTGATCAGCCGGGCGAACTCCTCGGCCCGTTCGCCGAGGCGCCGGGAGACGTGGTCCAGCGCGGCGGCCCGGACGTGCGCCGGCAGTGCCGCCGCGGTCGCGGCCACGTCGTGGGCGGCGGCCACCGCCCGCTCGACCTGGTCGGCGGTGGCATGACTGGTACGGCCGACCTCCCGCCCGTCGTACGGGTGCGAGACGACGACGGTGTCGTCGCCACTGGCCGGCGCACCGGCGACGTAGAACGGGGCTGCCTTCATGCAGTGCAGCGTAAACGACCACACCCCTGCACTAAAACAGTCGCTCAAGGCCTTGTCTGCCGCGAATTCAGTAGCCAGGATGGCAGATGGGTTGCGATTACCGCCGCGACACCGCCCGCTCCACGACAGCGCGCAGGCCACCGCAGGGAGACCCCGAATGACCGACAAGCACGTGCTGCGCAACTTCGTCAACGGCGAGTACGTCGACCCGATCGACGGCCACACCGTCGACCTGGTCGACCCCTGCACCGGCGAGGTGTTCGCCCAGTCGCCGGTCTCCGGGCCCGGTGACGTCGACGCGGCGATGACCGCCGCCGCGACCGCCTTCGAGAGCTGGCGGGACACCACTCCGGCCGAACGGCAGCGGGCGCTGCTGAAGCTGGCCGACGCGGTGGAGGCACGGGCGGGCGACCTGGTCGACGCCGAGGTACGCAACACCGGCAAGCCCCGGCAGCTCACCGCCGACGAGGAGTTGCCGCCCTCGGTGGACGAGTTCCGGTTCTTCGCCGGGGCCGCCCGGCTGCTGGAGGGACGCTCCGCCGGTGAGTACATGGCCGGCCACACCTCCTACGTACGCCGCGAGCCGATCGGCGTCTGCGCCCAGGTCACACCCTGGAACTACCCGCTGATGATGGCCGTCTGGAAGATCGCCCCGGCGCTGGCCGCCGGCAACACGGTGGTGCTCAAACCGTCGGACACCACCCCGGTCTCCACCCTGCTGCTGGCCGAGATCGCCGCCGAGTTCTTCCCGCCGGGGGTGTTCAACGTCCTCTGCGGCGACCGGGACACCGGCCGGGCCCTGGTCTCCCACCCCACCCCGCGGATGGTGTCGATCACCGGCTCGACCCGCGCCGGCATCGAGGTCGCCGCCACCGCCGCCACCGACCTGAAGCGGACCCACCTGGAACTGGGCGGCAAGGCACCGGTGGTGGTCTTCGACGACGCCGACATCGCGGCGGCGGCCGAGGCGATCGCGGTCGGCGGCTACTTCAACGCCGGCCAGGACTGCACCGCCGCGACCCGCGTCCTCGCCGGCCCCGGCGTGTACGAGGACTTCGTCGCCGCCCTGACCGAGCAGGCGCGCAACACCAGGACCGGGGCGCCGGACGACCCCGACGTGCTCTACGGCCCACTCAACAACGCCAACCAGCTGACCAGGGTCAGCGGCTTCGTGGACCGGCTACCCGACCACGCGGAGCTGCACTCCGGCGGCAACCGGGTCGGCGAACGCGGTTTCTTCTACGCCCCCACCGTCGTCTCCGGGCTGCGCCAGTCCGACGAGATCATCCAGGACGAGGTGTTCGGCCCGGTGATCACCGTGCAGCGCTTCACCGACGAGGACGAGGCGGTCCGCTGGGCCAACGGCGTCGAGTACGGCCTCTCCGCCTCGGTCTGGACCCGCGACCACGGCCGGGCGATGCGGATGACCCGCCGGCTCGACTTCGGCTGCGTCTGGGTGAACACCCACATCCCGTTCGTCTCGGAGATGCCGCACGGCGGGTTCAAGCACTCCGGCCACGGCAAGGACCTCTCCATCTACGGCCTGGAGGACTACACCCGGATCAAGCACGTCATGCACAACATCGAGAGCTGACCGGCGATGACCAGCGCAGCGCGCCCCCGGTCGAACTCCGAGGACCTGCACAAACGGCGTACCGGCGCGGTCGCCCGTGGCGTCGGCAGCGTCATCGGGTCCTACGTCGACCGGGCCGGCGGCGGCATCGTCGTCGACGTCGACGGCCGGGAGTGGATCGACTTCGCCGCCGGCATCGCGGTCACCAACGTCGGCAACTCCGCCCCACGCGTCGTCGCCGCCATCCGGGAGCAGGCCGAACGCTTCACCCACACCTGCTTCATGGTCGCGCCGTACGAGTCGTACGTGGCCGTCTGCGAGCAGCTCAACACCCTCACCCCCGGCGCGTACGACAAGCGGTCGGCGCTGTTCAACTCCGGTGCCGAGGCGGTGGAGAACGCCGTCAAGATCGCCCGCCACGCCACCGGTCGACCGGCGGTGGTGGTCTTCGACCACGCGTACCACGGGCGGACCAACCTGACCATGGCGTTGACCGCGAAGAACATGCCGTACAAGCACCGGTTCGGGCCGTTCGCCGGGGAGATCTACCGGGTGCCGATGTCGTACCCGCTGCGCGACGGGGGCCTGACCGGTCCGGCGGCCGCCGCGAACGCCATCGACCTGATCGAGAAACAGGTCGGCGCGGAGAACGTCGCCGCCCTGCTGATCGAGCCGATCCAGGGCGAGGGCGGCTTCGTCGTACCCGCTCCGGGTTTCCTGCCCGCGCTGCGCGAGTGGGCGACGGCCGCCGGGGTGGTCTTCGTCGCCGACGAGATCCAGACCGGCTTCTGCCGTACCGGCGACTGGTTCGCCCTCGACCACGAACAGGTCGAGCCGGACCTGATCACCCTCGCCAAGGGCATCGCCGGTGGGCTCCCGCTCGCCGCCGTCACCGGCCGCGCCGAACTGATGGACGCGGTCCACGTCGGCGGTCTCGGCGGCACCTACGGCGGCAACCCGATCGCCTGCGCCGCCGCCCTTGCCGCCATCGAAACCATGCACGAACTGGACCTTCCCGCCGCCGCCCGCCACATCGAAGCCACCATGCGCCCCCGCCTCCAGGCACTGGCCGCCCAGGACCCCCGCATAGCCGAGGTACGCGGCCGAGGCGCCATGCTCGCCGTGGAACTGGTCCACCCGCACACCCTCACCCCCGACCCCGCCACCACCGCCGCCATCTCCGCCGCCTGCCACCGCCAAGGCCTGCTCACCCTCACCTGCGGCACCTACGGCAACGTCCTGCGCTTCCTCCCCCCACTGGTCATCGACCAGCCCACCCTCACCCGAGCCCTGGACCTCCTGGAACAGGCCGTCACCACCACCTAGAACCCGGCGGGTGCGGGACCCCCCGCCGCCACCGGGGGGGGGGGGGGGGGGGGGGGGGGGGGGGGGGGGGGGGGGGGGGGGGGGGGGGGGGGGGGGGGGAGGGGGGAGGGCAGCAGCAAATGG
>NZ_JBVJHT010000005.1:0-92638 GCF_055586685.1 Micromonospora sp. NPDC049529
CAGCACCGGACGCTCCAACTCCGCCACCACCTCACGCATCACAAAAACGCTCTCCGCCTCAAGAGCATCCAGATGCGACACCCGGTACGCCGCCGGAGTGGTCATGTCCACGTCTCCCATCGCGGTCAGCCGGCTGCCGTGGCCGTCGCCGGCACGGGGGACAGGTGCCGGCGCAGTGCGGCAAGCAGCGGGACGGCCAGTTCCGGCCGGCAGACGACCAGGTCGGGTAGCCGGGGATCGGCCTCGTTGTATCTCAACGCGGAACCGTCGATTCGGGAAGCGTGCAGACCCGTGGCCATCGCCACAGCCACCGGCGCCGCCGAATCCCACTCGTACTGACCACCCGCATGCACGTACGCGTCCACCTCACCACCGACCACCGCAGCGATCTTCGCACCCGCCGACCCCATCGGCACCAACTCCGCACCCACCTCCTCCGCCAACTCGGTCAGGAACACCGGCGGCCGACTCCGACTCGCCGCCAACCGGATCGTCCGCCCGTCGAGGGCGTCGGCCGGTCGGGGCGGCGGATTGTCGGTGCCGAGGGTGCGGTGCTGGGCCGGCAGGGCGACGGCGCCCGCGACGAGCCGGTGCTCCGTGGCGGCGCTCCGCGCCCAGAGCGCCACGTGCACCGCCCAGTCGGACCGGCCCTGCTCGGAGAACTCCCGCGTCCCGTCCAACGGATCGATGATCCACACCCGGTCGGCACCGAGCCGGTCCGGCGGCGCTCCGGCCGTACCGTCGGCCCAGGCCCGTCGGGCGTCGTCGTCCTCCTCCGACAGGACCGCGTCCGTACTCCGGTAGCGGGCCAGTTCGTCCCGGAGCAGGTCGTGCGACGCCCGGTCACCCGCACGCTTCAACGCGGCCGGGTCGCCGTGCCCGTGTTCGGCGCGTACCCGCAGCAGCAACCGGCCGGCCCGGTCGGCGAGCCAGGCGGCGAAGGCACCATCCGACACGGGAGCATCGGTTGTGGGGGGTTCCAGCACGTTCATCGACGAGCACCTCCGGGGAAAACGTTGACCGTGCCGCTCATTGAACGGCACGCCGACTGAAACTACGTACGCTGGTGGCGGTGACCAGTCCGGCCACGCCGGTGAGCACCAGCAGACAGACCCAGGCCGGGATGTGCGCGACGTCGGGCAACATGGCCCCGCGTACGCCCTCGGAGACGTACGTCATCGGGTTCACGGCGGTGACCGCCTGGAACCAGGGCATCGAGGAGAGCCTCGGCCACGGGTAGTGGATGCAGCCGGTCCAGATGATCGGGGTCACGACCAGCGAGAACGTGACGTTGATCCGTTGGATGGGCAGGATCGTCGCCAGCGTCATCCCGATCCCGCCGCCGATCCATCCGCCGAGCAGCACCGTCAGCGCGACCATCGGCAGTCGTTCCGGTTGCCAGGGCGCCGAGCCGACCATGAGTGCGCCCAGCGGGTAGATGAGGGCGGCGGCGATCAGGCCGCGCAGCGTCGCGACCACCAGCTTCCCCACCGCGACCAGGCTCGTCGACAGCGGGGCGAGCAACCGGTCCTCGATCTCGCGGGTGAAGCCGAACTCCTTGACCAGCGGCAGCGCGACACTCTGGAGCGCGGTGGTGAGCGCGGCCAGCGCGATGATGCCGGGCAGGAACAGGTCGGCGAAGTCCCGGCTGACGATGCCCTGCCCGCCGAGCACCTTGACGAAGACGAAGAGCATGAACAGCGGGGTGAGGCCGACCTGGACCAGGATGACCCAGAGTTCCTTGCCGGTGACCAGCAGGTCCCGGCGCAGGATGGCCAGGAACGCCCGGTGGGCGGCGGGTCGTGCGGGTGGTGCCGGGACGGGGATCGCCGCCGGCACCGGCGGGGCGTCGAGGTCGGTCACCGTGGGTCCCTTCCGGTCAGTCCGATGAAAACGTCTTCGAGGCTCGGTTCGGCGATGTGCACGTCGGTGAGCTTCGCCGAGCGCGCGGTCACGATGCCGAGCGCCGGCCCGAGCACGGCGGCCGGATCGGTGGCGAGATGCAGCCGGATCCGTACCCGTTGGCGCCCGCCGACTTCCGGGGCGAGCGTGGCCACCGACCGCTGCCGGGCCAGCGCGGCGAGCGCGGCGGCCGGCGCCCCCGCACCGTTGCCCAGCCCCGCGCCGAAACCCCACCCCGGTCGTCCGGCACCCGCTCCGGCACCCGGCGGCGCCGCCGGGGCCAGGCGTTCACCCTTGCGTACGCCGGGAACCTCCGACAGCGCCCGCAACAGCTCGTCCGGATCGTCGGGCGTGGCCGGGGTGACGGTCAGGTCGAGGATCGACCGTCCGGCGAGTCCCCGGACCAGGTTGCCCGGTGTGTCCAGGGTGAGCAGCCGACCGTGGTCGACGATGCCGACCCGGTCGACCAGGGCGGCGGCCCCGTTCATCTGGTGCGTGGTGAGCACGATCGCCACGCCGCGACCGCGCAGTTCCCGGATCCGGCTCCAGATGAGTCGCCGGGACTGCGGGTCGAGCCCGTTGGTGGGCTCGTCGAGGAAGAGCACCGCGGGCTCGTGGATCAGCGCGCGGGCGATCATCAGCCGCTGCGCCATCCCGCCCGAGTACGCCTCGATCCGTTTGTCCGCCCGGTCGGTGAGGCCGAAACGGTCCAGCAGCGCGTCCGCGCGGGCGTTGCGTACGGCCCGGCCGACGCCGTGGTACGCCGCGTGGTACAGCAGGTTCTGTCGGGGGGTCAGTGACCGGTCCAGGTTGTTGTGCTGGGGTACGACCGCCAACTGGGCGCGGGCCGCGACCGGGTCGGTGACCACGTCGACCCCACCGACCAGGGCCCGACCCGCCGTCGCCCGCAGTCGGGTGGTGAGGATGCCGATGGTGGTGGACTTGCCGGCGCCGTTCGGGCCGAGCAGACCGAAGATCTCGCCGGGGGCCACCGTGAACGACAGCCCGTCCACTGCCGCGGTATCGCTTCCCGGATAGCGTTTGACGAGGTCGACGACCTCGACCGCGGCCGGGGTGCCACCACTGCTGGTCATCTGCTGCTCCCTGGGCTGGCTCTCGGATGGATGGGTGTGGCCGGTGCCGGCTCAGCCGCCGGCACGGGGGTGCGCGGCGAAGAAGCGCCAGATGGTCGCGGTGGCGTCCGGTGCGGTAGCGGGTGGGTCCAGGTCGAGCAGGCGTTGCGCCTTCGGTTCGGCGCCGGTGGCACCGGGCCACTGGTGGCCGGCGTCGGCGACGGTGACCAGCTCGACCGCCCGCCCGTCGGGGCAGGTGGCGGCCGAGGTGCTGACCGGGCCCGAGGTGGTGGTCACCGGCGCGGCGCAGCCGGCGACCGTGCGCCACCGGGCGAGCAGGTCGGGGGTGGGCGGACCATCGATCCTGACGGGATTGCGGCCGGTTCCGCCGTTGTCCCGTTTGCCGGGCCCACCGGCGTACGGCACGGTTCGGTCCGCCGTACCGTGAATGTGGATCACGGAGGTCGGTGCCGGCGTCGGGCACGGGCCGAGCTGGGTCGCCGCCACCGGCCCGATCGCGGCGAACAGGGTGGTGTCGCAGGCCAGGCGGTAGGCGAGCATGCCGCCGTTGGAGATCCCGGTGGCGTACACCCGGTCGGGGTCGATCGGGAGCCGGTCGCCCACGGCCGCGACCACCTGCCGGACGAAGGCGACGTCGTCCACCCCGTCGCGGGCCGGTGGGCCGCAGCAGTCCGGTGCCACCGCCCAGGAGCGGTTCAACCCGTCCGGGTAGGCGACGACGAATCCCTCCCGGTCCGCCTCGGCGTTCCAGCCGTACGCGGTCTCGGCCTGGCTGCCCGTGCCGAGCGCGCCGTGCAGCATGACCACGAGCGGCGCCGGGGCCGACCGGGGGAGGCTCGCCGGTTGGTAGAGCCGGAAGCCGCGCTCCCGTCCGTCGACCACGACGGTGTGCGCCGACGAGCCGGCCGGCAGAGTCGCCTCCGGACCGACCACGGGCGGCTGCGGGTCGTCCCGGAACAGTCCGCAACCGGCCGACAGGATGAGCACCCCGACCAGCGGCAGGACCGCGAGTCGCCGTCCCCACCGGGTACGACCGTGCCGGCCGAGTCGACCCACCGGACCTGTCCAAGATCTACTAATTTCAGGCATATTCGCACCATGACATGATGATGTTCGAGGAAGGTAAGGATTCGAGCTGGTGGGTGTATCCGAGGGTCGGCCCCGCCCGTGCCTGCCCACGGTGCGCGGGCGGGGCCACCCGGCTAACAGCGCTGCGTGCTCAGCCGGATCAGTTCCCAACCACCCTCGGGAACGTCGTCGTCCGGATCCGTACGCAGGTTCATCGGATTCGCCATACCCAGGTACAGGGTCGACCCGTCGGCGACCATGTTGCGGATGCCGTAGTTCAGGTAGTTGCCGAGCCCGCTGTCGTCCACCACCCGGGCCGGCTTGCTGGTCGAGTCGAACACGAACAGGTCACCGCCGTACACCGGTGCCGGGGGCGGCGGCGGATCGTCGGCCAGCACCGTGGCGTCGCCGAACTGCGCCGCCGCCGGTCCGCTGACCCCCAACAGACTCGCCGTCTCCTGCCCCAGGTCCTTGGAGATGTAACTCCAGTCCATGGTGCCGACGTACAGTTTCCCGCCCGCCACCGCCATCTTCCAGGTGTAGTTGTTGTACGGGTTGCCCATGCCGGACGGGCCGTACAGCGGGGTGTAACCCGTCGGGACCGGAGCCCACGCACCCGCCCCGCCGTTGGCCGCCGGGTCGTACGCGGGCAGCTGCGGTGCCCCGTACAGCAGGTCCACCCGCTGGTGGCGGTCGCCGAAGCTCTTCCCCCGGAAAATGCTGATCGCCCGCTGGGTGCCGCGCACCGACGCCCGCAACGCGGTCTCGTTCGCCGGTGGGAAGGCCGCGATGTGCACCGTCGTCGCCTTCATCGGCACGTGCATCGTGCCCCAGTAGAGGTAGCCGTTGTACGAGGCCAGCCCACCCAGGGCATAGGTGCGGGCGACGGTCGGGTCCGGCTCGTACCCGTCGACCGACCAGACCTGGGTCCAGCTGTCGGCGTCGGCCGGGGTGAGACCCCGTTCCCCGTGCGACAGTTTCGGGCTCATCCACACCCCGGCGACACCGGACAGCGGCTCGTCGGCACCGTCCGGCGCGGCGGCGAGGGCGTCGTCACCGGAACCGGTCCAGGTCGTCACGAAGATCCGCCCGTCGTGCACGGTCAGATCCGCCGCCTGGGCCGGCAGGTTCGCGACCTCGACGAAGCTGAACGGGTTGCTCTTACTGCCGGTCCAGCGCAGCACGTGCCCCCGGTTACCGCCGTTCGCACCCACGCCGACACCCGCGTACAGCGCCCCGTCGGCCACCACGAAGTGCCGGATGTTGCCGTACGCCGGCAGGTTGACCGAGCCGAGGAAGCCGCCGGTCTGGGTGTCGAAGGCGAACAGGTTGATGCTCTCGCCCAGCGCCGGCCCACCGAGGAACGCCACCCCCTGATGGGTACCGGCGGCCCGGATCCCCGCCGTCGTGCCGAGCCGGTTGGCGTGCTCGGTGGAGGCGTTCTTGATCAGGTCGGTCTTTTCCGTCAACCGCTTGGAACGCTTGTCGTACGTGTATAGCCGGGGTGGGCGGTGGTCGCCGAGGGTGGCCGGCAGGGTCGGGTTGCGCTTCACGATCTGGCTCTCGCCGTACTCGCACACCCAGTCGTCGTTCAGGTTCGGCGTCGTGTTGCGCAGGTTGCGCCCGCTGGTCAGGCAGTTGACGTTCGCCCCGGTGCCGAACCAGAGAGCCTGCTCGGTCTGGGTCATCCCCCACAGGTACGACTGGTTCACCTTCGGCTGGCCGGTCGCGCACGGGGGACCGGCCGGGTAGGCCAACCCGACACCGGCGAAGCACTCGTCCGGGGTGCCCTTGCCGAGCAGCTTCCGCTCGTACGTCGGCGGGTGCCCGGTCGACCCCGACCCGGCCGAGTCGACCGGGGCGGCGGTGGCCGGCGACGGTGCCGCCAACACGTACAGCAGTCCCAGCACGGCGGCCGCGGCGAGCGGTCGCCGGCCCGACATCCGGAATGGTTTCACCAATCGTTCCTCTCGTTGAACGGATTCGGTTGCGTTCGACGGTCCCGGTGCGGCGTGCCGCCGGGGCCGAAGCAGATCGCCGGTGGAACCTGTCCCCGTTGCGGTGGGCGCGGTTCAGGCCGCGGCGACCTCGCGGGACCGGGCGGGTGCGGCCACCCGCCCGGCGACCCGGTCCGCCCACTGCGCCCAGTCCTCGAACTCCAGGAACCGGCCCAGCCGGCCGAGTTGCCCGACCGGATCGGCGACCAGATCCTCGTAACTCATCCGGTGCAGGTGCCGCGGCGGCAGGTCGGTCAGCGCCTGCTCGGCCTGGCTGGTCAGGAACGCGCTGAGGCCGAGGTAGCGGCGCAGGTCCTGGCCCCGCTCACTGAGCAGGTCGGCGGTGAGCCGGTCCGGCAGGTACCGCTCCAACTCCTCCGGCACCGACTGGCCGGGCTCGATCCGGAACGGATCCAGCCCGCACCGGCCGAGGAACTCCACCCGGAGCTGGATCAACTGGAACGACGAGTGCTTGCTCATCGACCGCGCGGTCGCCTCCCGGTCGCGGGTCAGGTAGACCACCTTCGCCTCGGGAAACGCCCGCAGCAGGTACGGCGCCACGTGGCTGGACCCACCGGACCGCTCGACCCAACGCCGTTTGCCGGTGACCTCGGCGAGCAGGTCGAGGAACATCCGGTGGTGGTCGCCGACCGACTGGGTCGGGAACTGCGGCACCCGCTCGGCCAGCCGGTCGAACAGGGCATCGGGATCGTCGGTGAGCTTCGACAGGGTGATCGCGAGGATTCTCGGCAGCTCGGTCATCCGGTCCGCCCACCGACCGGTCGAGGGATAACGCACCTCCTTCGGCGGCAGCCCGATCCGGAACAGCGTGGCGAGTTCCGCCTTCGGACTGCTCAGCACCGCCCAGTACGCCGTACCGGTGAGCACCTCGGAACTGCGCGCCCAGGGCGCCACCGACATGAAGAACTCCTGCGCCGACAGCGTCCCGGACTGCTCCGCTATCAGGTCGGAGAGCAGCGTCGAACCGCACCGGCCGTTGCTGATGATGATCGACCTGCCGGCGATCGGGGTGTCCATCCGAAAACCTCCTGCACGATGGGTTGTCACGGGGTGGTGGCGGCCTCGGCCACCGCGACGGAACACTCCTCGCGGAGCCAGGCGAGGACGAGCCGGCGTACCGCCTCCGGCCGGTCGACCAGGACGGTGTGCTTCTCCCCGGGCAGGACGACGGTCCGCGCCCGGGGCAGCAGTCGGACCACCGCCGGGGCCAACTCGACCACCGCGGAGTCCGCGCCGTACAGGCAGAGCACCGGTACGCCGATCGTGCTGATCTGGGCGGGGGCGGGTAGCACACTGGCCGGAAGGTCCCGGGCCAGCGTCGTCGTCCCCAGCATCTCGCCGGTCGCCCGCGCCCGCCGGGCCACCCGTTCCCCCCGCCCGGCGGTGATCCGCTCCAGTGCCTCCGGCCGGGGCAGGAGGTCGGCGGCCCGGTCCAGCCGGCGGGCGACCCGGTCCATCCACGCCCTGGTCGGCGGGGACGACTCGATCGCCGCGATGGAGGCGACCCGGTCCGGGTGGCGGATCGCGTAGCCGAAGGCGATCGTGCCGCCGAACGAGTTGCCGAGCAGGTGCACCGGACCGGTGACGTCGAGGGCGGACAGCAGCGCAGCCAGGTCGTCGACGAAGTCGTCCAGGGCGTACCCGGTGGGCGGGCGTTCGCTGTGGCCGTGTCCCCGCAGGTCGTACATCAGGACCCGCAGCCCGGCGTCGGCCAACGGCTTGGCGAGCGTGAAGTACCAGCTCGCCAGGGTGTCGGAGGCCATCCCGTGGATCATCACCAGGGTCGGCGGCCCATCACCCGCGTCGCCCGCGTCCGGCCCGGCCGGCGGATCGAGCCGTTCGACGTGCATCCCGATCCCGTTGGCCCGGATCATCGTCACGAGCGGGCCACCTCGACGACGGCGGGCGTGGCGCCCGCCAACGTGTCCCCGCCGGACCCGGCCGGGTCGAGCGAGCGCGCGATGTGCTCGACCAACTGCCCGACCCGCAGCTCACCCACGGTCTCCAGGTCCAGCTTGGCGACGAAGTGGGCGAAGTTGACGGTGTTGCCGTACCGGGCCTGCAACCGGCCGGCGAGGGAGACGACGTCGATGCTCTCCATGCCGAGTTCGTCGCGGAACGTCGTCTCCATGGTGATCGGGGTGTCGGTGGCGAAGTCCCCGAGAACCGCGTGGATGATCTCCGTGAGTTCGGCGAGGATGTCGGCGGGCGAGGCGGCCATGGGGCGTACTCCTTCGAATGGTCGGGAATGGGTGCCGATCACGGTTGATCAGTCCCGGGCACCGGTCTGCGGGCCCCAGGTCCAGGCCACCACGTACCGCCGGGGCGGAAGGTCGTCCGGGTTCTCGACCTCGCGGTGCTCGACCCGGTAGTCGCGACCGTCGACCCGTACGGTCAGCGCGGAGTCCCCGGCGCCGGTCACGGTGAACCGGCGGGGGCGCCCGTCGAGGCCGGTCCCCTCCGCCTTGCCGACCGCCTCCTTGGCGGCCCAGAAGCGGGTGAACCAGCGTCGCCGGTGCGCGGCGTCGCCGCCGTCGAGCGAGTCCAGCAGCGCGGTCTCCCCGTCGGAGAGGGCGAAGCGCAGGGTGCTCTCCGGATGGTCGGCGATCTCGGCGACGTCGATGCCGACGCCCGGTGCGCCGGGCGGGGCCGCCGGATCGCGGGGCTTGGCGACGGCGACCCCGATCTCGGCGCAGTGCGCCAGCGAGACGTCACAGTCGCGCAGGTCACGGCCGGGGCGCCCGAACACCCGGGGCCGTCCGTCCGGGTCGTTGCCGACGGTCAGCTCGATCGGGTAGATGTCGTTGTGGCCGTCCTCCCACAACCGGAACCGGACGGCGTCCTTCACCGCGATCCGACCCAGCAACCACTGTTTACGGCCCTTGGCCGGTTGCCGCTCGTAGTCGGCGTACCCGGTCGAGCCCAGGATGCCGCGCGCGGCCATGCCCTGGGTGACCAGGTCGGTCCAGCAGTCGAAGGCCATCGTCCAGCCCTCAGGCTGGATCAACGACATCGAATGCCGCTCGGGGAACCGTTCCGCCGGCCGGGCCTGCGGATGACTGTCGAAGCGCCGGTCGACCGCGCCGTCGATCTGCGCCCACACCCGGTCGCCGTACACCAGTTGGGTGTCCGCGACGAGTTGGCCGTCGTCGATCGTACGGACCCGGGCCACGCACTCGAACGCCGTGCCGGGCGGGGGCGGCGGACCGAAGTACCGCACGTGATTGAGGCCCACCGGCAGCGCCACGGTACGGAACGGCTGGGTGGTGATGAGCCAGTTGCCGATCAGTTGCAGCGCGTTGTCCAGCAGCGCACCGGGCGGTACGGGCGCGGTGACCACTCCCCGTACGTGCATCTCCCCGAGGGCGTGTACGGCGGTGACCCCCTGGAACTGGGGCCCGTGGAACATCAGCCGCTCCGCGTACATCTCCTCGGCGCTGATCCGGGGCGGCTGTTCGGTCGCCGGATCGTGCCGCCAGACCTCGGGCGGGTCCGACGGATAGTCGGCGGCGAGTTCCACCGTCGACCGGGCGAACGGGCCGAAGGTGACCGAGACCTGTCCGGCGCCGGACGGCTTCACCGTCACCTCGACGTCCTGGCCCGGTTCGGCGATCAGCCAGCGGTTGAACCGCGCGTCGCGTACGGCCACCGCCCGCAGGCCGGGCACGGCCCGCTCCGCCGCGTCGACCATGTGCTGGACCAGGGTGGTGGCCGGCACCACCGGCCACCGGTCCTCCATGTTCGGCCAGTCCGGCGGCTGGACGAAGAAGCAGTGGTCCCGCAGGTACGGCATCGCGTCGACGGAAACCCGGATGGTGAACCGCTGGACGGCACCCGCGTCGCCGGTACCCCGGTCACCGTTCGCCGTGCCGCCGTTTGTCGTGCCGGCGATGCCGATGCCAGCGTTGCCCGTGCCGCCGTTTGTCGTGCCGAGGTTGCCGACGCCGTTGCCGTTGCCGCCGACGGCGGTGCCCGGGGTCGGGGCGGGCGGGGGCGGTGGCACGACGGTCACCGGCGACGCCGGTCGTTGCGGTCGGGGCGGCGCTCCGGCGGCGTCCAGCACGCTCACCGCGTCCCGGGCCGTGTCCTGCAACAGGGCGGCGAGTTCCGCCGCCGCGCTGGACCGCCCGGCCAACCGGTGCAGCGCGGCCAGCGCCGCGGCCGGGTTGCCGCCGCCTGCCGGTTCCGGCTGCCGGGCCACCCCGCCCGTTGCCGAGGCGTCGACCGTCCCGCCCGTGCCGTGGCCCGGCGCGGCGGGGGCGAACGGCCCCGGCCCGGCCTGGCCCGGGGCCGTGGGGGAGAGCCGGCTCGGTTGGCTGCCGTGCACCGAGACGCCGAGCAGACCGGCGGCGCCGTCACCGAGCCGGACCAGCGGCCCACCCAGGTCCAGCGGGATCGACGGTCCCCGCCGTACCGGCTTCTTGTTCGGCTCCGGCTTCGTGGGCGTCGGCGGCTTCGCGGTCGTCCCCGGCATCGCGGTTGTTGCCGACTCCGCAGGGTCGAGCGCGGTCAGGTTCGGGCTGCCGCCCTCCACCCAGAGCGCGGTGGCGACCCGGCGCAGCTGGTCCAGCCCACTGCGGTGCTTCACGTTGACCGGCATCGCCAGGTGGTCCCGCCCGCGCAGGTTGTCGCTGATCAGCGAGGCGAGCTGCCCGGCACCGAGTTGGAGGAAGACCCGTACGCCCGCGTCGTACATCGCCGCCACGGTCTGCCGGAACCAGACCGGCTCCATCATGTGCCGCACGAACAACGCGTTGACCTGCTCCTCGTCGGCGGGGAACGGGGCCGCCAGGGTGGCCGACCAGACCGGGATCCGGGTCGGGTGCACCTCCCACCGGCGCAGTGCCGCGCCGATCGACTGGAGGCCGTCGGCGAACACCGGAGTGTGGAACGCCGACCGGAACGGCAGCTTCTGACACAGCACGTTCTCCGTACGTAGCGCCTCGACCAGCCGGTCCACCTGGGACTCCGGCCCGTTGACCACCGACTGCGCGGGGGCGTTGTCGTGCGAGAGGACCACCCCCGGGTAGTCGCCGAGCATCGGGGTGACCCGGTCCGCGCCCGCACCGACGGCGGCGAAGACGTACCCGGACACCTCGACCGAGTCGGCGTTGAACAGCTCCAGGAACTCGTCCATCGCCGCGGTGCTGATCTGGCCGCTGGTCGCGGCGGCGGTCCACTCACCGATGCTGTGCCCGGCGACCGTGTCCGGCACCACGCCGATGCGGCGCAGCGACTCGTCGAGCAGCTTGCCCACCTCGATCAGCCCGGCGCCGTGCCGGCCCAGGTCGGTCGCGGACCACTGCCGGTCGGAGAGCCCGAAGTGCGCGGCGATGTCCGAGGTACGCGGCGAGAACTCCGCCTCCAGGCCGGGGAAGACGTAGGCGAGTCGACCGGTCCCGGCGGCCAGCAGCGGATCGGGGCTGAACCAGATGTCCCGGCCACCCCGCCAGGCCTGCCCTCGGGCCACCGTCTTGCGGGCGACGGCCAGCAGCTTGTCGGTCGGGTTGACGATGCCGATCCGGCACCGCTCGGCCCCGGTGGCGGGCCGGTTGCTCCGGGCCCGGTCGGTGCCGAGGGCCCGTACCTCGTGGTCGTCGCGGGCGAGCAGACCGGCCAACTCGACCGGGTCCGTGGCGGCGAGCCAGAGCACCCGGTCGGGCTCGGTCACCTCGGCGGTCGGCCCGCTCGGCTCGACCGCCGGCATCGGGGCCGCCGGTCGCCCGCCGTTGCGCCGGCCGCGTACGCCGGCCGGTTCGGGTGCCTGCTCGACGATGACGTGGGCGTTGATGCCGCCGAAGCCGAACGCGTTCACCCCGGCGCGGCGCGGCCCGTCGCTCTCCCAGGGGCGGGCGGTCGCGATCGGGGCGAACCGGGTCGCCGCCATCTCCGCCCGCGGATCGTCGCAGTGCAGCGTGGGCGGCAGCACCCCCCGGTGGACCGCGAGCGTGGCCTTGATCAGGCCGGCGATGCCGGCGGCCGGCATGGTGTGCCCGATCATCGACTTGACCGACCCGATCACCGGGCGCGGGCCGTCGCCGGAGTGGGGACCGAAGACCTCGGCGACCGAGACCAGCTCGGCGGCGTCGCCGGTGGGTGTTCCGGTGCCGTGCGCCTCCAGCAGGCCCAGCGCGTCCGGCGCGGTCGGGTCGAGCCCGGCCGCCTCCCAGGCCCGCCGGATGGCCAGCACCTGCCCGGAGGAGGCCGGGTTGAACATGCTCGCCGACCGGCCGTCGCTGGACATCCCGCTGCCCCGGATGATCGCGTAGACCCGGTCGCCGTCCCGGACCGCGTCGGAGAGCCGTTTGAGGACGACCACACCGGTGCCCTCGCCGATCAGCAACCCGTCGGACTCGCGGTGGAACGGTCGGCTCTCCCCGCGCCGGGACAGCGCCCGCAACTGGCTGAACACCGACCAGAAGCTGATGTCGTGCACGTGGTGCACACCACCGGCGAGCACGGCGTCCAACCGTCCACTGGTCAGCTCGGTGATCGCCTGGTCGACCGCGATCAGCGACGAGGCACAAGCCGCGTCCAGCGTGTACGCCGGGCCGCGCAGGTTGAGCCGGTTGGCCACCCGGGACGCGGCCAGGTTCGGCACCAGCCCGATCGTCCCCTCCGGCTGGTACGGGCCGAGCCGCTCGTCGAACTTCTCGCGTACCAGGTCCAGCCGGCTCTGGTCCAGCTCGGGGATGAGTTCGCGCAGCACCTGGATGACCTGGCTGGACATCCGTACCCGTTGGGCGTAGCGGGCCTGGGCGGGGCTGAGGATGCCGCCCCGCCCGAGGATCACGCCCACCCGGTCGCCGCCGGGCAGCCGGTCGGCGCCACCGGCGTCCTCGATCGCGGCGGCGGCCACGTCCAGGGCGATGAGCTGGTCCGGCTCGATCTCCGGCACCGACGTCGGCATGATGCCGAACCGCAGCGGCTCGAAGGTCGCGAACTCGTCGACGAACCCGCCCCGCCGGCAGTACATCCGGTCCGGTCGGTGGGCCTGGTCCGGGTCGTAGAACTCGTCGTCCCACCGGTGCGCCGGCACGTCGGTGATCGCGTCGAAACCGTCGACCAGGTTGCGCCAGTAGCTTTCCAGGTTGCCGGCGCCGGGCATCACCGTCGCCATCCCGACGATCGCGACCGGGTCGCGCCGGTCGGTACTCGTGTTCATCCTCGACCTCTCGTTCCACCGTCGACGGGCGTAGCGGGGGTACGGGCCGGGCGCCGCCGCAGCGCTGGGCGGGTCGGCGCCGGCCGTACCGCTTGCCGGGTCACCAGCCGGAGGCGGTGTAGACCACGGAGTTGATCTTCGGGTCGCCCCAGGCCAGCTCGCTCAGCAGGCTGAACGCGCCCGCTTCCGGGTCGATCAGCTCGATGCCGCGACGCGCGTACTCGCGGCTCAGCTCCTCGCTGACCATTCCGCCGTGACCGGCGCCCGGCGCCCACGGGCCCCAGTGCACGGTCAGGCAGCGGTTGCCGGTCCCGGCTGCCCACCGGGCACCGATCGCGTCGATCGCGTCGTTGGCCGCGGCGTAGTCGCCCTGCCCCCGGTTGCCGTAGGCCGCGGCGATGCTGCCGAACAGCACCACGAACCGGGGCGCCGAGGCCAACTCGTCCAGCCCGGCCAGCACCGACCGGGCACCGTCCACCTTGGTTCCGAACACCCGGGCGAACGAGGCGGGATCCTTCTCCGCGATGAGCTTGTCCTCGATCACCCCGGCGGCGTACACCACGCCGTCGACCCGACCGTGCGTACGCTCGATGTCCAGCAGCAGGCTCCGGGTCGCCGCCGCGTCCCGTACGTCGAGGGCGTGGTAGCGCACCTCGCCGCCCAACTCCCGCAGCTCGGCGATGGTCGCCTCGACCTCGCGGGCGGCCAGGACCGCCTGTGCGGTGCGCTCGATCTCCGCCGGTGAGCGCAGGCCCCGACGGGCCAGCGCGGCCCGCAGCGCCGCACCGTCGCGGGCCGGCACCAGGTCCGGATCCTCCGGCCCGTCCGGCAGCGGGGTGCGGCCGACCAGCTCGATCCGGCACCGGCTCGCCGTGGCGACCGCGCGGGCGAACCACGGCGTGATCCCCCGCGCACCGCCGACCAGGACAACCACCGAGTCCCGGTCGAGCCCGATCGCCGCCGCCTCGGCGGCACCGTCACCGGCCGGCCCGGCGCCGCTGGTCGCCACCGCGCCGAGGGTCACCGGCGCGAGGTCGACCGTGGACCGCTCGGTTTCGCCGCGTACGACGACCGGGGTGCCCCCGCCGACCAGCAGTTCGTCGAGCAGGTGGCCGGCGACCCGCTGCGGATCGGCCCCACCGTCGACCTCGACGTACCTCGCCGTGACCTGCGGATACTCCCTGGCGATGGTACGGAACAGGCCGGCGAGCCCATCGGTACGCGCGCTGCCGCCGACCGGTCCGGCGGCGAGCAGCCAGCGCGGTCCGGCCGCGAGCGCCCGCTTGAGGAACGGGAAGATCTCGGGCAGCAGCGGGGCTCCGGTGCCGGTCAACCCGTCGAGCAGGATCAGCCCGTCGAAGCCGGAGAGTTGTCCGGCCTGCTTCTCGTCCAGCACACCGGTCTGCCCGCCGGCCCCGTGTTCCTGGAGCAGTTCGGCGACGTATCCCAGCGCCGGGCTGGCCCCGGTGATCAGGAACCTGGTGCCGGCGAGTACGTCGACCGGCTGCCCGGCGAGCGTGGTGTCGGTCGCCGCTTTGGCCGGCACGGCGAGCACCGTCGTCTGCGGCAGCAGCCGCTTCGGCGTGATCCCCGCCCGGACGGGGGCCGGCACCGGCGCCGGCGCGGTTGCGGTCACGCTGGCGGTTGCGGTCACCGCGGCGGTCGCGGTCAGCGCGCGGGGGGCGGGCGGGGCGGTGAGCGTGCCGGCGCCCGACGACCCGGTCGGGGCGGCGTCTGCCTGCATCTTCTGGTTGAGCCAGTCGACCATGGTGCGTACGGTGCGGGCCTTGACCAGGTCTTCGAGTTCGGCTTCGTCGCCCTCGACGGCGAGGCGCAGGCGTGCGGCGACCTCTCCGGCGACTTCGGCGCGTTTGATGGAGTCGATGCTGAGGTCGGCTTCGAGGTCGAGGTCGAGTTCGATCAGGTCGACCGGGTAGCCGGTGCGTTCGCTGATCACGTCGAGGATGGCGCTCTGGAAGTCGGGTCGGGCCACCACGATCGTGCCGGTGGCGACCATCCCGTTGCCGTTCGCCGATCCGCCCGCCGAGCCGAGCACGGCGGTCGCGTGGATCACCGTCGGGCCCGCCGTGGACCGCATCTTCTGGTTGAGCCAGTCGACCATGGTGCGTACGGTGCGGGCCTTGACCAGGTCTTCGAGTTCGGCTTCGTCGCCTTCGACGGCGAGGCGCAGGCGTGCGGCGACCTCTCCGGCGACTTCGGCGCGTTTGATGGAGTCGATGCTGAGGTCGGCTTCGAGGTCGAGGTCGAGTTCGATCAGGTCGACCGGGTAGCCGGTGCGTTCGCTGATCACGTCGAGGATCGCGCTCTGGAAGTCCGGCCCGGCGACAGCCCCCGGCGCGACGGCGACCTCGACCGCGCCCGCCGGTGCGACCGGGGCCACGGCGGCGGGCGCGGCCGGCGGCGCGGCCACCATCGTCGTTGCCGTCACCTGGGCGATCTCGCCTCCGACACCCGGCAACACCACCGGCGGGTACGCCTGGGACGGCTGCCACACCAGCCGCCCACCGGCACCGTCACCGAAGTAGGCGAGCATCACGTCCCGCTGTGAGGCGATCATGTCCCGACTGGTCCGGAGGAACTCACTGAGCAACTCGTCCCGGCCGTCCCGGCCACCGAGGCCGGTCCCGTTCGCTGCGGTCATCGACAACTCCTTGATTCGTCGTGGCGGCGTCATCCCGCCGGGCAGGCTGTTTCCGAACTGGTCGCGTACGAGCTGGCCGTCGACCGTCCAGATCGGGCGCCGGGCCGGCTCGGTCGCGCCGAGGTCGGCGGGTTCACGGCCCTGGTACAGCCAGCCGGTCCGGACCGGTACGCCGGCACAGGCCAGTTCGGCGACGGTGAGCAGGAAGCCGCGCAGCCCCTCGTCGGGACGCGGCTCGGCGGCCACCGCCAGGTGCGGCCGGTCACCGAGCACCGCCCGGACGAGCTTCGTGAGGACCTGACCGGGTCCGGCCTCCACGAACGTGCGGGCGCCGCTGGCGTACATCGACTCGATCTGCTCGACGAACCGGACCGGCGCGCCGATCTGCGCGGCGAGCTGCTCGCGTACCTGGTCGGGGTCACCGGCGTACGGGGCGGCGGTGCGGTTGGACCAGACCGGGATCGCCGGTTCGCGTACCGGTCGGGCGGCCAGCGCCTCGGCGAACCGGGCGGTGCCACCGGCCACCACCGGACTGTGGAACGCGCACGCGACGGCCAGGCCCCGGGCCGACAGCCCGGCCTCGCGCAGCGCCGCCACCGCCGAGCCGACCGCCGGTGTCGGACCGGAGATCACCACCTGGGTCGGGGCGTTCCGGTTGGCCAGCACCACCTCGCCGGCCAGCCCCGCGTCGGTGAGCACCCGGTCGACCTGTTCGACGGTGCCGGTGACCGCGGCCATGGTGCCCGGATCGTCGCCGGTGGCGGCGAGGATGGCGTCGGCCCGCTGTCGGCTGAGCGCCAGCAGGGTCTCCGGGTCGAAGGCGTCGGCGACGCAGAGCGCCACCAACTCGCCGTAGCTGTGCCCGCCGGTCAGGTCGGGCCGGATGCCCAGGCGCCGGAACAGGTGGTCGACGGCGAGGCCACCGATGCCCAGCACGGGTTGGGCCACGCGGGTGTCGCGTACCCGGTCCTCCTGCGCGCGGGTCGTGTCGGCGTCGAACGCCGCCGGTGGGAAGAGCAGGTCCGCCCACTCGGCGCCGAGACGCAGGTAGTGCCGCAGTTCGGGGAAGGCCACGAACAGTTCGGCGAGCGCGCCCGGCCGCTGGCTGCCCTGTCCGGGGAAGAGGAACGCCACCTTGCCCGGCTCCGGCTGCCCGTCGTCGGGTGGTTGGACCAGCCCGCGCGCCGGGTCGTGCTCGCCGGCGAGTGCCCGGTCGAGCAGGGTGGCGAGTTCGTCGCGGTCGCGGGCGACGATCGCGATCCGGACCGGGCCGGCGCGGTGGTCGGACTCGTCGGCCAGGGACGCGGCGAGGTCACGCAGGGTCCACGGCCGGCCCAGCTCGTCGCGGGCCGACAGTTTCTCCACCAGCTTGCCGGCCCGGACCCGGGCGGCGGCCCGGTCGACGCCACGCAAGCAGAACAGCTCCGCCGGCCAGGTCCGCCGGGTGTGCCGGGGCTCCGGGCTGTTCGGGTACGCGCTGAGCACGGTGTGGAAGTTCGTGCCACCGAAGCCGAACGCGCTCACCCCGGCCAACCGCTGCGCCGCCGGGGCGACCCACGGCCGGGCACCGGTGTAGAAGGTGAACGGGCTGCGGTCCGGGCTCCAGGCCGGGTTGGGGCGGGTCAGGTGCAGCGTCGGCGGCTTGACCCCGGTGTAGAGCGCCAGGCTCGCCTTGATCACGCCGGCCAGGCCGGCGGCGCACTTGGTGTGCCCGATCTGCGACTTCACCGAGCCCAGCGCGCAACTGCCGGGCTCCGCGCCGGCCTCGTCGAAGAACCGGGTCAGCGTCTCCAGTTCGGTACGGTCGCCGACCACGGTCCCGGTGCCGTGCGCCTCGACCAGGCCGATCTGCTTCGGCGAGACACCGGTGCGGTGGTAGGCCCGGTCCAGCGCGCGCCGCTGCCCGCTCGCCCGGGGGGCGGTGAGCCCGAGCGCCCGCCCGTCGCTGGAACTCCCGACGCCCTTGATCACGGCGTAGATCCGGTCCCCGTCGCGTTCGGCGTCGGCCAACCGCTTCAGTACGACACACGCCACCCCCTCACCGAGGGCGATGCCGTCGCCGGTGCTGTCGAACGTACGGCACCGGCCGGTCGGGGAGAGGGCGTGCGCGGAGGTGAACATCAGGTAGTCGTTGATGCCGTTGTGCAGGTCGGCGCCACCGCAGATCATCAGGTCGCTGCTGCCGGCACTGAGCTCCTTGCAGGCGGCGTCCATCGCGGCCAGCGACGAGGCGCAGGCGGCGTCGATGGTGTAGTTGGGCCCACCGAGGTCGAGGCGGTTGGCGACCCGGCCGGCGATGACGTTGGCCAGCACGCCGGGGAAGCTGTCCTCGGTGACCGTGGGTAGCTGGTCCTCCAGCTCGGCCGGCACCTCACCCAGGTAGGCGGGGAGCATGGTGCGCAACGTCTGGGCGTGGCCCATGTCGCTGCCGGCCTCGGCTCCGAACACCACCCCGGTCGCGCTGTGGTCCACGCCGGCCGCGTCGTACGGGTAGCCGGCGTCGACCAGCGCCCGGTGCGCCACCTCCAGGGCGAGCAACTGGGTCGGGTCGATGCTGCTCAGCGCCGCCGGTGGGATGCCGTAGCGGATCGCGTCGAACGGGACCGGGTCGATGAACCCGCCCCACCGGGAGACACTGATCCGGCCCGTCTGTCCGGGGCCCACCTCGGGTGCGTAGTAGGTGTCGACGTCCCAGCGGTCGGCCGGCACCTCGGTCACCGCGTCGGCGCCGCCGAGCACGGTCTGCCAGAAGCTGTGCAGGTCGGGGGAGCCGGGCAGGATGCAGGACATTCCGACGATGGCGATGTCCAGCGGAGCCGGCGGCTCCTCGACCGGTACGGCCGGCGGGGTGAGTTCGGCGCGCAGCGCGGCGGCCCGTACGGCGTGGAACTCCCGCGCCTCCGTGGTGACCTGTGCGTGCAGTTGGGCGACCGTGGTCGGCGCGTGCCGCAGCACGGCCACCTGCCCGGCCATGAACATCCCCTCGACGGCCTGGACCGCCTCGTCGACCTCGACCAGGCCGGTCTCCTCGCGGCGGACCCCCTTGCTGGCGATCCGCAGCCGGCCGACGTTGAGCAGCTCCAACTGTTCCCAGACCTGGCGGTTCTCCACGCCGGCCGATTCCAGTTCGTCCCGTACGCCGTGGAAGTCGTCGACGAACGGGCTGGGCAGGCAGCGGGTGGCGTGTCCCGGGGCGGTTTCCAACAGCGAGGTGCCGGTGGCGGCGATCGCCTCGCGGTGGAACAGCGGCTGGATCGCGCCCTGCTCGACCGCCTCGCGGGTGAACAGGTAGGCGGTCCCCATCAGCAGGCCGATCCGGGCGCCGCGCCCGGTCAGCGGTGCCGCCATCGCCGCGACCATGGCCGCCGACCGCGCGTCGTGGATGCCACCGGCGAACAGCAGTTGCAGCGCCGCCGCGTCCTGCGGTGCGTCCGCCAGGTGTTCGTCGAGGACCAGCAGTTGGGCCTCCCACAGGGGAAAGCTCGCCCGTGGTCCGACGTGCCCGCCGCACTCCGCGCCCTCGAAGACGAACTTGCGCGCGCCCGAGCGCAGGAACTGCCGCAGCAGCCCCGGCGACGGCACGTGCAGGAAGGTGTTGATCCCCTCCTGTTCCAGCACGGTGGCCTGGGCCGGCCGGCCACCGGCGATGATCGCGCAGGCGGGTTTGACCTCGCGGATCGCGTCGAGTTGTGCCGCGCGCAGTTCGTCGGGGGCGAAGCCGAGCACGCCGACGCCCCAGGGGCGGTCGCCCAGCCGGTCGGCGGTCTCCCGCAGCACCCGGCGGGACTGTTCGGCACCGGACAGGGCGAGCGCGATGAAGGGCAGCGCGCCGTCTTCGGCGACCGACGCGGCGAACGGGGCCTCGTCGCTGACCCGCGTCATCGGGCCCTGCACCACCGGTATCCGTACGTCGAGGGCGTCGGCGAGGGCGGCGCCCGGCGCCAGCGCGTCTCCGGCGGCCGATTCGGCGATCGCTTCGAGCAGGGTGGTGCGGATCGCGCGTACGGCCGCGGCGGTGTCGGGCCAGCGCCGGGCGAAGACGGCGGCGAGCCAGCCGTCCTGGCCGATCGGGAGCAGCGGCGAGGAGGTGTCGTGCGGTCCACCGCTGCGGATCCCGCGTACGCCGTCGACCAGCACCGTCTCGGATCCGTCCAGCCGCCGGACGGTGCTCCGGACGTCGTCGCGCAGTTCGGCCTCGGGCATCAGGATGAGCTGGCTGTCCAGGACGACCCCGGTCGCGCCGCCGATCAGGCAGGCGACGGCGGTACGGGGACCGATGCCACCGGCCACCCAGATCGGCAGGTCGATGCCGTCGGCGGCGGCCAGTTGCTGGAGCAGGACGAACGAGCTGAGCTCGCTGACCTTCCCACCGCCCTCCATGCCGCGCGCGATGAGCCCGTGCGCCCCGACGGTGGCGGCCCGGCGGGCTTCGTCGAGGCTGGTCACCTCGACCAGCACCCGGTACCGGTCGACGATGGTTGCCAGGTCCCACGGTGTGTCCAGCGGTACGACCACGAGGTCGACCCGACCGTTGCCGGCCCGGTCCACATCGGCCGGTGTGGCGGCGCAGCCGGCCGGCACCCGTACGCCGATCGGCTCGTCCGACCCGGCGGTGGCCTGGGCCAGGCTGGTGAGTGTCCAGCTGTCGCCGGAGGCGAGGTCCAGGACGCCGTGACCGCCGCCGTGGCGGGCGGCGGTGGCGATCCCGGGACTGGGTTCGAGGAGGCTACCGGCGCTGATCGCGATCACCAGATCGCGCGTGTTCGGTGCAGGGCTCATCGGACTCCCACTTCATGGGGCGGCGGTTTCTCGGGCGCGACCGAATGAATCAAATGATCAACCGAGGGGACCCGTAGCTAATTGGCGCCAATCGATCTCGCGCTCCAGTTAAGTTAGGGGAGCTTGGTTACAGGCCAGTTAAATCTCTCTAACTTGCGTACGGGGCTGTGTGTTTTTCCGGCAAGCCCGCCCGTGCGCCGGACATCTGACGGCCGTCGGTGGCCCGCCGTGCTCGGTCTGTCAGGAGCTGGGCTGTTATCTGGCCGCCGTCGGTCCGATCTGTTAAATACCGACCTACTTTGATTGCGAAGATGTTACCTGCCACCCGAAAAGAGTGACGTCCGTCACTATCTTGTTGCCGTTGTGAATTGTGAAAGCATTCTTGTTCGGTCGGTTTGGTTCGCAGAACCATTCCTATCTGGTGGGTATGAAAATGGTACGGGCACGCCTCGCCGAATTGGTCCGGAACAGCGAGTGGGAGGGAGGTGAATCGGCCGATAGAAGGCCCGGCGGCCGCCTGTGCGGCCCCGGTCGCCGCCGCTGACCGACCGGCACCCGGCACCGTTCGTCCCACCCCCGCTTCCACCTCCCCCCGACGAACTGGTGGTCCCTCATGCGCAAAATCCTCCTGCTGGCCCTGGTCGGCCTCGGCGCGCAGCTGGTTGACGGCAGCCTCGGCATGGCCTATGGCGTGACCTCGACGACCCTGCTGCTCGCCGTCGGCGCCCATGCCGCCGCCGCCTCGGCAACCGTCCATCTCGCCGAGATCGGCACCACCCTCGCCTCGGGCGCCGCCCACTGGCGGTTCGGCAACGTCGACGCGAAGGTCGTCGCCCGGATCGGCATCCCCGGTGCGGTCGGTGCCTTCGCCGGAGCCACCTTCCTGTCCAGCCTCTCCACCGAGTCGGCGGCTCCGATCATGTCGCTGATCCTGCTCACCCTCGGTGGTTACCTCCTGGTCCGCTTCACCGCCTTCGACCTGCCGAAGGGGAACGTGGGCAAGCCGCTGCGCAAGCGGTTCCTCGGTCCGCTGGGCCTGGTCGCCGGCTTCGTCGACGCGACCGGCGGCGGTGGCTGGGGGCCGATCGGCACCCCGGCGATCCTGGCCAGCGGTCGGCTCGAACCACGCAAGGTCATCGGATCGATCGACACCAGCGAGTTCCTGGTCGCCGTCGCGGCGAGCCTCGGCTTCCTGGTCGGGCTCGGCGCGGAGAACATCAACCTCGGCTGGGTCGTCGCGCTGCTCATCGGCGGCGTGGTCGCCGCACCGATCGCGGCCTGGCTGGTCCGCAAGGTCCCGCCCCGGGTCCTCGGCTCCGCGGTCGGCGGCATGATCGTCCTGACCAACGGTCGGACCCTGCTCCGCAGCGAGTGGCTCGATGCCCCGACCGCCGTCCGCTACGGCTGTTACGCGCTGATCTGTCTGGTGTGGGCGGCGGCGGTCACCCACTCGATCCGCCAGCACCTCGCGCAACAGCAGCGGCAGCCGATCACGGTCGGCGGCGACCCGAAGCCCCGGACGGACTGAGTACCCGGCGCCGGCCCGCCGCTCCGGCGGGTATCCGCGTCCCGCCGGCAGCCGTAGCCGGTCCGCGCGGAGGACGACCGGTCGGACGATCCTCGCATCCCTGTCCCGGACGGCACCTACGATGAGATGCGAGGCTCGTCGCCGCCGGACGACCCATCGACCACCGGTCGTCCGGTCGGCGGCCGCGCCGCTGAAAGGAAGAACCGACGATCGTGATCCGCCCGGACCAACCCCCGCCCCGACGCTTCCCGCTGGCGGTCGTGGCCACGCTGACGCTTCTCCCGCTCGCCGCCTGCTCGGCCCCATCGGCTGCCCCACCGTCGGCCGCCCCGCACTCGGCCACACCGACGAGTTCCGCCCCGACCAGCCCGACGCCGGCCCAGGGGTCACCGGCGCCGCCGGTGGATCCCCGGTTCGCCCGACTTGAGGCGAGCTTCAACGCCCGACTCGGCGTCTACGCGGTCGACACGGGCACCGGTCGCACCGTCGAGCACCGTGCCGACGAACGGTTCGGCTACGCGTCGACGTTCAAGGCACTGGCCGCCGGCGCGGTGCTGGCCGGGACGACCACGGCCGAACTCGACCAGGTCGTCCGCTACACGTTCGCCGACCTCGTCGCGCACTCGCCGATCACCGAGCGGCACGTGCGCGACGGCATGACCCTGCGCGCGGTGGCGGACGCTGCCGTACGCTACAGCGACAACACGGCCGGCAACCTGCTGCTGCGTCGACTCGGCGGCCCCGACGGCTTCGAAGCGGCGCTGCGCGCCCTCGGCGATCGGACCACCGAGGCCGCTCGGGTCGAGACCGCGCTCAACGACGTCAGGCCGGGCGACGACCGTGACACGAGCACCCCTCGGGCTCTTGCCACGGACCTGCGGGCGTACACCCTCGGCGACGCGCTCTCCGCCGAGGACCGCGCCGTGCTGAGCGGATGGCTGCGAAACAACACGACCGGGGCGAGACTGATCCGGGCCGGCGTTCCGGCCGGCTGGGTGGTCGGCGACAAGACCGGCACCGGTGCCTTCGGCACGCGCAACGACATCGCCGTGGTGTGGCCGCCCGACGGTGCCCCGATCGTGCTCGCGATCCTGTCCGACCGGGACGAGGCGGGCGCCGAGCCCGACGACTCGCTCATCGCACAGGCCGCGACGGTGGTGACATCGCTGTTACGGCCGCCTCCCGCGACCCGGTGACCGACCGGTCGCCCGGCCCGCTCCGGGTGTCCGTGCCGCGCCCACGCACGGCCGCCGTCGTCGGGTCACGCGAAGTCGCCGTCGTCGGGTCACGCGAAGTTGCCGTCGTCGGGTCACCGGCGCCGAGCGGGAACCGTCGGTCACCGTCGCGCGTCTGCGGCTCCGGGTCACCCGGCCACGGTGGACGGCGTGCGGACCGCCGCCGGTGCCCGCAGCCGCGCGGTCGCGAACCCGGCGACGCCCTCGGTGAACCCGATCCGGGCGCGGAAACCGATCAGCTCGGCCGCCCGGGTCGGGTCGGCGACCACGTGCCGTACATCGGCCGGGCGGCCGCCACCGACCACCATCGGCGTCGGGCCGTCCATCGCGGCCGCCAGTTCGTACGCCAGTTCGCCGACGGTGCGCGGCTCGCCGGAGCAGACGTTCAGCGCCACCAGCCCGTCCGGTGCCGGGGTGGTCAGGGCCAGCAGGTTCGCCCGCGCCACGTCGCCGACGTGGACGAAGTCGCGCCGTTGCCGCCCGTCCTCCAGCACCCGGGGCGCCTGCCCGGCGGCCAACGCCGACCGGAAGATCGACGCCACCCCGGCGTACGGGGTGTCCCGGGGCATCCTCGGTCCGTAGACGTTGTGGTAGCGCAGCGCCCAGACCCCGCCGCCGGTCTGCCGGGCCCACGCCCCGGCCAGGTGCTCCTGGGCGAGCTTGGTCGCGGCGTACGCGCTGCGCGGTTCCAGGGGCGCGTCCTCGGGCACCAGGCCGGGGGCCAGTGTGCCGCCGCAGGTGGGGCAGGTCGGGTCGTACCGGTTCGCGGCGAGGTCGACGGGGCGCCGGCCCAGCGGGCGGACCACCCCGTGTGCCGCGCAGTGGTACCTGCCCTCGCCGTAGACCACCATCGAACTGGCCAGCACCAGCCGGCGTACGCCCGCCGTGTGCATCGCCGCGAGCAGGTGCGCGGTGCCGAGGGTGTTGTGTCCGGCGTACTCCGGGGCGTCGGCGGGGTCGAGACCGTGGCCGACCATGGCCGCCTGGTGACACACCGCGTCGACTCCGGTCAGCAGCCCGACCAGCAGCCCACCGTCGCGTACGTCGCCGACGACCAGCCCGTGCCGCCGGGACCAGGACGGCACCTCACCGCCGTGGGCCTGGGGCAGAAGCGCGTCCAGGGCCACGACCTCGTGCCCGTTGTCGGCGAGCAGGTCGGCGACGTGGGATCCGATGAACCCGGCCGCACCGGTGACGAGTATCCGCATTCCGGTCACCGTATGGCCCGTACGGCACCCCTGTCCGCCGATCGACGCAAACGGTGGCTCGACCGCCACGACGCCGACCCGCCCGTTCACCAGTAGAGGGTCGTCGAGACGGTGAAGCCGGCCCGGACCGGGTTGGGGGTGGTGAACGAGAAGACGTCGCCGTACCACGGCGGTGGTGTCGGAGGCGGTGGGATGGGGCGACGCCACCACCAGTGGAACCACCACCAGATGTTGTTGCCGCACCAGGCCGCGTACACGTAGTCGTCGACGACGGTGAGCGAGACCGGGCCGCCCGGTCGGGCGATTCCGGGCTGGCTGGCCGGCGCCGGCTCGGTCCATCCGCCGGTGAGGTTGCTCGCCACCCGGATCGCGCCGTCGGCACCGGCGAAGAAGACGGCCAGCCGGCCGTCGGTGAACTGTGCCGCAGCGAGGCGGGCACCGGCCGGCACCGCTCCCACCCCCGAGACGGCTACCGGCTCCCACGGGTCCGGAAGGGCCCCGGAGGCGAAGCCGACCCACCACAGTCGGCCGTCCTGGCCGGTGAAGAACGCGTGCGGGCTCGTGGTGGAGACCGCGGCGACGCCGCCACCGGGTGAGGCCACGCCCGGTGGACCGGCCGGGACCGTGGTCCAGGTGCCGGTGGTGCCCCGCCAGATCGAGTGCAGCGTGCCGTCCGCGCCGACGAAGACGACGCCCGGCAGGTAGGACTGCCGGGTCGCGGCGACCACCGCGCCGGGCGGCGCGACACCGGTCGCCGAGATCCGCCGTGGTCCGGCCCCGGGTCGTACGCGCTGGACGTACGAGGCGCTGTAGATCGCCCCGTCGTTGCCGACGAAGAAGGCGTGCACACCGTCCTGGGTGCTGACCGAGCTCACCTGCCCGCCCGGCGGGGCCAGACCGGCGGCCCCGTCGAGGAAGATCGTGAACCCGGAGCCGGCGGAGTTGGTGGTGCCGGCGACGAGCCCGCCCTGGTTGCCGATGACGAACGTCGCGACGTTCCCGTCGGGCTGCCGGGCCGCGCTGACACCCGCGCCCGGCGGGGCGATCACCGCGTTGCTGACCGGACCCGACGCGCCCGACGACCCGCCGGGCGTACCCGAGTAGAGGCGGCCGTCGGCGCCGATCGTGAAACTGACGAGTTGTGACGGTGCGAGCGGAGCGGCGCGCGTGGGTGGTGCTCCGATCGGTGCGACGGCGGTGGCCACTGCGACGCCGACCGCCACCGCGATTCGGAAGCGTCTGGTGTGGTTCTTACTCACGGAGGTCCCTTCGCTGCGAACACGAACCGGAGACAACAGGTTCGCCACCCGGACGCCCCGATCGCCAGACATCGAGAAAAGTGCTTGCCATTCGTGAATTGCCATCCGTACCCGTTGACGAATAACCCCGGCGGTGCGATACCCGCGCCGGTTGCACCACCACCAGAAGAGCTGACCGGCGCGATTGTCCGTACGATTCCGGGTGGTGCTCGGACAGCCTCGAAGCGTACGGCGGCCCTGAGCTGTGCTAATCGCGCCGACGCTCGTTCCGTTGTCCGGGAATCGCTCGGACAACAATGGCGTGGGGCAGAATTCCCGGTGTGCCGATTGTTGCCGGCGGGCCGGGTTCAGCGCGATTCTTCGGTCTCCGGCAGCAGTTTCGTCCGGACCTGCGCGGCATCGGGGTGGCCGAGCCGGTCGAGGATGTCGACGGCCTGCCGCCAGGCGGTACGGGCCCGGTCGGGGGCGCCCGCGACATGATGGGTGTCGCCCAGGTGCGCCCGGGTGGTGGCCTCGAAGTAACGCTCGCCGGCCTCCTGCCACAGCGCGAGCGCGTGCTCGTAGCAGTCGACCGCCTGCCGGTGGTGCCCGAGGTGGTGGTGGGCGTAACCGAGACTGTCCCAGGTGTGGGCCTGCCAGTACCGGTTGCCGGTCCGCTGCTGCTCGACGAGCGCCCGCTCGCAGTAGCCCAGTGCGCGCCGGTGGTCGCCGAGCTGGATGTGGTACCAGCCGATGTTGTTCAGCGCGTTGGCCGCGCCCTGTGCGTGGCCGGCGCTCTCGAACAGGTCGAAGGCGCGTTGCGCGTGTTCGAGGGCCTGCCGGTAGCGGCCCCGGCGTTCGGCGAGGATGCCGAGGTTCAGCTGGGTACGGGCGCCACCGACGTGGTCGCCGAGCTGGTCGTACAGGTCGAGGGAGCGGTCCAGGTGGGTACGCGCCTCGTCGTACCGCTCCAGGCGCAGGCACGCCACCGCCCGGTTGCGGTGGACCCGGGCCTGACCGTTGCGGTCGCCGGCCCGGGTCGCGGCGTCCAACGCGAGCTGCTGCACGCCGGTCTGCTCCTGCCAGGCACCCAGCCGGTCCAGGTACGTGTTCAGGGTGCAGGCGAGCTGCCAGGCGTGGGTGTCGAAACCGGTGGTGGCGGCGAGTGCGGTGGCGGCCAGCAGCGCCCGGTGTTCGGTGCCCAGACAGGCCCAGGCCCGGTCCCGGTCCGGCAGCTCGACGATGACCACCCCGTGGTGCATCGCGGGCAGCCGGATCGAGTCGCGGTGCTGGTAGAGCAGCAGGTCCGCAGCGTGTGCCGTGTGCAGGTAATGATCGAACAGCCGGGCTAGCGCGGCCCGGCGATCCTCCCCGGCGCCGCCCCGCTCCCGCACCCGATCGGAGTCGTCCGCGCCGCTCTGTTCAGGTGTGTCGGTCGGTTCGAGGGCGTCGAGCTGTTCGAGCGCGTAGGCGCGCAGGAGGTCGTGCAGCGCGTACCGGCCGGGAACGGGTTCGGCGAGCAGGTTCGCCCTGGTCAGGGCGGCCAGCGGGCCGCGTACGTCGGCGACCGGAAGACCGGCGAGGCTGGCGGCGGCCGCGACGGACAGGTCCGGGCCGGGATGCAACCCGAGCAGGCGGAACAGCCGCGCGGTCGGCGCGTCCAGGGCCCGACAGGACCAGGAGAAGACCGCCCGTACGTCGGCGGTCGCCTCACCACCGGTGAACCCGTCGAGGCTTCCCCGGCTCCCCTCCAACTCGTCGGCCAGCCGGACCAGCCCGAAGTCCGGATGGGTCGCGGCCCGCGCGGCCACGATGGACAGGGCGAGCGGCAGCCCCGCCGACGCCACGGTGATCCGGTCCACCGCCTCCGGTTCCCGCGCCAACCGCTCCGGCCCGAGCCGGCGCGACAGCAGTTCCCGTGACTCCGCAGCCGGCAGCAGGTCCAGGACGAGCGGATGCGCACCCTCGGCCGCGACGAGCCCCGGAAGCTGGTTACGACTTGTCACCACCACCAGGCACCCCGGTGAGCTGGGCAGCAACGGTCGTACCTGGTCGGCGTCGCGGGCGTTGTCCAGCAGCACCAGCATCCGACGGCCCACCAGCAGGCTGCGGTAGAGCGCCGCCTGCGCGGTGAGCCCGACCGGGACGCGTTCCGGAGTGACGCCGAGGGCGTCCAGGAAGCCCCGCATCGCCTCGGACGGGCTCAGGATCGGCCCGGTGGCATCGAACCCGCGCAGGTCCACGTAGAGCTGGCCGTCCGGGAACCGGTCGGCCACCCGGTGCGCCCAGTGCAGCGCGAGGGCGGTCTTGCCCACCCCGGCCGTCCCGCCGATCGCCGAGATCAGCACCGTGCCGGGTGCGCCGTCCGGTTCCGTGAGCAGCCCAGTCAGGGCGGCGACCTGTGCCGCCCGCCCGGCGAAGTGCCGTACCGCCGCCGGCAGTTGCCGGGGCACCACCCACGCCCGGGTGAGCTGCGGGTGCTCCGGGGACGGCACCTCCGGCTGCGCCGGTGCGGTGTGGGCGGCCCGGCGACCGACCTCGGTGTGGGCCGCACCGGCGAGCCGGTCGCCGGCCCGCACACCGTCCGCCGCCCGCAACAACCGCCAGTGCTCGGCGTCCCACCGGGCCAGGTCGGCCAGGTCGGCCGGAAGCGGCGTGCCGGCGCGTTCGGCGTACGCGGAGCAGGCGCTGACGTACGCGGCGACGAACTGCCAGTCCGGCAGGGACTTGGCGTTGAGCTTGTCGCTGAGGGTGGACCGGGCGAGCGGCTGCCGCAGCCGGGCGGAGACCGCGACCAGTTCGTTCAGCGATGGTGCACCGGCGAGTTGCCGCAGTCGCCTGAGTTCGTCGACGAACCGGACCAGCACCTCCCGGCCGGCTTCCCCCATCCCGCACCTTCCTCGGCGTCCAGCCCGGACCTTGACAGGCCCTGCCCAGAGTAGCCGAATCGATTCACGCTTTTCGATGCTGGGCGGCGCCGTGACCGAGCGTCCGAGGCGGCGGGAAGGGAGAGGCCCGGGACGTCGCCCGCAGTGTGGTCAGACCTGTTCGCGGAGCGCGGCCACGCCGCAGGTCAGCAGGATTCCGAGCGCGACGAGACCGATCCGCAGCCAGGGTACGTCCCGGGTCGGTCTGACGCCGATGGAGATCGAGATACCGACGGCGGCGGTCATGATCAGGCAGATGACTATGCTCAGGGCTCGGAACGCCACACCGTAGTCCGACCACCACGCCCAGGTGCCGAACAATGCGGGGACGAGGAGGAGCAGAGTCAGCCCGATCAGCGGGAATGCGATCTGCCAGCGGGTCCAGGCGCTCACGAATTCACGCCCTCCCTGTGGCCGCGCTCGTCAGCGTCGAGGTGGCGTCGCCGTGTCGGGCCGACGACGCACAGCCCAGAGGTCGCTGCCTGATGTCACTGCTCATGACTTATCCCTGGTGGCTGGCGGGGTGCTGGTATGGCTTCAGGTCCGGCAGCTTGATGACTCCGAGACCGGCGTCGATCATCGCAATCGCACCTGCGATGGTCTTGAAGGTGGCCTCGGCGTTGCCGTAGACCGTCGAGATGTCCTTGTACAGGTCATAGGCCTGCCAGGCATAGTAGGCGGCGACACCGTAGCCGGCGACCGCACCGATGCCGGTCTGGATTGTGGCCGTTCCCAGCACGGACGCCAGGTTGACGATGATGAGCACGTCGATCAGCTTGCCGATCAATCCGCTGATCACGGAGAAAAATTGCTTCGCCGCCTCCGCCGCTTGGACGTAGAGATCGGCGTACCGGTCGCAGACCGAGTGCAACGCCATCGTCGAGGCGCCGAGGGTTAGCTGGAACTCCTGTGCGGCTTCTGCGGCGTTGCCGCGCCATACGTTGGGCACGTCCGCTGCGCCACCGGTCAGATTGCGACCGACGTCGTGCATCGTATTGCCGATGATTCGCCATGCCGCGGCGCAGTGCGTGTACGACTTCCAGTCGCCGCTGAATGCCTTGGCCCAGCCCTCGAACGGGTCGTGGTCGAAGAGCCAGACGCTGACCTGGCGCAGCCAGGCCGCCGGACTTATCAGATCCGTCAGCGGGTTGATCTGCCACATGTCGATACTGGTCGCGTAGTTGGGCGACACGAGTTTCCGGGCGGGCTCGGCTACGTCGGAGAAGGGCGAGGAATCGGCGGCGGGCCAGAGGTCGGGGCGTCCGCCAGCCAGTACGCCGCGCACCCGGGCCGGGTCACGCGCACCCGGATAGTTCTGGTCGAGTCGTGCGGCAGCCGACGTATCCGATGCCGCGTAGTCCCGCTGCGCCAGGTTGATCTGTGTGGCGGCACCCTCGGTCAGGGCACGGAGCCGCTCCAGATTCTCCGTGATGGACCGGTACGCCGTCCGGTGTGGACCGCCGAGGATGAAGATCATCCCCTGTTGGTCGAACTCCAGCTCGCAGTGCTGCACGGTGTATCGCAGGGTGTCGTTCGCATCGCCGGAGGCGCGGTGGAGCAGGTTATACAGTCCGTCGAGACCAACCGGATCCACATAGAAGCCGCTCATGTTCCCCCGTCGAACGTCCGTCGGCACCTCGCGGCACCGTAGTCGCCGCCGAGTCGCGGAGTCAACGGAATGTAGCCGCCGGTAACTCATCCGACAGGGGAACCTGCTGCTCGGGCGATCGTCTCGGCCGGCAGGGAATCCGGTTACCGGTGAACCGGGACGACCGCCGGGAGTCCCGTACCCCGGATCTGGCCGCCGTTGGGCCGACCCCGACCCTGCGGGTGGCCGAACCGCCGTACGTCCTGGTCAAAAGGTGGCACGGTCGCGCGGGCGCGACCGTGCCACCAACACCGCCAGCGGGGTCAGCTCATGGTCGCGAGCAGGTCCCGGCAGGCCCGTTCGGTGCCCCGGCACGCCTCGGCGCAGATCCGGCAGTGCTCGTGCCGCGCCGCGTGCTGCCCGCACTCGTCGCCGCAGGTGCGGCAGGCGGTGGCGCAGGCTTCGAGCAGGGTACGGCCGACGTTGGCGTCGTAACCGGTCTGCCGGGACAGGACCCGCGCGGTGGTGGCGCAGATGTCGGCACAGTCCAGGTCGGTACGGACGCACTTGACCAGGACCGCGACGTCGGCTTCGCTGAGGCAGGCATCGGCGCAGGCGGTGCAGGTCTGGCTACAGGTGAGCAGTGCGTCGATGGTCCGGGCGAGCTTGTCCCGATCGAGGTTGATCTCCGCCGGGTGGTTGATGAGCATCGGCATGGTCGTGGCGGTCATGATGGCGCTCCCTCGGTCGTGGCGGTTCCGGGTGCTGCACGGGGGTCCCGTCGGCTCCCGCTTCGGATACCCGGAAGACCCCCGGTCATCCGCCCGGACGGCTGCCGGGCCGGCGGCTCCGCCCAGCCGGTCGTCCGGTTTCCGGTTCCGCCTCGGCACGGGGCTCGGCGCCACGTGCCGCGCATCCGGTTTCTGCCCGTACGCCGGCCGGCGTACGGTCCCTGTCGCGGCGGTGCCGGTGGCTACGGTTGCCCGATGACGGACAGGATGTCGTTCGCGCTGGTCGGTTTCGGTTGGCGGGCGGAGGCGTTCCGGCGGTTGTCCGCCGAGTTGCCCGGTGTGACCTGTGTCGGGGCGGTGGTCCGCGCACCGAGGCAACTGCCGGTGCCGAGTTTCGGTTCGCTGACCGAGTGCCTGGACTCGGTCCGGCCGGACTTCGTGGTGACCGCCCTGCCGAGGGTGGTGAACCCGGACATCGTGATGGAGGCGGTGGCCCGAGGTGTGCCGGTGCTGACCGAGACCCCGCCCGCGCCCGACCTGGCCGCGCCGCGCACCATCGTGCGCTCACCGCTGGTACGTCGACAGACCGGCCACGACCTCGACCTCGACAGCTTCGACACCGGGAGCATCACGCTCGGCTCGCAGGGAACCGGTGGCCCGGTTCTTCGACCGGGCGACCGCGCTCGGCGACCGGCTCGGCCCGGTGCTGCTGCAACTTCCACCGAACCTGCGGGTCGACGTGGCCGGGCTGGACCGGACCCTGGCCCGGTTTCCGGCCGGTGTACGGGTGGCGGTCGAGCCACGGCATCCGTCGTGGTGGACCGCCGAGACCCGGCGGGTGCTGGAGCACCGTGGGGCGGCCCTGTGCTGGGCCGACCGGCGCAGCCGCCCGGTCATCCCGCTGTGGCGTACCGCGGACTTCGGCTACCTGCGGCTGCACGAGGGCCGGGCCAGCCGTGGCCGAGGTACGGCCGGGGTGCCCTCGGTTCGTGGCTGGACCGGATCGACGCCGCGCAGTACGGCGACCGGAACCCGGTGTACGTGTACTTCGACAACGATCCGGGCGGGGCCGCGATCGTCGACGCGACGGCGTTGGCCGGCATTGCCCGTCGGCGCAACAGGGTGGTCACCCGCACCCCATCCTGATCCCGCTGTCGGTGACGGTTCCCGTGGGCAGGTCGTGGGGGATTGGCCGGAGAACTCGGTTCCGCCGTGGGGATTGGGCGACGGACTGCGGGGAAGTCGGGCGCTGTTGGCGGAGCGGAGGTGGTGACGATGGGTCGAGGAGCGAAGTCGGGTGGCCCGAGCGCGCGACTCAGCAGCGTACGCAACAGCACGAGGCGTCGACGTATCGCGTTCGCGCAGCGGGCCGAGGAGCTTGCCGCCCAGGTCGGCGTACTGATCGGGCGCAAGGCCACGAAGGCGGGTCGGAAACGCCCGTTGAAGACCGAGCGGGGCGGCCGGAGCACCACCCGCAGCGTGGGCGCGGACACGCGCGGGATCAAGGGCGCCAAGATCCGGACGCGCAACGGCCGGAAGATCGGTCTCGGTCGTAAGCGGGTCCGGCCCGGCTGACGGGTCGACGGCGGCCCGCGCGCCGCTCGGCGGGCTGGTACGCACGCTGCGGCCGGAACGGGCGGGCAGGCAGCGGGCTTCAGTGGTGGGCGAGGCCGGCGACCAGGTTGATGGCGGCGCCGATGATGACCGCCCCGAACAGGTAGGCCAGCAGTGCGTGCCGCAGGACGGTGGTTCGCATCTCGGTGCTGGTGAGGTCGGTGTCCGACACCTGGAAGGTGAGGCCGATGGTGAACGCCACGTAGGCGAAGTCGGCGTACCGGGGCAGCGGCGTCTGGTGGAACTCGATCCCGCCGTCGGGGCCGGTGTAGTAGAGCCGGGCGTACCGGGCGGTGAAGACCGTGTGGACGATGCTCCAGGAGAGCACGATGCTGATGATGGCGGCGCCGACCCGGATCGGCTGACCGAGGTCGGGCGGATTGCCCTCGGCCAGCACGAAGCCGATCGCGACCAGGCTGGCCAGGCACGCTCCGAGGAGGAGCAGGTCGCGGACGGTGCGGCTGGGGTCCTGCCGGAGCGCGAGGCGGGCGGTCTGCTCCGGATCCATCGGCCAGATGATCAACCAGATCCAGACCAGGTAGGCGATGGCGGCGGCGTCCCAGCCGGCCAGCGGACCGAGGATCGGCGAGTAGAGGACACCGACCGGTACTCCGACGCAGAGGCCGATGAGCACGACGGCGGCCAGTTCCACCCCGGAGTGCACCCGTTGGACGGCCGCCGGAAGCCTGCTCAACATCGGCGCCCAACCATGTTCGCCACCTCTTCCGACCGTATGTGTCGCGCCCGACGCCGGCCGCCACGCTCGTCTTCTGCCCTAACGAGGCAGTGCCGCCTTTGTCGACGGCCGTTGATCGGGAAGCAGGTCGGGGCCGCCGGTCGCTCGGGCGGGGGCCGCGCGGATGGCAGCGGCCGGTTCGAGCACCTCGGTGGCGAGCCGGGCGATGTTGTCCAGGGTGGGCTGCCGGCCGCCGCCGGCTTCGACCATCAACAGCAGATGACGTACGCCGGGCAGGGCGGCGGCGTCGGCGAGCCGTTCACGGCACCGGGTCGGGCCGCCCACCGGATGGATGTCGAGCAGGTGTTCCACGTAGGCGCGTCGGTCGGCTCGGGCCGGTGCTGTGTCGTCGAGCCGGACGTAGTCGTCGAGGCCGGTCAGCAACGCCGGCAGGCTGGTACGGATCGCGGCCTCGGCGGCGGTGTCGGTGTCGGCCACGTACGCCAGGTGGGCACTGGCGTGGGCCGCCGTCGCCGGATCGTGGCCGTGTACGACGGCTTCCCGCGCGTACCGGTGGAGTAGTTCCTCCTTCTCGGCGAGGCCGGCGTGCATGCCGAGCAGGAGCGGCAGTCCGTGCCGGGCGGCCAGTTCGACGGTTGACGCGGAGGTGGCCGCGATCCACACCGGGACCGGTCTGCGGGGGCGGGGCACCACCCGCACCGGGCGGAACGGGAACCGGTCGGTCCCCGTCACCCGTTCGGCGCCGGAGAGCCAGGCCGTGAGGAGGTCGACCGATTCGGCGAAGCCGTCGGCGTACCGTTGCCGGCCGGTGCCGAACACCTCCAGGTCCACCCAGGGGCCGCCGCGCCCGACGCCGAGCGCGAACCGGCCGTCGGAGAGTTCGTCGAGCAGCACCGCCTCCTCGGCCACGGCGACCGGGTGCCGGTTGGACAGGATGCAGGCGGCGGTGCCGACGGTGATCCGCCGGGTCGCGCCGAGCAGGTGCGCGGCGAAGGCCAGGGCGGAGGGGCAGACGCCGTACGAGATGAAGTGGTGCTCGGCGATCCAGACCCCGGCGTAGTTCGCGGTCTCGCCGGCGAGCGCGTACTCCCGGGCGGTGGCGAGGGTCTCGGCGTGGGTGCTGCCCGGATACTGGCCGGCGAGCAGGAACAGGTGGGCCCGCACCGGGGCGGTGGGTGACATGGTCCTCCTCCGGTGGCCGGTCGGTCGGCACACCCTAAACCGACATGATTATCGTTTCCCTTCGAGATCACAACGATCGGTGGGCCGAACGCCGCGTGTCGCGTCCGGGTGCCGGAAGGCGAGCACGCACGAATTTGCGCTTTTCTCTTCGGATATTGCAGCAGATTGTTTGGCATCCTACGATCACAGCGTCGCCAACCGATTCAGCGCCGCCGATGCGGTCGATCCCGCCCAGGCCCCCGGTTCGGCACGCGGAGCGTCCCGCCACCCGGCAGGCGCCTGGCCCATCCGCTTCCACCGCGAAGGATCACTGTGAGAATCGTCAAGCTGCTCGTCGCCGCCGCCATCGCCGCCGCCGCCGTCCTCGTGCCGGCGAGCGCCGCCCAGGCCGCCTCCTGCCAGGGGATCTACACGATCGCCCACTACGCCGGCAAGGTCGAGGTCACCGGCGGCTTCGCCTGCGACAACGGCTGGCAGCCGGCGTACCTGGTGCTGCTGCGCAGCCAGGCCGGTGGGCCACAGCAGTACGCCGCCAGCGGCATGGGCGTGGCCACCTACGTCTGCCGCACCTCGGACGTCTGGACGTACCAGCTCAGCGGTCAGGTCGTCGGCAGCGGTGGCTACACGCTGACGGACGTCCACTGCGGCTGAACACCCGCCGGGGGCCGGACCGGTACGCGGTCCGCCCCCCGGGCAACGCCGTGAAGCCGATCTCAGTGCCGGCCGTTGTCAGTGCCGGCCGTTGTCGCCGTTCAGCGTCGGGTGCTCCGCCGTGCTTCCGTCGTTGGTCGCCTCGGCCGGCTCGGCGACGGGCCGGTTGGCTGCCGGCGGGACCGCCACCATCCGGTACTCACCGGTCTCGGCGCTGATCGCGGCGGCCGCCATCACCGCCGCGGCGGCCCGGTCGGCCACCCGCTTCGCCTCGCGCTGCACCCGGGCCCGTACCTCCATGGCGTGCCGTTCGGCGGAGTCGGCCGCCTGCCGGGCGTCGTCGAGCCGGGTGAGTTCGGCGGTCATGTCCTGACGGACCTCGCCGAGACGTTGCTGCAACTGGATGACGTCGCGTTCGGTGCTGGCCCGCTCCTGGCGCGACTGGGCGAGGCGCTGCTGGGCGGTCTCCTGCGCGGCCTGGAGCTGGGCCAGGGCCTGCTGCCGGGCCTCGATCTCCTTCTGGGCGACCGCGAGCTGCTGTTCGAGGGCGGCGGCCTGCTCGTCGGCGCGACGGTGCAGGTCGGCGGAGTACTGCTGCGCCTCCGCCTGGAGCGCGGCGTTCTTCTGTTCGGCGAGCGTGCGCCAGCGGGTCAGGTCCGCCTCGGCGGCCGCCTGCCGCTCGGTGATCTCCCGCTCGACGTGCGCCTTCCACTGCGCCAACTCGTGCTGGGTCTGGGTCCGGGCCGCCTCGACCTCCTGCTGGACCTGCGCGCGGGCCGCTTCGAGCATCGACTCGGCCTCGGTCCGGGCCTGCTCGACCTGCTGGATGCTCTGCTCGTTGATCCGGTCCGCCTCCTGCTCGGCCTGCTTCAGGGCGGCCTCGCCGTCGGTGATCAGCTTCTCGGCGTGCTCCCGGGCCTCGGTGAGGACACGTTCGGCCTCGGCCTGGTGTTCGGTTGCCCGCTGGGTGGCGGTGTTGACGATCGCCTCGGCCTGCATGTCGGACAGGGCCAGGATCTGCTCGACCATCGGCCCGAGCTGGCGGAAGGAGGCCCGGTCGGTCTGCGGTGGCCGCTGGTGCAGCTCGGCCACCTCCGCCTGGAGTTGCTGGACCTGGGCGGCCAGGTTCCGGATCTGGGCGTACGCGGACTCGCGGTCGGACGTCAGTTTCGAGATCTCGCCGGTCGCCTGTGACACATACTGGTCCACCTGCCGCTTGTCATAGCCGCGCAGGGCGGACTCGAAGCCCGGCCGCGAGGTCGTGCCCTCGCGTAGGTCGAACAGCTCCGCGGCTTGGGACATGCGCCATCCTCCATGCGATCGAAGTCCGGCCCGGACGTACGGGGCACGCCACCGGGACACGGCTCAACCGCCGGACTATACCGCCCGCCGACGGCCGCGCAACGCTTCCGCCGGCTCCCAGGTGGAGCCGCGCGGTGTGCGGCGTGATCAGGCGCCTGCGGAACGCGGCGCGCGGCTCCACACCCGCCGTCGTCCCGGCCGGAAGGCGTACGCCACGGACGCCACAGCGATACGCCACCGGAGGCGACGGCGGTATTCCGCACGCGCGGAGATGTCCGGTGGGCGATTGCGCACGGCGTGAGATGTGAGCCGGCCGGCGCCGGTGTGAGGATCCGAGGACATCTGCTGTTCTCGATCTGAAGGCGGGTCGTCATGGGTTCCGGGTTGTCGCTCGTGCTCTTCCCCGTCGCACTGGGCATCGTCATGCTCGGGCTCGGGCTCACCCTGACCGTCGAGGACTTCCGCCGGGTGGTGCGCTACCCGAGGGTGGTCGTGATCTCCCTGTTCTGCCAGATGCTGATCCTGCCGGCGATCTGTCTGGGACTGGTGCTCGCCTTCAACCTCCGCCCCGAACTGGCCGTCGGCATGATGCTGCTGGCCGCGTCCCCGGGAGGAAGCACCGCGAGCCTCTACAGTCACCTGTTCAAGGGCAACGTCGCGCTCAACGTGTCGCTGACCGCGATCAACTCGGTGCTGGCGCTGTTCACCCTGCCGCTGATCGTCAACCTGTCGGTGGCCGGTTTCGTCGGCTCGGACAGCTCGATCGGTCTCCAGTTCGACAAGGTGATCCAGGTCTTCGCCATGGTGCTGATCCCGATCGCGGTCGGGATGACGATCCGGGCCCGGTTCACCGACTTCGCCGTCCGGATGGAACGCACCGTGAAGGTGCTGTCGGTCGTGGTGCTGGTGGTGATGATCGTCGGGGCGCTCAGCGGCATCAAGGACGACATCGCCGCCACCATCGGCGAGATCATCGTCGTCGTCCTGGTCTTCAACCTGATCAGCCTGGCGATCGGGTACGCCGCGCCGCGTACGCTGCGCATCGGGCACCGGGAGTCGGTTGCCTCCTCGTTCGAGATCGGCCTGCACAACGCGACCCTGGCCATCACCATCGGCATGAGTCCGGCGCTGCTCGACAGCACCCAGATGGCGATGCCGTCGGTCATCTACGGCACCGTCATGTTCTTCACCGCCGCCGCCTTCGGCTTCGTCGCCGCCCGCCGGGTGCCGGCCGGAACGGGGGTCACCGGCCGGGCGACGGACTCCACGACGGTCTGAGCCGTCCCCTGACCACACCACCTCGGCGGGCGCCGAGCCAGCGATCACCGTCGACCCGTCGGGGCGGCGCGGACCACGTCGTACGTTCGCCTTCCGGAAACATTCGTCCGCCTACAATCCTCGCGCCGACAGTGGTCCTCCGGACACGCGAAGCCGGATGCCGACGACCGGGAACGAGGGCGGGCGATGGATGTCCGGAGACGTACGTGGTCGACGGCGGCCGTGATCGCGGTCTGGGTCCTGAGCAGAGCCGCATTCGTGCTGATCTACACCAGGGTCGTACCGGCACCGGACTTCAGCGGCGTCTTCGCCGACGTGGAGTTGTACCACCGGTGGAGTGACGCGCTGATCGACTGGCGGATCCCCGGCGACGACCCGATGTGGCAGTACCCGCCCGGTGCCGCGGCACTCTTCCTCTGCCTGCGCTACGTCGCCGGCGACTCCGTCGGCGGGTACGACGACACCTTCTTCGCCGCCGCGTTGGGTGCGGACCTGCTGGTCCTGCTCGTCCTGCTCCGGCTGGCCCGGGGCAACGGGCTGCTGCTCGGTGCCGGAGCCTGGGCCGTGGTCGTACCGTGCCTGAACCTGTTGACCTACTCCCGGTACGACATCTTCGTCACGGCCTGCGCCGTCGTCGCGCTCGCCGCCACCGTGCGACGCCCGATCGTCGCGGGCGGTGTCCTGGCCGTCGGCGGGCTGGTCAAGGTCTGGCCCGTACTGCTGCTGATCAGCGCGAGACCGCTGGGCGGACTCCGCCCGCTGCTGACCGGTTTCGTGGGGACGCTCGCCGTGCTGGGTGGTGCCCTCACCCTCGCCTTCGCCGGGAGCTGGTCCGGATTCACCGACAACCAGTCGGACCGGGGGTTGCAGATCGAGGCGGTGGGCGCCGCCCCGCTGGTGCTGGCCCGACTCTGGGACGAGACCATCACGGTCACGTACGTCTACGGCGCGATGGAGTTCCAGGACGCGTACGTGGGCCCGGCGACGGTGGTGCTGCCCGTCCTGACCGCCGTCGGGCTCGGCGCCCTGGTCCTCTGGTGGCTGGTACGGGGCCGGCGGCTCGTCTGGACCGCGACGGTCGGTTTCGACGTGGCGCTGCTGGCGGTGCTCGTGTCGGTGGCGAGCAGCCGGGTCTTCTCGCCGCAGTACATGCTCTGGCTGGTCGCGATGGCGGCGGTCTGCCTGACCCGCCGGGACACCACGCAACGGGCCACCAGTGCTCTGATCATGGTCGCCACGTTGCTGACCAGTGTGCTTTTCCCCTGGTTCTACGACCAGGTGGCGGCGGAGCCGGACTGGCCGGGCACCGCCTTGCTACTGGTCCGCAACGCCCTGGTCGTGCTCGCCCTCGGCATCGGGTTCGCCACCCTGCTGCGCCGGGCCGGCCGACCGGATCCCGACGCCGGTACGTCCACCGCCAGCACCAGCACCAGCGACGGCGCCGCCGCCGAACGAGACGTGCCGGCCGTGAGCGTGCTCCCGGGATGACGTTCCACCCGGGAGCACGCCGCACGACCGGCACTCGCGGTTACCGGGGTGGCTAACCGCCCGTGATCACGAAGCTCGATCCGGGTTCTCGGACGATGTCGCCGTCGGCCGAGTTGGTGATGGTGACGTTCGTCAGGGTGGCGTTGCCACGGGCACCGCCCATGGCCAGGATTCCGGCACCGTTGTTGGACTTGTCGATCCGTACGTTCGTGACGGCGACGTTCGGCATGTTGCCGCCACCGTTCTTGAACTGGATGCCGTCGTAGGTCGAGTCGAAGATGTCGGTGTCCCGGATGGTGACGCCGGTGATGTCCAGGGTCGCCGGGAACAACGTGATGGCGCCGAACTCCTGGTCCTCGTTCCAGAAGGCGCCACCGGTGCGGTAGAGCGCGTTGTTGGCGATCAGGGTGGTCCCGGAGAAGGGCAGGGGACTGTGGTCGGTCGCCAGCATGATGCCCGGGTAGTTCATGGTGTCGTAGATCAGGTTGTTCTCGATCGAGTTGTCGTAGCCGCCGTAGATCGCGATGCCGTTCGCTCGCCAGGGCAACTGGATGGTGTTGTTGACGAAGTGGTTGTTGTCGGTGTTGTCGACGACCCGGTCCCGTACGGCCGTGTTGGCCCAGATCGCCAGGGCGTCGTCACCGTTGTTGCGCAACGACGAGTTGAACACCCGCGAGTTGCTCGTGCCGTTGGTGAAGTTGATGCCGTCGGCGTAGGTGTTGCGGATGCGCATGCCGCTGAATTCGAGGCCGTCACCGGGTCCCCACAGTGCGGGGATGTTGTCGTAGTCACGACCGACCCAGGCACCCACGTTGGCGTGCTCGATCCACACGTTCGTGATCTTGGTGTCGTTGCCGAACCGCCCGTTGAGGCCCACGCCACCCTCGTCGTTGCCGTCCCCGCCACGGATCCGGCCCGAGCCGAAGATGGCGATGTCGGAGATCTGGGTGTTGTCGTCGATGTCGAAGCCGAAGTTGCCCTCGTGCGGGTGGTTGATGCCGCCCACCACGTCCTGCGGCTCGGTCAGGGTGTAGAGCTGCGAGTGCCACATGCCCGCGCCACGGATCGTGACGTTGCTGATGCCCACCTGGTTCCACTGACCCCGGTTCAGCGGGTCGTCGGTGAGGATCTTCTGCTCCTGCCGCCACTGGCCGGCCGGGATCCACACGCAGCCGATGACACCGTTCTGGTCGTCGGTCACCGCCCGCTGGATCGCGGTGGTGTCGTCGAGCCCGTCGTTGGGCACCGCGCCGTACGCGGTGATCGAGGTGCAGCCGGCCGGTTGGCTCGTCGGTGCCGCCACCTGCTCCAGGTCGATGAAGTCGATGATGTAGAACGACGCCGAGTCGGTCGCGTCCCGCTGCAACTTGAACCGGGTGCCGGCCGGGTACGACTGCGCCAGCAGCGCGTGCGCCTCGTCGAACAGCCGCCGGGCGTCGGCCTGCGGGGTGTTGGTCAGCCCCTCCGGGCTGTCGGTGTTGCCGTACAGCCAGCTGTGGCGGGACGAGAGCGTCAGCTTCTGGACGAAGGTGTCGTTCGCGTACAGGCTGAGGCTGGCCTCGATCCCGCCGCCACCCGGTGCGTCCGGGATGGAGTTGCGGACCACTATCGAGTTGGACGGGTTGGTCGAGGTGAACTCGACGAACTGCCCGGTGCTGTTCAGGCGTACCGACTTGCGGCCCGAGGACTCGGTGGCGAAGTTGGTGTGCCCGAAGGTGCGCAGCGGGTCGGTTTCCAGCAGCACGCCCTGGTACCGGGCGGCCTCCGCCTCGTACGAGACGAACGGGACGGCCGCGCCCCGGCCGACCACGATCGACTGGGTGAACACGTTGTTGGACTCGTTGGTCTCGGCGACGACGCCGGTGGCGTCGGCGGTCGCGGTGATGGTGGCGCCGCCGCTGGTGGCGGTCCAGCTACCGGTGATGGCCACGTTGGCGGTCGTACCGGCCGCGATCGACGGCGTGTTGGTGTTCAGCGTGGTGCCGCCGACCGACAGGCGGGTGACGGTGGTCGCCCCGCTCGCGCTGGTGCCACGGTTGTTCACCGCGGCGGTGAAGGTGACCGTCGCGCCGACCGCCGGGTTCGGCGGGTTGGAGCTGACGCTCAACACCTGGAGGTCGGGACCGGGGGCCTGGGCGACCACCAGCGGCGACGGTGCGGTGAAGCTGTTGTTGCCGTTGTTCTGCTCGATGATGGTGTTGGCCGGGTCGACCACCGCCGCGACGCTGTAGCTGCCCAACGGCCGGGTCCCGGCGTTGAACGAGACGGTGGTCGACGCACCGGCGGCCAGTGCGCCGACCGGCGCGCTGCCGACGACCGCGCCGCCCAGGCTGAAGTTGACCGTGGTCGCACCGGCCGCCGCCGAGCCGATGTTCTGGACCGTGGCGGTGAGGGTGACCGGGGTGACCTCGGTCGGCGCCGAGGGGGTCCAGGTGGTCGCGGTGACCACCAGGTCCGGGTTGGGGGCCGGGGTGCCGCAGACCTCGAACTCGGCGACCTGGCCGGACGGGGCGCCGGTGTTGGAGGTGAACCGCAGCTGCACGTCCGAGGTGTTCGCGCTGACCGGGATGCTGACCACGTTGTTGCCCTGGACGAACTGGTAGTTCGCCGCCGCCACCAGGCTGGTGTAGGTGGTCGAGGCCTGGTCGCGGCCGAGGACCTGGATGTTCTGGGTACGGGTGCCCCAGGACGCGTCCGGGTTCAGCTTGACGTTGACCGACGTGATGGCGTGGTTCGCGCCCAGCACCGCCGTCAGGCTCTGCGGGTAGCCGGCCGCGCCCTCCCAGTAGGTGGACAGCGAGCCGTCGTTCGCCTTCTCCGGGGTGAAGGTGAAGGTGGAGCCGGTCGCCGTCATGGTCTTGCCCAGCGCCACGTTCACGCAGGCGGGCGGCTGGGTGCCGGTCCGGGTGACGGTGTTGCTGTTGCCGGAGAGGTTGCCGGCGCCGTCGCGGGCCCGGACGTAGTAGGACACGGTCGCCGTCGCCGGCTGGGTGTCCTGGTACGTGAGTACGGTGCCCAGCGTCGCGATCAGGCTGCCGCCCCGGTAGACGTTGTACCCGGCCAGGCCGCTGCCGCCGGAGTCGGTGGAGGCGCCCCAGCTGAGGGTGATGGTGCTGCCCGAGGTGCTGTGCGACAGCGTGCCGGGAACGGTCGGCGCGGTGGCGTCACCGGCACCGGTCCGGGTGACGGTGTTGCCGTTGCCGGAGAGGTTGCCGGCGACGTCGCGCGCCCGGACGTAGTACGACACGGTGGCCGAGAGCGGCTGGGTGTCGGCGAACGTGGTCACGTTCCCGACCGACTGGAGGTACGCGCCGTTGCGGTAGACGTCGTACCCGGCCATGCCGCTGCCGCCGGAGTTGTCCGTTGACGCGCCCCAGTTGAGGGTGATCGTCGTACCGGACTGGGTGTAGGACAGGGTGCCGGGGACGCTCGGCGGGGTGGTGTCGGCGGTGCCCTGGGGTCCGTAGACCTCGAACTCGGAGATCTGGCCGGCCGGCCAGCCGCTGTTGGCGGTGATGTTGATCCGCAGGTAGCGGGTGGTGGCCTGGGTGAAGTTGATGGTGACCGAGTTGGCGTTGACCGCCGGGTTGAAGGTGTAGGTCTGCGACCCGACCAGGGTGCTGAACGTCGACCCGTCGGTGCTGCCCTGCACGCTCAGGGTCTGCGTACGGGTGCCCCAGTTGGCGCTCGGCAGCCGCAGGACGACCTGGTTGACGGTGACCGACGGGCCGAGGTCGACCTGGATCCACTCGGGGAACGAGTTGTTGGCGCTCTCCCAGTAGCTGCCCTGGTTGCCGTCGACGGCCCGGGACGAGTCGTAGACGTCGGCGTGGCCGCTCTCCTGGGTGGGGCGGCCCTGGGCGAGGTTGCCGACCGCGTTCACGCCGATGACCGGGTTCGCGGCTGCCGTCGTGTCCGCTGGGTGGTCGGGTTTGGCGGCCGCGTTCGCGACGGTCGCCCACCCTACGGTGGCGATCATTGCGGCGACGACCGTCGTCGCCACCGATCTGACCAGATTCGTTCGTCTCATCACTGTCCTTGTCGCGTGGAGGGACGTTTCCGCGTGTGTGGGGGTTCCCCATGGGCGTGGGGTCGGGGTGGGGACGCGTGCGACGGGTCGGGTCCGTGGCGACGGGCCGGACCGGTCCGGTCGGGGGTGTGGGTGAGCCGACGCATCACCGGGCCTCTCCGGGACGGGGGAGAAACACCGCCAGGGAGAGCGGCCCCACTGGAAATTGCAGATGCAAGCGACGAACCAAGCAGCTCTTTGTCGTAATCTTGCAGTGCTTTGGCCGAATGTTACCGACGTGCTACGGGCACGTCAACACTGACGATCGATCGGTGTCATCGACCGGCGAAAATGCGTGTCGGTCCCGCCGCGCGCCGACCTCAGTGGAGCTAGGCGCCGGCCGGTGCCACCGTCGGCGCGGCCGCCAACTCGGCGTACTCGCGGGACTCGCGGTCGTGGAAGACCCGGCGCGCACTGGCGAAAGCCCGCTCCGCCGCGACCGCGTCACCGCGCGCGGCGTACACCTGGGACAGGACATATTCGGTACGGGCCCGCCAGAGCGGGGCCTGCACGGTGTCCCACAGTGCCATCGCCGCGTCGAGCAACTCCTGCGCCAGGTCGAGCCGCCCCCGCGCGAGGTGCAACTGCCCGAGTACGCGCAGCGCCACCCCCTGCCCCCACCGGTCCCCGGCGTCGCGGGCCACCGACAGCACCCACTCCAACCGGGGCAGCGCCTCGTCGACCAGACCCATCCGCAACTGCGTCGTGGCGTGCGCGCGTACGGCGTACGAGTGCATCAGGTCGTTGCCGAGCTCGGCGAAGATCTCGGCGGCCTCGGCGCAGGCTCGCAACGCCTCGTCGTACTCGCCCCGGGCCCGGTGGTAGAGCCCGAGACTGCGCAGCGTGTACGCGACCCCGCGCCGGCTACCCGTACGCCGGTAGGCGCGCATCGACACCTCCAGGTCGGCCAGCGCCGCCGGGAAGTTGCCCTGTTCCAGGAAGACCGAACCGCGCACCCGGTGCACGTACCCGAGGCCGACCGGGTCGTCGAGGGTGTGCAGCAGCGCCGCCGACTGGTTGAGGAAGTGCAGCGCCTCGGCCAGATGACCGGGCTCCCGGCAGGCCAGCCCCAACCCGGCCAGCGCGGCGGCCTGCCCCGGTACGTCCCGCAGGGTGCGGAACCTGCTCAACGCCTCACCGAAGTGCCGCCGGGACTCGCCGTACCGGTCCTCGGCGTAGCGCAGCTGCGCCAGCTCGGCGAGCATGTCCGCCTCGCCGTGCGGGCTGGCGGCCAGCACGCTGGCCGCCAGCGCGGCGTTGACGATCCGGGACCGGAACTCGAACCGGTTCGCTCCCTCCAGCTCCAGCGCCATCCGGGCCGAGACGAAGTCACAGGCCAACTCGTGCAGGCCGATCGCCGCGGCCCGTTCGACCCCGATCGCCAGCACCGACTCCTCGCGCTCCAGCCAGCCCACCGGGTCGGCGACGACCCGTTCGGTCAGCCCGTCCGGTACCGCGGTCCCGGGCACCGGTGGCCTGCGCCAGACCACCTCGGCCGGCGGAAACGTGGCCGTGATCCGGTTCATGACCGACCGCCAGCCGTCGACCGCCCGGACCACCGCGTCCCGCAGCGCGGTCGCCGCTTCCTCCGCGTCGGCGCGTTCCCGTGCGTAGAGCCGGACCAGGTCGTGCAGCCGGTAGCGCAGCGTGCCGGTCGGGTCGACCCCGGTGAACTCCACCAGATGCGCGTCCACCAGCGACTCCAGCAACCGCTCGGCGGCGGGTTCGGGCGTGTCCAGCAGCCGGCCGAGCACCCAGGCGTCGAACTCGGGGATGCCGAAGAAGCCCAACCGGCGCAGGGCCGCCCGAGCCCGCCAGGTCAGGGCCCGGTAGCTGAGGGCGATGCTGGAGCGTACGGCGAGATCGCCGGCCGCGAGTTCGTCGAGGCGCTGACGCTCGTCGGTCAGACGCCCGGCGAGCACCCGCAGCGGCAGTTGCCGGCGGGTGGCCAGTCGCGCCCCGGCGATCCGGATCGCCAGCGGCAGGTTCTCGCAGCCGGCCAGGATGCGCCGGGCCGAGTCGGCGTCGGTACCGGCTCGCTCCGCCCCGATGATTCGGCAGAACAGCGCCCACGCCTCCTCGTCGGTGAGCACCCCGAGTTCGGTCAGCGTCGCCCCGGCCAGGCCGGCCAGCCGGTCCCGTGAGGTGATCAGCGCCGCGCAGCGCGCGCCGGCCGGCAGCAGGGGCCGGACCTGCGGCTCGTTCGCGGCGTCGTCGAGCAGGACCAGGACGCGCCGACCGGCGACCAGGCTGCGGTACAACTCGGTCCGTTCCCGGACCGAATCCGGAATGTGGGCCGGGCCGACCCCGAGCGAGTGGAGGAAGCCGGCCAGCACCTCGTCCGGTGTCGCCGGGGTCTCGGTCATGCCCCGCAGGTCGGCGTAGAGCAGACCGTCCGGGAACGACTCCGCCACCTCCCGGGCCACCCGGGCGGCCAGTGCCGACTTGCCGCTGCCTCCCGGGCCGGCGAGGACGTGCGTACCCGGCATCGCGGACCGCAGCGCGGCGACGAGCACACCGCGTTCCACCGCACGCCCGGTGAAGTCCGCCGGGGCGAGGGGAATCTGTACCGGCACCACCGGGGTCGGCGCCGGATCGGGCGTCCGCCGGTCGCCGGGCGGCATCTCGCCGGCACCGCGCAGGATCGCGTCGTGCAGCTCCCGGAGCCGCTGGCCCGGCTCGACGCCCAACTCCTCGACCAGCGCCGACCGGCCCTCCCGGTAACAGGCGAGCGCATCGGTCGGCCGACCCAGCCGACACAGGGTGACCATGAGCAGTCCGCGCAGCAACTCGTTGGTCGGATGCCGCCCGACCAGGCCGGTCAGCTCGGCGACATGGTCGAGGCGGCCGAGGTTCAGCTCGGCCTCGATCCGCTCGCCCTGCGCGACCAGGAGCAGTTCGTCGAGCCGGCGGGCCTCGGCGGAGAGCGCCGACTGATCAAGACCCGACAGTGCCGGTCCCCGGCTGAGCCCGACCGCCTGGCGCAGCAACTCCGCCGCCGGCCCGTGCTCGCCCCGCCCGGCCCGCTGTCCGGCCTCGCCGACGAGCGCGGCGAGCAGATCGGCGTCCACCGTCGTGTCGTCGAGTCGGGCCAGGTAGCCCGGCGGTTGGCTGCCGATGACGTCCGGATATCCGTGCCGGGCGAACGACTTGCGCAGGGTGGACACGTAGGTCTGGATCAGCGCGCGGGCGCTCTCCGGCGGGCTCTCCGGCCAGACCAGGTCGATCAGGCGGCTGGTCGGTACGACCCGCCCCCGCTCCAGCACCAGTGCCGCGAACAGCGCCCGTGGCTTGCTGCCACCCAGCGGTACCGGCCCGTCCGACGAGTGGGCCGTTACCGGGCCGAGCAGCCGAACCTGGAGCACACCGACCACCAGCCTCCGCCCACCTCTACCCCTTGGATGGTAGCGGTGTGGGATCGGTCGATGCTTGGGTCAGGAATCGACCGGTCCGTAGGGGGCATGATCGGATCCGGTCAGGTAGGCCCAGTAACGGTCACCGTACGACCAGTGCCACCACTCGCTCGGGTAGTTGACCAGGCCCGCACCGCGCAGGGCGTCGGCGAGCAGGATCCGGTTCGCCCGCGCCTGCCCGTCGATGTCGGGGGAGTCGGTGTGGCAGGCGGTGGTGTCGGTGTCGTTCACCTCCGTACCCATCGGGAGTTCCTCGCCGTCGACGCTGCACAGCGTCAGGTCGACCGCCGCCCCGGCGACGTGGGGAGCGACCGCCGGCGGGGAGATGTACCGGCTGGCGTGCCGACGCAGGTCCGACTCGTCGGCATCCGGCGTACGGTCACGCAGCCGCCGTACGTGTGCCTCGAAGTACTGTTCTTGCAGGCTCAGCGGCCGGTACCCCTCGACGACCAGGAACCTGGTCCCGGCCGGGAGCAGGGTCTGCGCGGTGACCAGGCGATCGACCACTCCGACCCGCAGCCGCGCGAACGCCCCGTCGGAGTCGGCGAGCCGGTGGTCGAGCCGCAACGCCTCGACGTCGCGCAGGTCGACCAACGGCTCACCGCACTCGCGAACCCGTGTCGCCGTCACGACCGGATCGGACAGCAGCACCATCCCCACGTTCAGCACCCATCTCCACTGACGATGCTCCGTCCCGCCCAGCGCGGGCGGCGACCCCCCGATCCGAGACAGCATCCCCGACCGCGCTTCAAGTTTTCTTCAAGCGCGAAACTGAGCACGTCCGAATCCCAGGTCAGCGTCTGGTCGTTGGTTCCGGCCGGGAGAATCACAGGAAAGGCGACCCGGGCCTGCTCCGCGCATTAGGCTCGAACACGGGCCTGAGCTGCTTCGCCGGGAGCGTCCGGCGCCCCCCATAGTGGTATGCCATCGACCCGGGCGGTCGGTGAGGTAGAGGTTGCGTACGCTGCGCCACCGCCACGACGGTCTCGGCTCATCTCGCCGGGTTCTCGGCCGGAGGACCGCAGCGAGACCGATCTACCCGACGGAACTGTGGAGACGGGGGAAACGCGGATGTCGGATCAGCGATCCGTGCCGGCTGAGGCGGCCGGCGGTGGAAAGCGGCGGGGCGGACATCTGTATATGCAGACCAACGAGACCGCCAACGCGGTCATCCACTATGTGCGATCTGCCGCTGGCGAGATCAGCGAGGTCGACAGGACTCTCACCGGCGGTGCTGGCTCCGGGCCCTTCAAGCCGATCAGCGGCCAGCCCAGCGCACCGAACGCGTTCGAAGGCGCGGCCAGCGTCATCCTGACCCCGGATCTACGGTTCTTGTTCGCCACCAACGGTGGCGACAATTCCGTCTCCAGTTTCGGTGTCGGCGCGGACGGCCGGCTCACGCTGCTGGATGTCAAGCCGACCGGCAACGCCGTGACCGGACGGAGTGGTACCGCCAAGTCCTTGGCGTATGTCCCGTCGAGCGGCACCTTGTTCGTTCTGCACGCGTTCGGGCCGGATCATCTGCGGCTGATGTCGGTCGACGAGAACGGTAAGCTCGCGGTGCGCCTGGAACGCTACTCGGTGAACACGTTGGACAAGGCCGACCGTGTGGCCACCATGACCAAGCTTTCGCCCGACGGCCGGTTCCTCTTCGTCGGCACCACGTTCGACCAGCCACCCACGGCGAATCCGGATGGCTCTGCGATCCTCTGGGTACGAGGACCGGACGGCGCACCGAAGTCGATCGCCTCGAACGAACCGGACCCCGACGGCCTGGTCACGTTCCCCGTGACCGGGGACGGCACGCTCGGCGCGCCGTCGTTCCACGACGCGAACGGCGGCTCCCCGTTCTATATTGCCTTCCTGCAGAGCAGGCCGGACACCTTCGTCCTCGGTGAGGCCGTCGGCGACGGGGTCGCCATGGGCAGCATCGACGCGACCGGACGGGTCGACATCGGTCCGGTCGTGGAGATCGACACGAGCGCGGGGAAGCCGTCCGAGCTCTGCTGGCTGGCCATCTCGCCGGATGATCGAATGGTGTTCGCCACGAACTTCGGCTACAGCAACATCAGTAGCTTCCACATCGACGGCACCGAACTGTCCATCGCGCGGGACCCGGCGTGCCCGAGGGTTCCCGGCGACGGCACCTTCAGGGCGCTCAACGGCACGGTGAGCAGTGGCCCGAGTGACAACTGGATCACACCGGACGGTGCGTACCTCTACCAGATCTACGGGAACGCCTCCAAGCTGGTGGGCTATGCCGTCCAGCCCGACGGCTCCCTCGAAGCGGTCACCAGCGCAGGCATCCCGTACAACAGCCCGCAGGGTCTGGCCGGTATCTGATCCGGTCCACGGCGACTTTCGCGCCGGCGCTTCCCGAGTCTCACGGCGTCTCGCACTGCTTTATCGCTATTCGTCCGTCATGGCCGGTTTGAGCGGTTTATCGTTGGATCGGACATCGTGGGCGGGCAGGGGCGACGAGTCCGTCACACCGCCCTGCTGGCGGTCGGTCAGACCACCGGCACGCTGGTCCACTGCTCCACCGCGCCCCGGCACTGCCATGCCGCAATCGGTCTCGAAAGGACGGGAGACATGTACCTCACTCCGCGGGAGTTGGACAAGCTGACCATTCTTTCCATGGCCCAGATCGCCACGGCACGCAAGAACAGGGGCCTCAAGCTCAATCATCCGGAGGCGGTCGCCATGGTCGCCGCCGCGGCACTGGAAGGTGCCCGGGAGGGCAAGACCCTTGAGGAGGTGCTGCACGAGGCGAGTCACGTCCTCACCAAGAACGACGTCATGGAAGGAGTGGCCGACCTGGTGCCGGTGATCCAGGTCGAAGCGGTGTTCACCGACGGCAGCCGACTCGTCAGCGTGCATTCACCCATCCGGTAGCGGGACGAGCCGCTCGACCCGAATGCGAGGGAGAAGTGCCGGAATCGCAGGACCAGACCGGGTCCGGTCCCGAAGGATCGGGACCGGTGGGCGGATACCTCCTCTCGAACGCGCCGGTGGAGCTGAACGCCGGGCGCCCGACCCTCCGGATCGAGGTGTGCAACACCGGGGACCGCCCGGTCCAGGTCGGCTCGCACTTTCACTTCTACGAGACGAACCGTCGCCTCACCTTCGACCGGGAGGCGACCTTCGGCTGGCGGTTGGACATACCGGCCGCCACCTCGGTGCGCTTCGAGCCAGGTGACAGGAAGACGGTCCAGCTCGTGCCGTACGGGGGACGACAGCGGGTGTACGGCTTCAACGGCCTGGTGAACGGTTGGACCGGCGGCGGTCCGGCCGGGTATCAACCCGCTCGGGCGGAGGCGATGGTTCGCGCCCGCATCCGGGGTTTCGGGTCGGACGGCACGCGATGAGCAGTAGGCCGGATCGACGGGACGCCGACAGCGGTCCCAGGAGCAGGCGATGAGTCAGATATCCAGGCAGGAGTATGCCGGACTGTACGGGCCGACGACCGGCGACAAGATCCGGTTGGGCGACACGGAACTCTATGTCGAGATCGAAAAGGACCTGCGCAGCCTCGGTGACGAGGCCGTGTACGGCGGGGGCAAGACCCTGCGGGACGGCATGGGCGCGAATGCCGAGCTGACCAACGCGAACGGGGCGTTGGACCTGGTCATAACGAACGTGACGATCCTCGACGCGCAGGTCGGTGTGGTGAAGGCCGACGTGGGGATCAGGGACGGACGGATCGTCGGGATCGGCAAGGCCGGCAACCCCGACATCATGAACGGGGTCAGTCCCAACCTGGTGGTCGGAACGGGCACCGACGCCATCGCCGGCGAGCACCTCATCCTGACCGCCGGCGGCATCGACGCGCACGCGCACCTCATCGCGCCGCAGCAGGCGTACGCCGCGCTCAGCAACGGCATCACCACCATCTGGGGCGGCGGCACCGGCCCGAGCGACAGCTCGAACGGCGTGAACTGCACTCCGGGCCCCTGGAACCTGCACGCCATGATGCGCGCCTTCGAGGGCATTCCGATCAACATCGGCCTCTTGGCCAAGGGCAGCAGTTCCGGTGCGGGGCCGCTGGAGGAGCAGGCGCTCGCGGGTGCCGCCGGATACAAGATCCACGAGGACTGGGGTGCGACGCCGGAGGCGATCCGTACGGTGTTGGCGGCGGCGGAACGGTTCGACGTCCAGGTCGCCATCCACACGGACACGTTCAACGAGAGCGGCTACATCGAGGACAGCATCGCCGCGTTCGAGGGCCGGACCATCCACACCTATCACACCGAGGGTGCCGGTGGCGGCCACGCACCGGACATCATCAAGGTGGCCGGCGAGACGAACTGCCTGCCGAGTTCCACCACGCCGACCAACCCGTACGGGGTGAACAGCCAGGCAGAGCTGTTCGACATGACGATGGTGACCCACAACTTCAACCCGAAGGTCCCGTCCGACGTGGCGCTGGTGGAGAGCCGGGTCCGCCCGGAGACGATCGCCGCCGAGGACGTCCTGCACGACCTGGGCGTCATCTCGATGATGTCCAGCGACTCGCAGGCGATGGGGCGGATCGGGGAGAACTGGCTGCGGATAATGCAACTGGCCAGCGTCATGAAGGTGGTCCGGGGCAAGCTCGCCGAGGACTCACCGGACAACGACAACTTCCGGGTGCTGCGGTACGTGGCCAAGATAACCATCAATCCCGCGATCACCCAGGGCATCGCCGACGTGCTCGGGTCCATCGCGCCGGGCAAGATCGCCGACCTGGTGCTGTGGGAGCCGGCCTTCTTCGGTGCCAAGCCGAAGATGATCATCAAGAACGGCCAGATCCTCTGGGCGATCATGGGCGACCCCAACGCCTCCATACCCACCCCGCAGCCCGTCCTCTACCGCCCGATGTTCGGCGCATACGGCACGGCACTGAGCGAGAACTGCGTGACCTTCCTGTCGAAGGCGGGTTACGAGGCCGGCGTCGGAGAGAGACTCGGCCTACGTCGCCAGGTCCTGCCCGTACGCGGGACGCGGGGTCTGACCAAGCTGGACATGGTACGCAATGACGTCCTGCCGCGGATCGAGGTGGACCCGGAAACCTTCGCGGTGAAGGTCGACGGCGTACATGCCACCGTCCCGCCGGCCAGGAATCTCCCGCTCAGCCAGCTTTACTTCTTCAGCTGACGGCCGACGCACGCAACAGAGGAGTTCGACGTGCTCGTGGAATCGGTGCTGGGCAATGCGAGCGACCCCGGATGGAAGATCCGGCTCGACGCGGCCCGGGTGGACAACCTCCTGCTCGACCAGTGGGAGGCGCAGAAGAACCGGCTGCGCAAGCGCACCGTGGACGGCGACGAGGTGGCGCTTTCCCTGGGGCGGGGACACCGGCTGCGCGACGGCGACATTCTCCGCTGGGACGAGCCGACGCAGACCGCGGTCGTGGCCCGGATCCGGCTGGGCGAGGTGATGGTCATCGACCTGAGCGGGTTGCGGAAGGAACCGGCAGAGCTGGGACTGCGCGCCGCGATCGAGCTCGGCCACGCCATCGGCAACCAGCACTGGCCGGCAGTGGTGAAGGAGAACAGGATGTACGTCCCGCTCACCGTGGACCGGAAGGTGATGGACTCGGTGATGCGGACCCACGACCTCACCGGTGTCTCCCACGATTTCGTCTCCGGCACCGAGGTCATCGCCTACCTTGCCCCACACGAGTCCCGCCGACTCTTCGGCGGCGCCGGCTCGACGCCGCACTCACACGCGCCCCAGCCCGTCGACTGATGGAGCCGCCCGCGTCGACGATCCCGGCGACCCTGAAGCTCCTCCAGTTCGGGGACTCGATGTTCCCCGTCGGCGCCTTCTCCTTCTCCGGTGGGCTGGAGATGGCGGTGCAACAGGGCGTCGTCCGGGACCGCGCGGGTCTGGAGGAGTTCACCCGTACCCTGACCCACCTCGCCGCCAGGGGCGACGGCGTGGCGGTTCTCGCCGGGCACCGTGCCGCCGCCCTGGGCGATCTGGACCGGATCCGCCGGGCGGACGAGGCGGTGCACCTCCGCAAGCTCTCCGAAGAGACCAGGACCATGACCGTACGGACGGGGCGCAAGCTGGCGGAGGCGGCGGCACATGTCGTCGGGGACTCGATGCTGGACAAACGGCTCCGGGACGCGGCCACCGATCCGGTCCCCGTGACCTACCCCGTCGCGCTCGGCGCGCTCTTCGCCGCCCTCGAACTCACCGAGCAGGATGCCTTCGCCACACACCAGTACGGCGTCGCGGTGATGGTGCTCAGCGCCGCCGTACGGCTGATGCGGGTCGACCACCTCGACACCCAGGCGATCCTCTACCGGGTCAACGCGACCGCCGCCGACGAGTACCAGCGGGTGAGGGCGGCGGGGCTGGACGACATGTCCACCTTCGGGCCCGTGATCGACGTGCTCGCGGCGGCCCACGTCCACGCACACGTCCGCATGTTCATGAACTGACAGCAGAGTTTCGGGAGTAGGTATGAAGACGGTCAGCCGGATTGGTGTCGGAGGCCCGGTCGGCAGCGGCAAGACGGCGATCATCGAGGCGGTCGTCCCCAGGTTCGTCGCCGACGGCCTGCGGGTGCTCGTGGTGACCAACGACGTCGTCACCACCGAGGACGCCAAGCACGTGCGGCGGGCGCTCACCGGCGTGCTGGTGGCGGAGCGGATCATCGGTGTGGAAACGGGGGCCTGCCCGCACACCGCTGTCCGGGAGGACCCGAGCATGAACCTGGCCGCCGTGGAAGACATGGAGGAACGGTTCCCGGACAGCGACCTGTTGCTCATCGAGAGCGGAGGCGACAACCTGACTCTCACCTTCAGCCCCGCCCTGGTGGACTACTTCGTCTACGTCATCGACGTCGCGGCTGGCGACAAGATCCCGCGCAAGAACGGTCCGGGCATCTCCCAGTCCGACATCCTCGTGATCAACAAGATCGACCTCGCACCGTACGTCGACGCCGACCTCGGCCTGATGGCCCGCGACGCGGCCGACATGCGCAACGGGAAGCCGGTCGTCTTCACCAACTGCAGGACCGGTGAAGGTATCGACGAACTGATCTCGCTCATCCGACACAACGCACTCTTCGATCTTGCGCAGTCGGCCGGTCCGGACACCCCGCCGACCCGTCGACCAGCCGCCGCGCTGGACGTACCCGCATGATCTCCGTCGACGACGCGCCCGAACTCGCGCCCTACCTCGACGAGCCGGCCCAGCTACCCAGCGCCGCACCGGGCAAGGTCGGCCTGCTGCGCCTGGGGTTCGAACACCGGGACCGGAGGACGGTGCTGGCCGACCTGTTCAGGCAGGCCCCGCTCCTCGCCCAACAGGCGTTGTACTGGGACACCGCGATGCCCGAGATGGCGTGCGTCTTCATCATCACCACCTCCGGCGGCATGCTCCAGGGCGACCGGCAGCGGATCGACGTGTCGCTCGGTGCCGGCGCCCGCGTCCACCTCACCACCCAGGCGGCAAACAAGATCCAGCGGATGGACGCGAACCACGCCGCCCAGATCCAGCAGATCACCCTCGCCGACGACGCCTACCTGGAATATCTCCCCGAGCCCGTCATCCCCTACCGGAACAGCCGGTTCATCACCCGTACGGGCGTCACACTGCCGGAATCCGCCACCATGCTCTACACCGAGATTCTGATGCCCGGCCGGAAGTACCACCGAGACGGTGAGATTTTCCAGTACGACCTCTTCTCCTCGACCGTCCGGGCCGCCCGACCGGGCGGCCCGGACCTGTTCGTCGAGAAGTTCGTCGTGGAGCCCGCCTCGTTCGGCCCGGCCCGCCGCGGCGTCCTCGACGACTTCCATGTCTTCGGCAACGTCGTCCTGCTGACCTCGCCCGAGCGTGCCAGCAGGGTGTACGAGCGGACTCCTCCGGTGTGGGACCACGACACCCCGCTGGTCGCGGGAGCCAGCCGGCTACCGAACGGCGCCGGCCTGATCTACAAGGTGCTCGGACGGGAAACGGAACCGGTGCGGGCCCAGGTCCGCGACTTTTGCGCCACAGCACGGATGGAAACCGTCGGCCGGGCCCTTCCGCCCGCCTTCGGATGGCGCTGACCAGCGGTGTGGTCGGCACCGCCAGGAACGGTCAGGCCGGTACGGCGACGATCACACTCGTCGGTGCCGGTGTCGCCCTGGTCTCCTTGTGCCGCAGACCGGCCGCCTCGAACAGTCGCGCGAACTCCGCCTCCGTCCGACCCTGCCCGTTGAGCAGCGAGAGCATCACGATGTCGCTGAACTTGCCGAAGTGCGGGGTGTCCCCGTCGGGCAGGACCTCGTCGATGACGATCAGCTGCCCGCTCTCGCCCATCGCGGTGCGGATGTTGCGCAGGATCGTGACCGCGTCCCGGTCGTTCCAGTCGTGCAGGGTCCAGGACAGGACGTACACGTCGCCGCCCTCGGGCACCGATTCGAGGAAGTTGCCGGCCACGCACTCGGCCCGGTCCTCCAGCCCGGCGGCCCGGATCACCTCGGCGGCCTCGGCGACCACGTGCGGCAGGTCGAAGACGACCGCGCTGAGGTCCGGATAGCGCTGCAACAGGGTGGTCACCAGCAGGCCCTTGCCGCCACCGACGTCGACCAGCCGCCGGGCGTCAGACAGGTCCTGCGCCTGGAGCGTGCCCGAGTTCACCATCCGGGCCATCGTGCCCATCGCGTTGTTGAACAGCGCGGACAGCTCGGGGCGTGTGCCGATGTAGGACCACCAGTCGGTGCCGTGCAGGTGGTCGAACGACGGCTTGCCGGTCCGCAGGCTGTAGGCCAGGGAGCTGAACGCCGCCTGCCGCTCCGCCGACCCGACGTACCGGGCGAGGTCGCGCATCGAGCCGTTGGCGTCGCTGCGCAGCGTCGCCGCGAGCGGGGTCAGGGCGAAGGTACGGGGTGCCACCTCGGTGAAGACCCCGACGCTGGCCAGGGCGCGCAGTGCACGGTACAGCGCGCCCGGATCACTGCCGGTACGTTCGGCCAGCTCGTCCACGTGCCGGGGCTCGCCGTCGAACGCGTCCGCCACGCCCAGCTCGGCCACCGCCCCGAGCAACTGGCTGACCAGCGAGCTGTAGAGCATCTCGTACATCCGTACCGGTGCGGGCGCGTCGGTGCCGTGGTGGAGGTCGATGGCGTCGGTGTCGGGCGCCTCGTCGCGGCCGTACACCGGCCAGCTTTCGGTGGCAGCGTCCTGAGTCATCAGTACCTTCCTCAGCCGTGGGGACAACGATCGGAATGGGTCCTGTGCCGGTTCTGCGTGCCGGGCCGCCCGGTTCATCGAGCCTGCCGCAGCGGTTCCGCCGCCGACATGGCGCATTCTCGGGATCCGACCGTCTACCCGAGGTCGTGGGTCAGCACCTGCCGGGTCAGTTCGACCCGGCTGGTGACCCCCAGCTTGCTGAAGCTGTGTCTCAGGTGGCTGTCGACGGTGTGCGGCGACACGAACAGCCGGGCGGCGACCTGACGGTTGGTGAGGCCGTTCGCCACCAGCCGGACCACCCGCAACTCGGACGGGGTCAGGCTCTCCCAGCCCCGGTTGCGGCCGGCCGGGGACTGCCGCTGCCGTCGGCGTACGCCCAGATCGCGCAGGCCCCTGCGGGCTCGCGCGGCATCGCGTTTCGCACCGCTTGCGAGGTAGAGCCGCAGTGCCTGCTCCATCAGGTCCACCGCCTCCTCCCGGTGCCCGGCCGCGCGTTCGGCGAACGCGAGGTCCTCCAGGGCGGCGGCGGTGCTGAGCGGGCGCGCACCCGCCCGCAGCGCCCGTACCGCCCGGCGCAGGGCGGCGATGTCCCCGTCGACCAGACCGTGTACGTGCGCGGCCATTCCGACCAGTGACGGGATGCCGGGATTGCGTTCGGCCAGTCGGGCGGCCGTTTCGACGGCCGAGGCGAGCAGTTCGGTCGCACCGGCCTCGTGGGCGAGCCGGACCAGGCCGGGTGCGGTGGCCGGATCCCGGATGAGGGCGAGCAGCGGCGTCGACGCGGAGAACTCGGCGATCAGCGGCGCGATCGCCTCGCGGGCCGGTTCACCGGTCGCGGTGGCGAACTCGGCCATGGTCCAGGACAGGTCGTCGGGGACCGGGACCCCGCCCTCCTTCAGCAGGACCTGGCTGTCGTCCAGGTGCTCACGGGCCGCCGGCAGGTCGTCGCGGTGGATGGCCAACCGGGCGAGCAGAGTGAGCAGCGGCAGGCTCGTCGCCCGGGTCCCGAACTGCTCGGCCATCCGGATTCCGGCCTCGGCCTCGGCGGCCGCGTCCTCGATCCGGCCGGCGGCGGCGAGCATGACCGCCCGCAGATGGTGCCAGCGCGGTCGTACCCAGGCCGTGCCGAGTTGGTCGGATTCCCGCCGGGTGTGCGCGAGCAACTCGTCCGCCTCGCTGAACCGGTCGACGGCGGTCAACGCGGCGGCGAGCCAGAGCCGGGGATGACGCTGCCTGGCCTCGCCGCCGACCCGCTCGGCGATCCGGACCGCGTCCCGGGCGTGGGTGATCGCGCCGGACATGTCGCCGCTCATCCGGGCCGCGATGCTGCGGGCACTGGTGCCGCAGACCTGCGCGGCGTACCCGCCGGTGGCGGCGCCGAGCGCGGCGGCCTCGGTGGCGGCGGCGTGAGCACCGGCGAGATCCCCGGTGTCCAGCAGCGCGTACGCGTGGACGGAGAGCAGTTCGGCGCGGGTGGGGTCGGAGGCGCGGGTACGGGCGATGCCCCGGGTGGTGTACGCGACCACGTCCACGCTGTGCCCGGTGACCAGGAGTGCCTCGGCCAACCCGAGCAGCAGCGAGGCTTCCTCGGCCGCGTCCAGCCCGGCGTGCAGCGCCTCCTCGCCGAGTCGTACCGCCTCGGAGACGTCACCGGCGAGCACGAGCAGGCGAACCGCCTCGGCGATCAGGCGGGGCCGGGACGGCTCGTGGGCACCGAGCAGTTCGAGCATTCGTACGATCAGGTCGGCGGCGGTGTCCGGGGCGGTCGGAGCGATCTGCTCCACCGCCTGGCGCAGCACCGTGACCGCCTGCTCGCTGCCGCCGTGACCGCCCCGCACCAGGTGTTCGGCGACCTCGACCGGGGAGCGGCCCTCCGCCTGGACGACGACGGCGGCCTCCCGGTGCAGTGTCTGCCGGACCGGGCCGGAGAGCCGGTCGTAGAGCGCCTCCCGGACCAGGTCGTGGCGGAACCTCAGCTCGGTGCGGTCGGCGACCAGGATCCCGGCCGAGACCGCCTCGTCGACGGCGGGCAGCAGCCCGACGGCGGAGTGGCCGACGAGCCCGGCCACCTCGTGCACGGTGAACGGGCGGTCGAGCACCGATGCGGCGTCCAGGATCCGGCGGGTCAGCCCGGACACGTCGCGCAGGCGGTGGTCGACCGCGGTCAGGAAGCCCGCGTCGAGCCGGTTCCCGACCAGGGTGGCCACCCCGTTGTCGACCTTCGACTGCCCGCCGTCGCGCAACGTGGTCAGCAGCCGTTCCAGCAGGAACGGGTTGCCGGCGCCCCGGCCGGCCATCTCGATCACGGTCTGGTCGGGCGTGGCACCGAGCAGGCCGGCGCAGAGGTCGTGGACCGCCTCCTCGCTCAGCGGCCCGAGCTGGTGGGTACGGGCCCCCTCGCCGACCAGCCAGTCGACCGCGTCCTGCCCGAAGGTGCGTACGGGCGCGGGCCGACGGGTCAGCAGCCAGAGGATCGGGGACGAGGAGAGTTCGGGGATGAGGATCCGCAATGCCAGGGCGGTCAGCTCGTCGCAGAGGTGGGCGTCGTCGAGCCCGATGAGCAGTGGGCGCTTGCGGGCGTACCGTTCGATCCTCTCGCCGATCCGGTCGACCAGCCACAGTGGGTTGCGCCCGAGGTCGGCGGTGCCGGTGACGTCGAGGCCGGATGGTGCGATCGCCTGCAACAGCGACCGGAGCGTGGTGAGCGGCGCGGCCCGGTCGAGTTCGGTGGCCCGGCCGAGCGAGACGGCCATGCCCAGCGTGAACGCCTCCCTGACGGTCGCCTCCAGCACCCGGCTCTTGCCCATCCCGGCGGCGCCCTCGACGACCACGCACCCGCCCGCGCCGGAGGTGGTCTCGATCAGCGCCCGGCGCAGGTCGAGCAGGGTCGTGGTCCGTCCGACCAGGGGTGGGACCACGGTCGCCGGTTCATCGATGCGGTGCTGGCGGCGCCGGGGCGGGGCGCCGGGCGGGATGGGTAGTTCGACCCTGCGCAGGGTCGGCGCGCCGATGTCGTCTCCCCGTTCCGTCGGTGACCGGTCCGTCATCCGGGGCGACAGGGTGCCGAAGGTGCGTACATGGGGCGTCGAGTGGTTCTCCGCGGACACGTACGGGCCCTCCCGGTGCACGTGGTGTGGCGTCGCAGGTAGCCGGCCGGCTCCGCTCGTGTTGCGGAAGCACACGTGATTCAGGTCAAGCCATTGATGGATGGCTCTCGATCGGGAGTCTATACCCGGCGCAATTGCTCCGCTACCGAAGGATGACGGATTCGTGAAGTCCCGGTACCCGCCGGCCGGAACCCGAAAGGCCCACGTCCGGTACGGCCGGAAATCCCGTGATGACGGGATGCTCGGCCGATTGGCGGTGCGATGAACTTGCAGCGCCGCGGCTGTGCGCGACCGCGCCGGCGGGACAGGACGACGAATGCCGGCCCGGTGCCGGTCAGAAAGCGGGCGGATTGCCCGACCACGATGGTGGAAACCGCGTTTGGGCAGGTGGGGGCATATGTCTACCGATCCTATGGAACTGCGGGTATGCGTTGTCGGAGCGGGCCCGCGAGGCTTGTCGACAGTGGAGCGTCTCTGTGCCGGAGCGGGTGACCGACCGGACACGAATGTGGTCGTGCACCTGGTCGACCCATTTGTCCTCGGTGGCGGAGATGTGTGGCGGACCAACCAGCCGCAACTGCTGCTGATGAACACGATCGCCTGCCAGGTGAGCATGTTCACCGACGCGAGCGTGGACTGCCGGGGCCCGGTACGGCCCGGCCCCAGCCTGCACGAATGGGCCCAGAGTTTGGCGCTGATCGATCCCACCGAGGAATATCCCGCGCGCATTCTCGCCGAGGCCCGGACACTCGGACCGGACGACTATCCCTCCCGGGCCCTGTACGGCCACTACCTGCGCTGGTTCCTCACCCGGACCGTGGCGACCGCACCCGCGTGGGTGCGGATCGAGACCCACGCCACCCGCGCCGTGCGGCTGGAGGACGAGCCGGACGGTCGCCAGCGGCTCGCCCTGGCCGACGGCCGGCTGCTCGACCGGCTCGACGCCGTGGTGCTGGTCCAGGGCCACCTGTCGATGCCACTGGGCGACCGGGAGCGGCGACTGGCCGAGCACGCCCGGATCGGCGGCACCTCCTACCACCCGCCCGGCAGCCCGGCCCAGACCCCGCTGCACGACATCGCTCCCGGTGAACGGGTAGCCCTGCGCGGTCTCGGGCTCAACCTCTTCGACCACCTGATCCTGCTGACCGAGGGCCGGGGCGGCCGGTTCGAGGAGCACGACGGCCGGCTGACCTACCGCCCCTCCGGCGACGAGCCCCTGCTGTACGCCGGATCGCGTCGGGGGGTGCCGTACCACGCCCGGGGCGAGAACGAGAAGGGCGCCTTCACCCGGCACCTGCCGCTGTTCCTGACCGAGCCGGTGATCGGGGCGTGGCGGGCCCGCGCCCGGATCGGCGACCCGCCGGACTTCGGTCGCGAGGTGTGGCCGCTCATCTCGCGTGAGGTCCGCTCGGTGTACTACCGGACCCTGATCGCGCAGAGCCGGGGGACCGAGGCGGCGGACGAGTTCCTGGCCGAGTTCGTCCGCCTCTCGGGCGGCGACGAGGCCGAGTCACGACTGCTGGGACGGTTCGGGGTGGACCGGACGGCCCGGTGGGACTGGGAGCTGATCGCCCGCCCGTACGGCTCGCGCCGGTTCGCCACCCCGGAGGCGTACCGGGAGTGGTTGCTCGACCACCTGCGCGCCGATCTCGCCGAGGCGCGACGGGGCAACGTGTCCAGCCCGCTCAAGGCGGCGCTCGACGCGCTGCGGGACCTGCGCAACGAGGTACGCCTGGTGGTCGACCACAGCGGCATCACCGGCCGGTCGTACCGCGACGACCTACAGGGCTGGTACACCCCGCTGAACGCGTACGTCTCGATCGGGCCGCCGGCCCGGCGGATCGCGGAGATGATCGCCCTGATCGAGGCCGGGCTGCTGCACGTGTTCGGGCCGGACCTGCGGGTCGAGCCCGCCGGCTCCGGTCCGGGCTTCCTGGTCCGGTCGGCCGCGATCCCCGACTCGACGGTGCACACCACCAGCCTGATCGAGGCCCGGCTGCCGGAGTTCGACCTGCGTACCACCATGGACCCGCTGCTGGTCGGGCTGCGGCGTACCGGCCAGTGCCGGCCGTACCGGATCCCGGACCCGGAGCGGGAGCCGTACGAGACCGGTGGGCTGACCGTCACCGAACGCCCGTACCGGCTGGTTGACGCCGAGCACCGGGCACACCAGCGCCGGTTCGCGTTCGGCGTACCCACCGAGACCGTGCACTGGGTGACCGCCGCCGGCATCCGTCCCGGCGTCAACTCGGTGATCCTGACCGACGCCGACGCGATCGCGCGGGCCTGCCTCGCCCTCGCGACCCACCCGGTACAGCGGACCGGTGCGTCGCCGCCCTACCAGCAGCGGTACACCCCGCTCGCCTGGTTGCCCACCACCCGGGCACTGAGCTCCGCCGGCCGGGCTCGCTGACACCGCCGCCCCGATCCGGGCCGACCGGGAACGAGCCGGTCGGTCCGGATCGGGTGGGAGCCCCCACTTCGGACGGTGCTCGCGCCCGCGAGCGCACTCCGGTCGATGTCGACCGTGCCCCGGCCACCGGCTGCGGCGGCACCCCACATCCCGTCTTCACGTGATGCGTGCCGTGCTGGCGCGGTCGGTCGGAGCCGTCCGGGCCCACCGTCCACAGCGGATGGGCTATGGTTCCCATTACTGTGCCGATCGACACAGAAATGGGGGAGAGCATGGCGGAACTTGCGGGCAGAGTCGCTCTGGTGACCGGAGGCAGCCGGGGTATCGGCGCGGCCATCGTGGCGCGCCTGGCGCGCGACGGTGCCGACGTCGCGTTCACCTACCTCAACGCGCAGGACAGGGCCAAGACCGTCGTCGCCGACGTCGAGGCGGTGGGACGCCGGGCCGTGGCCATTCCCGCCGACAGCGGGAGCGAGACTGCGGTGACCGGCGCGGTCGAGCGTACGGTCGCCGAACTGGGTCGGCTGGACATCCTCGTCAACAACGCCGGGGTGTTCACGTACGGCGCGATCGAGGAACTGAGCGTCGAGGACCTGGACCGGACCCTCGCGGTCCACGTACGCGGTGTCTTCCTGGCCACCCGGGCCGCGGTCCGGCACATGGGTACGGGCGGTCGCGTGATCAGCATCGGCAGCTGCTTCGCCGAACGAGTGCCGTACGGCGGGCTGAGCCTCTACGCCATGAGCAAGAGCGCGCTCACCGGCCTGACCAAGGGGCTGGCCCGTGACCTGGGCGGCCGTGGCATCACGGCCAACCTGGTGCATCCCGGCTCCACCGACACCGACATGAACCCGGCGGACGGCGAGAGCGCGGACCACGAACGGAGCTTCATCGCGCTCGGGCACTACGCGGAGCCGGCCGACATCGCCGCCACCGTCAGCCACCTGGCCGGCGAGAGCGGTCGCTACATCACCGGTGCGTCCATCGCGGTCGACGGCGGATTCGCCGCCTGACCCGCTGCCCGTACCACCGGTTCCGTCGGTGATCGACCGGCGGCGAGCGGCGGGCCCGGCATGGTCCGCCGTCCGCCACCTGCCGTCCCCGGAGACAGAGGGGCTCCACCATGGCATGGATCGTCCTGATAGCAGCCGGTCTGCTGGAGATCGTCTGGGCGATGGCGCTCCGGCACACCGAGGGCTTCACCCGACTGTGGCCGTCCGCCCTCGCGGTCTCCACCGCCCTGCTCAGCTTCGTCATGCTGGCCTGGGCGCTGAAGTCCCTACCGGTCGGCACCGCGTACGCGGTCTGGGTGGGAATCGGGGCGGTGGGCGTGGCGATCGCCGGCATCGTCACGCTGGACGAGAGCGCCGCGCCCGCCCGGCTCGTCTTCCTCGGGCTCATCGTCGTTGGCATCGCCGGGCTCAAGGCGGTGGAGGGGTGAACCCGGACCGACGGGTCAGTTGACCGGATCCGGACAGGGCCCGACGTCACCCTCGTTCGGCGTTGCGGCGGTCAGCCGGGCGGCGGTCGCGGTGAGCGCGGCGCGGGTCTCGGCACCGAGTCGGCCCACCAGTTCCTCGGCGGGCAGCGTACGGGCGAGGGTGTGCGCCTGGCCCGCCCAGAGACTGACGCTCTCCACGTCACCGGCGGCCACGGCGGCGGCCCGCAACGGGGCGGTGAGGTAATGGATCTGCGGGTAGGCGGCGGGGACCGGGGTCAGGGCGTGTCGGCTGGCGAACCCGTTCACCAGGGTGCGGGCCCGCCGCCCGGTGAAAGCGCGGGTGACGGTGGTCTCGCGGCTCGTGCCGACCGCCGCCCGGTGGACCGGATTCGTCCCCGCCTCGGGGCAGCGCAGAAACGCGGTGCCGATCGCCGCCGCCACCGCCCCGGCGCTGAGCGCGGCGGCGATCGCGGCTCCGTCGGCGAGCCCACCGGCACCGACCGTCGGTAACCTGGTCGCCCCGGTGACCAGACGGAGCAGGGTCAGCAGGCCGTACTCGCCGATGCCGACGTGGTCGGCGAACCCGCCCCGGTGCCCGCCGGCCTCGAAGCCCTGCGCCACCACACCGTCGGCACCCACCGCCTCGGCGGCCAGCGCCTCCTCCGGTGAGGTCACCGTCACCAGCACACTCGTGCCCGCCGAGTGCAGGCGTTCGACGATGGCGCCGGACGGCAGCCCGAACGCGAACGACACCACCGGCACCCGTTCCTCGTCGAGCAGTTCCAGCTTCTCGGCCAGGAGGTCGTCGTCGACGGACGGCGAGCCGAGTTCGGTACCGAGCCGGGCCGCGTCGCCCCGAAGCCCGGCCGCGTACGTCGCGATCTCCGCCTCGGCCGCGCGGGCCGCGTCGACGTCGGCCGCGCGGGCCGTGTCGACCAGGAACAGGTTGACCCCGAACGGGGCGTCGGAGAGCAGTCGTACCTCCCGGATCTCGTCCCGGACCCGCTCCGGCCGCTTGTACCCGGCCGCGAGGAAGCCGAGTCCGCCGGCCCGACCGACGGCGGCCACCAGCCGAGGCGTGGAGGGGCCACCGGCCATGGGTGCGGCGATGACCGGTTGGCGTAGACTGCGTAGATCCACTGTGCTGTCGCTCCGTTGTGTGGTGTCACCGATGTTTAGTCATCAATCCCTATGAATGCTGATTCTTCCGTTGCGGATGAGCGGTGGTCAAGCTCGGAATGTGCTCGTCGGGAAAGGGGGTAACGGATGGCGGGACGGGGACGACCGCGCACTTTCGATCGAATGGTCGTACTGGAGCGCGCCATGGAGGTGTTCTGGCAACACGGTTACGAGGGCGCCTCCATGACCGAACTCACCACGGCGATGGGTATCGCCTCGCCGAGCCTCTACGCCGCCTTCGGTTGCAAGGAAGCGCTGTTCCGGGAGGCCGTGGCGCACTACAACGCGACCGAGGGTGCCGCACCGCAGGCCGCCCTCGATCGCGGCGACACCGCCCGCGCCGGCATCGAGGCGATGCTGCGGCACAATGCCCGGACACATGTTGACCCGTCCCGGCCACCGGGGTGCATGGTCGTACTCGCCGCCACCACCGGCGCACCGGGAAATGACGGCGTACGTCGATTTCTCGCCGAGTGCCGCGACAACGACATCGCCGTACTCCGGGCACGGATCGAACGCGGCGTGGTCGAGGGCGACGTACCACCGACGGTCGACGCCGCGATGGTCGCCCGCTTTTTCGGCGCGGTGCAACAGGGAATGTCGATCCAGGCCCGTGACGGTGCGACTCACGACGTGCTCGACGACGTCGTCACGTGTGCGATGTCGGCCTGGGATTCACTGGTGAGTCTTCCCGGCCGGCCGGCGCGATCCGGCCCGGCGACGGCCACCGTGCCCGCCGCGCGCGGCTAGGCAGCCGGCCGGCACATCGTCACGCCCGGTACGGGTCCGACGCCGAACCGGCCCGTCTCCGTGGAAGCAGCCGGAGCCGTCGCGCGGGTTGTTTGGTCACCGCCCTCGGACGGGCGGCCCTACGACTCCGAGTCCTCGCGGAGCAGGGCCCGCAGGATCCGCTCGTCCCGGTCGTCCAGGGTGCCGACGAACCGGCGCAGGACCGAGGTGCGATCGGGCTCGGCGACCAGCAACCGGCTCATCCGCTCGGCGACCAGACCAGCGGCGTCCCGTACCGCGCCGTAGCGGTACGCCCGACCGTCCCGTTCCCGACTGACGGCACCCTTGTCGAACAGCCGGGTGAGGGTGGTCACCACTGTGCTGTACGACAGCGTGCCGCCCGGATCGAGCCGATCACGGACCTCGCCGGGGGTCAACGGGCCGGTGGCCTCGACGAGGACCGTGACCACCAGGGCTTCGAGCTGACCGGGACGGCGGCGTCCACTCTCGGACGACGCACCGTCGGCAGCGGGCTGTGTCGTGCTCATCGCGGTGACTGTATCGGTCACGTCCACGGTCGGCCCGGTCGCGGCCGCCGCGCCGTCCCGGCTCCGGCCGTGGCACACTCGACCGGTCCGGACGGAGGGGCATGTTCGATCATTTCGTGTGGTCGGTGGTCGTGATCCCGCCGCTGATCGTGCTGGTCATGCGGTTGCTGGCCGACCGGTTGCCACCCTCGATCGCCGCGGTCACCCTGGCCTGGTCGGCCGCCCTCGTCGGCGCGGCCAGCATGACCAACCTCGCCGTGTTCGCGTTGAAGGCGGTCGCCGAGGTGCCGGCCGTCGGCCGGACGTTCGGCTGGTCGTCGCGGGTGGTCGCGGACGACACCGCGTACGTGGCGTGGGTGCCCTGGCTGAGCGCGGCACTGCTGGTGATCGCCGGGGTCGCGGTCGGTCGACGGTGGCGCCGGCACCGGCGGGCACTGGCGCTCGCACCCGTCGGGCTGCCCGTCGGCGGCCCGTTCGTCCTGCTCGCCGACCCGTCGGTGCAGGCGTTCGCGGTGCCGGGGCGGCCCGGTCACGTCGTGGTGACCACCGGCATGCGCCAACTGCTCACCGAGCGCCAGTTCGACGCGCTGCTCGCCCACGAGCACGCGCACCTGGCGGCCGGTCATCACCGGCTGGTCCGGCTGGCCGAACTCGCCGCCGCCACCCATCCGGCGCTCTGGTGGGTCGCCCGTCAGGTCGACTACCTGGTGGAGCGGGCCGCCGACGAGCAGGCCGCGGTCGCGGTCGGCAGCCGTCGTACGGTCGCCCACGCGATCGGCGTGGCCGCCCTTGCCTCGACCGGGCGGCAGGACATCCCGCGCAGCCTGCACGCCGCCGCGCCCGGTGGCGTCGTCCCGCGCCGGGTGGCGCGACTGCTGCACCCCCGCCCACCCGTCCGCTCGACCGCGCTGCGGGCGCTGCCGGTGTCGTTGGCGCTGACCTCGCTGGTCTGGACCGGCGAGGCAATCTTCGATCTCTTCGAACTGCTCAACGCGGCTCGACCGGGTGGATAGGTCGACCGGTGCCGGGATTGCCGGTCCGGTCGCGTCGCCGAGCCCGCCTGATCCGGTCCTACGGGCGCGATGGTGTCAGCTCGTCGGCCGGAGCGCGTTGACGCGGGTTACCGACTGGTCGATCCGGGCCTCGGTGAGGCGCCCGGATCGGACCAGGTTGACGACGTTGTCGAGGGTCTCGTCGACGACTTTCGTGTCGTACACCTGTTGGTTGCCGAAGACGAGCAGATCGAGGCCGGCTTCCAACGCCAGCGCGACCGACTCGTCCCGGCCGAACTTGCTCGTGATGGCGACGGCCTGCATGTCGTCGCTGACCACGGGACCCTTCCACCCCAACTGACCACGCAGCAGGTCCGTGACGACCGCCGGAGACAGGGACGCGGGAAGTTTCGGATCCAGTTGCCTGATGAGCAGATGTGCGACCAGTACGGAGTCGGCGGTCCCGTTGTCGATCAGCTGCCGGAAGGGTTCGAGTTCGCTGCGCTGCCAGGTGCCGCTGACATCGACGACGGCGAAGTCCGTGTTCCCGGTCGCGCTGCCGAACCCCGGGAAGTGCTTGATGCTCGTCCTGACGCCGGCCGCCCGGTGAACCTGGATCTCCTCGGTGGCGTTCCTGACCACCACGTCGGCGTTGGCGGAGAAACTGCGGTCGAGTTTGCCGATCGCGGGATTGTTCGGGTTCACGTTCAGGTCGACGACCGGGGCGTAGTTGAGGTTGACGCCGATCGACGTGAGGTCGCGTACCAGTCCCTGGGCCCACGTCCGGGTTGTCGACGGCGAGTTCGCGGCACCGATCTGGGCCTCGGACCGCGTGGCGGGGAAGCCGTTGGTCGGGTTGAGCCGGGCCACCCGGCCGCCCTCCTGGTCGATCGAGACGATGAGCCGCCCGGGCGAGGCCTGTCGCAGGGACTTGATCAGAGCCGTGACCTGGGCCGGTGAGGTGATGTTGCGCGGCCCGTTGGTCTTCAGGTCGCGGTCGAACAGGATGACCCCGCCGAGGCCGTCCCTGATCGCCTTCACGATCCAGTCGTTGGCGCCGACCGTTTCGCCACGGAAGCCGACCACGAGCAGGCTCGCGATCTTACGGCGGAGTGCGATCTCGTCGAATGTCGCGGCCGTGGCCGGGCGGGAGGCCGAGAACTGGGGCGAGGCCGCCACCGGACGCGTCGGCGTCTTGGCCGGGGAAGCCCCGCAGCCGGAGAGACCCGCTGCCACCGCTGCCGAGCCGATGCCCGTGAGCAGCAGCCGGCGGGTCAGGTGAGCGTCCGTCACGTTTTCCACGCTACGGCCGGGTGCCGGGCTCCGTGGGCATATCGCGGCTCTTCGACGCCTCCCCGGCGCCGGCAGTGGTTGTGCGGGGTTGATTGTCCGCCGGGCGGCCCCGAAGCCGGACAACGATCCGCCGACTAGACATCTGGTCAGCGGGTGTCACAGGGCACCCCAGTAGCCAGATCACGAGGTGATCAGCAATGCGTACGATCTTTCGACCAGGCCCGATCCGGCAGTCCGTCCGGTCGCCGCAGGGCTCACCGGCCCGTACGTCGCGTCGGGTGGCCGCCCTGGCGGTGCTGCTCGGCCTGACCGCCGGGCTGCTCGGGATGACCGCTTCACCGGCGAGTGCCGCGATCATTACCGTTCAGGACGGCTTCGAGGGGGTCCAGGCGGCCAACTGGAGCTTCACCCACGTCGGGGACGGGACCGGCGGCGTCAGCCTGTCGCAGCCCCGCAACGGCGTACGCTCCGGATTCGTCTCGATGCGCGGCGCCGGGTTCTCCTCGGTCGGTCGGCGGGTCACGTTGCCGCCGACGACCAGTTGCACGGCCGGGATCCACGTCAATCCCGCCCTGGCCACCCAGCAGGTCAATTTCGAGATCATCAATCCGGTCAACTTCACGTACGTGGCGCTGCGGACGGTGGTGCTCGGCGGCGACGCCCCGTACACCTTCGTCTCGACCTCGTGGAACCACGGCCCGACGGATGTGCTCGTCCGGGTCTCGCTGATCGGCGCCAGCGGTGGTACGACGCTGGCCGCCTGGGTGGACGACCTCGGCATTCTCTGCCAGACGTAGGCCGCGAAGCGACGCATCGGCGTGGCGGTGGTCGTCCCGGACGGACGGCCCCGTCACGCCGTCACGCGGCGCTTGGCCGGCGGCCTGCCGTGCTGCCGGCCGCCGACTCAGGGCGCGATCGCGCCCTGCTGCTCGGGTTGGCGAGCGGGACGGATCGTGGCACGTGGGCCGAGGGCGGAGCCGCCCGCCGGAAGGGCGCGACGCTGGGTGTGGGTCCGTGCGAGGCACACAATTATCCACGGACGGGGAACCGGCCCACCAGTATCGATGCCGTGACGACGCCCGGCGGAGCGACCGGGTGACGGGTGGTTGATCAGAGGAGCAGGAGCGCCGCGACGGCGAGGTACACCACGACCGTGGACGCGAGGACCAGGAGCATCAGGACGGACTTGACCACGGTCGACTGCGGGCCGCGAACGATGCGGGAGTTCAGCACGATGCCGGCCGCCGCGATCACCCCGCCGATCAGTCCGCCCACGATGATGAGGCCGAACGGGAGCAGCATGAGTATCTGGAGCACGACCGGGACAGCGGGTCCGGTGCGGTACCTGGTCCCGGCGATCTCGATCGTGGGGTAGGGGTCGAGCAGACTGGCGCGCACCCTGGCGTCCACGGTCCGCCCGTCGTTGGTCGGCAGGTTGTAGTGACCGCGCCGGGGCCCCGTCACCGGTTGCCCGCCGACGGTTACCGACTGCTTGCCGGTCAGCAGGTTCATCGTGACGATCACGGGTCCGGCCAGGCCGTTGATGATGACGGGGTCGCTGCGCATGGGCGTAGATGCTAGAGGTACGGCTGTTTCGGCGCTGTCCTGCCCTACGCCGCTCAAGCCTGCCCACGGATCACGGGTTGGCTCGCCGTGGGAACGTAAGGTCTCGCCGTGGGAACGTACAGTGACGTCGACTCCGAACAGGACGGTGGCGGTCGGAGGCGATTCAAGCGGGCGCTGTCTACCGGAGGGCGGGCACTCATGACGGCGGCTGCCGGGCGACGGGTCGAGGTCGGTGACCGGGTGGCGGACGTGCTCCGGGCGTCCTACTACTACGCGCTGGTCGACGGCCATCCGGTGGTGGATCCGGGTCTGCTGCTGATGGCGGCGGCACGCAACGACGACCGGGCCGGCATCGTACTGGGCCGGCAGGTCGCCGAGGCGCGGGCGACGATGCCGCGCGGGCAGGGTCCGGATCCCGCCGACGGTGCCGGGTCGGGCCAGGGCGGCTATGCCGGGGCGCTACGGGAGGCGGGCTGGTGGGTGCTTCGGGAGAACCCCCGGTTCGAAAGCCTGCCGCTGTGGTCCGGTGCGATCGGCAGGGCGCTCACCCGGGCCGCCGGGTCGGCCCAGCCGGCCGTGCCGACCCGGCTCGACGTGCCGCACCTGCTGCTCGGGTTGCTCGACCCGACGGAACCGTCGGTCGCCGCGCTGACCGACCGGGTCGGTCTGGACATCGCCGCCGCCCGGCGGCAGGTGCGGACCGGTGACCTGGCCGGCGACCCGGCCCCGTTCGTCCCGCTGGTCGAGCCGCTGCAACGGCTCGGGGGTGCCGAGGTCCGGCTTCCCTGGTCGATCCGCTGGATCCCGGGGGTGCTCTCGCGGTTCACCCTGCGAACCGCCACATGGGGCGGGCCGGTCCTCGCGTGCCTCGAACGCGAGGTGATGCGGCAGTCGGTCCTGCTCGGGCACGGCACGGTCCGCAGCAGCGCCGTACTGCTGGCGATCGTCAGCCTCGACGTGCAGCTGGCGGCCGCCGGCGAACGGCTGCGGACGACGTACCTGCCGCACAACCAGGGCGGCAGGCTGCTCGTCGAGGCCGGTTTCGACCTCGATCGGGCCCGCTCGGTGGCCGAGCCGCTGACCGAGGAGCGGGAGACGCTGCCCGCCGAGGAATCCTCGGCCCGATTCTGGGACACCGGCAAACCCGGCGACCGTCCTGGAGTGTCGTCGCGGTCCGGGCGATGGACCGGGCGACCGGCATCGCCCGCGAACACGGACACCGGCACGCGGGGACGTCGCACCTGCTCGCCGCCGTACTGACCGGGGACGGGGCGGCCGGGCACCTGCTCGCCGAGCTGAATCTCGACCGGGAGGAACTCCGCCGGCAGGTGACCCGGCATCTCGCGCAGGGCTGACCCGACCCGACGGCCCGTCCCGGTGGCTTCGTCGTCGGTGTCACACCCGGACGACATGATCCCGACCACAGCCACGGGCGACCCCGTGACCTCCGAAACTACCGTTTCCGGTACGGACGCCCGGCGGGCGTAGCTCAGCTCCGGTGACGGCAGGTGAACCTTGCACCACTTCTCGGACCACGTCTGGCACTACTCGGCGGCGTACCTCGGTGGTGGTGTCCTTTCCCGGGCGGCGATCGTGGTCGGGGCGCTGGCCCTGCTGCTGCTTCTCCCGGTGCTGGTCGTCTACGCCTGGCCGCTGCGCAACGCCCGGCTGCGGCACGTGCTGGTCGAGTCGCTCGACTACCGCACCGCCGCCGACCGGGCCGAGCGGGTGGTCGCCGCCGACCGGGACGACCCGGAGGTGGCGCCGGAGGCCGGGAGCGTCCTGCTCACCCACGGCACCCGTACCGCGAAGGCGGTGCTGATGCTGCACGGTTACACCGTCTCGCCGGTCCAGTACGCCAACCTCGCCCGTTTCTACTTCGATCACGGCTACAACGTCTACGTGCCCCGGGCACCCGGACACGGCCTGGTCGACCGGCGGGCGGAGGGGCGGCTCAACGCGATCGAACTGGTCGGGTACGCGAACGAGTCGATCAACATCGCCGCCGCGCTGGGGGAGGAGGTCGGCGTCGTCGGCATCTCCGGCGGCGCGGTGCTCGGCACCTGGCTGGCCCAGTACCGCTCCGACGTGGTGCGTCGGCTGCTCGTACTCGCCCCGTTCTACGGGGTGAACCCGGCCAAGGCGCCGGGCTACCTGATCAAGCCGCTGACCGTACTGTTCGGGTTCCGGGTCCTGCCCGACCGTCAGGTCACCGGGACCGGCTTCTGGCTCTCCGCGCTCTCCCAGTACCTGCGGATCACGATCAATCTGAAGGTGGTGCCGGGCCACGGCGACCTGCGCACCGTGGCGGTCGTGTTCTCCGACAACGACGAGTCGATCGACCGGCGGGCCGCCGTCGACCTGCCCCGCAAGCTGGCCGAGGCGAACGGCCTGCCGTTGCGCGTGCACCGGCTGGGCCGGGAGCTGGGGCTCGGGCACGACATCGTCCGGCCGGACCGGGTCAACGACCTGGCCGACGAGCTGGACCGGCTCTATCTCGACCTCTACGAGGGCCACGGCGGACCGGCACACGTCGAGCCGGCCGAGCACGTCGAGCCGGCCGAGCACGTCGAGCCGGCCGAGCACGTCGAGCCGGCCGAGCACGTCGAGCCTGACTCCCCGTACCGGATAGACGACCTTGACAACGTCGGACGGCGGCGTGAGAGTCGTGGGTGATTCGAGGGATGCGGCGGCGCGCTCCCGAGTCCACCGACCGGAGGAGCCGCGCGCCATGCCCCACCCGATCACCCGCCGCACGCTGCTGCGTGTCGGCGGCGCCACCGTTGTCGTCGCCGGTGTGCCGGCCCTGTCGACCGCCGCCCTCGCCGCCGCCGTCGTCCAGGCCGACCTGGTGGTCTACGGCGCCACCTCGGCCGGCATCGTCGCCGCCGTGCAGGCCCGCCGGATGGGCCGCACCACGGTCGTCCTCGAACCGGGCACCCACCTCGGCGGCCTGACCACCGGCGGTCTCGGCATGACCGACAGCGGCACCCAGGCCGCGATCAAGGGCATCGCCGGTGAGTTCTACCGCCGGGTGCACGCCAGGTACGCCGGCACCCCGGTCACCCCGACCTCGCCGGCCCGGTTCACCTTCGAGCCGAGCGTGGCCCGCGCCGTCTTCGACGACCTGCTGGCCGAGGCCGGGGTGCCGGTCTACTACGGAGCCCGGATCTCCGCCGTCACCATGGCCGGCAACCGGATCACCGAGATCGTCGCCGACAACGGCCAGGTGTTCCGGGGACCGATGTTCGTCGACGCCAGCTACGAGGGCGACCTGATGCACCGGGCCGGCGTCGCCTGGACGGTGGGCCGGGAGAGCAACAGCACGTACGGCGAGACCATCAACGGCGTGCAGCTGCGCAACGGGCACCAGTTCAACTTCCCGGTCGACCCGTACGTGGTGCCGGGCAGTCCGACGTCCGGGTTGCTGCCCGGCATCTCGGCCGCCCCGGTGGCGCCCAACGGCACCGGTGACGACCTGATCCAGGCGTACAACTACCGGATGTGCCTGACCCAGGCCGCCAACCGGATCCCGTTCCCGCGCCCGGCCGGCTACGACCCGATCGACTACGAGCTGCTGCTGCGCTACGTCCAGGCGGGCTGGACCGGGCCGTTCTTCACCACCCACGGGGTGGGCAACGGCAAGACCGACTCCAACAACAACGGGGCGTTCTCCACCGACTTCATCGGCGCCAACTACGCGTACCCGACCGCGGGTTACGCCGTCCGGGAGAGCATGGCGGCCGAGCACCGCGCGTACCAGCAGGGGCTGATGTGGTTCCTGGCCAACGACCCGAGGCTGCCGGCGTCGATCAGGTCGGCGACCGCCTCGTGGGGGCTGGCGGCGGACGAGTTCACCGGCACCGGCGGGTGGCCGCCGCAGCTCTACGTCCGCGAGGCCCGACGGATGGTCTCGGCGTACGTGATGACCGAGCGCAACTGCCGGGGCCAGGAGACGGTGACCGACCCGGTCGGCCTGGCCAGCTACACGATGGACTCGCACAACTGCCAGCGGGTGGTGGTCGGCGGCCGGGTCCGCAACGAGGGGGACGTGCAGATCGGGGTGCCGGCGCCGTACTCGATCAGCTACCGGTCGATCGTGCCGACCCGGGGCCAGTGCGCCAATCTCACCGTGCCGGTCTGCCTGGCCGCGAGCCACATCGCGTACGGGTCGATCCGGATGGAACCGGTGTTCATGATCCTCGCCCAGTCGGCGGCGACCGCGGCGATGCTGGCGGTCGACACCGGCACGGCCGTGCAGGACGTCGACTATCCGGCGCTGCGGGCCCGGCTGCTCGCCGACGGTCAACTGCTGGTCTGGCCGCCTCCGGTCGCCGGTGAGCTGATCCTCGACAGCCGGGCGGGCACCGGCGTGACCCGGGCCGGTGCCTGGTTGGGGAGCACGTCGATCGGCGGCTACTACGGCCCCGACTACGAGCACGACGGCAACACCGCCAAGGGGGTGAACCGGATGCGGTTCACCCCGACCCTGCCGGCCGCCGGGACGTACGCGGTCTACCTGCGCTGGACCGCGCACGAGAACCGGGCCAGCAACGTGCCGGTCGACGTCGTGCACAGTGGCGGGATCACCACCCGTACCGTCGACCAACGCTCCTCCGGCGGGCAGTGGGTCTCGGTCGGCAGTTACCCGTTCGCCGCCGGCTCCGCGGGCAGCGTCCTGGTCCGCACCGAGAACACCGACGGGTACGTCGTGGTGGACGCCGCCCGTTTCGTGGCCGCCTGAACGTCCGGCGGCTTCGTGGCCGCACGAACCCGTCCGGTGGGGCCCGCTACCGGGGTCCCGCCGGACGGGTCCGGTCGTCGGCGTCGCGCATGATCTGGAGGGCCACCTCAAGCGTGGCCTGCCGGCGTTCCTCGTCGGTGCCCCGCCGGCAACGTGTTGAGCTGACGCGGTCAGGCCAGCAGGGTGCCGCCGTCGACGCTCACGATCGTCCCGGTGGTGTACGTCGCCCGCAGCAGGAAGAGGAACGCCTCGGCGACCTCCTCGGGCTCACCCACCCGGCCGAGCGGAAGAGTGCCGCCGAGCTGGCTGTACATCTGCTCGCGGTCGGCCTCGGGCATCGAGTCCCACAGCGGCGAGCGGATGACGCCGGGGGCGACGGCGTTGACCCGTACCGGGGCCAGTTCGACGGCCAGGGCCCGGACCAGCGCGTCGACCGCGCCGCAGATGCTGGCCGCGACCGACCAGCCCGCGCCCGGCCGGTCCTTCGCGGACCCGGTGGTGAGCGCCACCGACCCGCCGGGCCGCAGGTACGGCATGGCGGTGCTGACCGCCGACAGGGCGGAGAAGTAGCGCAGCTCGAAGAAGCGGCGGGCGGTGTCGAGGTGGAGCGTGTCCAGCGACATCAGCGAGAGCGGCTCGCCGGCGGTGTAGACCAGGTGGTCGAACGGCCCGGTACGGTCGAACAGCGAGCCGACGTCGGCGGCGTCGGTGAGGTTGACGGTGTATCCCTCGACGCCGGCCGGAAGGCTCGCCAGCGCCCGGTCCACGCTGTTCTGGCTGCTGGAGGCGACCACCACCCGGGCGCCCTCCCGAGCGGCCAGGGCGGCGGTGGCCAGCCCGATCCCGGAGGTTCCGCCGAGTACGACCACCCGTTGGTCGGTGAGAGCCATGATGCTGCCGTCCTTTCGATCATCCGTGTCGTGGTGGGAACGGTGTCTACCCTGCGTCGGACCGGTGAGTCCCGTCCAAGACCTGTTTCCGCGTCTGTGATGCCCGGCGGGTATCAGTGCCGGTCGTGCCCCACGGGTATGGTGGATCACCAGAAAGGGGACAGGGTGGACATCGATCTCCGTAAGCTGCGCTACTTCGTCGCGGTCGCCGAGGAACTGCACTTCGGTCGGGCTGCGCAGCGGCTGCACATCGCCCAACCGGTTCTCTCCCGGCAGATCCGGGCACTGGAGCAGGAACTACGCGTCCAGCTCTTCGTCCGCGACCGGCGGTCCACCGTACTGACCGGGGCCGGGCGGCAGCTGCTGACCGACGCCGAACCGCTGCTCGCCTCGGCCGAGGCGCTGCACCGCCGGGTACGTCAGGCAGCCCACGGCCGACCGGCGTTCACCATCGGCTTCATGCCCGGCATCACCGTCACCGCCGATGCCCGCGCCATCGCCGCCCGGCACCCCGACCTGACCGTGGACGTGGTCCGCACCTCCTGGAACGACCAGGTCGAGATGGTGCTCGACGGTCGGGTCGACGTCAGCTACGTCCGGCTGCCGGTCAACCAACGCGGCCTGCGGCTGCGACCGCTGTTCGACGAGCCCCGCGTCGCCGTGCTCGCCACCGACCACCCCCTCGCCGGCAGGGAGTCGATCGCCCTCGCCGAACTCGCCGCGGAGCGCCTGGTCCAGGACCCGGACGCGGTGCCGGAATGGCGGGACCTGCCGGACCGGCCGGCCGACCAGCCAGGCCCGGTCCGGCCCGACCTCCACTCGGTCGAGGAGAAGCTCGAACACGTGGCGACGTACGGCGGGGTGGTGATCCTGCCCTACTCGACCGCCACCTTCTACACCCGATCCGACGTCACCCACGTCGCCGTCGCCGACCTCCCGTCGACCCGGGTCGCGCTGGCCTGGAGCGACGGCAGCCGCTCACCGCTGGTGGCGGAGTTCGTCGACCTGGCCAGCGCCCGCCACCGCACCGGCGGCCCGGACGCCGACCCGGCCGTGGACGGTCAGACCGCTGCGAACAGTTCGTCGCGCCGGCCGGACCAGCCGCCGAGCACCCGCTCCGGGTCGCCGTCGAGCACCCGGTCCAGCAGGGTGGCGTAGACGTCGCGGAAGTCGACGGTGAACCGGAGATCACCGTCGTCCAGGTCGGTCAGGCTCGGCTGCTCGCCGTACAGCCCACCGCGTACCCCGGCACCGAGCAGGAGGACGTTCGAGGCGGTGCCGTGGTCGGTGCCGTCGGAGGCGTTGGCGCGTACCCGCCGGCCGAACTCGGAGTAGACCGCGACCGCCACCCGGCGGCCCGCCTCGGTACGACCCATCCGCTCGGCGAAGCCGGTGAGCGCCCGGTCCACCTGCCCGAGCAGCACCGCCTGCAGCTGCTTCTCGTCGGCGTGGCTGTCGAAGCCGCCCAGCGACACGGAGAAGACCCGGGTGGACACGCCCGCCTCGACGCACCGGGCCACCAGGTCGAGTTGGGCCTCCAGCGACGTACGCGCGCCGCCGGTGGCGGTCGCCGCCGGCCGTTCCGGATCGTCGCCGTTCTCGGTCTGCTCGGCCGCGTCGCGTACGCCGCCGATCATCGTGTTGACCGACCGGAGATCCGCGAAACAGGCGGCCGCACGGGCCTGCGCCGGGGACTCGCCGGGGCTGCCGGCCCCGAGTGCCGCCAGCGTCCCGTCCGGCAGGCCGCCGCGTCCCGCCCGCCCGGCCACCGGTACGGACGCACCCGCGCTCCGCTCGCCGGCCAGCAGTGGCGGCACCGCCGACTCGAACGAGACCGCCAGCCGGGGGTCGCCACCGGCACCGTCGAGCCACCGCCCGATCCACCCGGTCGTGCCGGGGCGGTCCGGGCTGGCGGTCTGCCAGATATCCATCGATCGGAAGTGGCTGCGGTCCGGCTTCGGGTAGCCGACGCCGCGTACGACCGCCAGCCGTCCCTGGCCGAACAGCCCGTGCAGGCCGCCCATCGCCGGGTTCAGCCCGACGGTGTCGTCGAGCCGGTTGACCTCCTCGGCCGAGTAGGCGATCTCCGGCCGGGCGTCGTGGTACGCCGGGTCCGCGTACGGGATGACGGTGTTGAGCCCGTCGTTGCCGCCGTAGAGCGTGACCAGGACCAGGGTACGGCTGCTCGGGTCCCGGGTGCCGGCGGTGTCGAACAGGTCGGACAGCGCGTACGTGCCGGCGCCGGCGGCCAGGGCACTCGCGCCCACCACACCGCTGGCGAGCAGGAACTTGCGCCGGGTCAGGATGTCCACGGATGACCTCCGGTCAGCAGGGTGTCCACGGGTGACCTCCGGTCAGCAGACGGTGTATTCGGGGCTCACCAGTCCGGCTGCGAGGAGCCGTTGCGGGTTCGCGGCCAGCGGTGCCAGGGCGGCGCGGGTGCGTTCGGTCCAGGCGTCCACCACGAGCAGCCGGGCCAGCGCGTCGAGCCGGCCGGCCTCCGGTGCCGAGGTGAGCCGCTGGAGCGCCACCGGGCCGGCCGTGCCGGCGAACAGGTCGGCCAGCCGCATCCGGGCCTGCAACGACGAGGTGGTGAGCCAGGCCGCGCCGGCCGGCCAGCCGCCGACGCTCGGTGGCCGCAGCGGCACCTGGTCCATTCCGGACAGCCCGGACTGCACCTGCTTACGCTGCTGCTCGGTGAGCGCGGCGGGCCGGATCCGCAACTGGCGCATCGCGCCGACCGCCCACTCCACCGGCTGTTTGACCAGCTGCCCTCGGGTCTTCGCGAAGGCGGGGTCGGTGAACATCGCCCGCAGGATCGCGGTGACGTCGCCGGTGGCGCCGGCGGTGGGCGGCGCGGCGCCGGCGAACCGGAACCAGAGCCGTTCGGTGACGAATTCGGCGGTCCGGGGAAGGCCGGCCAGCAGTCGCGCGTACGAGTCGGCGTCGAAGGTGTCGGTCCGGCCGAGGATCGTCTTCGGCCCGGTGTCGTGCCGCTTCGGCTCGAACCGGGCGGCGCCCGTCTCCCGGACCACGGTCCATCCGGTCAGCGCCTTCGCCCCGGCCTTCACGTCGGCCTCGGTGTAGTGGCCGATGCCGAGGGTGAACAGCTCCATCAGCTCGCGGGCCAGGTTCTCGTTCGGCGCCCTGCGGGTGTTCTTCTCCCCGTCGAGCCAGAGGATCATCGCGGGGTCGCGCACCATCGCGGCCACCAGCGGGCCGAACCCGTCGCGGCCGTACCGCCGCAGGGTGTCCAACTGGCCCAGCATGAGCTGTGCGGACTTCACCTTCTGCACGCTGGTGGCCCAGTGGCCGTGCCAGAAGAACACCAGCTTCTCGGTGAGCTGGTGGTCGGCGGCGACCATCCGGTCCAGCCACCACCGCAGCACCTGCTGGGCCTGTTCCGTGCGCTGTTTGTTGGCCTGCTGCCGCTGCTCCCGGCCGGCACCCTTGTCGAGGCTGGAGTGGGGGTCGGGTCCGAGGCGCGGTGCGGGGGTGGCGGCGGCGCCCGGATCGCTTCCGGTCGGGCCGAGCAGCCGGTCGAGGGTGGTGTCGAAACCCGCCCGTACGGCCGCTTCGACCTCCTCGGCGGTGGGGCCGAACGTCGCGCGGCGCAGCAGGTGGGCTATCGCGTCCGGTGACGCCATACCGGGACCCTAGGCCGACAACGTACGAATCCGGTAAATGTCCCGTACGAGGCAGGTCCGGCACCCCCTTGGGCGGCGGGTCGATCCGCCCGCCGCCCGGTGTCGTCCGCGGTCAGTGCCAGCGCAGCGAGGCGATCCGGCCCTGCTCGCCGGAGGCCCAGCAGTGGCCGCCGGCCGTGCAGGCGACCGAGTCGAAGCTGCCGGTGTCGAACCGTCGCCACCGGATGCCGCCGTCGAGGCTGAGGTTGCTGCCGGTGGGTCCCACCGCCAGCGCCAGCCACCCGCCACGGTGGACCCAGGCCGAGCCGGACCGGTACTCACCCGGCTGGTTGCGGGCCACGGTCCAGGTCCGACCGCCGTCGTGGCTGGTCGCCGCGCCGTCGGGGGCGCTCGCCGGGGTCGTGTAGTCGCCGCCGAGGGCGATCCCGTGCCGCTGGTCGCGGAACGCCAGCGAGTAGATGCCGGCGGACGCTCCGCTCGGCACCGGACTCGCGGTCACCCGCCAGGTCAAGCCCCGGTCGTCGGTGCGGAAGACACGCGCGGCGGCACCGCCGCCGGTGGCGAACCAGGCCTGGCCGCCGCCGTGACGCAGGGTGCGGTCGGGGTGGTCGACGGGGTTGCGGGCGGCCGTCACCAGGCAGGTGCCGCTGGCCGCGAAGGCGAACTCGCCGGCCAGCGCCGCCGGCATGCCGGCGGCGGGCAGGACCTGCCAGGACCGTCCGCCGTCGGCGGTGGAGAGGATGCGGAACCGGCCGTCGACCGGGTCGGAGAGGGCCAGCCCGTGGTCGCGGTCGAAGAAGGCCAGGCAGTCGTAGAAGGCACGCTCGTCGGTGTTGCGGAAGGTCTCGGTCCAGCTCCGCCCGCCGTTGTCGGTGCGGTAGACCCGCGACTGGGTGCCGGGACCGATCGACAGCGCCACCGCGTGGTCGGAGTCGAACGCCTCGATGTCGCGCAGTTCGAGGCTCGGATCGGCCGGGCCGACCTGCCGCCAGGTGCGGCCGGCGTCGACGGTGCGCAGGACGGTTCCGGCGGCACCGCTGGCCCAGGCGACCCGCTCGCTGACCGGGGCGAGCCCGCGCAGCCGTACGGTCGCGCCGGTGTCGTGCAGCCGCCAGTCCGGCTCCCGTCCGTGGGTGAAGCCGGCGGTGGCGGTCAGCACGAGGGCGCCGGTGAGCAGGGTGGAGATCATATGTAGCCGCATGGGTCAGCAACGTACCCGAGATCGTCCGGCTTGGATGTCCTGCGGCTCGCGACGGATGGTCACGTACGGGAAAGGTGTCGTACAGCCGAGGTTTCGGCGTTGTGAGTCAGGTATTTGCATATATCGTACGGATCTTGTCTATCGTCCATGTGTCCCGAATGTCGGGCCTAACGTGCATGGAGGATTGATGCGCACCAGGGGAGCCAGATCCGTTGCCGCGACACTGGTCGCGGGCACGGTGGTGGCCGGCGGGATCGTCTTCGCCGGCAGCGCGGTCGCTGCGGAGAGTTCGCAGTTCAGTGTGGTGAACGGAGCGATCCGGACGGCGACCGGCACCCCGGCGCCGGCCTCGGGCACGCACGCCTCGCTCTGGGGCAACAACAGCTACGCCACCCCCACGATCACCGGCTCGGGCCGGGTGCTGGTCGGCGCGATCGGCGACAACTGCCAGGGCTGGCCGACCATCCGGGTGACGGTCGACGGCACCGCCGTCGGCACCAGCACCATCGTCAGCGCCACCAGCTACGGCACCTATCCGATCGGCGCCGCCGTCGGCGCGGGCCAGCACAACGTCAGGATCGAGCTGATCAACGACTTCCAGTCGACCACCTGCGACCGCAACGTCCACCTGGCGTACGCCCGGATGGAGACGCCCGGTACGACCGTCGACCCGACGTTCAGCTTCGCCGTCCTGCCGGACACCCAGCAGGAGGTGCTGAACACCTCCGACACCCGGTTCCGGCAGCGGACCCAGTGGCTGGTGAACAACCGGTCCACGCTGGACCTGCGGTTCGTCACCCACTCCGGTGACGTCGTCAACTGGGACACCCCCGACCACTCGCAGTACGTCATCGCCCGCGACGCGATGCGTCCGCTGGAGACCGCGGGCATCCCGTACGCGCTGGCACTCGGCAACCACGACACCCAGGCGACCGGCGTCGGCGGGTCGGCCCGCGATCCCGCCCGGACCCGTGAGCTGGTCCGCGACACCACCGTCTTCAACCGGTACTTCACCGCCGCCCAGTACGGCGCGGTCAGGGGGCAGTTCGAGGCCGGCAAGGTCGACAACTCGTTCTCGACGTACGAGGCGGGCGGTGTGCAGTGGCTGGTGCTGACCCTGGAGCTGTGGCCGCGTACCCAGGTGGTCGACTGGGCGAAGAGCGTGGTCGCGGCGCACCCCCGGCACAACGTCACCGTCGTGACGCACGACTACATCGACGGCAACGGCAACATCGAGCAGAGCGCCGGTTACGGGGCCACCAGCCCGCAGTACCTGTTCGACAACCTGATCAAGCAGTACGCCAACATCAGGTTCGTCTTCTCCGGCCACACCGGTGTCGCGGGCAACCGGGTGGACACCGGTGTGCACGGCAACAAGATCTACACGTTCCTCCAGACGTTCCACTCCAACACCACCAACCCGGTTCGGCTGGTGGAGGTCGACACCGCCGCCAACTCGGTCCGTACCTGGATCTACGCACCCTTCACCAACCAGTCGTTCACCGAGTACGACCGCTCGTACACCGGTCTGGCCCTGGTCCGCTAGGCCTCACGCCGAGTGGCGACCGCGCGGCCCGGCCGGGGCTTCGCGGTCGCCGTCGTCGGCGACGTCCGCGTGTCCGGGCCACCAGGCGACGTGTCCGAGCAGCGCGGTGACGGCCGGGGTGAGGAACAGCGACATCACGAACGCGACGATGACGATGCCGGCGGAGATGGCGAAACCCATCTGGGTGAGGGTGCTGTTGCCGGCCAGCATGAGGGAGGCGAACGTACCGGCGAGGATGAGTCCGGCGGCGGCGACCGTCGGTCCGGCGTGCCGGATCGCCATCGCGGCGGCGTCGCGCGGATCGCGTCCCTCGCGGGCCTCCTCGCGGAGCCGGGCGACCATCAGGATGTTGTAGTCGGTGCCGAGCGCGACCACGAACAGGTACATGATCACCGGCAGGATGAAGATCAGGCCCGGTTCGCCGAGTCCGTGCTGGAAGATCAGCACGGTGGCGCCGAGGGTGGCGGCGAAGCCGAGACCCACCGAGAGCATCAGGTACCAGGGGGCCACCACGCTGCGCAGCAGCAGCCCCAGGATGACCATGATGAGGACGGCCGCGACCGGGAACACCACCGCGTAGTCGCGGTTCACGGCCGCCTGGATGTCGACGAAGACCGCCGTGATGCCGCCGACGAACGCGGTCGTCCCGTCCGGTGCGGCCGCGTGCGCGGTGCTGCGCAGCGGACCCTTGACGGTGTGCAGGGCGGCCGAGGACTGCGGCCTGTTCGCCAGCGTCACCTGGAAGTCCGCGACCGTCCGGTCCGGCGACAGCGTCGGCTGCCCGACCTGACCCACCCCCGGCACCTTCGCCAGCGCGTCCCGGTACGCGCCGAGCCGGTCGGCCGGCAGCGGGGCACCGGTGTCCGAGCGCAGGAACACGTTCGACGGCTCGGTGGCGCCGGCCGGCAGGCCCTTGAGCAGTTCCTTGCTCCAGACGTTCGACTCCGACTCGGTCGAGGTCGAGCCGCTGCTCAGGTCGAAGTTCGGGTGGAAACCGAGGGCGAAGACGGCCAGCACGATCAGTCCGGCGCCGGAGACGGCCGCGTACACCGCCGGGCGGCGGGCCAGGGACCGGCCGATCGCGGCGAACCGGGTCCCGCGCGGCTCGTGCCGCCACGCGTTCGACGGCCAGAACACCTTCGTGCCGAGCAGTGAGACCACCGCCGGGATGAGGGTGAGCCCGGCGACCAGGGTGGTGGCGACCGCGATCGCCAGGGCCGGTCCGAGGGACTTGAACAGGCCGAGTGTCGACAGGGTCAGGGCGAGGAAGGCGATGATGACCGCACCGGCCGCCGAGGCGATCGCCTCTCCGGCGCGGGCCACCGCACTGACCATCGCGGTCTTCGGGTCCTCGCCCAGCCGCAGCCGTTCCCGGAACCGGAACATCAGGAACAGGATGTAGTCGGTGCCGACGCCGAACAGCACCACGATCAGCATGGCGCTCACCGAGCTGTCGGTCTTCAGGTCGAACGCCTGGTTGGCCCAGGCGATCAGGCCGGTGGCGATCTGCGAGACCAGCCCGATCACGATCACCGGCAGCAGCGCGATGATCGGACTCCGGAAGATGATCAACAGCAGGATGATGATCAGGCCGATGGTGGCGACCCCGATGATCGCGTTGGCCCGGTTCCCGGAATCCTGGGCGTCCAGGTTCTGCGCCGCCGTACCGGTGGTGCCGGCCTTGAGGTCGGAGTTCGCGAGCTGGTCCGGCAATGCCGCCCGGAGTGCCTTGACCGCGTCGGGCTGGGCCTGGTCGGCCGGCCCGCGCTGTGGGGTCATCTCGACCGCGATGATCTGGATCAGCCGGTTGGGTGAGGGTGGGGTCGGGGTGATCGCGATGATGTCGGGGATCCGGCGATCGGTCAGTGCCTGCCCGATCGCCACCACCTTCGCCGCGTCCGCGTCGGTCAGCGGGCCCCCGTCCCGTCGCTCGAACACGATGATCGCCGCCGGGGTCGCCGCCCGGGGGAACGCCTGCTGCTGAACCTGCGCCGCCTTGATCGACTCGTAGTGCGAGGGCAGGAACGACGCCTCGTCGGTGGTCGCGGTCAGCGTCGGCGCGAACCCGATCACCCCGACCGCGGCGGCCACCCAGGCGATGATCACCCAGACCGGATGGCGGACCACGAACCGCCCGACAGCAGCGAACACGCGCGGCACCTCTTCGTGATCGACGGCCTCCGTTCCGTGATCAACCTAGGTGCTCGGCTCCGGCGGGGTAGGGCGAACGGCTCCGGTCCACCCCATCGGGGACAGCTCGGCGGACCGCCGCCCCGACGGTCGTCCTCACCGCGCGGCGGGGACCCGTTCACCGCCGCGGGCACGCCGGCCGGCGACCGTGACCCACGGAGAGTTCGGCCGCGCACAGCGAGCCGAACTCTCCGCGATCGTGGCAGCTACCCGGCCCACCCCTCGGACGCGGTGACGACCGGGCGGCCGGTGCGCACCGACTCCTCGATGGCGAGGCTGATCAGGTGGTCCTGGCACGCCTGCGCCAGCGGGTACGGCGGCCCGTCCTCCTCGCGCGCCCAGGCACCCGTACGGGCCACGATGTCGGCCACCGCGAGATCGTCGTCGGAGAGCCCACTGCCGACGAACGGGTTCCGGTAGACCACCCGACCGTCGAAGCTGATGTGCTTCAGGTCGAGTCCCTCCAGATTCAGGTCGACTCCGGTCTGGCGGCGGACCAGCGACGACTCGACCGGGGTGGTCGGGTCGACCAGCCGGACGACCCGGTCGTCGACGATCTCGCCGAGCGAGCCGCGTACGGTCAGCCGCCGGGCCCGCAGCGGGTTCCACCACTGGTTGTCGGTGAAGTCGTACAGGCCCATCCGGCCGCCGAAGTCGATCGTCGCCAGGGTGGTGGAGAGCTGCTGCGGTGTGTCGTCGCCGCTCCACCCGGCCGGGGAGAGCGGGTTCGCCAGCGGGGCGACGAAGGCACGCGCGTTGACCTCGGCGGGGTCGTACCCGACGCCGAGCAGGCCACGGATCAGCGAGACCGCGTGGTAGAGGTGGGTCGACGAGACCTGCACGGAGGTCGGCTCGCCGATCACCCCTTCCCGGACCAGTTCCAGCCGGGCGGCGTGTCCGGGCATCAGCAGGTACTGCTCGGCGACCTGCACCAGACCGCTGCCGCCCACGTCGGACCAGAGCGCGCGCAGCCCGTCGCGGTCCGGTGCCGGCGGGGTCTCGGCGAGTACGGGCACACCCGCGCCGACCAGCTCACGGGTCGCCTCCGGGGTCACCGCCCAGGGCACCGACACGATCACGAAGTCCGGCCGCTCGTGGGCGAGCAGGTCGGCGGTGGAACGGAAGGTCGGCACCCCCCACTCGGCGGTCACCTCGTCGCCCCGCCCGGCGGTCCGGGTGACCACCCCGGTGACCCGTAACCGGTCCGGGAGCAGCCGGGCCAGTCGCAGGAAGAACAACGAGCGCCAGCCGCTGCCGACCAGACCGAACCGGGTCAACGCCGCCGATGTCATCTGGACCCCTCACGTCGTACGCGGATGCCGCCCCGGCCGCCGGTGCTGCGGCCGGGGAAGACACACCCTAGTGGCGGGGCTGGACGACCGCCGCCGCCCCACCACCGCGCCGTACCGGTTCCGCCGACGCCAGGAAGCCGTGCCGGCCGGTGAGCTCGACTGCCGTGGCGGCGCCGAGTTCGGCCGTACTCGTGAACGGGGGATGGCCGAACCCGGCCAGGGCCGCGCCGTACCCGCTGACGAAGGCCGGCTCCGCCTGCGGTGCCGCGCTGTTGCGCTGCGACGCCCGCGGCGCGGCCATCGCCTCGGGCAGCGACATGCCCAGGTCGATCCGGTTGACGAGGATCTGCAGCACGGTGGTGATGATCGTGGCGCCACCGGGGCTGCCGAGCGCGAGGAACGGCCGACCGTCGTCGAGCACGATCGTCGGCGACATCGAACTGCGCGGGCGCTTGCCCGGCGCGGGCAGGTTCGGGTCCGGGGCGGCACCGGGTGTCTGCGCGAACGTGAAGTCGGTCAGCTCGTTGTTGAGCAGGAAGCCGCGACCGGGCACCACCATCGCGTTGCCGCCGGTCTGCTCGATCGTGAGCGTGTACTCGACGACGTTGCCCCAGCGGTCGGCCACGGTCAGGTTCGTGGTGCTCTGACCGGGGTGGCCCTCGGCACCGGCGGCGGCGGTCGCGCAGCCGTCGTACCGGCCGTCGGGGTCGCCGGGCGCGACCGGCTTCGGGGCGGCGCGGGCGGGGTCGACCCGGCAGGCCCGCTCGGCGGCGAACCGGTCGCTGAGCAGCTCCCGCAGCACCCGCTGCGACGTGTGGTCACCGACGTACCGGTTGCGGTCGGCGTACGCGAGCGCGCTCGCCTCCAGGTAGTGGTGCAGCGCCTCGGTCACCGTCATCGTGGACAGGTCGAACCGTTCCAGGATGTTGAGTGCCTCGCCGACGGCGACACCGCCGCTGGACGGGGTCGACATGCCGTACACCTGGTAGCCCCGGTAGTCCGACCGGGTCGGCTCGGGGAACCGCACGTCGTACCGGGCGAGGTCGGTCCGGGTCAGCCCGCCCGCCCGGATCGGGAACTGCCAGGGTGTCCCCGGGTCGGCGGCCACCGGTGGGCGCTGCACGGTGGTGACGATGTCGTCGCCGATCGGACCCCGGTAGAACACGTCGACGCCGCGTCGGGCGATCTGCCGGTAGGTGTCGGCCAGGTCGGGGTTGCGCTGCCGCGAACCGACCGTCGGCGGCTGCCCGCCCGGCAGGTAGAGCGCCCGCGTCGCGTCGAACTGGGCGAACGCCGCCGCGTTGTCGGTCACCTGCTGGCGGAACGTCGCGTCGACGGTGAAGCCGCGCTCGGCGACGTCGGCGGCGGGGGCGAGCGCCGTCGACAGCGACCGGTTACCCCACTTGCGCAGCGCCTCGTGCCAGGTCAGAAGCGTTCCGGGTACGCCGACCGAGAGCCCGCTCACCCGCGCCTCCTGGAAGGCGTACGGCGCACCGGTGGCCGGGTCGACGAACGAGTCCTCCCGCGTCGACGCCGGAGCCGACTCCCGGCCGTCGATGGTGTGCACCCGCTTCGTACGGGCGTCGTAGTAGACGAAGAAGCCGCCCCCGCCGATGCCGGCCGAGAAGGGCTCGGTCACGCCGAGCGTGGCGGCGGCCGCCACGGCGGCGTCGACCGCGTTGCCGCCGCGCCGCAGAACCTCCACACCCACCGCCGTCGCGGTCGGGTCGACGGTGGACACCGCGCCGCCGTACCCGTGCGCCGTCGGCGTCCTGGTCGGTTCGCCCCCGTGGCCGGCGGCGCCCGACCCGGCACTCGCCGGTGCCGGTGCGACCTGCCACGCGACCACGGTGACGGCGGCGACCGCCACCCGGGCGAGTGTTGCCACCGTGCGCCTCATCGGTCCTCCTCGATCAGCCTGTGTCTCTCGACAGGGTAGTGACGGCCGGGACGCGGCGGCACCCCCCGTTGCGCCACGGCGGATTCCGGACCCGATCAACCCCTCTCCTGGTCACGCGGTTTGCCGACTCCGCCCGGCGGCCGGTGGGCACGAGGTTTTGCCGACTTCGCCCGGGGGCAGTGGGAGCGAGCGACAGCGCTCGCCGCCGGCCCACCGCCGAAAGCGACGTCGTTGCAGTGCGCCGGGGCCACGGACGGCCCCCGGCCGTCGGGGAAGGAGGGTGCGCGATGAGTGATCACTGTGGTGCGACGACCGGTCGGGGAGGTACGCCGCCCGACCGCCGCGGTACGCGACACCGGGCGGGTCCGGTGCCACCGCGAACGCGAAGCGGGTGCCGGCATGAGTGAGGCGGGCGCCGACCGGCCGGCCCGCTCACCCCGGTTCCGGATCGTCTGCGTCGCCGTCGGACTGGCCCTGCTCGCCCCGTTGGCGGCGTGCGCCTCCGGTACCGGCGGGGACGGTGGGGTGCCGACCGTCAATCTCTACCACCCGCCGGAGCAGAACCTGCAGAAGGTGGTCGACGACTGCAACGCGCAGGCCGGTGGCCGCTACCGGATCGTGTACCGGATCCTGCCCAGGGCCGCCGACGACCAGCGGGTGCAGATGGTTCGCCGACTGGCCGCCGAGGACACCGGCATGGACGTCCTCGGGCTGGACGTGACCTGGACCCAGGAGTTCGCCAGCGCCGGCTGGGTGCGGGAGTGGACCGGCGCGCAGCGGACCGAGGCCGAGCGGGGCACCCTGAGCGGGCCGCTGGAGACCGCCCGGTACGAGGGCAGGCTCTTCGCCGCGCCGAAGAACACCAACGTGCAGCTGCTCTGGTACCGGTCCGACCTGGTCGACCGGGCGCCCCGTACCTGGGACGAGATGATCGAGATGGCGCAGCAGCTCAAGTCGCGCGGCGAGCCGTACCGGGTGATCACCATGGGGGCGCAGTACGAGGGCCTGGTGGTCCTCTACAACACCCTGGTCGCCAGTGCCGGCGGGCAGATCCTGTCCGACGACGGCACCAGGGCGGTCTTCGACGACGGTGCGGTCCGGGCCCTGGAGGTGCTGCGCCGGTTCGCGACCTCGGGTGTCACCACCCCGTCGTTCTCGAACACGATCGAGGACCAGGCTCGGCTGGAGTTCGAGTCCGGTGGCGGCGCCTTCCAGATCAACTGGCCGTTCGTGTACCCGGCGATGCAGGAGGCCGACCCGGAGCTGGCGAAGAAGGTCAAGTGGGCGCGCCTGCCCGGCGTCGACCCGCAGACCCCGAGCCGGGTGACGATCGGCGGGACGAACCTCGCGGTCAGCCGCTACTCGCGGCACCCGGCCGAGTCGTTCGAGGCGGCGGCCTGCCTGCGCAACGCCGAGCACCAGAAGTTCTCGGCGATCAACGACGGTGTGCCGCCGACGATCGAGAGCGTGTACGCGGAGCCGGAGATCGCACAGGCGTACCCGATGCGCGACACCATCCTCGAACAGCTGAGGGACGCCGCGATCCGGCCGCGCAGCCCGGCCTACCAGAACATCTCCACCGTGATGTCGGCGACGCTCTCCCCACCGGGTGACATCGAACCCGAGAAGACCGCCGCCCGGTTGCGGGTCGAGGCACGGGACGCGCTGGAGTCCAAGGGGGTACTGCCGTGAGCCGGCCCCGTACCGACACCGCCCCGGCCACGGCGGCGACACCGCAACCGACCCGTCCGCCCGGCCACGTCCCGTCGCAGCGGCGAGCCGCGGCGGCGTTGAGCGAGGGCAAGCGGGCCGAGCGGCGGTTGGCGTGGCTGCTCTGCGCCCCGGCCGCGTTCGTGATGCTCGCCGTCACCGCGTACCCGATCCTCTACTCGATCTGGCTGTCGCTGCAGCGCTTCGACCTGAAGTTCCCCGAGCAGCGGGAGTTCGTCGGGCTGGCCAACTACGCCACCGTGCTGAGCAACGAGTACTGGTGGACCGCGTTCGGCGTCACCATGCTGATCACCGTCGTGACGGTCGCGGTCGAGCTGGTGCTGGGCATGGGGCTGGCGATCGTGATGCACCGGACCATCGTCGGGCGCGGCCTGGTCCGCACGGCGGCCCTGATCCCGTACGGGATCGTCACCGTCGTCGCGGCCTTCTCCTGGCGGTACGCCTGGACGCCCGGCACGGGTTACCTGGCCAACCTGTTCGGTGAGGGTGCTCCGCTGACCGAGCGGGCCAGCGCGCTGGGGATCATCATGCTGGCCGAGATCTGGAAGACGACGCCGTTCATGGCGCTGCTGCTGATGGCCGGGCTGGCCCTGGTGCCCGAGGACCTGCTCAAGGCGGCCTCGATGGACGGCGCCACCGGCTGGCAGCGGTTCACGAAGGTGATGTTGCCGGTGATGAAGCCGGCGATCCTGGTGGCGCTGCTGTTCCGGACCCTGGACGCGATCCGGGTCTTCGACAACATCTTCGTGCTGACCGCCGGGTCGAGCGAGACGTCGTCGGTCAGCATGCTGGCCTACAACAACCTGATCCGGGGGCTGAACCTCGGCATCGGCTCCACCATGTCGGTGCTCATCTTCCTGACCGTGGCGATCATCGCGTTCGTCTTCGTGAAGCTGTTCGGCACCGCCGCCCCCGGCAGCGCCGACGAGGGGAGGCGCTGATGTCGGCCGCCGACAGCACCACCGCAGCCAAGTGGCGGTGGGGACTGCTGGACCTGGTCGTGGTGGTGTTCGCGCTGGTCCCGGTGCTCTGGATCGCCTCGTTGTCGTTCAAGACCACCGGTACGCTCACCGACGGCAACTTCATCCCGCGCGAGTGGACCCTGGACAACTACCGGACGATCTTCTCGACCGACCAGTTCGTCCGGGCACTGGTCAACTCGATCGGCATCGCGCTGATCGCCACCACGATCGCCGTGGTGCTCGGCACCATGGCCGCGTACGCGGTCGCCCGGCTCGACTTTCCCGGCAAGCGACTGCTGGTCGGGGTCTCGCTGCTGATCGCGATGTTCCCGCAGGTGTCACTGGTCTCCCCGCTGTTCGAGATCGAGCGGTCGCTGGGGCTCTTCGACACATGGCCGGGCCTGATCCTGCCGTACATCACGTTCGCCCTGCCGTTGGCCATCTACACCCTCTCGGCGTTCTTCAAGCAGATCCCGTGGGACCTGGAGAAGGCGGCGAAGATGGACGGCGCGACCCAGGGGCAGGCGTTCCGTCGGGTGATCGCGCCACTGGCCGCGCCGGGCGTGTTCACCACCGCGATCCTGGTCTTCATCTTCTGCTGGAACGACTTCCTGTTCGCGATCTCGCTCACCTCGACCGAGCGGTCCCGTACGGTGCCGGTCGCGTTGTCGTTCTTCACCGGCGAGTCGCAGTTCGAGGACCCGACCGGGGCGATCTGCGCGGCCGCGGTCGTGATCACCATTCCGATCATTCTGTTCGTGCTGTTCTTCCAGCGCCGCATCGTGTCCGGGCTGACCTCCGGCGCAGTCAAGGGGTGAATTGTTGTGGCTGACATCGTGCTGGACAAGGTGAGCAAGCGGTTCCCGGACGGGACCGTGGCGGTCCACGACGTGGACCTGGAGATCGCCGACGGGGAGTTCGTGATCCTGGTCGGCCCGTCGGGCTGCGGCAAGTCGACCACCCTGAACATGATCGCCGGGCTGGAGGACATCAGCGGCGGCGAGCTGCGGATCGGTGGTCAGCGGGTCAACGACCGGGCGCCCAGGGACCGGGACATCGCCATGGTGTTCCAGTCGTACGCCCTGTACCCGAACATGACGGTCCGGGAGAACATGGCCTTCCCGTTGCGGTTGGCGAAGCTGGACCGGGCGACGATCGAGCGGAAGGTCGACAACGCCGCCCGGGTGTTGGAGCTGACCGCGCTGCTGGACCGGAAACCGGCGAACCTCTCCGGCGGCCAGCGGCAACGGGTCGCGATGGGGCGGGCGATCGTCCGTGACCCCAAGGCGTTCCTGATGGACGAGCCGCTCTCCAACCTGGACGCGAAACTGCGGGTGCAGATGCGTACGGTGGTGTCCCGGTTGCAGAAGCAGCTCGGTACGACAACGGTGTACGTCACCCACGACCAGACCGAGGCGATGACGCTCGGCGACCGGGTGGTGATCATGCGGGCCGGCGCGGTGCAGCAGGTCGGACCGCCACAGGAGCTGTACGACAATCCGGTGAACCTGTTCGTCGCGGGCTTCATCGGCTCGCCGTCGATGAACTTCCTGCACGCCGAGGTGGCCGACGGCCGGTTGCGTACGGCCATCGGTGAGCTGCCGTTGGGTGACCGGCTCCGGCGCGAGCTGACGGCCGCCGACGCGCCCCGGAACCTGATCCTCGGTATCCGCCCGGAGCACTTCGAGGACGCCGCCCTGGTCGACGACGACACCCGGGCGCGGGGGGCGGAGTTCGAGGCGCCGGTCGAGATCGTCGAGTCGATGGGTTCGGACAAGTACGTCTACCTCACCGTCGAGGGGGAGCGGGCCACCGCCGCCGAGCTGCGGGAGCTCGCCGCCGACGCGGGCGCCGAGGATCTCGGTGTCGCGGGCGCCAACCTGGTGACCCGGCTGTCGGCGGAGTCCACGGTGAGCGAGGGGGAGAACCGCCGGATCTGGTGCAACCTGGAGAAGATCCACCTGTTCGACCCGGCCGACGGACGCAACCTGACCCTGCACGAGGGCCGCGCCGGTGGAGCCCTCGCCCCCTGACCGGTCGGCACGTTCAGCCGGTCGGCACCGGCAGCACGAAGGGTTCGGCCCGGCTCCGTCCGGCCGAACCCTTCGTGACCCACCACGGAACTTGGCACCCGGAGCGGCAGTGGTCGCGTAGCGTGATCGTGTGCGTACGGGATCGGGGGGCCCTCGTCGCGAGCGGGATGATCCGTGACGCCCCTCGCGATCCTGCTGGCCCTCTGCGCCGCCGCCTGTTTCGCCTCGGGAGCCGCGTTGCAGCAACGCGCCGCCCGGCGGGAACCGCCGCACCACACCTTCGATCCCCGGCTGTTCATGCGGCTGCTGCGCCGCCGGAGTTGGCTGCTGGGCAAGCTGCCCGACATCACCGGCACCGTGCTCCAGGCGGTCGCCCTGCGGTTCGGCCCACTGACGCTGGTCCAGCCGCTGCTGATCAGCGGCATGTTCCTGGCGATCCCGCTCGAAGCGGCGCTGGACCGGCGGCGCCCGCATCCGCGCGACGTCATCGCCGTCACCGCGTGCGTGGTCGGGCTCGGGGCGTTCCTCATCGTCGCGCGTCCCCGGCCAGGCGTGCCCGAGCCGTCGGTGATGGGCTGGGTGGGGGTGGCGATCGGTGGGGGTGTGGCGGTGGCGCTCTGCCTCGCCCTGGCCCACCGGGCGACCAGCGCCCTGCGCGGCACCCTGCTCGGGGTCGCCACCGGCATCTTCTACGCCGGGGTGGCGGTCCTGCTCAAGGCGTTCACCGGGCGGGCCTTCGCCGACCCGTTCTCGGTGCTCACCGACTGGCATCTCTACGCCCTGATCCTGGTCGGCCTGGGCGGTGTCATGCTGAACCAGAACGCGTTCCAGAACGGCCCGCTCGCCGCGCCGCTGACCGCGATCACCCTGGTCGACCCGGTCGCCAGCGTGGTGATCGGGGTGACCGCCTTCCACGAGCGGCTCTCGATCAGTGGGCCGCGACTGCTGATCGAGGTGCCGGCGGTCCTGGCGATGATCTTCGGGATCTGGCTGGCCAGCACCCGGCCCGGCGGCCGGGGCGGTGGCGGGGAGGAGCCCGGACCGGGCCGGTCCGGGGCGGCCGACTGAGCGAAACCTCGGGAGCGGGTACGGCCACCGAACGCACCGGGGGGGGGGGGGGGGGGGGGGGGGGGAGGGGGAGAGGGGGGGGGGGGGGGGGGGGGGGGGGGGGGTGGGGGTGGGGGGGGGGGGGGGGAGGGGGGGGGGGGGAAGGGGGGGGAGTC
>NZ_JBVJHT010000005.1:92648-224834 GCF_055586685.1 Micromonospora sp. NPDC049529
CCCCCCCACACCACCCCCCCCCCCCCCGCCCCCCACCCCCCCCCCCCCCTCCGCCCCCCCCCCCCCCCCCCCCCCCCCCCCCCCCGACTGTCGTGCCGTCGCGGCACGTGAGGCCTGTCTGTCCGTCCGGTCGGATCAGGACCGGTCGAGGGCGACCGTGTCCGTCTCCGTGGCGGACCCCGTCACCGCCTGGCTGCTGCCGGCCGTGCCGATCGGAATCCGGCGGGGCCTGGCCTGCTCGGCGACCGGAATGGTCAGGGTCAGCACCCCGTCCTGCCAGGTCGCGCTGATCCGGTCGAGATCGAGGCCGTCGCCCAGGGTGAGCCGCCGTTCGAACGTACCGGTGGCGCGCTCCCGCCGGACCCACTGCACGTCGGCGTCGGTGCGGGCGCTGCGCTCGGCCCGGATGGCCAGGTTGCGGCCGTCGACGTTCACCTCGACCGAGCCGGGGTCGATTCCGGCGAGATCGCAGTGCAGCACGAAATGGTCACCGGACCGGTACAGGTCCATCGGCATCGCCATGGTCGCGGCACCGCCACCGGCGGTGCCGAACACCTGACCGGCCAGACGGTCGAAATCACGGAAGGGATCGAAAGTCAGCACCACGCCAACCACCTCCTCAGGACTGCCCACCGGCGGATCCGGTGGGCGTGTGGCGCTCGGATTCCGAGGTCGCTCCTGCCCTGCCATGCGGTGGTCGGTCACCGCACTGGTCAGGTGCGACACTTCATTTTTTAGCACTCCCCACCGGTGAGTGCCAAGTGTTTCGGTCAAGCTTTTCCGGCCGTCCGACGCGAGTTGTCGCAGCCGTCGTCGGCGGGGCCGGCGGTGACCGGTACGGCCACCATGGACGGTCGGTCCGGGTCGGTCGGCCCCGTTCCGGCGTCACCCGTTCGTGCGAAAGCGTGCCGGCAACGCCCGTACGGTCCTGGTAAGCCAGCATTCATGGTGTTTCGCCGTACCCGTCTCACTAGCATCCAGGTGACAGCCAGGGCCGGACCCGCACCGCCCGGTGTGGGGCGTCCGCCCCGGCCCGACACGTTCGCAAACCCTGTCCCGGCACCGCTTCGCCGGCGGCCTCGCCGTGGCCTTGACCGCCCGATCCGTAGGGAAGCGTGAGGCACGATGAAGGATGCGGAAACCGTGGTGATGCCCCGGCTCGGGGCCACGAACGGCATCGAGGATCCCTGGGGCGAGGACCGCGACGAGCGGGCCGACCGGAACGGGCCCGGCCGCGCGACCCGGCTCAGGCTCGCCCGGCGGGTCACGCCCTGGCTCGTACCGGCGTTGCTGATGGGCACGCTCGGGGTACGCGGGGCCGCCGCACCCGGCCTCTGGCGGGACGAACTCGCCACCTGGGGCATGGCCACGTCGACCTGGCGGGAGAACTGGTCCCCGCAGCGCTGGGTCGATGTCACCGACACCCCGTACCACCTGCTCATGCGGGCCTGGGCGGAGTACGCCGGCACCTCCGACCTGGCCCTGCGGGCGCCCTCGATCCTGGCCATGACCCTCACCGCGGCCCTCGTCGGGGCGCTGGGCAGCCGGCTGTTCACCCCTCGGGTCGGCCTGTTCGCCGGTGTGATCTTCGCGCTGCTGCCCACCTCGACCAGGTACGCACAGGAGGCCCGCCCGCACGCGTTCGCGCTGCTCGCCGCCGTACTCGCCACGCTGTTCCTGGTGCTCGGTATCGACCGGCCGAAGCGCTGGCGGTTCGTCGCGTACGCGGTCGCGGTCGCGCTGCTCGGGCTCTCCCATGTCGTCGCGCTGGTCCTGCTCGCCGGGCACGGGTGGGCCGTGATCGCCTTCGGGCGCAACGTCGTTCGCCGGTGGCTGGTGGCCGCGTCCGCCGGTGTGCTCCCGGTGGTCGGGCTGTTCTGGCTCGGCTCCCGGTACACGACCGGGATCGGTCGGTTCGCCGACCCCGGCGGTCAGTTGTTCGCCGCGACCCCGAGGGAGCTGTTCGGCGCCACCGCCCTGGGCCTGGTGCTGCTCGGGTTGGCCCTGTTCAGCCTCCCGCTGCGGCGCCGCGCGGCGATCTACACCGCGTGGGCGCTCGTGCCGCTGCTCGTCCTGCTGCTCGTCGGGCTGGTGACCCCGTTGGGGCTGTCGCAGAGCCTGCTCTTCACCCTGCCGGCCTGGGCGACGCTCGGCGCGGCAGCCCTGGGCCGGGTACCCGCCCGGTGGGGCGTGGCGGTGCTGGTCGCGATCGGGTTGATCGGCCTGCCGGTGCACACGGCCCTCCGGGCCTCCGACGGTCACCGGCAGGCCACCCGTCACCTCGCGGTGATCGTCGAGTCCGGGATGCGTACCGGCGACGGAGTCGTCTACGGCCCGGTCGGCGGCGCCGGCGGGTGGGACGGCCGGGGCGTGCTCGCGCGTTACCTGCCGGACGACCGCCAACCGGCGGACCTGCTCGCCGCCCGCCCGGTACGCGTCGGGCAGCCGGTGACCGGGGAGTGCGCCGACGTCGCCCGGTGTCTCGGTAACGCCCACCGGCTCTGGGTGATCCGGCCCGGCACCCAGACCGACCCGATCCACGGCCTCGGTGAGCGCAAGGAGCAGGTGCTGCGTACGCGCTACGAGATCGCGCAGGTGTGGCGGCTGACCGGGTTCACGCTGGCCCTGCTGGTCGACGAGCGCACGGGCGTCTGACGGTTCGAGCCCTGTGCCGGGCGGGATTTCGCCTGGTAGCCAGGCTTTCGGGTGACTGATTCGCATCACCCGGTATGTCAGCCCCAGGCGCTTAGGATCTGGTCTAGCAGGGTTTGTCGCGAGCAGAGTTCAGGTTCTTGGGGGGATTGTGAGCGTCTCCGGCAAGACATACCCGTCCCACCCCGCCACCTCACCGGCATCCGGGCTTCCCGCACCATCCCGGTCCGGTGCGGCGGACCGGCACCCCGGTCGCCGGCAGCGCAACATCGACGCCCGGGTCGCGTACGCGGGCTGCGGGGCCACCACCGGCCCGCTGCACGCGCCCGGCCGGGCGCACCCCTCGGTCGAGTTCCGCCACGTCGCCTCACCCGCGTCGCGAGCGGTGCTGACCATCCTGGTGCTCGTCAACGCCGCCGCCGGGCTGGTCTTCGTCGGCTGGCTGCTGCTGCCCGCACACGTACCCGGTGCGGGGGTCTTCGGACCGGGAAACTGGCAGACGGTGCTGGCCCGGATCGGCTTCTGCGTGGTCGTCGCCGTCGAACTGATCCGCATCGCGCAGAACGTGTCCGTCTGGGTCTTCGCCTTCAACGCCAAGGACCCGGTCCCGGTCGACCCGCCGATCGGCCTGCGGGTCGCCTTGCTCACCACCATCGTGCCCAGCAAGGAACCGATCGAGGTCGCCGAGCGGACCCTGCGCCGGATGCGCCAGATCGTCTACTGCGGGCCGGTCGACGTCTGGATCCTCGACGAGGGCGACGACCCTGCCGTACGGGAGATGGCCGCGCGGCTCGGCGTACGCCACTTCAGCCGCCGGGGTCGGCCGGAGTACAACCAGCCCGGCGGCGAGTTCCGGGCCAGGACCAAGTCCGGCAACCACAACGCCTGGCGGGCCGAGCACGAGCACCGCTACGACGTGGTCGCGAACGTCGACCCGGACCACGTGCCGCTGCCCGGCTTCCTCGAACGGACCCTCGGCTACTTCCGTGACCCGGACGTCGCCTTCGTGGTCACACCGCAGGTCTACGGCAACATGCACGAGAACTGGGTCGCCCACGGCGCCTCGGTCCAGCAGTACCTCTACAACGGACTGATCGCGCGCGGCGGCAACGGGCTGGACGCGCCGCTGCTCACCGGCACCGGTCACCTCTACCGGCCGTCGGCCTGGGCGACCATCGGCGGCTACCAGGACTCGATCATCGAGGACCACCTGACCAGCATCCGGATCCACGCCGCCACCAACCCGGCGACCGAAAACCGGTGGAAGGGCGTCTACACCCCGGACGTGGTGGCGATCGGGGAGGGCCCCACCTCCTGGGCGGACTACATGAACCAGCAGAAGCGCTGGGCCGCCGGCATCTGGGAGATCCTGGTCCGCCCCGACCTGCGTGCCCCGCGCGCCCTCGGCTCGCGGCGGCGCTGGCAGTACCGGCTGCTCCAGTTCTACTACCCGAGCGTGGCGGTGAGCCTGTTGCTGGGCAACCTGGCCACCGCCCTCTACATGCTCACCGGCGTGACCACGGTCCAACTCGACACCAGGGTCTGGGCGGTGCTGTGGGGCTCGACCATCGTCACCTGGTTCATGCTCTGGCTCTGGCTGCGTCGCTACAACATCGCCGCGCACGAGCGCGAGGAGATTGGCGTGGTGGGGATGGCGCTGGCCCTGTTCGTCGGGCCGGTCTACGTGGCCGCCGGCATCGCCGCGCTCCTGCGCCGCCGGCTCGCCTTCGTGGTGACCGCCAAGGGAAAGATGCGGACCACCGAGTCGCTCGCCACCTTCCGGCTGCACTTCCTGTGGGCCGGCTTCGCCGCCGCCATGCTCGCGGTGAGCTACCTCCTCGACCACGGCTATCCGCTGCTGCGGGTGTGGCCGGCGCTGACGCTGGCGGCGAGCCTGGCCCCGCCCGTGATCGCGATCGTGACGGGTCTGCTGGCCCGCACCGGGCAACGGCACCGGGTCGGCACGACCGCCGCCGCCGACCCCGTGCCGCCCGCCGACCGCGACACCGCCCGCTGGGCCGTCTACCGGGTCGACGGCGACCGCCCGCACGAATGGGCCCCGCCGGCAGCGGTACGGGTCGAGGCCGGCGTCCACGACCGGCCGGATCCGGGCGGGTTCGCACACCTGGAGGCGGGCGCGTACGCCCGACCGGCGCACACACCACGGAACGGTTGAGGGGCGGGCCATGCTGAGGTTGACGCTGCCGCGCGTACTGGTCGCGGCGGTTGCCGTACTCCTGCTGACGTACGCGTTCGCGCTCGCGCCGCGTACCGCGCAGCGGCCCGGTGCTGCGCCCGGCTCCGGGGTCGCGGCGACGACCGGGCCGAGCGCGCGGGCGCTCCCGCCGAAGGAGCCGGAGGTGTTCCCACCCGCCGGCAAGGCGTTCATCGGCGTCACCACCCACGAGGGCGCGTACGACTTCACCGCCGTGGACGCGTTCACCAGGGCCGCCGGGCGCCAGCCGCAGGTGATGCTCTTCAGCGCGGACTGGGCCTCCGGCCGGTTCGACCGGTCGCTGTTCGACCGGGTCAGCGATCGCGGCATGATGCCGATGCTGGCCTGGGAGCCGTGGGACTACCGGATCGACGAGAAGGCCCGCGAGCAGGGCCTCCGGTTGCGGGAAATCGACGAGATCCGGTCCGACCAGCCCGGCTACCGGTTGGCCCGGATCGCCTCCGGCGACCTCGACGACTACGTGCTCTCCTGGGCCGAGGGAATCAAATCTCTCGGTTACCCGGTGGCCATCCGCTTCGGGCACGAGATGAACGGCGACTGGTACCCGTGGTCGGAGGCGACCAACGGCAACCGGGCGGGCGACTACGTCCGGGCCTGGCGGCACGTGCACGACCTGTTCCGCACGGCCGGGGCCACCAACGTGACCTGGGTGTGGAGTCCGAACGTGCAGTGGGACGACTCGACGACCCCGCTGGAGTCGCTCTATCCCGGTGACGCCTATGTGGACTGGCTGGGGCTGTCCGGTTACTACGGCACCGGCTACTTCTCCGACTACCGTTCCTTCGACGAGATCTTCGGCGAGACCATCGACGAGATGCGTACCTTCACCGAGCGGCCGCTGGTCATCACCGAGACGGCGGCGGCCGACGACAACGGCCGCAAGGTCGAATGGATCGAGGAGACGTTCCGGCAACTGCCCCGGCACAGGGACATCATCGGCGTCATCTGGTTCGAGGTGGACAAGGAACTGGACTGGCGGATCGTCAGCTCGCGGGCGTCGGCCGAGGCGTTCGCCCGGGCCGTCGCCGCACCCCGGTACGACCTGCGCTGGTCGCCGGAGATGGTGCCGCGCAGCAGGGTCGAGGACTGACCGGTTCCGCCGGCCCGTCCGGGCCGCCCCACCCGGAGCCGGCGGTGCGGGGTGGGTGAGGATGGCGCCATGACCATCCCGATCGACCATCCGCGGGTGCACGGGTACGACCGGACCATCGTCATCGTGCGCGGCGACACCCTGCCGCCCGAGTTGGCCCCGGCGCGGCTGCCGAGGGAGCCCGACCGGCACACCGTGATCGTGGCCGCCGACCCGCCGGTCGAGCTGGCCGGCCTGATCGAGTTGCTCGGCCGGCACCTCCCGGTGCGCTGCGAGTCGATCCGGCTGGTGCTCTCCGATGCCGGACAGCCCGGTGTCGCCCAGGTCGTCGCGGACCAGTTGCGGATCGAGGTGCTCGCGCCGACCGGCCCGGTGATGCTGCTCCGTACCGGCATGCTGTTCGTGGTCGAGGGGACGTGGTGGTGTTTCCGGCCCGGTGAGCCGGCGCAGCGGGAGGGCGCCCGGCACCCGGCACCCGACTGGCAGCGACTGCTGCCGCCGGCCCTGCGGTCCGTGCCGTCCGGACTGCGGGTCACCGCCATTCCCGCCGGCCTCTGGGTGGACCACGCGGACCCGTCCGCGCCGGAGCTGACCGGGGCGATCCTGTCCGTGTTCGTGGACAACGAGCAGCCGACCGTGGTGATCGGCCGTCCGGACACCCCGGCACTGCCCCCGGAATCCGTGTACGACCTGCTGGAGTCGCTGCCCCGGCAGCTGCGGCGGCGGCTGGTCCTGGTCCCGTACGGGTCGGAGAGCGCGACCGCCGACACGGTCGGTGAATGGTTGGCGGCGCGTACCGGCGGCACCGTCGAGGTGATGAGCGGGGTGGTCGACACCGACTCCGACGGGGCCACGGTCCGGACCACGATCGACGCGAACGGCGAGCGGGGCTGGCGCCCGTTCGTGCAGCGGCTGGTGTATCGGGCCGGAGCGCCGCCGCAGGTGACGGAGTGGCGCCGGCCGCTGCCGGACGTCGCGGGCACCGGTGGGATCCAGCGGATCGACGAGCGCTGGGCGATCGAGGTGGTCCGGTGCGGGCTGTGGCTGCGTTCGGCGCAACCGGATCCGGAGCAGGACCTGGTCCGGCGCCTGCCGATCGACGCCAACCACCCGCTGCTGGTGCTCGGTGCCGGTGCGGTCGCGGCGCCGACGCGGGCGCTGCCGGCCATCGACACGGTGGTCCGGGCGCTGCCGCCGACGGCCGCCGGCACGCTGCGGCTGGCCGTGACGCGTCCGCCGGACACCGGTACGCCGACCTGGACCTCGTTGGTCGCCCGCTTCGGCCCGCTGCTGGCGGTGGTGGGACCGGGTCACCTGGTCGAACTGCCCGCCCCGGACGCCGTGGCGCCCGTGGACCAGCAGCCGCAGCCGGCGTCGGACGCACCGGAACCGGCCCACGAGCAGCCCGAGCCGGGCCCGCGACCCGCCCCGAAAACGGACCCGGAGCCGGAGGCGAAGCCGGCACCGGAGCCCGAGCCGGAGCGGGAAGGGAAGCCGGCATTGGCGGGTGCGGGACCCGGCCCGTGGTCGGGGCAGCTGGTGGCGGCGGACGAGGCCGGACCGTCGCCGGTGCCGGACCACCGGAGCGATCCGTGGGAGCGGCAGGCACTGCGGGAACAGTTCGGTGACCGCTACCCGGGCTACGCCGCGATGGTGACCCGCTCGGCCGGGGGCCGGGCGGACGGCCGGGACGGTGACGCCGTACTGACCGACCTGGCCTCGGTGGTCGCCTTCGTGGCCGGCGACGAGGTGTTCGACGCCGACGCAGGCACCGACCGTGACAGGGCCACCGGCACCGGCACAGGCGGATCGGCGCACCGGGCGGCGGCGTCCTGCCTGGCGAGCGGTCTGCTGCGGCTGCCCGTACATCCCGGACCGGTCTTCGCGTCGTGGGCGGTGCGGTCGGGGGCGGTCGAGGGCGGGGTGCTCGGCGCCGCCGACGTACTCGCCGCCGAGGTGTCGCCGTACCGGTGGGAGCCGGACCGTCCGGTGCTCGCGGTCTGGTCGACCACCGGGCGGCAGACGGCCGGGGTGACGCCGGCCGGGCGTGAGTGCGTGCTGTTTCCGGCCGGCACCCGGTTCCGGGTGGTCGGGACCGATCATCTCGGCCGCCCGGAGCCCGCGCTGGTGCTGCTGCGCGAGCTGGGTGCCGGGTCCGACGAACCGGCCGAGGGGACGGGTACGCCGGACGTCGCGGCGGCGGACCGGCGGGCCCGCGAAGGGCTCCGGCGGGCGGTCGAGGCGGTACGCCGGTCCGGTGCGGGTGCGGGGTGGCCGTCAGCTCTGGTCGCGGATGGCGAGTGAGTCGACGATCGAGCTGCACGCCATCAGCCAGGCCCGACGGGTGGGGATGGCGAGCGCGTCGAACTCGATCCGCCCGCCGGACCGGATGAGCCGGTCGTACGGGATCACGACGACGTCCCGGACCACCTTGCGGTACCGCTCGACGATCTCGTCGAGCAGTTCGGTGTCCGGTTTGGGGTCGGCGCAGGAAACCACGGCCACGGCGTTCTCGGCCAGGTCCGCCCGGCCGGTCCGGATCAGGTGGTCGAGCATCCACAGTCCACTGTCGGCGACGTCGCGCTGCACCGTGGTGGGCACGATCAGGCAGTCCGCGACGGCGGTGGCGGACTGCCAGTTGGCCGAGCGGATGTTGTTCCCGGTGTCGACCACGATCAGCCGGTAGAACCGGCACAGCGCGGTCCAGAGCTTGGTGAACGCCTCGTCGTCGATGATCTCCATGCTGCCGGCGGCGTCGTCCGAGGCGAGCACGTCGAACCGGGCACTCTGCGGCCGCAGGTACGCCGACAGCCGACCGACGCTCGCCGTGGTGGCGAGGAACTCGTCGATGTTGTGCAGCAGGTTGATCACGGTCTGTTCGTGGGTGGCGGACTCGGCCCGCATCCCGAGGGTGCCCCGGGTCTCGTTGTTGTCCCAGGCCAGCGTGTAACCGCCACGGTGGAAGCCGAGGGTGGCGGCGGCGAGCAGCGCGGTCGGCGTCTTCGCCGCCCCGCCCTTCGGGTTGGCCACCACGATCGACATGGTCCGGCTGAACGGGCGGAGCAACCGGCGGCGGGCGGCCCGGTGTACCAGTTCGTCCTTTGTCGCCACCAGGTTCAGGGTTCCGCCGGTGAACCGGTTCGCCCGCCCGCGCCAGCCCCATTCCGCGCGCGGCTGTGCCGGTTGACCGACCGCGATGCCCTCCACCGGGGCGGCCGGTGTGCCGGCGCCGTCCGGCGCGGTGCGGGGTTGGCGGGGCGCCTGCCAGGCGAGGCCGGCCGTTGCGGCCGCCGGCTGTGCCGGACCTGCTGCGGTCGGACCGGGCGGGGTCGGACCGGCCGGGTCCGTCGGGGCACCGGCGGCGGGAGCGGGCTCCGGGGTGCCGGGCTTGTGCGCTGCGGACGCGGTCATCGCGGATCTCCCTGTCGATCAGCCGGCGCACGGTGCTGCCGCCGTCCGAGAAGCGGTCGAATGGCGGGACTGTACGTGAGCCGGGCGGCAGATCCTACGGTGCGAAAAACGATCCGACCGGCTCCGGCGGTCATCCCGCAGGTGGCCGGGGGCGGCCGGCTCGACTTGGGAAATCTCACCTGAACCGGAGGGGCCCGCGCCGCGTAGTCGCTTCGTACGTTCGCCCGGCGCGGGCATGGCGAGGGTGGGGGACGGTCGTGGCAGCAGGTTCGGACGTGGGCACGCGGATTCCGGTACGGATCGACGAACTGCACGCACTGCTGCTCCGGCTGGCCGGTCGGCTGCCCAACGGACTGGTCGCGCGGGCCCGGCAGTGGCTGGCCGAGGGACGCTCGGTCGAGGTGGCGCAGGCGGTGGTGTTCGGCGCGACCGCCGGTCGGGTGGCGGTCGCCGAGGCGGACGCCGCCCTGCTCGCCCGGGTGCTCGCCGAGGCCGGGGAGGAGACCGACGCGGTCGACGACCTGCCACGGGGCGGGCCGGTGCCGGTGCCGTACTTCCGGCTGGCGCCGTCGCACCCGGCGGCGCCGGCCGAGCCGGGGGACCGGGTGCCGTACCCGCCGGACCTGACCGGGCGGTACGACGGCCCCGGCGGGCCCGACCGGGTGGACCTCGCGCTCACCGGCGCCGTACCCGGCCGGGTGGCCGGGCTGTGCGCGCTCTGGCGGGTCTGGTCGTTCCCGGACCGGGCCACCCGGTGGCCGCCGCCGCGCCGGATGTACCTGGTGCAGGTGCTCGGGGAGCCGGGGGCCGACCCGCCGACGGTGGCCGCCGAGGTGCAGGGGGTGCTGCTCGCGGCGGGTGAGCGCGACCCGCGCGTCGAGGTCTTCGTCGAGCCGGGTGAGCTGCCCGAGCACCAGCGCGCGGCACTGGGTCGGGCCGCGCTGCTCTGGGCCGCCGCACCGGCCCGGCCGATCCGGTTCGCCCGCGACCCGCACACCGGCACCGGCCCGGATCCGGCCGAGGGTCGGGGGCGGCTCGACCCGGCCGAGCGGGACCGGGTGCTGGCCTATCTCGACGCGGGTACGCCGCTGCTGCTCACCCCGACCCGGACCGCCGACGTCCTCGACCCGGACCGGGGCGCGGTGGTGCCGACGAACGTGCGTACGGACGGGGCGTGGATCTGGTCCGACGGGGTCTCGTACCGGTTGCGCGAGCACGGCCTGGCACCCGAGCCGGACCTGCTCGACCACGTCCGGCGCAACGCGCACGTGGCGCCCGAGGTCGGTGCCGTGCACCTGCACCGGGCGCTGACCGCGCTCGACGCGTTTCTCGCCGGGCATCCGACACCGGACGGCGACGACGCCGGGTGACCGATCGGCTACCGTCGATCGTGGCGGGGCAGGTTAGTACGCCTGTTCGATCAGGCGTACGCTGACGGCATGGCGCACGGCGTTTACCAGCCATCGATGCTGGACACGGCACCCGAGCCGAGCCTCGGCCGGCTGACCGGCGCGCTCCGGCGGCACGAGTTGGGCCGGGGCGCCTGGGTCGACCACCTGCCCGGCTGGGTGCACGGGTCCGACCTGGTGCTCGGCACACTGTTGGACGACGTCGACTGGCGGGCCGAGCGCCGCCGGATGTACGACGGGCAGGTCGACGTTCCCCGTCTGCTGCGCTGGTACGCCGGCCACGAGACGCTGCCGCACCCGCTGCTGACGCAGGCGCGTCACCGGCTCACCGCGCACTACGCCCCGGAGTTGGGGGAGCCGTTCGTCACCGCCGGCATGTGCCTCTACCGGGACGGTCGGGACAGCGTGGCGTGGCACGGCGACACCACCGGGCGCTCGTCGCACCTCGACACCATGGTCGCGATCGTCTCGTTCGGCACGCCCCGCCCGCTGCTGCTGCGACCGAGGGGTGGCGGGGCCAGCCTGCGCTTCCCGCTGGGGCACGGCGACCTGGTGGTGATGGGTGGTTCCTGCCAGCGGACCTGGGAGCACGCGATCCCGAAGACCGCCCGTCCGGTCGGGCCGAGGGTGAGTGTGCAGTTCCGCCCCGAGGGCGTCGCCTGATCCGTTGTGGACGTCCGCGAACGGCTCGGCGGTGCGACGCCGGGTCACGGACGCCGCCGGGTGCGCGTGGCGGTCCGGTCAGGGACGATCGAACCTCAAGAATTGCTCAAGATCTTGCTTCACCCAGTGAAGTCGATCATGATGACCTGCACTGATGTCCCTGATCAACTGCGCCTTCAACACCCTGGAGGTTCTATGCGATACAGACGACCAACGGTAGCCGTCCTGTCCGGCCTGCTCGTCGCCACCCTCGGAACGGTCACCGCCCCGAGCGCCGCGCTTGCCTCGCCGAACTCGACCCGGCTCACCGCCCTCGCCGCCCAGCAGGCGGCCGAACCGAACCAGGTACAGGGCCTCGCCGTCAGCCAGGCCGACGGGTTCGCCACGCTGACCTGGACCCCGGTCGCCGGTGCGACCGACTACCAGATCGAGCGCACCCTGGTCGACGGCGGCGACACCGCCACCGGCCCGTCCACCGTGGTCGGGGTCTGGCGCCCCAACCGTCAGATCAACAACGAGAAGCCGACCTTCGCCGACGCCGGCTTCAACCCCGGCGACCGGTTCCAGTGGCGGGTACGGGCCCGGTTCGGCACCACCGAACAGCCGTACTCGCTGCCGGTCTCCGGCACCACCACCGCGCCCTGGGGCGACCCCGGCGTACCGGGCGAGAACCTGCGTACGCAGTGGGAGACCACCAAGGCCGCGCAGTACACCAGCGACGTCAACGAGTACGCCTACACCGCGGCCGTCGACGAGCTGAGCGAGCGGGTCCGGACGGTCGAGATCGGGCGTACCGTGCTCGGCCGACCGATCAACATGCTGGTCATCGGTTACCCGACCCCGCCGGCCACCGCCGCCGCCGTGGCGGCGACCTCGCCCCTGTCGATCAACTGCAACGTGCACGGCGGCGAGCCGGGCGACCGCGAAGCCTGCCTGATCATGGCGCGCAAGCTCGCCTTCGGCAAGGACGCCCGCACGCTCGACCTGCTGTCGCACACCACCGTGCTGATCGTCCCCACGATCAACGGCGACGGCCGGGCGGCCAACACCCGGGGCAACTCCACCGGGCAGGACCTCAACCGCGACTACTCGCTGGTCCGCCAGCCGGAGACCTTCGCCTTCGTGCAGATGCTGCGCGAGTACCGGCCGGTGGCCGGATACGACGGTCACGAGTTCGGCAACTCCAGCGCGGGTGACCTGCCGATGCTGCCGCCACGGCACCAGAACGTGGCGACCTCGATCTTCGACGAGTCGCAGCGCATGATCGAGGGCCACATGTACGAACAGGGCGCCAAGGACGGCTGGTGGGCCTGCCCGTACGGGTGCGCCAACGGCGGCAACGTGGGCCTGGGCGAGGAGACCATCCTGCGCAACACCCTGGGCCTGAAGAACGTGGTGAACTCGCTGCTCGAACTGCGCAGCTCTGGTGGCGCCACCCGGCCCGACGAGGGCAACTCGGCGAACAACCGGCGACGCAAGTCGTACTCGGCGATGTGGACGTTCAACCAGTTCCTCGACTACCACCGGGCCAACCTGCCGGCGATCAAGCAGGCGCGGACCGAGGCGATCAAGTTCCAGACCTCGAACAGCAGCCGGATCGTGTTCCGGGGATCGCACCTGATCCCGGCGCACCCGGCACCGCACCCGGGGGAGAGCCCGCCGCCGGCGGACGCGCCCGCCCCGGAGCAGATCCTGGACAACGCGCCGTGTGCGTACAAGCTCACCGAGGAGCAGTACAACGGTGCCCGTACCGACGGTCCGGGCGGGGTCGGCACCACCGTGGCCCAGCGCATCCGGGCCCACGGCTGGAAGGTCGTCAAGAGCGGTGACGCGTACTTCGTACCGCTGAACCAGCCGGAGCGGGGTCTGATCCCGCTGCTGCTCGACGCGCAGGGCACCGAGGAGTTCGTCGGCGGCGAGCGGGTCTACCCGACCGGCTCGGGCCGGCACAACGGACCCCTGGTCGTCTCGGGCTTCACCTGCCTGGCCGACGGCACGGTGAATGGCCCGGTCACGGTCCGGCCCGGTGCGACCCTCGTCGCCACCGGGACCACCATCAACGGCCCGGTCAGCGCCGCCGGTGCGGCCGGGGTGTTCCTGACCGACAGCACGGTGCGCGGTCCGGTGTCGATCTCGGGCACCAGCGCCGCGGTGGCCGTGGTCAACGTCAAGGTCTCCGGCCCGGTCGACCTGTCGGTCAACCGCACCGGCGTCGACGTGCCGCTGCTCGCCGGTAACACCGTGAACGGTCCGTTGAGCTGCGCCGGCAACACCCCGGCGCCGATCAACCTGAACATCGCGAACACCGTGCAGGGGCCCCGGTCGGGTCAGTGCGCGGGGCTGTGACCGAGCACCCGGTAGCAAGCTGAACCGGTGATACTCGTGCCGGCGGGTCGGGACCCACGCCCGGCCCGCCGGCACGACCGGTCCGAGAGGCAGGAGATCAGCGTGTCCGAGCCAACCATCCCGTCGCGTACCCGTGGCCGTGCCGCCCGGCGTACCGCCGGTCCGCGCCCGGCCGCCGTCGCCGGCCTGGTCCTGCTGCTGGCGCTCGCCACCGCCGGCTGCACGAGCGCCGACCCCGGCACCGGCGGGGACGCAGCGGCCGGCACCGACGGTACCGCGGTCGCCGTGACCGGGCCGCTCTGCGACGTGCTGCCCGCCGGCAGCGATCCGGGTAACCCCACCTCGCTGGTCGGTGAGCCGGTCGACGTGGCACTGACGTGGATCCCGGTGCTCACCACGTTCGAGTCCGCGCTGCGGGCGTCGGGACTGGCCCCGGAACTGCGTGGCATGACCGGTCTGACCATCCTCGCGCCGACCGACGACGCGTTCATCGCCAAGTTCAACGAGGACACGCTCGACGCCCTGTTCCTCGACCGCAAGGACGACCTGCGGGCACTGCTCAAGGCGCACATCGTCGACGGCTCCCGCTCGCTGTCGGAGCTGCTGGCCGCCGGCACGGTGACCACACTCGACGGCGCGTCGGTCGAGGTCAGCGCGTCCGGGACGATGGCCCGCGTCGCCGGCCAGGCGGACACCCTCTGCACCGACTACCGGGCCGGCAACGCCCGGATCCACATCGTCAACCAGGTCCTCGGCAAGCTGCCCACGGACACCGGCGGTCGGGGACATCGGGGCTGACCAGGGGTTTTGTCCGGCCCCGACCGGTGTAGTCGCACTCCCGGCGGGTAGGGGGAGAGCATGAAAACCACCTGGAAGCCGCACGAGGAGCACGGCACGCTGTCCAGCAAGACGAAGCGGGAGCTACCGGACTCGGTCTTCGCGTTTCCCGGCAAGCGCAAGGAGCCGCTGGTCGACGCCGGTCACGTGCGCAACGCGATAGCCCGGTTCGACCAGGTCCAGGGCGTCACCGACGCCGAGCGGGAACAGGCGTTCGAAAACATCCGGTCGGCCGCGAAACACTACGGTGTCGAGATGGCCGAGACCGAATGGCGCCAGCTCGGGAAGTTGCCGCACACCCCGAACCCGGTCCACAGCCGGCGCTGACCACCCGGTACGGCCCGTGCACCGCCGTACCGGTCTCCGCTCGACGGGCCGAAGCCCGCCGAGCGGAGACGAGCGTGTTACCGGTTCAGACCGTGACCGGCTCGGCCGCGCCGCGCCGGGCGGCGCCGGCGCGGACCCGACGTTCGGTCAGGGCGCCGAAGAGCAGGCCGAGCGTGGCCCAGGTGACGAACTGGGTGCCGAGCGAGGCGAGCCGGAACTCCCACAGCACCAGGGCGGGGAAGCCGTCGGGCACCTCGTTGATCGACGGCAGGGCGAGCTGCACGACGGTGATGAACACCGCGTACGCGCCGACGGCCAGCAGGGTCGCGTTCCAGGCCCCGTAGCGTGGGTGCAGCCATCGGCCGAGGTAGAGGGCGAGCAGCCCGGTGGCGACCGCGATCACGATCATGAGGAAGTACAGGACGGTCCGTTGGCCGAGGGTGTCCGGGTTACCGGTGGCCGGCGGGTTCGCCGGGTACTTGAGGAACGGCACCAGCGCCACCGTCACGAAGCCGGCGAGACCGACCAGGGCGGCGGTGGCCCGGGGCGAGAACCGTCCGATCCGGCCGTACGCGACCGCGAAGGCGAGCGCGAACAGGCCGCCCAGCGCCACCCCGTACACCAGAGCGGCGGTGGCCAGCCCGATCGTGCTCTGCACGGTCCGGCTGACCAGTTCGGGTTCGGCCGCGTCGGTGTGCGCGGCATCGGCGGCGCCGTGCGACGCCGCGTGGGCGGCGGCACCGGCGGCGGACTCGAAGTCGATGGCCTGCCCGACCGGACCCTCACCGAACAGGGTGGCGAACAGGTACGCGGCGACACCGGCGGCCAGGCCGACCAGCATCCCCCGGATCAGTAGCGAGCGAGCGGAGAGCACCTGGTTGTCCCGGCCGGCTCAGTGGCAGGGGAAACCGAGCAGATGCCGCCCGTCGTGGACGAACTCGTGCACCGTCTCACCGGAGATGAGCGAGGTCACACCCTGTTCGGCGCCGACGAAGTAGAGCAGCACGACGGCCAGCACCGCGCCGAAGATCGCCCAGGGCAGGATCTGACGCAGCGGGATCGGTGCCGGCACCGGCACGGCGGTCGGCGTCGGCAGTGCGGAAACGTTTGCCATGGCAAACCTCCTCGGGATCACGCGTCCCATAGTGGTATCCGTGACGGTGGAGGGTCTGACTTCCGGACTGCCGCAGGGCGGAGAACGGTTACAGTGGCGCGACCGTGCCGGGATCTCACCGGCTTCCTCCCACCATCACGCTGTGGACCGGACGCTACGGGCGGCGGCGCCGGGGTGTCAACCTGCACCCGATGCGGCGACGACGCACGTGGGGCGCCCTTTTGTCGTTTGGAGGTCGAGCCCGGCGGTGACGAACCGACTGATCCTCCTGTCGCACGCGCCGACGGCGGCGGTGCGGCGGGCCGCGTTCCCGCTCGACGAGTCACTGGATCCGCATGGGCTGGCCGACGCCACCCGGGCCGCCGGCCGGCTGCCCCGCCACGACGTGGTGCTCTGCGCCCCGTCCCGGCGGTGTGTCGAGACGGCCGTCGCGTTGGGCCTCACCCCGACCGTCGACGAGGGACTGCGCGACGGTGACCTGGGGCGTTGGGCCGGGCTCACGCTCGACCGGGTCGCCGCCGACGAGCCGGACGCGGTGGCCGCGTGGCTGACCGACCCGGCCGCCGCCCCGCACGGCGGGGAGAGCCTGCACGACCTGCTCGCCCGGACCGGTAGCTGGCTGCGGGATCTGCCGACGGCCACCCGTACGGTGCTCGCGGTCACCCATCCGATGGTGATCCGCGCGCTCGTGGTCAACGCGATCGTGGCCACTCCCGCCTCGTTCTGGCGGATCGACATTCCCCCGCTGACCCGGACCGTGCTGCGCGGCGGGGCCGACCGGTGGACGTTGCGCGGTTCGTCGGAGTCGTTGGACACCGCCGGGGACTGACCCCGGCCGTTATCCGGCGAGGGTGTCGAGGATCTGCTGGCCGTACTTCGCCAGCTTGTTCTCCCCGACGCCGCTGACCCGGCCGAGGTCGGCCAGGGTGGCCGGGACCTCGGTGGCGATCTGGCGCAGCGTCGCGTCGTGGAAGATGACGTACGCCGGCACGCCCTGCTCCTTGGCGGTCGCCCCGCGCCAGGCCCGGAGCCGTTCGAACAGTCCGGCGGCCTCCGGCGACAGGTCGGCGGCCGCAGCGGCGGCACCGCGCGGCTTCGAACCGCGCGAGGCGGCGGCCCGTTCCGGCTCGCGGCGCATCATCACCGTACGTCGCCGACCCAGCACCTCCGCGCTGGCCTCGGTGAGCACCAGCGTGCCGTACTCGCCCTCGACCGCCAGCAGGCCCTGGGCCAGCAGGGCGCGGACCACCCCGCGCCACTCGGCCTCGCGCAACTCCTCACCGATGCCGAACACGGTCAGCGTGTCGTGGCCGTGCTGGGCGACCTTCTCGGTCTTGCGGCCGAGCAGGATGTCGATCGACTGGCCGGCACCGAACTTCTGGTTCCGTTCGCGGTGCAGCCGCAGCACGGTGGAGAGCAGCTTCTGGGCCGGGATGGTGGCGTCCCAGGACTGCGGCGGGGTCAGACAGGTGTCGCAGTTGCCGCACGGCTCACTGGACTGGCCGAAGTAGGCGAGAATCCGGACCCGCCGGCACTCCACCGTCTCGCAGAGGGCGAGCATGGCGTCGAGGTGCCCGGCGAGCATCCGTCGGTGGGCGAGGTCCCCCTCGGAGCCGTCGATCATCTTGCGCTGCTGCACCACGTCCTGGAGCCCGTACGCGAGCCAGGCGGTCGACGGCAGGCCGTCCCGGCCGGCGCGGCCGGTCTCCTGGTAGTAGCCCTCGACCGACTTCGGCAGGTCGAGGTGGGCGACGAAGCGGACGTCGGGCTTGTCGATGCCCATGCCGAAGGCGATCGTGGCGACCATGACCAGCCCGTCCTCGCGCAGGAAGCGCTTCTGGTTCGCGGCCCTGGTCGAGGCGTCCAGCCCGGCGTGGTACGGCAGCGCGGCGATGCCGTTGGCGACCAGGAAGTCGGCGGTCTTCTCTACCGAGGCCCGGGAGAGGCAGTAGACGATGCCGGCGTCGCCGGGGTGTTCGGTGCGGAGCAGGTCGAGCAGCTGCTTGCGCGGCTCCTGCTTGGCCACGATCCGGTACTGGATGTTCGGCCGGTCGAAGCTCGCCACGAAGTGGCGGGCGTCGACCAGGTTCAGCCGGGTCGCGATCTCGGCGTGGGTCGCCGGGGTGGCGGTCGCGGTCAGTGCGATCCGGGGTACGTCCGGCCACCGCTCGTGCAGCATCGACAGCGCGAGGTAGTCGGGCCGGAAGTCGTGGCCCCACTGGGCCACGCAGTGCGCCTCGTCGATGGCGAACAGGGCGATCGTGCCCCGCTCCAGCAGCCCGATGGTGCCCCCGGAGCCGAGCGCCTCGGGCGCCAGGTAGAGCAGGTCGATCTCGCCGGCGAGGAAGGCCGACTCGACCCGGCGACGGGCGGCGAAGTCCTGGGTCGAGTTGAGGAAGCCGGCCCGTACGCCGAGGTTGGTCAGCGCGTCGACCTGGTCCTGCATCAGCGCGATCAGGGGTGAGATGACCACCGCGACCCCGTCCCGGACCAGGGCCGGGATCTGGTAGCAGAGGGACTTGCCGCCGCCGGTCGGCATCAGCACGAGCGCGTCGCCGCCGTTGACCACCTGGTCGATGATCTCCTGCTGGTTGCCCCGGAAGGCGTCGTAGCCGAAGACCCGCCGGAGCACCTGCAACGGGTCCGTGGTCCGCACATCGGTCGGGGAAGCCATCCGGGGAGTCTACGAGTCACCGCCGACATCGGCGGTGAGCAACCCCTGCTCGCTCACCACGCGTACGGAAAGCGTCTTGTATCCGACATTTTCGAACAGGACGGTCATCCGGTCGTCCTCGTAGCTGAGCACCAGTCCCGGCCCCCACCCGGCGTGCCGGACCGTGCTGTGCACCGGGAACGGCCCGCTGGCCCCGTCGGCGGGAGTGCTGGTGCCGGCATGGCAGCTGTCACAGTGACCACACGTCGTCCTCAACTGCTCACCGAAGTAGGCCAGCAGTGCCTGGCTCCGGCAGCCGGTGGTCTCGGCGAACGCCCGCATCATGTCCGTACGGCTGTGCTGCACCGCCTGCTGCCGCTCCGCCTCGGCCACCGCCGCCCGGCCGGCGTCGGCCGGCGACGGCGCGTACCGGGGGCTGCTGACCCGTTGGCTGGTGCCGGCCGTACGGGCCGCACCGACCCGCTCCAGCAGGCCGAGCAGTTGGCCGAGCTTGCGTGCTCCCAACCCGGTCCGCTCCCGCAGCGCGGTCCGGGTGGCCGGCCCGTCGCGCAGGGTGGCGGCGAGTTCGGCCAGCTCCCCGGCGTCCGGGGTGCCGCCGGTGAAGAAGCGTTGCAGGCCGACGTCCTCGGCCCGCCACAGCAGCAGCGCGTGCGCCTGCTCCCCGTCCCGCCCGGCCCGGCCGATCTCCTGGAGGTAACTGTCCGGCGAGTCGGGCAGGGCCAGGTGCGCCACCCAGCGGATGTTGGGCTTGTCGATGCCCATGCCGAACGCCGACGTCGCCACCATGATCGGCACCTGGTCGGCGAGGAACCGCTCGTACAACTCGGTACGGGCGCCGGCCGCCATCCCACCGTGGTAACACGCGGCCTCGTGGCCGGCCTCGGTCAGCCGGTCGGCGAGCTCCTCGGCGGCGCGGCGGGTCGGCACGTAGACGATGCCCGGCCACTGGCCCCCGTCGAGCAGGCCGAGCAGGCGTCGCCACCGGTAGTCCTCGGTGGGGCAGTGCGCGACCTCCAGGAAGAGGTTGGGCCGGTCCAACCCGGCGACCACCGTACGCGGCTCGGTAAGCCCCAGCCGGGCGACGATGTCCTCGCGTACGGGCGGCGAGGCGGTGGCGGTCAGCGCGACCACCGGCGGGCGGCCCAGTCCCCGGATCAGGTGCCCGAGCGCCAGGTAGTCGGGGCGGAAGTCGTTGCCCCAGGCCGAGATGCAGTGCGCCTCGTCGACCGCGACCAGGGCCGGACGCAGGGCGCGTACCCGGGCCAGCAGCTCCGGGTTGCCGAGCTGCTCGGGGGTGGTGAACAGGAACCTGGCCCGGCCGTCCTCGATCTCGTGCAGCGCCTCCGCCCGCTGGTTGGCGGTCTCGGCCGAGCTGACCCGGACCGCGCGCAGCCGGGGGTCGCCCCGCTCGTTGAGCGCGCGGATCTGGTCCTGTTGCAGGGCGAGCAGCGGTGAGATCACCACCGTCGGGCCGGGCAGCAGCGCCGCCGGCACCTGGTAGATCGCCGACTTGCCGGCGCCGGTGGGTAACACGACGAGGGCGTCGCGTCCCTTCATCACCGCCCGCATCGCGGCGAACTGGCCGGGGCGCAGCGAACGCCAGCCGAAGTGGTGCCGTGCGGCGCGGCGCAGGCGGGTCGAGTGCAGTGGCAGCTTCATCGGGGGCCGGAGGTACCCGCGCCCACCGAACGTGAAACGGCGACCTGTTCGGGTGCCGGGCGGGCGGCGGCGCTGTCACCGTCCGCAAGGGACCGTCGGTCCGCCGGGAGCCGCCGAGCGAAGGGCGCGACGCGACCGGCACGAGCAGCCGGCGCGCCCGCCGCGCAGGTTGCGCGGCGTCGACCGACACATGCACATTCGGGTGCCCGGCGGCGTGGCGCGGGCCCGGTACGGTGATTTCGATCATGGTGGGTGAGGCTGCCGTCGGCCGCCGTTTCGGTGACGTCTCGAAGAGGTGGATTCGAGTGGATACGGGCATGGTGCTGGTGCTGGTGACAGGGGCGCTGGTGCTGCTGGCGGTCTTCCTGGCGGTCCGCGCGGTCGCCGCCTACAACCGGCTCGTCCGGCTGCGGGACCAGGTACGGGCCTCGTGGGCCCAGGTCGACGTCGCACTCGGGCGCCGGCACTCGCTGATCCCGAACCTGGTGGAGACCGTGCGCGGCTACGCCGGACACGAGTGGACCACCCTGGACGCGCTGACCGCCGCGCGTACCGCCGCTCTCGCCGCGGCCGGTGCCGCGCCGGCCAGGGACGGTGCCGAGGCGGCGGTGACCTCGGCACTCGGTCGGGTGTACGCGGTCGCGGAGGCGTACCCGCGGTTGCTGGCCAACGCGAACTTCGCCGAGTTGCAGCGTGAACTCGCCGCCACCGAAGACAGGATCGCGTACGCCCGGCAGGTCTACAACACGGCCGTCCAGGCGCTGAACACCGCCGTCGGGTCGCTGCCGACCAGCATCGTCGCCGGGCTCGGCGGGTTCCGCGCGCAGCCGTACCTCGAAGCCGGCGGCGACCAGCGCGACGACGTACCCGTCCGGTTCTGAACCCGACCGGGCAGCGACCATGAACCTCACCGACCTGCTGATCGAGGCCGGCCTGCCGGCCGCCGGCATCGCCCTGTTCGTGGCCGGACGCGCCGCCGTCCGGCTGCGCAGCCGTCCCGCCCCGGTCAGCGCGGGGGCGGCGACGATGAACCTGCCCGGCCCGGAGTCACCGGCGGTGGTCAGCCTGCTGGCCAACCAGTGGCGGATCACGCCCGACGCGGCCGAGTCGACCCTGCTCGACCTCGCCGCCCGTGACCACGTCGAACTGCGCCGGACCGGTCCCGACCCGCGTCATGCCACCGTCCACCCGACCGGCCGCGACCCGGCCGGACTCAACGACTACGAGCGGCAGGTCCTCGACCGGGTGGTCGAACGCGCCGTCGCCGGTGTGGTCCCGCTGACCGCGCTCGGCTTCTCCGACTCCGACCGCTCCGCCACCTGGACCGGACGGCTGGGCGACGCCGTGATCGCCGACGCCCGGCGCCTCGGCCTGTCCCGCCCGAGGTACACCCCCGCCGCCCTCGACGGCCTGCGGGTGCTCGGTCTGCTCGCCTCGGTCGGGATCACCGTCGGCGCCGCCCACTACATGGCCCGCACGACGGACGGGTATCACCTGGCCTTCGGTGTGCTCCTGATCAGCGCGTTGATCTTCTGGAACATCGCCGGTGGCCTGCGCGGCGAACGGGACACCGCCGCCGGCCGCGTCGCCGCCGCCCGCTGGCTCGGCGTACGGGACTGGCTCGCCGGGCACGAGTCCTTCGCCGACCTGCCCCCGTCGGCGGTCGCGGTGTGGGACCGGTACCTCGCGTACGGGGCCGCGCTCGGCGTCACCCGAACCACCTCCGGGGTGACCGCCCACCGCCAGGCCACCGCCCCGGAACCGGAGGTACGCACACAGGGCGCCGCCCCGGACCGGTGATCGACCGATCCGGGGCGGCGCCGGGCGTGGCTACCAGTTCGAGTTCGTCACCCCGGTACCCCACAGGATCTGGTCGAACGTGTTGCCGTCGTTGTCGTCGGTGTAGCAGACCGCCACCTCGCCCCAGGGCGAACTGGTGACCGCCATCTGCTCCTGCCGACCGACGGTCACCTGGCTGAGCACCTGGGCACCGAGCCGGCCGGTGTCCGTACCGTCCGGGTTGAGCCCGCGCACCCGCACGTCCGCGTCGGCCGCCTGCACCGTCCAGCCGACCACCGCGTTGGCCTGGTCGTCGATGCCCACCGTGGGCGCGGCCGCACCCGCACCGGCGGAGGTCTCGACCTCGGCGTGCCGGGCGGTTCCGGTCGCGGTGAAGGAACGGGTCCACACCCCACGGGTGCCGGTGTGGTCGGACTCCCAGGCGACGGCGAAGTCACCGTTGAAGTTCGCCGCCACGGCCGGACGCACCTGCTGGCCGCCGCTGTTCGCGTTGGCGGTCCGGCGGGACAGGGCCACCGCCCCGTTCGTCCGGGCCAGCCGGACGAGGCCGACGTTGTAGGAGCCGTTCGCGTCGCCGTCCTCGTCCCAGACCACGGTCGCCTCACCGGACGCCGACACCGCCACGTCCGGCCGGTGGTGCGCACCGGTGGTCTGGCTGGCCGTCACCTCGTACGCCTTGGTGGTGATGTTGGTGTAGCCGGCGGCCCGGACCGTCGACGGGTTGGTGCCCTGGGTGTCCTCCCAGACCACGGAGAACGCCACCGCGGCGGCGTTGTTGGCCACACCGTCCGGGTCGACCGCGACCCGGGGCCAGGTCTGCTGGCCGTCGGCGCTGGCGTTGGCCCGGCCCGAGGCGAGCACCGTCCCGGTCGGCGAGACCACCCGGTACGGCACGTTGTAGTAGCCGTTGCCGTCCGGGTCGTCGGACCAGACCACCACGGCGTTGCCCTTGTCGTCCAGGCCCACGTCGGGGTTGACGTGCCGCCAGGCGGCGCCGCTGGTGCCACCGGCGGAGAGCTTGAGCTCGTACACGGCCGTGCCGTTGTCGAACACCCGCAGGTAGATCTCCGAGTGCAGGTTGTCGCCGGGCAACGTGTCGTCGCGGTCGTCCTCCCAGACGATCGCGACCCGCCCGTTGCGGTTGGCCGCGATGGCCGGGGTGTCCTGGTCACCGGTGGCGACGCTGTTCGCCGTCGACCAGGTGGCCGCGGCGGCGGCGACGTCCGCCGGAACGGGTGCCGCGAGCAGCGACGCGAGGAGCAGGGAGGTGATGGCTGACATCGGGTTGGGTTCTCCTCTTACGCGGGACGCAGGCCGGGCTGGCCGTCAACGATGACGAACGAGCCGACGGTGGAGACCGGGGCGCCGTGCTCGGTGACCGTGGCCACCGCGCGGAAGTCGGCCCGGACCTGGGCGCGGCTGATCGTCGTACGGACGTAGCCCCGCCGGTCGGAGTGGAACTTCAGGTGCGGGTTGTTCGACACGTTCGGGATGGTCGTGCTCCCGCTGCCGTTGCCGCCCGAGGTGATCGAGGTGCACACCAGTTCGGTGCCGATCGTGGCCGACGACGAGCTCGCGTAGTCCGCCTTGAGATCGTTGGCCCAGGCCCGGTGCACGTCACCGGTGAGCACCAACGGGTTGCGTACGCCCCGCTGCAACCAGCCCTGCTGGATCCGGGAGCGGGAGGCGCGGTAGCCGTCCCAGGCGTCCATGTTGGCCGCCCCGGCGGCGTCGAGCTGGCGGGCGAAGAAGACCTGCTGGCCCAGGATGTCCCAGGTGCCGTAGTGCTGGGCCAGGCCGTCGAGCAGCCACGTCTCCTGGGCGGCACCGGTGAGGCTGCGCGAGGCCAGGTCGGCCTCGGTCGACACCTTCCACCCGTCACCACTGGCCTGGTCGTCGCGGAACTGGCGGGTGTCGAGCATGTGGAAGGTCGCCAGTTGTCCCCAGCGGACCCGGCGGAACAGCGAGATGGCGTTGCCGGTCGGCGCGGAACTCGGCCGCAGCGGCATGTTCTCGTAGTACGCCCGGTAGGCGGCGGTCCGCCGGGCGGTCCACTGGGCGGCGGTCAGCGCCGGACTGTTGTTGGCCCGGACCATGTTGGCGTAGTTGTTCTCCACCTCGTGGTCGTCCGGCACCACCAGCCACGGTGCGGCGGCGTGCGCGGCCTGCAGGTCCGGGTCGGACTTGTACTGGGCGTACCGGCGACGGTAGTCGGCCAGCGAGACGATCTCGGCGCCCGCGTGTTCGCGTACCGAGCCGGCGGCCGTTCCGCCCTCGTAGATGTAGTCGCCCAGGTGCAGGATCAGACCGGGGTTGTCCTCGGCGATCCGCCGGTACGCCGTGAAGTAGCCGGCCTCGTAGTGCGAGCAGGACGCGAACGCCATCACCAGGTCCCGGCCGAACGTGCCGACCGCCGGGGCGGTACGGGTCCGCCCGACCGGCGAGATGTGCCCCTGGGCGCGGAACCGGTAGTAGTAGTCGGCGTCGGGGGCGAGGCCACCGGCCACCACGTGCACCGAGTGCGCGTCGGCGTACCGGGCGACGACCGAACCGGACGCGACCAGCGAGGTGAACCGGTCGTTGCCCGACACCTGCCACTCGACGGTCACGTCGGCGTTGGCCATGCCGCCCTGCCCGTCGGCGTTGAGCGGCGACGGGGCCAGCCGGGTCCAGAGCACGACACTGTCGGACGCGGGTTCGCCGGAGGCGATTCCCAGCTTGAACGGAAACGGTACGGCGGCCTGGGCGATACGCCAGGGGGCTACCACGGCTCCCGCGGTGGCCAATCCACCCAGGACGATGGTGCGGCGACTGAGCCTTGTCATGGTCAATAACCCTGGAGGCCGTGTGTTAACACGATGGGCCCGGCTGGCGAAACCCATGTGACGCGAAGGTGGTCGCATCGAGGACAACGGATGTACGGGTCACCCGGCGGTGACCAACGGTGGTCAGTCCGGATCGGCTGCCGCCGGTTCGCCCGGACCCTCCGGTGCGGCGGCCAGTGCCTCGGTGAGCTCGCCGCGCGAGCTGATGCCGATCTCCTCACTGCGGTCGGCGGCGCCGGTCCTGGGCAACCCGGCGAACCGGCACCGTGCCGTTCAGCTCACCTACGACCAGTTCCGGTTCGCGTTCGCCAACGCGGTGACCGATCGTCGCCGGCGAGCGGGACCACGCGGTGCCGAGGGCGATCTCGGAGGCGACGTACGACAAGCAGAAGCGCAACGAGGGCGTGACCGAGCTCGTGGAGATCCCGAACCGGGGCCACGCGCCGACGATCGACAGCGGCTGGCGCGAGGTCGCCGGCACCGCTCTCACCTTCGTCAAGCGTTTCGTCTAGCACCGCTTGCCGGGCTGGCCGACCGCGGCTCTCGTCAGCGATCGGCCAGCCCGGCGAGCCGTCCGGCCAGTTGGCGCCGGGCGGCCGGGGCGGTGGAGAGCAGCCGGAGCGCCGTGTTGCGCAGCGGGCGCAGCGGGGCCGCGGCGGTGCCCACCCGGGTGAGTCGGCCGGCGAAGCCGACCACCTCGCGGGCGACCGACCGGCGGGCCGCCGCGTACGCGTCGAGCACCGTCTCGGGTACGCCGGACAGTACGTCGGCCAGCGCGGTGCCGAGCGCCGCCCCGTCGCGCAGGCCGAGGTTCATGCCCTGGCCACCGGCTGGACTGTGCACGTGACCGGCGTCGCCGGCGAGCAGCACCGGCCCGGCCCGGAACGATTCCGCCACCCGATGGTGCACCCGGAAGCGTGAACCCCAGAGCACCTCGGTCACGGTGCTGCGTCGCCCGGTCGGGCCGCGTGCGTCGAGCAGCGCCTGTGCGTACGCGACGTCGGGGTGCTCGGGCGGGTCGGCCACCTCGGCGACGATCCGGACACTGCCGTCGGGCAGCGGTGCCCAGACCAGCAGTCCGGTGCGGGAGAAGAAGAGGATCACCTCGTCGCGGGGGAGCGCGGTGTCGATCCGTACGTCGGCGAGGACGAAGGAGTCCTCGCTGTCCGTACCGTGGAAGCCGATGCCGGCGAGTCGCCGGACGGTGCTGTGCATGCCGTCGGCGCCCACCACGAAGCGGGCCCGGACGGTTTCCCCGTCGGCGAAGGCGACCCGGCTGCCGGTTCCGTCCGGGCTCAGGCCGACCACCGGGTACGGCCGGAGCACCCGGCCGCCGAGCGCGGTCAACCGGTCCAGTAGTACCTCCTCGGTCACCGACTGCGGCACCAGCAGGACGTATGGGAACGGGGTCGGCAGGCCGTCGAAGCGCATCGTCAGCAGGGTCCGGTCGCCGTCCCGGAGGGTGACCCGGGCGGCGGGGACGCCCCGTCGCACCAGCGGTCCGGCGGCACCGACGCCGTCCAGCACCTCCAGGGTCCGGGCGTGTACGGCGGCGGCGCGAGAGGTGTTGTGGCCCTGTGCGCCCCGGTCCACCACGGCCACGTCGACGCCGCGCCCGGCGAGCTGCACAGCGGTGACGAGCCCGGCCGGTCCGGCGCCGACGACGAGTACGTCGCAGTTGGTGGGCAACATCGCTACCTCCGGTAAGGAAAGTGCCAACACTTGTTTGCCAACGTATGTTGACAACGGTAGATGTGCGTCCGTGTCGATGTCAACGGACATTGGCCTACACTCGTTGGCGTGTCTCCGCATGATCATGGAAGTGCCCCGCACACGGCGGTCGGCGTACCGTCCGGGCCCGAGCCGACGGCGGCGCCGGAGCCGGCCGCGCCACCACGCCGGTCCGACGCCACCCGGGCCGCGATCCTTCGGGCGGCGCGCGAACGGTTCGCCGCCGACGGTTACGAGCGCGCCACCATCCGGGCCATCGCCACGGACGCGGCGATCGACCCGTCGATGGTCATGCGCTACTACGGCAGCAAGGAACTGCTCTTCGCCGCCGCCGCCGAGTTCGACCTGCGCCTGCCGGACTTCAGCGACCTGCCGGTGGACCGGGTCGGGTCGGCGATGGTCGCGCATTTCCTCGACCGGTGGGAGCAGGACGAGACGATGGTCGCCCTGTTGCGGGCGGCCGCGACCAACCCGGCGGCCGCAGCGCGGATGCGGCAGATCTTCGCGGACGAGGTCGGCCCGGCGGTCCGTGCCTTTGCCGAGCGTGCCGGGGCACCGCCTTCCACACCGAGCGCGGCGCTGCCGGCCGATCAGCGGGCCGGCCTGATCTCCAGCCAGGTACTCGGTCTGGCCCTCACCCGATACGTGCTGCTGTTACCACCGGTGGTGGGATTGGATCGGGCGGCGCTGGTCGACTGGCTCGGACCCACCATCCAGCGCTACCTGCTGGGTAACCCGTAGGCGCAGAGCCGGCCGGCCCCGCGGGCCGGGTGAAGTTGGGAATCTGTAGACCGAGTCTCACGGCTACCACGCCTTCTCCCGACCCTGGCCGCTGTCGATTTTCCCATCGATCACCGGCTCGTGGTCTCCCGGATCAAACCAGCGCAGCGCGGCCGGGGCGTCGCCGGGCACCGCCGGATACTCCGGTGGCACCGGTGCGACCACCCGGTACGGTTCGCCGAGGGCGGGCTGGGGGTCGTGACCGCCCCGGTTCGGCCAGAGTGACAGGGCCGTTCCGCCTGCGCGGTGATGGTCAGCGCCGGGTTCACCCCGAGGTTCGCCGACACAGCGGCGCCGTCGACGACGTGCAGACCGGAATGGCCGAAGACCCGGTGGTACGCGTCGACCACTCCGTCGGCCGCCGAGCCGCCGATGACCGCCCCGCCGAGGATGTGCGCCGTCATCGGCATGTCGAACGGCTCGGTCACCGCCCCGCCGGGTACTCCGCCGATCTGCTCGGCGAGCAGCCGGACGGCCCGGTTGCCGGCCGGGATCCAGGTCGGGTTGGCCGCGCCGTGCCCGGGACCGGTGGCCAGCCGGCGACGGCCGAGCCGGGTGCGCCCGTACTGCACCGTCAGCGAGTTGTCCAGTGACGGCATGACCAGCGCGATCACCGTACGGCGGGACCACCCTCGGAAGTTCTTCACCAGGCTGTTTTTCGCCCCGTGCCGGCAGAGTCGGTCATGCACTCGCCGCGGTGCAGGCACCCGGTCCGCTCGGGCCCGACGCCGCCGAAATAGGGGCGGGCGACCCGCTCGTTGGGCGGCCGAGGTGCACCCCGACCGGCGCCCGGCGGAAGGCGTGACCCACCCCTACCCGGTCGACGTCCGCGCGCATCGCGGCGTCCGCGGCCGTCTCCCTCGGGTACGCGGTCACGCCCAGCATCCGTTTCGCCTGGTCGTAGTGGGCGGCGAGTTCGGTGCGCCAGTCGGCGAGGTGTCGCCACTGCGGGGCGTCGTAGAACGCGGGAGCCGGCTCGTAGAGGGTGTTGGCGTAGACCAGCGAGCCGCCGCCGACCCCGGCACCGGAGAGCACCAGCACCTTCGCCGCCCCGTTCCCGGTCCGGCGTCCGGCCGGGCGCAGCAGGGTGATCCGCTGGATGCCGTAGCAGCCGAGCCGGGGCGCCCACAGGAACCGGTGGGTACGCCACGAGGTCCGGGGCAGTTCGTCGTCGGCGAACCGTCGCCCCGCCTCCAGTACGGCCACCGAGTAGGCCTTCTCGGCCAGCCGCAGGGCCGCCACGCTGCCGCCGAAACCGGACCCGATGACGACCGCGTCGTAGCCTATGCCCGTCATGGTCGTCGATTCGGGCCGATCCCGCACCGGGTCATCGGCCAGGAAATGTCCCAGCCCCGTGCCATGCTGACTCGCGCCCCGACCGGGGCGGCACCGACCGCACCGGCCCGAGGACGGGTATGCCCACCGCTGACGAACTCATCGGTACGACGACGGTGACCGACCTCGTACGCGTCCTGCGCTCACGGTCGCCCCGCAACCGCTGGTCGACCGTTGCGGCCAGCGGCGCGACGCTGACCGGTCTCGCCCTCGGCCAGCGGGCGCAGGCGATCCGGGACGCCCTGCTGGCGGACCTGCCGGAGACCTACCGGCCGTCGGCGGCGATCCTGCGCGACGCCCTGGCCGACCCGGCCTTCACCGGCTGGATGATCTGGCCGGTCACCGAGGCCGTCGCGGTACGGGCACTCGCCTCACCCGAGGCCGGTGACTTCGAGGCCGGGCTCGGCCTGCTCGCCGAGTTGACCGGCCGGCTCACCGGCGAGTTCGCGCTGCGGGCCTTCCTCAACGCCGACCTCGACCGCACGCTGGCCACCGTGCTCGGCTGGACCGGGCACCCGGACGAGCACGTACGCCGGCTGGCCAGCGAGGGCACCCGGCCCCGGCTGCCGTGGGCCAAGGGGGTTCCGGAGCTGACCCGGCGCCCCGGCGCCACCGTCGCGATCCTCGACGCGCTCTACCGCGACGACGTCGAGTACGTGCGCCGTTCGGTGGCGAACCACCTCAACGACCTCAGCCGGCTCGACCCGGACCTGGTCGTCGCCACCGCCGCCCGCTGGCTGGAACAACCGGGGCCGAGCACCGCCCGCCTGGTCCGCCACGCGATGCGTACCCTGGTCAAGGCCGCCGATCCGGGCGCCATGGCGTTGCTGGGTTTCCCGCCCCCGGTCGACGTCTCGGTCACCGGCCCGCACCTGACCCGCACGGCCGTACCGCTCGGTGGTGAACTGGCCTTCGAGGTCGTGGTGGGAAACGACGGCGACCGGGACGCGAACCTCGTCATCGACTACGTGGTCCACTTCCGCAAGGCGAACGGAAGCCGGGCGCCGAAGGTCTTCAAACTGACCAACCGGGTGCTCGCACCCGGCGAGCGGCTGACGCTGGCGCGTCGGCACTCGTTCAGACCGATCACCACCCGCCGGTACCACCCCGGCCCGCACGCGATCGAGGTCCAGGTCAACGGGGTCCGGTCGGGGATGGCCGAGTTCGACCTCGGCTGAATCCGGCGGCCTCCGGCTACCGGCTGCTGGACACCCCGTCCGACGGCTGCCGGGCCTCGTCGTCGTCACCGGTCGACCCGCCCGACCGGGGACGGACCCGGACCTTCGTGATCGCCCGGCCGGTCACCTCGACCACGGCCGCGCTGAACGCCGGCACCTCGACCGTCTCACCGGGCCCGGTCGGGATGTGTCCGAGGCGGGCCAGCAGCAGCCCGGCGATGGTGGTGTAGTCGCCGTCGTCGGCCTCGTCCAGGTCGAGGCCCAGGTCCGGCAGGTCATGGATGGGGAAGGTGCCGGAGAGCAGCAGCGTCCCGCCCGGCTCGCGGACCACCGCCTGCACGTCCCGGTCGGTTTCGTCGTAGATCTCCCCGACGATCTCCTCGATCAGGTCCTCCATCGTCACGATGCCGTCGATCGAGCCGCGTTCGTCCACGACCAGGGCGAACTGCTGACGTTGCTGACGCATCTGCCGGATCGCGTCGGTCACGCCCAGGGTCTCCGGCATGAACAGCGCCTCGGACGCGTGGTCGGCGACCGTGCCGGTGCCGTCGAGCAGGTCTCGCAGGTGCACCACCCCGACGACGTTGTCCAGCCCGGCCCGGGTGACCACCGGCGCACGGGACTGTCCCGACTTGGCCAGCAGCCGGAGTCCCTCGGTGGTGGGCAGGTCCGCGCGCAGGCTGGTCACCTCGCCGCGCGGCACCAGGATCTCCCGCAGGATCCGGTCGGCCACCTCGAAGGCGCCACTGATGATCGTGCGGTGTTCGGCGGTCAGGCTCGGCTGCGCGGCGACCATGTCCCGCAACTCCTCGGCGCTGACCTCCTCCCGACCGCCGTCCGGGTCGGCGCCGGTCAGCCGTACGACCGCGTTCGTCGCCCGGCTGAGCAGCCACACGGCCGGCCGGGAGAAGGTGGAGAGCATGTCCAGCGGTCGGGCGACCACCAGGGCCCAGCCCTCGGTGCGTTGCATCGCGACCCGTTTCGGGGCCAGCTCGCCGAAGACCAGGGTGACGAAGGTCAGCACGATGGTCACCAGCACGATCGACACCGGCTCGGCCGCCGAGCCGAGGAAGCCCAGCGGCCCGACCAGCGGCGCGGACAGGGAGACCGCGGCCGCTGCCGAGGCGAGGAACCCGGCCAGGGTGATCCCGATCTGGATGGTGGCCAGGAACCGGTTCGGGTCCCGGGCCAGCCGGGCCAGCACCCGCCCCGTACGCGACCCGCGCTCCAGCCGTTGTAGCTGGCTCTCCCGCAGCGACACCAGCGCCATCTCGCTGCCCGAAAAGACCGCGTTGACCAGCACCAATACCGCTACCAGCGCCACCTGAAACCCGTAGCCACCCACGCCGCGACGCCTTCCTCACCTGACTGGTCGAAGCACAAACCTAACCGGCCCGGTCGGGATGCCCAATCGATCCGGGGACCGGGCCCACGAACACGCCCATCGTACGCATCGACGGGTCTCGACTCCGGGTTCGACAGCCGGTTCACCCTGGGATTGAGCTGGTCCGTCGGTTGGGTGGAAGCCGGCGGCGGCATCGAAGGGAAGGAACCGACATGGAGATCAGCCGCCGCGGGCGCCTGCGGTCGACGTACGCCGTGAGCGCGGCGGCCGGCGGTGAACCTCGCTACCGTGCGCCGGTCCGGGGCAGGAAACGCAGGCGCAGCGCGCGCCACAGGGTGCCCGGCCGGGCCAGCGCGGACGGGTGCTCGACCATGGTGGTGACCCGGGTCAGCCGATCGTTGATCACCTCGTCGGTCATCGAGACCCGGAACAGCAGGTTGCTGAACCACCTGGTGAGTCGGTAACCACGGGGGTACGGTCCGTCGACGTGCGGCAGGTCGAGGTCGGCGAAGGTGGAGATCTGCCAGGCGGCGTCCACGATCACCCGGACCCGCTCGAAGTAGGCCCGCGCCGGCTCGTCGCGCAGCGCCGGGTCCGAGCGCAGGTACGCCGACAGGCAGGAGGCGTGCAGTGCCGCCGAGGTCATGCCCTGCCCGTAGATCGGGTTGAACGAGGCGACCGCGTCCCCGGCGGCGACCAACCCGGCGGGGAACCGGTCCACCTCGTGGAAGTCCCGCCGCCGGCTGTCGGCCTGGTGGTACGTCACCACGTCGCCGATCATCTGGCCGCGCTCGGCGATGTCCCGGAACTCCTGCGGGAAGTGGTCCCGGCAGCGGGTGGTGAAGTCGTCGACGTCGCGGCTGGGCCGATCGGTGTCGTAGCCCGCGACCAGCATGATCCACCGGTCGTTCTCGACCGAGTTGATGCCGCCGATGCGGGCGACCCGCCCGTCGCCCGGCGTGGTCTGCGCGACCGCCACCCAGGCGTCGCTCACCTGTTCGTCGCGCTTGTAGAGCGCGGTGGCGTAGTTCAGCTTGATCGGCATCCGGCGCATCGGCGGTCGGGACCAGCCGGCGCCCTCCAACCAGTCGCCGAGCCGGCTGGAACGCCCCATCGCGTCCACCACCAGGTCCGTGTCGACGGTGACCGGCTCGGCCCCGTCGTGCGGCACGTACCGGGCACCGGCGACCCGGCCACCGTCGAAGACCAGCCCGTCGGCCCGGCCGGACACCAGGGTGATGTTCCCGACGGCGAGCGTCCGTTTCCGTACCAGCGCCTCGAGGAACGGCCGGGTGGTGATCAGCCCCGGCATCTGCGGCCGGGACATCGGTGCCGTACGCAGCACCCCGTTGATGAAGACCTTCGCGATTCCGCCGGTCGCCCGTGGTGCGCCCGCAGCGAACGCCTCGGCGGCGAAGCCGGGAAACCAGCGTTCCAACTGCGTCTGTCCCGCCGGCAGCAGGGCGTGCACCTGACTGCCCTGCGGTACGCCCGGCCGGGGACCCGCGTCCACGTCGGACGGATCCCGCTCGACGATCAGGACTTCCTCCGCATGGTCGCTGAGCACCCGGGCGGCCAACAGACCCGCCATGCTGCCGCCGAGCACCACCGCCCGCCGCATGATCACTCTGGTGTCGGTGGGCCGCTCCGACGTCGCTGTCTGCGCGAAAAGCCGTGACGCTGAGGGCGGCACTCGGCACTCCTTCTTCCGGCGGGAAACGGCCACCCGTACCGGCGCCTGCGGATCTCTCCGGTTGCCGTGGGTGATGGGTCGATTTCGCAGCGGGATCTTGCCGGAGACTATCACTGGCTGCACGTCCAGGCCGGGTACCGGCGCGGGTGACCGTCGGCCGGACCTGGCCCGACGTCGGCATGAGCGGCCGTACGAATCGGCCCGGTCATTGTGGCGACAACCGGAGAAATTTTCACTCTTGTCGGAAGTCCCGAGGTCGCTGTGCGGGGCACGGGGCTCGCGTGACCGGGCGAACCATCCCAAGTTACCCTCGTTGCCCATGAGGGGGTTGGTACTCATGAGGGCTCGGCGTCTGGTCGCCGCGCTGACCGGAGCCGTACTCGCCGTGCCGGCCGTGGCCGTACCGCCGGCAGGTGTGGCCGGCGCCGCGACGGCGTCAGCGGTAACCGCGTACCGGGCCGCCGCGCCCGTGCCCTGCCCGGTGCCGTCGCCACCCGTACCCCGGCCGGCCTCGCCGCCCCGCCCGTCGCCGCCTGCCGGCGACCCGGCGCACCGGGCCATCGGTGGCCCGGAACTCGCGACACCGGGCCTGGTCGTTCCGGCCGGCGCGCCGAAGCCGCCGCCGGTGACCGCGACCTCGTGGGTGGTCGCGGACCTGGACACCGGCGCCGTCCTCGGTGGCTGCGGCCCGCACGAGTACGGCACCCCGGCGAGCGTGCAGAAGCTCCTGCTGGCCGCCACCGCCCTGCCGAAGCTCGACCCGAAGCAGGTCATCACCGTCACGCGGGAGGATCTCGACTTCGAACCGGGCAGCTCGGCGGTGGGTCTGCTGCTGGGCGGCCGCTACCCGGTGGAGACGCTCTGGCTCGGTCTGCTGCTCAACTCCGGCAACGACGCCGCGAACGTGCTCGCCCGGCTGGCCGGCGACGGCGCCGGGGTCGCCGGCACCGTCGCGGCGATGAACGAGGAGGCGCACCGGCTGGGCGCCCTGCAGACGCACGCCGTGACGCCGTCCGGCCTCGACGGCCCGGGGCAGTTCACCAGCGCGTACGACCTGGCGTTGATCGCCCGGGTGTGTTTCGCCGACGCGGGTTTCCGTCGTTACGCGCTGACCGAGCGGACGCAGATTCCCGCCCAGGGGGCGCAGAAGGGCTTCCAGATCCAGAACGAGAACCAGCTGATCTTCCGCTATCCCGGTGCGCTCGGCGGCAAGACCGGTTACACCACCCTGGCCCGGCACACGTACGTCGGCGCCGCCGAGCGCAACGGGCGGCGGTTGGTGGTGACGCTGCTCGGCGCGGAGGCCCGTCCGCTGCGAGGCTGGCAGCAGGGCGCCGAGCTGCTCGACTGGGGTTTCTCGGTGCCGGCCGACGCCTCGGTCGGTCGGCTGGTCGATCCGGGGGAGGCGACCGCCTCCTCCCCGTCACCGGCGGCCGGTCGGGCGCCCGCCGAACGTTCGGCGGCCGTCACCGCCCGGGACCAGACCTGGTGGACCGGCCTCTCACCGACGGTGGCGCTCGCCGTTGCCGGCACCCTCGCCCTCGCGGTGGTGCTGACGATCGTGGCCCTGGTGGTGACCGCGCGCCGTCGCCCGCGTCGCCCGGTCGGGCGTCGCCGGCGGCCCGGACTGCTCGGCTAGCGGCACGCCGCAGCCGGTCCGTCACCAGGCAGCGGTCAGGTCTGTTACCCGACGTTCACGCCGGTACGGTGACGCACCGGCCATGATGGACGGACCGCCACCGCAGGAGGTTCCGTGGAAGCTGTTCGGACCGATGACGACGACGTACGACCGACCGATGACGCCGACGAGCTACGACCGAGGGCGACGATCGACCTCGACCACCATTCTTCCGACTACCAGCGCCGCTGGCGCGAGATCTCCGACGACAACGTGAGCCGGTGTCCGGTCGCGTACACCCCCGCGCACGGCGGGACGTGGGTGGTCTCCGGCTACGAGCCGCTGGTCGAGGCGCTGCGCGACCATTCGACCTTCTCCTCCTTCTACGACCACAGCGATCCGGACAGCCCGATGCGCGGTACGAGCAACCCGCCGACGCCGTACCTGAACGTGCCGCAGGAACTGGATCCACCGGAGTTCTTCACCTACCGCCGGCTGCTGAATCCGGCGCTGTCACCGGAGCGGTCCCGTCAGCGGGAACCGTTCATCCGGCAGGTGACCGCCGCCTGCCTGGACCGGGTGACCCCGACCGGGCGGGCCGATCTGGTGGACGCGCTCACCAATCCGGTGCCGGCGATCGTCACCATGAGCATTCTCGGCATCCCGCTGGCCGACTTCGAGCGCTTCGCCCAGCCGATCCATCTGATGGTGTGCAGCCCGCCGGGGACTCCCGACGCGGCGCGGGCGGTGACGGCGGTCAGCGAGATGATGGGGCTCATCGCGCGGCTGGTCGGCCAACGCCGGGTCGAGCCGGCCGACGACCTGATCAGCGTGCTCGCCACGGCGACCGACGACGACGGTGCGCTGCTCCCGCTGGACCACGTCAACGCCGCCTGCGGACTGGTCATCGCCGGGGGAGTGGACACCACGACCGCGCTGGTCTCGCACGCGCTGCACTGGCTGTACCGCAACCCGGCCGAGCGGGACCGGCTGGTCGCCGACCCGGCCCTGATCCCGGCCGCGGTCGAGGAGTTCCTCCGGGTGCTCGCCCCGGTGCAGTTCATGTCGCGTACCGCGACCCGCGACGTCGAACTCGGTGGGCAGCACATCGCGGCCGGCGAGCGGGTCATGCTCGCGTTCGCCGCCGCCAACCGGGACCCGGCGGTCTTCGACTGCCCGACCGAGGTACGCCTGGACCGGACACCGAACCGGCACGTGGCGTTCGGTTCCGGCATCCACCGCTGCGTCGGCGCCCACCTGGCGAAGATCCAGGCCGTGGTGATGCTGGAGGAGGTGCTGCGCCGGATCCCGGACTATGTGGTCGACGAGGAGCGGCTGCGGCCGTACCCCTCGATCAGGGCGATCAACGGTTACGTCAACCTACCGGCGACCTTCACCCCGTCGCCCGCGGTCGGTGCCACGTTCCCCGAATGACGTCACCGGACGGGGCGCCGGTTGCCGGCGGGGACGACGAGACAATCCGGACCCTCCGCCCGCCACCAGGGGCCTCACCTGCACCGACGCGAGCGGCCCGGCGCTAGGCTCTACCGGTTGGAAGAAGATCGGCGGCCGGAGATTCGACGGGGGACTCGGACATGTCGGCGGTACGCGAGGACGCGCGGGACGTACCCGACGGGACGCGCGCGGAGCTACGGGCGGACTGCACCCGCTGCTTCGGGTTGTGCTGTGTCGCGCCGGCCTTCGCCGCCTCGGCGGACTTCGCGATCGACAAGGACGCCGGCCAGGCCTGTCCGAACCTGGACCCGGACTTCCGCTGCGGCATCCACCGGGATCTGCGGCAGCACGGCTTCTCCGGTTGCACCGTCTTCGACTGTTTCGGCGCCGGTCAGCGGGTCGCCCAGGTCACTTTCGCTGGGCGGGACTGGCGGCGGACACCGGGCACCGCGAAGCAGATGTTCGACGTGTTCACCGTCATGCGGCAGCTCCACGAACTGCTCTGGTACCTCACCGAGGCGTTGACCCTGGAGCCGGCCCGGCCGATCCACCGTGACCTCCGTACGCTGCTCGACCGGACCGAGCGGCTCACCCGGTACGCCCCCGACGCGGTCCTGGAACTGGACGTGGCGGCGCACCGGCGGGAGGTCGACGCGCTCCTGCTGCGGACCAGTGAGCTGGTCCGGGCGGGGGTGCGGGGGCGCCGGGCCGAGCATCGGGGCGCCGACCTGATCGGGGCCAGGATGCGCGGCGCCGATCTGCGGGGGGCGAACCTGCGGGGCGCCTACCTGATCGGGGCGGACCTGCGCGGTGCCGATCTCCGGCTGGCGGACCTGATCGGCGCCGACCTGCGCGGTGCCGACCTGGCCGGGGCGAACCTCACCGACAGTATTTTCCTCACCCAGTTCCAGGTAAACGCGGCCAGGGGTGACGGGCAGACCCGGTTGCCGGCCGTGCTGGACCGCCCGCCCCACTGGACGGCGGTGGGTCCGCCGGCGGGGCGGGGACTGCTGCCGATCTCCCCGCGCCGTCGAGGACCACGGGCCCGGCGACGCTGAGTCTCGCGCTGCCGGGCATCAACCTGCTGGGCTGGGACGCCGCCGGCTGGCCGTACGTCTACCGAGGACGCACCGACACCGGTCAGAAGCTCGCCTTCGGAGCACCCTTGCCCGGCTTGATCCCGGTCGGTCCACCGGCCGACGGCCGGACGTCGAAGTCGAAGATGGCGGTCGGGAGGTAGACCGTGGCGCAGGAGTTCGGGATGTCCACCACGCCGGAGAAGCGTCCCTCGATCGGCGCGGCACCCAGGATCAGGTACGCCTGCTCCGGGCTGTACCCGAACTTCGTCAGGTAGTCGATCGCGTGCAGGCAGGCGCGCTGGTACGCCAGCTGCGAGTCCAGATAGCGCTGCTCCCCGTCCAACGTCACCGAGGTACCGGAGAAGGCCAGCCACTGGCTGTACTGCGGGCTGACGTTGCCGGGCATGAAGATCGCGTTCTCGGCCACGCCGTACTTCTCCATCCCGCCCTTGATCAGATCGACGTGCAGGTCGAGGATCCCACCCATCTCGATCGCGCCGCAGAACGTGATCTCGCCGTCGCCCTGGGAGAAGTGCAGGTCGCCCACGGAGAGGTTGGCGCCCGGAACGAACACCGGGTAGAAGACCCGGCTCCCCTTGGTCAGGTTCTTGATGTCCTGGTTCCCGCCGTTCTCGCGTGGCGGTGCCGTACGCGCCGCCTCGGCCGCCACCCGGTCGAAGTCGGCGCCGGTCAGCGAGCCGAGGATCGCGTCCTGCGGCTCCGGCGGCAGGGCCAGCGGTGGCACCCGGTTCGGATCCGTGGCCCGCAGCGCGCCTTCGCGCGCGTTCCACCGGGCCAGCAGGTCGGCGGAGGGAGCGGTGCCCATCATGCCCGGGTGGGTGATGCCGACGAAGGAAACCCCCGGGATGTGCCGGGAGGTCGCCCGCTGCCCGGTGAAGTCCCAGATCGCCTTGTACGCGTCCGGGAACTGGTCGGTGAGGAAGCCGCCGCCGTTCTGCTTGGCGAAGACGCCGGTGTAGCCCCAGCCCTGACCGGCCAGCGGTCCGGAGTCCTCCTGCGGCAGCGGGGCGACGTCCAGGATGTCGACGATGAGCAGGTCACCCGGCTCGGCGCCCTGCACCGAGAACGGCCCACTGAGCGCGTGCACGGTGGTCAGCGGAGCGTCCCGGATGTCCTCGGCCGAATCGTCGTTGTGGATGGCGCCGTCGAACCACTCCCGGCAGTAGACCCGGAAGATCTGACCCGGCCGTACGGTGGCGACCGGCGGAATGTCGGGATGCCACCTGTTGTGGCCGACCTTTTCCTGATCGGTGAACTTCTTTGTTGAATCCAACGGAAAGATGACTTCGGGCATCGTGGTTTCCCTTCACCGGAACGGCGGTCACGGTCGGGGCAGGCGGAGTTGAGCCGGATTGACAGAGCGGGTACGCGGCCGCCGTGTCCCGGATCCCCGGTCGTCTCCCGGAGACCGGCGATCGGGGATCCGGGACACCACCTCGGGTGCCTCGGCGCTTCGCCCGGCCCGGTCGATGGCGGCGGTCAACGGGCGTGACATGGCGTTGACCAGCGGCGCCGTGAAAATTCTGGGGGACTCGCCTCGGCAGGCGGCACAGGAGACGGTCGCGGTGGCGGTGCCGATCGGGAACCGTACCTCGAAGTCGCCGTCGCGCGGGCACCGATACTCGTACGTCGCCAACCGGCTCTCCCCTCGCGGCCACCGGAGTCCCTCCAGGCCCCCAGCATCGGCCGCCTGGATCCGACCGCGCAGCACAACACCACAACTCGTGAACCCCGGTACGGAAGTGGTCCGTGTTGCGCCGCCCGCTCGATTCCATTGTTCAGTAAAGCTTCCTAATGGATAATCGGGTCGGCGACGTCATCGCCGATCGTCGAGGCTGGGAGAGCGCTGATGCGCCGACGTTTCCGTACGCTCGCCACCGCTTCGCTCCTGGCCTTCGTCGGCGTCCTGGCCGTCGCCGCACCCGCGCGGGCGGCTGTCGTGGAGGTCTCGTTCGGCCCGCTCTCGATCGGTGGCTACTGCCAGTCGACGTTCCCCGCCGCCTGGATCGGCTTCTACGAGAGCGCCGGACTGCGCTGCTACGCCAGCTCCGCCACCGGCCTGCAGTACGTCGGCTCCGCTGACCCGTACCTCGCCTGCAAGCACCTCACCCACGACGTCGTGATGAGCGGCACCCGAGGCCCCCACGACGCCCTGATCTGCCACGTAATCCGCTAACCCCTCCCTCCCCTCCCTCCCCTCCCTCCCCTCTCTCTCTGCGCCGATCTAGGGCGAATACAGGTGAGTCGATCTCCGCTCACCTGTATTCGCCCTAGATCGCGTGGTCTGGCGGGGGGTGGGGGTGGGGGAGTCGAGAAATTTCTAGGATCCGGTGGATTCTTGCAAGCATCGGCGCTAATCTATCGCTCAACACACCGCCGAAACATGACCGCAACACCCGCGCAGCGGGGGTGGTCGCGGTCCTCGCCGAACACCCGATGCGGGCACCGCCATGGCACCACGGTCCTAGCCGAGCCGATGGCGCCTGTCCCGGTGCCGCCACCGGGAAAGGAGACCCCCCGAATGTTCCGGTCCCACCACCGCTCACCACGCCCGTCCCGGCACCGAAGACTCGTACGACTGCTCACCGGTCTCGCCGCCGCCGCGACCGCCACGGTCACCGCGCTCGGCGCCGCCGCCCCACCCGCCGCCGCGTCGCCGCAGGCACGAGCCGCCCAGAACACCACGCCGGCCCAGAACACCGCACCCGCGCAGGACACCGCACCCGCGCGGAAGACCGGGAACAGCACCGCAGCCGGGCAGGAGCGGGTCGCCGCCGCTGCGGCGTACTCGGTGCTGGTGTTCTCGAAGACGGCCGGGTTCCGCCACGACTCGATCCCCGCCGGGATCACCGCGATCCAGCAACTCGGCGCGGCGAACGACTTCACCGTCGACGCGACCGAGGACGCGACCGCGTTCACGGACGCGAACCTGGCCCGCTACCGGGCCGTCATCTGGCTCTCCACCACCGGCGACGTGCTCGACCCGACTCAGCAGGCGGCGTTCGAGCGGTTCATCCGGGCCGGTGGCGGCTACGTCGGCATCCACGCCGCGGCCGACACCGAGTACGACTGGTCCTGGTACGGCAACCTGGTCGGCGCGTACTTCACCAGCCACCCCGCCAACCAGCAGGCGACGGTCAAGGTGGAGGACCCGGCCCACCCGTCCACGGCGACGTTGCCGTCCCGGTGGAGCCGGTTCGACGAGTGGTACAACTTCCGCACCAACCCGCGCAGTACGGCGCACGTCCTGGCCAGCCTCGACGAGTCGACCTACACCCCGGGTACGGGGGCGATGGGTGCCGACCACCCGACCGCGTGGTGCAAGAACTACGACGGTGGCCGGTCCTGGTACACCGGCGGCGGCCACACCAACGAGTCGTACGCGGACACGCAGTTCCGGGCACACCTGCTCGGCGGCATCCAGACGGCGGCCGGGGTGGTCGCCGCCGACTGCGGCGCGTCCCAGACCGGCAGCTTCGAGAAGGTGACGCTCGACAGCAACACGAGCAACCCGATGGAGCTGGACATCGCGCCGGACGGTCGGGTCTTCTACCTGGAACGTGACGGCCGGCTGCGGATCATCAAGCCGGACACCCGGACCACGGTCACCGCCGCCACGCTGAACGTCTTCACCGGTAACGAGGACGGGCTGCTCGGTCTCACCCTCGACCCGAACTTCGCCACCAACGGCTGGGTCTACCTCTACTACGCGCCCAACGGTGGGGCGGCGCGCAACGTGCTGTCCCGGTTCACCCTGACCGGGGACACCCTCGACCTGGCCAGCGAGCGGATCCTGCTCACGGTCAACACGCAGCGCAACACCTGCTGTCACGCCGGCGGCACGATGACCTTCGACAGCGCCGGCAACCTGTACCTCGCCACCGGCGACAACACGAACCCGTTCGAGTCCGGCGGCTACACGCCGATCGACGAGCGGTCCGGCCGGCAGGACTTCGACGCGCAGCGCAGCTCCGGCAACACCAACGACCTGCGCGGCAAGGTGATCCGGATCCGTCCGGAGCCCAACGGCACCTACACCGTGCCGGCCGGTAACCTCTTCGCGCCGGGTACCGCGCTGACCCGCCCCGAGATCTACGCGATGGGCTTCCGCAACCCGTTCCGGATCGGTGTCGACCCGCGGACGAACGTGCTCTACGTGGCCGACTACGGCCCGGACGCCGGGCAGGCCAACGCCGACCGGGGACCCGGCAACACGGTGGAGTGGAACATCGTCGGCCAGGCCGGCAACTACGGCTGGCCGTACTGCGTGGGGCGTAACGCCGCCTACCGGGACTACACGTTCCCGAGCGGTCCGAGCGGCCCGGCGTTCAACTGTGCCGCGCCGGTGAACAACTCGCCGAACAACACCGGACTGACCACCCTGCCGCCGGTGGTCGCGGCGACGGTCGACTACGACTACGACGCCAACCCGCTCTTCCCCGAACTGGGTGGCGGCGGTGCCCCGATGGCCGGGCCGGTCTACCGGTACGACCCGAGCCTCGCCTCGACCCGCAAGTGGCCGGCGTACTACGACGGCAAGGCGATCTTCGGCGAGTGGAACCAGAACAAGATGTACGCCATGCAGGTCGGTGCCGACGGCCGGTCGCTGGTGGACATCAACCAGCTGCTGCCCGGCATGTCGACGGTCCGGCCGATGGACTTCGACTTCGGCCCGGACGGCGCGCTCTACCTGATCGAGTGGGGGAGCGGGTTCGGCGGCAACAACGACGACTCCGGCATCTACCGGATCGACTACCGCAACGTCGACCCCGCACCGATCGCGGCCGCGAGCGCGACACCGGTCAGCGGGCGGGCACCGCTCACCGTCCAGTTCAGCAGTGCCGGGTCGCGTGACCCGGAGGGGCAGCCGATCACGTACGCGTGGCGGTTCGGCGACGGTGGCACCTCGACCTCGGCGAACCCGAGCTACACCTACACCACCAACGGCAACTTCACCGCCCAGTTGACGGTGACCGACCCCGGTGGCCGCAGCGCGGTGGCGAACGTGCCGATCACGGTCGGCAACAGCGCTCCGGTGGTGACGTTGACCGCGCCGCCGAACGGTGGGTTCTTCGACTGGGGCGCCCAGGTGAACTACTCGGTGACCGTCACCGACCCCGACGGCGGCACCATCGACTGCTCCCGGGTGACCCTGCAGTACCTGCTCGGGCACGACGAGCACGCCCACCCGTTGCAGCAGAAGACCGGCTGCTCCGGCACCATCCAGACCTCGCTGGACAGTGGACACGGCGGTGACGCGAACATCTTCGCCGTACTGGAGGCGACCTACACCGACCTCGGCGGGCCCGGCGGTGCCGCCCCGCTGACCGGCAGGTCGTTGGTCCAGTTGCAGCCCAAGCGCAAGCAGGCCGAGTACTTCAGCGCCACCGGCCGGATTCCCGGCGCACCCAGCGGCGGTACGGCGGGTGTGCAGCGGGAGACCACCAGCGACCCGCAGGGCGGCTTCCAGAACATCGCCTTCGTCGAGAACGGCGACTTCTGGTCGTTCACCCCGACCAACCTCACCGGCATCCAGTCGCTGCGACTGCGGGCGAGTTCCGGCAGCACCGGCGGCACGGTCGAGGTGCGTACCGGGTCGGTCACCGGCACCCTGCTCGGCACGGTCACCGTGCCGAACACCGGCGGGTGGCAGAACTTCACCGACCTGACCGTGCCGTTGGCGGCGAGTACCACCACCGGGCCGCTCTTCTTCGTCGCGAAGGCGGCGGCGGGAACTCCGGCGGGAACCGCCCTGTTCAACGTCAACTGGGTGGACTTCGTCGGGCCGGGGCTGGGTGGCAACACCCCGCCGCAGGTGACCGCGGCGGCGACGCCGACCTCGGGGGCGGCACCGCTTGCGGTGACGTTCACCGGCAGCGCCACCGACGCCGAGGGCGACACCCCGCTGACGTACGCCTGGAACTTCGGCGACGGCGGTACGGCGAACACCGCCAACACCACCCACACGTACGCCAGCGCCGGCACCTTCACCGCCACGCTGACCGTGACCGACGCCCGGGGTGCCCGGAGCACCGCCAACGTCGTGATCACCGTGACCGGCGGCCCGGCACCGACCGGCTCGTCGAACGTGCACCTGTTCTACTACCCGTGGTACGGCAGCCCGACCGGTCCCAACGGCGGCTGGCGGCACTGGCAGCAGGGCGGGCGCACCCCGCCGAACGACGTCGGGGCGGACTTCTACCCGACCCTGGGCGCGTACGACTCGGGTGACCCGGCGGTGCTCGCGCAGCACATGACCTGGGTGAAGCAGTCCGGTGCGAACGTGCTCGTCTACTCCTGGTGGGGGCAGGGCTCGTACGAGGACAACCTGGTCACCACCGTGATGAACGCGGCGGCCCAGCAGGGCATCAAGATCGCCTGGCACCTGGAGCCGTACAGCGGTCGTACCGGTGCCTCGACCGTCGCCGACATCAACTACATCAACACCCGCTACGGCAGCCACCCGGCCTTCTACCGGGCGGCGGACCAGGGCAACCGGCCGGCGTTCTACGTCTTCGAGAGCCTGAACGTCCCGGACTGGTCGGCGCTGAGCCAGGTCAACGCGAACAACATCATCCTGGCCCAGACCACCGACACCTCCAAGATCGCCGGCTTCTCCGGCATGTACACCTACGACGCGATCGCCGCGACGACCGCACCGGGCTGGGCCAACGCCAGCGCCTACGCGAGGGCGAACAACCTGATCTGGGCCCCGTCGATCGGCCCCGGCTACATCGACGACAAGGCCGTGCCCGGCAACACCACCCCCACCCTGGCCCGCAACGACGGCGCCACCTACGACCAGGTGTGGAACAACGCCCTGGGTACGGCAACCGGTGGGCTGCCCACCTGGGTGTCGATCACCTCGTTCAACGAGTGGCACGAGGGCTCGACCATCGAGCCGGCCCGGAGCACGCCCCCGTCCGGGTTCAACTACCAGACCTACTCCGGCGCGTACGGGCGCACCGGGGCGTCGGCGGAGACGGCGTACCTCGACCGGACCGCGTACTGGGCGGCCGAGTTCGAGCGGCGGCGCGGCGGCACCGGCGGTGGACTGGTCGCGCAGCCGACCAGCCTCACCTTCGGAGCGCAGAACGTCAACACCAGCAGCGCCGCCCAGGCCGTGACGGTACGCAACACCGGCACCGCCGCGGTGACGCTGACCGGGGTGGTCACCGGCGGTGACTTCAGCCAGACCAACACCTGCGGTTCCTCCCTGGCCCCGGGCGCCACCTGCACCGTCAACGTCACGTTCCGGCCGACCGCCGCCGGGGCCCGCAGCGGCTCGCTGACGGTCACCCCGTCGACCGGGACCGCGCTGACCGTGCCGCTGTCCGGCACCGGCGTCACCCCGAGCGGCAACCTGGCCGCCGGCCGCCCGGTCACCGCCACCAGCGCCAACCAGGGGTACGGTCCGGGCAGCACGGTCGACGGCAACGCGTCGAGTTACTGGGAGAGCGCCAACAACGCGTTCCCGCAGTCGCTGACGGTCGACCTCGGTGCGGCGGTGACGGTCGACCGGGCGGTGCTCAAGCTGCCGCCGGGCTGGGAGACCCGTAACCAGACGTTGTCCGTACTCGGCTCCACGGACGGCACGTCGTACTCGACCGTGCTCGGTTCGGCCGGCTACACCTTCAGCCCGGCCAGCGCCAACACGGTCACCCTCAACCTGCCGGCCGGGGCCCGCCGCTACCTGCGGCTGACCTTCACCGGCAACACCGGTTGGCCGGCGGCCCAGCTGTCGGAGTTCGAGGTGTACGCCGGCGGCGGCACGCCGGGACCGGCGCTGTCGGTCTCGCCCGGCACCCTGTCGTTCGGCAGCCGTACGGTCGGATCGCCCAGTCCGGCCAGCGCGGTGACGGTGTCCAACACCGGTACGGCGGCGGCGAGCCTCACCGGTGTCACCGCCACCGGGGACTTCGCCCAGTCGAACACCTGCGGAACGTCCCTGGCGGCCGGGGCGTCCTGCACGGTCAACGTGACGTTCACCCCCACCGCGACCGGGGCCCGTACGGGCACCCTGTCGGTGGCCTCGAACGCGCCGGGCAGCCCGCTCACGGTGGCGCTCTCCGGCACCGGAACCGCCACCAACGCCAACCTGGCGGCGGGTCGGCCGGTCACCGCGACCAGTACCAGCCAGAACTACGTGGCCGGCAACACGGTCGACGGCAACGCGTCGAGTTACTGGGAGAGCGCGAACAACGCGTTCCCGCAGTCGCTGACGGTCGACCTCGGTTCGGCGGTGACGGTGTCCCGGGTGGTGCTCAAGCTGCCACCGGCGACGGCCTGGGGAACCCGTACCCAGACCCTGTCGGTGCTCGGCTCGACCAACGGGTCGACGTACTCGACGGTGGTCGGCTCGGCCGGCTACACCTTCAACCCGGCCACCGGTAACACCGTGACGATCACCTTCCAGGGCACGTCACAGCGTTACCTGCGGCTGACCTTCACCGGCAACACGGGTTGGCCCGCCGGCCAGCTCTCCGAGTTCGAGGTGTACGCCTCCTGACGTACCACCATCCCACCGCTGTGGCGGTCCACTGCCCCTCCACGGGTGGTGGGCCGCCACAGCCCTGGTGCTGGCACGGTCGGCCCGTGAGCGGGTGAACGGTTCCGCCGGATCGGGCGTGCGCTACGCACCGCCGGCCGGTGCGGCGGGGGGGCGGGACCGGGCGGCCGGGTGAAGCAGACCGGGATGGACGCCCGGCAGGTTCCCGGCATGGTCGGCGAGCCGTTGCAGTACGGCGATGAGCTGGGCACGCTCGTCCGCGTCGAGCCCGGCGAGGACCTCCTCCTCGTGCTGGTCGGCGATGCCGCGTGCCCGGGGGAGCAGCTCCCGCGCGGCGGCGGTCAGGTAGATGGCGTGGGCTCGGCGGTCGCCGGGATGCTGCCGGCGTTCCGCCAGGCCGCGCTGTTCGAGGTCGTCGAGCAGGCCGACCATCACCTTGCGGTGGATGCCCAGTGCGTCGGCGAGCTGTTGCTGGGAGCGTCCTTCGCCGCGATCGAGATGCATGAGCAGCCCGAAGTGATTCGGCGCGATGCCCAGCGGCAACAGCCGCGTGGCGAACGTCTGCGCGATCTGGAATCCGAGCTGGGACAGCAGGAAGTTGGCCCGGCCGGCCAGCGGCCGGCCCGCGCCTGGAGCAGAGTCGTCGGACACCCGGATATTGTACGTCCATGTGATTGTCCGCTACGGTAACAATCACTTGGGTGCCATATCTATGGGGAGGCGACAGTGCGGGTGACCGTCTTCGGCGCGACCGGCGGTATCGGTGGTCACGTCGTGCGCCAGGCTCTGGACCACGGGTATGCCGTCAGCGCGGTGGTCCGCGACCCGGCCCGCCTCGACGTCCGTCATTCGAGTCTGGAGGTGAAGGTCGTACCGGAGTTGGACGACGCCGACGTGTTGCGTCCGCTCCTGTACGGCAGCGACGCCGTACTGTCCGGAGTGGGCCCACGCGGACGCAACGACGGTCCCGTCGCCGCCCCCGCCACGCGCACGATCCTGCGTGCCATGCACGCCGAAGGCGTACGCCGTCTCGTCACGGTCAGCGCGGCCCCGGTCGGCGCCGTTCCCGACGGGGACAGTTTTCTCAACCGCCGCCTCGTCCTGCCCGCCATCGGTGCCATCCTCAGGGACCTCTACGCGGACCTGCGCGCCATGGAGCACACCATGGCGGACAGCGCTGCGGAGTGGACCGCCATGCGGCCGCCCAAACTCGTGAACAAGCCGCTGAGCGGTCGGTATCGCACCGTCATCGGCGGCAACGTTCCCCGTGGCTACACGATCTCGCGGGCCGACGTGGCCCACGCGATGCTCGCCGCCGTCGACGACCCCGCGACGGTCCGTCGACCGATCGGCATCGCGTACTGACCATTCGCTGCTCTTCGCTGATTCCGGAGGGTTCATGACACCCCACCCGCCACCCCCGTTCACCGACCGGGAGCCGTACGGATTCATCTATCTGGGCTTCCAGGCCGAGCCCGCGCAACGGCTGCCCCTCCACACCCGTACGCCGCGTCGGCGCCGCGAGGCGGCGCGGCTCGTGCAGGCGGTTGCCGAGCTCGCACGCCGCCCGGACGTCGCCGCTGTCAACGTGTTCCGGGCGGTGTTCATCCCGCCGCTGCCGGGTGCACCCCGATACGACCTCGTCATGCTCGTCCGCACCGTGGGAGTGGACCAACTCGACACCGTGCGCACCTGTGCCGAGGTCTCAGCCCTCGACGGTGAGCAGATCCTCGCGGGCGTCAACGTGGCCCGGATCGGCGACACCGAGGCCCGAGCCGACGGCACCTTCCTGTTCAACCACTTCACCGCCGGAGCCGACACCGACGCCGAGGCCGCCTGGCGTTCCCTCACCGGCTGGTACACGGTGAAGACCGGAGTCGACAACTCCACCGCCCTGCGACCGACCCGACCGTCACCATTCGCACTCGTCAACTACGCGAGACTGCCCGCCGGGCCGATCCGTTTTCTGGCCGGACAGCTCGTACGGCCGAGCTTCCACCGCTTCGTGCGAGGCACGCTCGCCGCTCACGGAATGCGCGCCCTGCCCGCTTTCCATCGGCTCGTACACGCGTCACGGAACAGGGACGGGGCGGAAAACGAGGCGACCGCCTGACGGTGGGGCGCCGAATCGGAAGGGACCACCATGCGCTTCGGCCGCCTCGCCGGCACCGCCGGGATCGGCTTCGTCGTCATCCTGATAGTGGCCAACCTGATCCTGACCACGGCGGGTTTCCCCACCCCGTCCGAGGTCGCCTCGGTCGAGGAGATCACCACGGTCTTCGCCGCCGGATCCGGGTCCCTGCGCCTGGCGTCGGCGCTCCTGCCGACGGCCTGGTTGCTCGCCACGATCTTCGCCGTCGGGGTGTGCGTTCACCTCTGGCACCACGAGCGGGCCCGGACCGACCCGTGGTCTCTGGTCGGGCTCGCCGGAGTCCTCATGCAGTCGGTGGTGTTCGCCAGCGTCGAGGCAACCCGGCTCGCCCTGACGTCCGCCGCCCACCACGACGCCAGCGGCGTCGCCGGACTCTGGGGGCTGCACAACGCGCTGTTCGGCTTCAACCAGGTGTTCCTGGCGACCGCACTCGTCGGACTGTCGATGTCCGGCATCCGAACGCAGACGATCGCCCGATGGCACGCCGGCACGGGTTTCCTCGCCGCCACCCTGCTGTTCCTCGCCGCGACGACAAGTCCGTACGGCACCGGCGGCACCAACCCACTGACCCTGCTCGGTCTCGTCGGCTGGCTGCTCTGGCTGGTCTGGATCACGGCCTACGGCATCATCCTGATCCGAAGCCTGCCCGAGCTCCCCGGTCGACGCGGCGACGCCGACCCCTCCCTCGCACCGGCCGGCACGTAGCAACGCCATCTCGTACGGATCGCGCGACGACGATCCGAGATCAAGGACTCAGGGTTGCGCGATCCACGGGTCACCCGGCGGGGGAAGGCGTCACCTTCTTCGTTCGTCGTGGATGCCCGTCGAGTGGCCCGACGCCGGGACCGGCACCTCGGAATCCGCGACGGCGGTCCAGGACGAGTTCCCGGTCGAAGCGCGGCGAGGCATCATCGGAAGATGAAGATCGGCGAGATGACCGCTCGGACAGGTGTCCCGCAGCGACTGCTCCGCTACTACGAGGAGCAGGACCTGATCACGCCCGGCCGGGACGTGAACGGCTACCGGGTCTACTGCGACGTGGGGGTGGAACGCATCACCCAGATCCGCGCCCTGCTCGCCGCCGGACTGCCCACCCGGATGATCCGGGACCTGCTGCCCTGCCTGCGCGGGCCGGATCCGACCGCGCTAGACGGCGTCGACGCGGAGTTCCTGGCCGCCCTGCGCCGCGAGGCAGCCTCGCTGGGGACCCGGATCGACGACCTGACGGCCCGACGTACCGCGATCCTCGGGTTCATCGACGTGATCGCCGCCACTTGACCTTCTCACTGGTGTGAGGGGTGGACGCTTCTCCTCCCGCAATCGGAAGAAGGAGAACACCACCATGAACACGGAGCAGTTCGCCGAGGTCCGCGCCTCGCTGGACCGGAACCTGCGCTCCGGCGCTGAACTCGGCGGGTCCATCACGATCGACGTCGACGGCGAGACGGTCGTTGACGTGTGGGGCGGATACCGGGACGAGGCCCGCACCCGGCTCTGGGAAGCCGACACCATCACCAACGTGTGGTCGATCACCAAGCAGGTCGTCGCCGTGGCGGTCCTCATCCTGGTCGACCGTGGCCAGTTGGACCTCGACGCACCAGTGGCGGTCTACTGGCCCGAGTTCGGTGCGAACGGCAAGGACGGGGTCCGGGTACGACATCTGCTGGCGCACGCCTCGGGCGTCTCGGGTCTGGACGCGCCGAGCAGGGTCGAGGACCTGTACGACGCGCCGGCCGTCGCCGCCCGAATGGCCTCCCAGGCGCCCTGGTGGGAGCCGGGCACCGCCTCGGGCTACCACCTGTTCAGCCAGGGACACCTGATCGGTGCGCTGATCCACCGGGTGACCGGCCGTACGCTGCGTCAGTTCGTGGCGGAGGAGATCACCGGCCCACTCGGCGCCGACTTCCAGTTCGGTGTCGCCGACCGGGATCTGCACCGGGTCGCGGACATCGTCCCGCCGCCACCCGCGCCGTTCGACCTGGAGACGCTCGACCGGGACAGCCCGGCGTACCGCACCTTCACCGGGCCGGCCGTCGCGCCCGGTGACGCCAACACGGCGGGCTGGCGGGCCGCCGAAATCGGTGCCGCCAACGGCCACGGCAACGCCCGCTCCGTTGCCCGCATCCTGTCCGTGCTGGCCCTCGGCGGGGTGGTCGGCGGCGTACGCCTGCTCACCGAGCGCACCGCCCAGCTGGTGCTCGCCGAGCAGACTGCCGGCACCGATCTGGTCAATGGCCTGTACCTGCGGTGGGGGCTCGGTTTCGCGTTGAGCGACCCGCGGACGCTGCCGTGGGTCCCGGCCGGCCGGATCGGCTACTGGGGTGGCTGGGGCGGCTCGATGGCGATCGTGGACCTGGACCGGCGCATGACCATCAGCTACGTGATGAACAGGATGGGCGGCGGCATCCTCGGATCCGACCGGGCGCAGGAGTACGTCACCGCCGCCTACCGGGCCGTCGGGGCCTGAGGACGCGTACCGCCGGGGCCGACGACGTGGTCAGCCCCGGCGGAACGAAGCTCAGCGCCCGGCGGGCGGGCTGGAGTGGACGGCCGGGTCGCCCTGGACGATCCAGACCTCGGGGCGGTCGATCGGCAGGAACGAGCGGTCGCCACCGGGTTCACGAGTCGACGGCACGCTGTCCCCGTTCGGCAGGTGCATGATGAAGTTGACCGGTCGGGTGTCGTCGACCAGCGGGATGTCGTACTCGGCCCAGCCGTTCTCGGTCCGGGTCGGTGGCAGCGGGCGGTCCCAGCCGATCGTGGCCAGGGTCGCCGGGTCGACCGCGTCGCCCCACAGGTGCAGGCCCCACTGGCCGTAGTCGCCGGCCGGACGCAGGTAGTGCAGGGTGGCGGTGGTGATCGGCGGGCCGGCCGCGCGTACCCGCCGGGTGGGACTGGTGACCCGCGTCCCGTTCGGCTCGCTGAGGATCGCCCGGTACTCGACCACCGTGTCGGCGGCCAGGTTCAGCGGGGTCAGGTCGTCGAAGACGGTGTAGACCGGTGCCGACGCGTCGGTGCCGATCCGCTGCCACGCACCGCCGGAGACCCGGCGTTCGACCGCCACCACGTGCGTCGCCCGGTCCGGGTCGGCGGTGGTACGCACCTCCACCCGTCCCCGTACGCCGCTGCCCTCGGCCGGGGCGGCGATCGTCAGTGCCGGCGCGGGAACGGTGGCGGAGCGTACGCCGGTCTGCGCGGTGTGCCGGTTGTTGTCGAGCACCACCGCCCGGTACTGCACGGGTGTCCCCGGAGCCAGCCCGGAGACGTCGTGGAACACCCGGTACGGGGCGGTGTCGTCGGTGCCGATCGACTCCCACCGGCCGTGGTTGCCGATCCGGGCCTGGAAGGTGACCTCGTTGAACGAGGATCCGGCCACGTCGGCGGCGACCCGGATCCGGCCCGGCGTCTCGGCGGTGGGGACCGGTGCGGCGAGCGAGATCGCCGGTGCCGCCGTGGACCGGGGGAGTTGCCCGGTCGACCGGTAGACCACGGTGCTCAGCGGCGGCACGGTCAGGGTCAGCTTCCGGTCCGTGCCGGTGCGTACCCGCTGCGGGCCGTCGCCGTACACCGGGGTGAAGGTGTGCCCGGCGAGGTAGGTCGGGATGGCGGCGGTCTGCGGCTGTTCGCTGTTGTTCGTCGCCACCACGTATTCGCGCTGGTCGGTCCGGTCGAGCCGGGAGAAGGCGTAGACGCCCGGACCGTCGGTGGCGTAGCGGTGCTGGTGGGCGCCGTCGCGCAGGGCCGGGTGGGTACGGGTGAGCGCGGCGAGCCGGCTGATCGACCGGTACAGCGGGTGACCGGGGACGAAGTTGTCCTGCCCGTGGGTGGCGTCGGTGCCGATCAGGTCGTCGTCGAGGTACGCCGGCACCCGGCTGGCGAACATCGTCTGCCGGGCGGCCTGGTCCCCGCCGGGACCGGTGAAGCCCTGCTCGTCGCCGTAGTAGATCACCGGGTTGCCCCGCGACAGGTACATCAGCTCGTGCGCCAGCCGGTCGCGGGCCAGCAACTCGGTGTCGTCGGCGCCGGGGTTGTCGGCGGCGACGAAGCCGCCGATCCGGCCCATGTCGTGGTTACCGAGGAAGGTCGGCAGCTGGTAGACGTTGGAATCCCGGTCGGTGTACCAGTCGTCGTCGGTGAAAAACGTGGCGAGCTGGCTGGTCGGTTGGCCGCGCGAGGCGAAGTTGCGGGCCGCCTCCTGGAACGGGAAGTCGAGCACCGCCTGCATCCGGTCGCGGGTGGTGAACTGCGAGGTGAAGGCGCGGGTGGTGTCGAACACCTCGCCGAACATGAAGAACTCGGACTTGCCCTGGCGGTGGGCGTAGCGCAGCACCTCCGGGCCGAACTTCTGCCAGAACTCGTCGTTGACGTGCTTCATCGTGTCGATCCGGAAGCCGTCGATGCCGAAGTCGCGGATCCACCGCTGGTAGATGTCGATCATCCCGTCGACCACCCGGGGATTCTCGGTGAACAGGTCGTCCAGCCCGAAGAAGTCGCCGTAGTACGAGTCCTCACCGGTGAACGTGGTGTCGCCCCGGTTGTGGTAGAGCGTGACGTCGTTGAGCCAGGCCGGCACCTTCAGGTCCCGCTCCGCCGGATCCAGCACCGGCGTGTACGGGAACGACGTGGTCGCGCTCAACGCGGGAAAACTCGCCTGGCCGGCGCTGTCCCGGTCGTCGAACGGCACCCCGGTCGCGGTGCGGTACGGCACCGCGTCCTTGCCGGTGTACGCCATCCGGGCGCCCTGCTGGTAGCCGATCACGTCGGCGGTGTGGTTGGTGATGATGTCGAAGTAGACCTTCATGCCCCGGCTGTGCGCGGCGTCGACCAGTGCCCGCAGGTCCGCGTTGCTGCCCAGGTGCGGGTCGATCTGGGTGAAGTCGGTGATCCAGTAGCCGTGGTAGCCGGCGGACGGGCCGTCCTCCAACTGCACCGCCTTGTTCTTGAAGCTGGGCGTCAGCCAGATCGCGCTGGTGCCCAGGCCCCGGATGTAGTCGATCCGGTCGCGCAGCCCCTTGAGGTCGCCGCCGTTGTAGAAGCCGGTCCGGGTCGGGTCGAAGCCCGACACCAGCGGGTCGTCGCCGAGGCCGCCCCGGTCGTTGGCCGGGTCACCGTTGGCGAACCGGTCGGCCATCACGAAGTAGAACGTCTCGTCGGTGACCGGCGCGCGCAGCGAGTGCAGGGCCTGCGGGTCGGGTCCGGAGCCCCTTCCGTCCGCGCTGGCGGGGACGGCCGGTAACACCATCGCCAGCAGCACGGACAGCAGCACGGACAGCAGCGCGGCGGTACGGGAACGGATCGCCATGTTCGACTCCTCCTGGGCGGCGGTCGCGGGTGGTGATCGCGGTGGTGGTGAACGCCCAGTACAGGTTGCCGTACGTCATCGATGGACGCCAGACGATGCCCCGTGGCCCCCTCGGTGGTGGCTTTCCGCGTTTCCGGACCACGGGTGGGGCGAAATGCGAAACTTGTCGGCAAGTGGAGGTTCGCATGCCCAGCAAGCAACAGGTACTGCGTCTGGTCGACCTCGGCCACGGCTACCCCGAAATCGGCCGGCTGCTCGACATCCCGGCCGGTCAGGCGTACCTCGTCGCGACCGGGATCCCGGCCGACGGGGGAGACACCGTCACCGGGCGGCAGCGGGAACGACCGGGCATGCTGCCGTCGCACTCGCAACGGCTGGTGAACCCACGGGAGGTCAACCCGAGCCACTCCGATCGGGTGCACGAGTGGGTACGGGCCCGCGCCCGGCAGGAGCGGTCGGCCACCCGACGACCGGCCGGCGGGTTCGGCTGACCGCGTACGCGTAGTCCGGGCGGCACCGCCTGCGGGCCGGAGCCGCCACCGAGCAGGCGAAGGAGGGCCGGTGCGACAGCCCATCTCCATCGGATCATGGCCGGTCTGGCGCCAGCTGACCGGGCCGGACGGGTTCGGCCGGGCGGCCGCCGTCAAGTCCCGGCAGAGCGCGTCGTTGCCGGCCCGGACCGCCGACGCCGACCGGGTGGTCAAGTCGATCTGCCCGTACTGCGCCGTGGGTTGCGGGCAGAACGTGTACGTGCGCGACGAGCGGGTGGTGCAGATCGAGGGCGATCCGGACTCGCCGGTCAGCCGTGGTCGGCTCTGCCCCAAGGGCGCCGCGACGCTGCAACTCACCACCGGATCCGGCCGGCTGGACAAGGTCCTCTACCGGCCGCCGTACGGGCGGGACTGGCAGGAACTCGACCTGGACACGGCGATGGACATGATCGCCGAGCGGGTGCTGCGTACCCGGCGGGAGACCTGGCAGTGGGAGATCGACGGGATGCGGGTGGCCCGGACCATGGGCATCGCCAGCCTGGGCGGCGCGACGCTGGACAACGAGGAGAACTACCTGATCAAGAAGTTGTTCACCGCGCTCGGTGTGGTGCAGGTCGAGAACCAGGCCCGGGTCTGCCACAGCTCCACCGTGATCGGGCTCGGCACCTCCTTCGGCCGGGGTGGGGCGACCACCTTCATGCAGGACCTCCAGCACGCCGACTGCATCGTCATCGAGGGCTCGAACTTCGCCGAGGCACACCCGGTCGGGTTCCAGTGGGTGATGGAGGCGAAGGCGCGCGGCGCCACGGTGATCCACGTCGACCCCCGGTTCACCCGTACCAGTGCCCTGGCCGACCTGCACGTACCGCTGCGCGCCGGGACCGACGTCGCGTTCCTCGGCGGGATCATCAACCATGTCCTGACCGAGGAGAAGGACTTCCGCGAGTACGTGCTGGCGTACACGAACGCGTCGACGATCATCAACGACCAGTTCCGCGACACCGAGGACCTCGACGGCCTCTTCTCCGGCTTCGACCCCGACGTGCACCAGTACTCGGCCGAGACCTGGCAGTACGAGGGCACCCAGGAGGCGACCGCCTCCGGTGACCGCGACGAGGCGTACGAGCGGCGGCTGGCGACCCGGCACGCGAAGCACGGTGCCGGATCGGGCGAGAAACACGGTTCCGGCGGAGCCGCGCTGGACGGCGACCCCCACCAGGATCCGACCCTGCGGCACCCGCGCTGCGTCTACCAGATCCTCAAGCGGCACTTCTCCCGTTACACCCCGGAGATGGTCGAGCGGGTCTGCGGGATCCCCCAGGACGTGTTCGCCCGGATCTGCGGGCACCTGGTCGACGCGTCCGGGCCCGAGCGGACCAGCGCGTTCGTCTACGCGGTCGGCTGGACCCAGCACACCGACGGGTCGCAGTTCATCCGGACCGCGAGCATCCTGCAACTGCTGCTGGGCAACATCGGCCGGCCCGGCGGTGGCATCCAGGCGTTGCGCGGCCACGCCAGCATCCAGGGCTCGACCGACATCCCCACCCTGTTCAACCTGCTGCCCGGCTACCTTCCGATGCCGCACGCGCACCGGCACGAGAACCTCGACGACTTCATCGACGGCGACGCCGCCCGCAAGGGCTTCTGGGCGAACATGCGGTCCTACACCGTCAGCCTGCTCAAGGCCTACTGGGGCGCCAAGGCGCAGCCGGAGAACGACTTCTGCTTCGACTACCTGCCCCGGATCACCGGCAGCCACTCCGCCTACGACACCACGCTCGAACAGCTCGCGGGCAACTGCAAGGGCTACTTCCTGCTCGGGGAGAACCCGGCGGTCGGTTCGGCGAACGCCAGGATGCAGCGACTCGGCATGGCGAAACTGGACTGGCTGGTGGTCCGGGACTTCAGCCTGATCGAGAGCGCCACCTGGTGGAAGGACGGACCCGAGATCGAGTCGGGCGAGCTGACCACCGAGCGGATCCCGACCGAGGTCTTCTTCCTGCCGGCCGCCACCCACACCGAGAAGTCCGGCAGCTTCACCAACACCAACCGGATGCTGCAATGGCACCACCAGGCCGTCGAACCAGCCGGCGACCAGCGCAGCGAACTCTGGTTCATGTACCACCTGGGCCGGCTCATCCGCCGCCGGCTGGCCAACTCGACCGACGCCATGGACCGGCCGATCCTCGACCTGACCTGGGACTACCCGACCGAGGGCGAGACCGGCGAGCCGATGGCCGAGGCGGTGCTCGCCGAGATCAACGGCTGGGACGCTGACGGGAAACCGCTGTCGGCGTACACCGCGCTGCGCGACGACGGCTCCACCACCTGCGGCTGCTGGATCTACTGCGGCGTCTACGCCGACGGGATCAACCAGGCCGCCCGGCGCAAGCCCGGCGAGGAACAGAACTGGGTCGGCGCCGAGTGGGCCTGGGCCTGGCCGGCGAACCGGCGCATGCTCTACAACCGGGCCTCGGCCCGACCCGACGGCCAGCCGTGGAGCGAACGCAAACGGATGGTCTGGTGGGACGAGGACACCGGCCGGTGGACCGGGTACGACGTACCGGACTTCGAACCGACCAAGCGCCCGGACTACCAGCCACCGGACGGGGCCAGCGGGGTGGCCGCCCTGCGCGGCACCGACGCGTTCATCATGCAGGCCGACGGTCTCGGCTGGCTGTACGTGCCCAGTGGTGTCCTCGACGGCCCGCTGCCGACGCACTACGAGCCGCAGGACTCCCCGGTGCAGAATCCGCTCTACCGCCAGCAACGCAACCCGGCCCGACTGCTGCGACCGCACCCGGAGAACCGGTACCACCCGAGCGGCTCCGAGCCCGGCGCGCACGTCTTCCCGTACGTGGTGACGACCTACCGGTTGACCGAACACTTCACCGCCGGGGCGATGAGCCGCAACGTGCCGTACCTGGCGGAGTTGCAGCCGGAGTTCTTCTGCGAGGTGTCGCCGGAACTGGCGACCGAACGCGGGCTGGAACACGCCGGCTGGGCCACCATCGTCACCGCCCGCAACGCCATCGAGGCCCGGGTGCTGGTGACCGCGCGGATGGCGCCGCTGCGCGTCGACGGTCGGGTGATCCACCAGATCGGGCTGCCGTTCCACTGGGGACCCAACGGGTACAGCCGGGGCGACGCGGCGAACGAACTCTCCGCGATCTCGCTCGACCCGAACTCGCACATCCAGGAGGTCAAGGCGTTCAGCGCGGACATCCGACCGGGCCGGCGCCCACGGGGACCGGCCCGCCCCGCCCTGGTCCGGGACTATCACCGCCGGGCCGGCGTGACCGGCAGCACCGGAATGGAGGCGTAGGCAATGAGCTTCGACCTGCGCGAGGCGGCCACCGACGGCGCCGACCCGGCGACCGCCGGAGGGTACGGCGCCCACCCGGAACGGGTCGGCTTCTTCACCGACACCAGCGTCTGCATCGGCTGCAAGGCGTGCGAGGTGGCGTGCAAGGAGTGGAACACCATCGCCGAGGACGGCCTCACCTTCACCGGCATGTCGTACGACAACAGCATCGGGCTCGGCGCCGACACCTGGCGCCACGTGGCGTTCGTCGAGCAGCCCCGCCAACTGGGCCGGCAGGAGACCTACCTGGCCCCGACCGAGCTGCCGGGGGAGCTGAAGCGGGCGGCGGCCGGGCGTACCCCGGTCTCGCTGGGCCTGCCGGCGTCGGCCCCGCCGGACGGGGCGGTCGGCAGCGTGGCCCAGATGGACTTCCGCTGGCTGATGTCCTCGGACGTGTGCAAGCACTGCACCCACGCCGCCTGCCTGGACGTCTGCCCGACGGGCTCGCTGTTCCGGACCGAGTTCGGCACGGTCGTGGTGCAGGAGGACATCTGCAACGGCTGCGGCTACTGCGTGCCGGCGTGCCCGTACGGGGTGATCGACAAACGGCCGACGGACGGCCGGGTGGCGAAGTGCACCATGTGTTACGACCGGCTCTCCGTCGGCCAGGAGCCGGCGTGCGCGAAGAGCTGCCCGACCGACTCGATCCAGTTCGGCGAACTCGACGAACTGCGGGAACGGGCCGCCCGACGGGTCCAGGCCCTGCACGACGACGGGGTGAGCAGCGCCCGGCTCTACGGCGCCGACCCGGACGACGGGGTCGGTGGCGCGGGCGCGTTCTTCCTGCTGCTCGACGAACCCGAGGTGTACGGCCTGCCACCGGATCCGGTGGTGACCACGCGGGACCTGCCCGCCATGTGGCGGCGGGTCGGCCTGGCCGCGGCGGGCCTGCTCGTCGGCCTGGTCGCGGTGACCGTCTCCGGCGCGAACACGCCGACCGGAGCACGACGATGAACGCAACCGACGGGTCGACGGGAGCGCCGAGATGAACCGTACGGACGTGCCGGCGGGCGCCGCGACGATGACCGACGTACGCCTCGACCGGGCACCGGACCTGCCGGCCGAGCGGGACGCGGTGGTCGGCTCGGCGGGGCGGTCCGGCCGGCGCCAGCGCGGCGAGCGGCTGATGGTGCCGAAGGCCGACTTCCGCTCGTACTACGGGCGGCCGGTGCTCAACGCCCCGACCTGGCAGGCGCCCGACATCGCCGGTTACCTCTTCCTCGGCGGGCTGGCCGGTGCGTCCTCCACGCTGGCCGCAGCGGCCGAACTCACCGGCCGGCCGGCGCTCGCCCGGGGGCTCAAGGCCGGTGCGGCAGCCGCGATCGCCGGATCGCTCTACACGCTGGTGCACGACCTCGGCCGCCCGGAACGGTTCGTCAACATGCTCCGGGTGGTCAAGGTGACCTCGCCGATGAGCATCGGCTCGTGGCTGCTCGCCGGCTACGCGCCGATGGCGATGGCGGCAGCCGCGAGCGCGGTCAGCGGGCGGTTGCCCGTACCCGGTCGGGTGGCCACCGTCGGCGCGGCGCTGCTCGGGCCGGCTGTCGCCGCGTACACCGGGGCTTTGATCTCGAACACGGCGGTGCCGGCCTGGCACGAGGGTCACCGGGAGATGCCGCTGCTCTTCGTCGGCTCGGCCGCCGCGTCGGCCGGCGGACTCGGCCTGCTCGTCGGGCCCGGTGCCGAGTCGGCCCCGGCCCGGCGCGCGGCGCTGCTCGGCGCCGTTACCGAACTGACCATGACCCGGCGGCTGGAGCAGCGGCTCGGACCGCTGGCCGAACCGCTGCAACAGGACACCGGCGGGGCGCTGATCCGGGCCGGCAAGGTGCTCAGCGCCACGGCCGCGTTGACCCTGGTGCTGGCCGGTCGCAACCGCAGGGTCGGCATCGCGGCGGGCGCGGCCCTGCTCGCCGGCTCCCTCTGCACCCGGTTCGGCATCTTCCACGCCGGTCTCGCCTCGGCGAAGGATCCGAAATACACGGTCGGACCGCAGCGGGAGCGGCTGGCGGCACGCGCCCGGAAAACGAAGGAGCCGACATGAGTACGCTGGCCAAGCACCTTCCGCTGGCCGGGATCGTGGTCACCACCTGCGTCGCGGCCTACCTCGCCGCCCGCCGGGACCCGGCCGGACCGGGTACGTCCGGACGCGTCGCGGGCGCACTCCGTCCCGTCGGCGGCGTCGCTGCGATGGTCGCCGCCCGCCTCAACCGCGCCGCCTGAGCGGGCCGCCCGAGCCGGTCTCCACCGCTGATCGTCGGGTCGGGAGCCTGCACGATCCGGCAATGGTCCGCCGCACCCATGGCGCATCCGGCCGCCCGGATCGGACACTGTTCACGTCACGGCGTGCCGGCCCGGCCCGGGAAGCGGACGTCGATGGCCGGCGGGGCGGTGGCGGAGGCGCGATGACGGCGGCACGGATCGATCCGTCGACGGCTACCCGCCCGCGGCGCCGGCCGGAACTCGACGCGATCCGCGCCCTGGTCGTGGTCGGACTGGTCTTCTTCCACGCCGCGCTGGTCTTCGACAGCCGGGACGACTTCTACGTCAAGAACGCCGAGACCACCGACGTCACCATGATCTTCGCCAGTCTCGGCGTGGTCTGGGCGATGCCGATGCTCTTCCTCGTCGCCGGCCTCGGCTCGTGGCACTCGCTGCGCCGCCGGGGCCCGGCCGGCTTCGCCCTCGAACGGGTACGCCGGCTCGGGGTGCCGCTGCTCTTCGCCACCGCCACCCTCGTCCCGCTGCCACAGTGGTTGCGCCTGCGCGCCGATCCCGACTACCACGAGTCCTACCTGCGGTTCCTGCCCCGGTTCTTCGACGTACGTTTCGCTCCGCGCGACTTCCCCTTCGTACTCCGGGGGGAACACTTCGAGACCGGCCACCTCTGGTTCGTGGTGCTGCTGCTGGCGTTCTCGCTGCTGCTCGCGCCGGTGGCCCGATGGCTGCCCGCCGACCGGGCGCACCGGATCCGCGACCGGGCGGCCGGGGCGGTGCGGCACCGGGGCGTGGTGCTGCTGCCCGCCGTCACGGTCGGCCTGGTCAGCGCGGCACTCGGGCTGGAGGAGGGCTTCGCCGCCTGGCACCGCTGGGCGTACCTGCTGTTCTTCCTGTTCGGGTTCGTGCTCGCCGCCGACGAGCGGTTCCGGGTGGCGATGCGGCGCGACGCCGTACCGGCGGCCGTGGTCGGCCTGCTGCTGTTCGCCGTCGGGCTGCCCGGCTTCCTCGTCGCGGGGGAGAGCGGCGACCCGTTCACCGACCACACCCCGCTCGCGATCACCGCCCGCGCCCTCTACGGGGCCACCGGCTGGTGCTGGGTCGTCGCCATCCTCGGGCTGCTCGACCGCCGCCGCCCCGCACCGACCACCACAGTGGACGGGACGCGGAGCCGGGGCCGGCGGGCGTACGGCTACCTCGCCGCCGCCGTACTGCCGCTGTACGTCCTGCACCAGCCGATCGTCGTCGCGGTCGCGTACGGTGTGGTCCGCTGGCGGGCACCGATCGCGGTCGAGTACGCCGTCATCGTCGCCGCCTCGCTCGTGCTCACCGTGCTCGCGTACGAGCTGCTGGTCCGGCGTACCAGGGTGACCCGGTTCCTGTTTGGTATGCGGGGGTAGCCGCGGCGCAGATCCGCAGCGTCACGATCTTGAATGAGTGCGTTGCCGGAGGCTACATTCATCGAAGTGATCACCGTGCTCGATGTGATCGCGCCTGCCGTCCGTACCTACGTCGCCGGGCCCCATCCCGGCAGCACCGGAGGTCTCCCATGGACACCAGCGCCGACTCCTCCCCGTCGCCGGAACGCTCGTCGTCCGGCTCGGCCCTGTCCCGGCGCCGCGCCCTGGCCATCGGCCTCGGCGGTGCCGCCAGCCTCGCGATCGCCTCGCCCGCCTGGGCCGTGACCGACCAGCGGCCGGGTGCACACCGCCCACCCACCCTCGACCCGGCCGACCGCCTGGTCGCGGGGCGGGTCTCGGCCCGCCGGGGAATCGACCACCTGCGCGTCCTCTCCGAACGGATCGGCCCCCGCATCGGCGGCACCCCCTCGGAACGCGCCGCCGCCGACTATCTGGCCGACGTGCTGGACGACCTCGGGTACCGGACCACGCTCCAGCCGTTCCCGGTCGCGGACAAGTTCCTGGCCCAGCTCAGCTCCCGCCCGGGGCTGCCCGACGACCTGAACTGGCAGGTCGGCGCGTCACCGCACGCCGCCCTGAACACGCGGGTCAGCGGCCGGGTGGTCGACGTGGCGGCCGGCGCCCCGGCCAACTATCCCGAGGACGTCACCGGCAAGGTGGTACTCGTCGACTACGTCGCCGCACAGCGCGAGGCGCTCGTCGCGACCGCCGTGGCGCGGGGTGCGGCGGCCGTGGTCTTCCTCCCGGCCGACCTGGTGGAGCCGCGCCGGGCCTCGGCCTTCGCACCGACCCTGCCCGGATCGGCCGCCAACCCGGTGCCGATCCCGGTGGTCGGGGTCGCCCAGGCGCAGAAACACCGGCTCCGGGAGCGTCTCGCCGGCCGCCCGTTCACCCTGACCGTCGCCACCGCCGCACACCGGGGACTCACCTCGCACAACGTGCTCGCCGAGCGGGCACCGCGACGGCACGACGGCACCGGACCGGTGGTGATGGTGAGCGCCCACTACGACACGGTGATCGGCGCACCGGGTGCCAACGACGACGGCTCGGGGACCGTACTCTGCCTCGAACTGGCTCGGGTGCTGCGGTCGTTGCCGACCGACGCGACCCTCCGGTTCGGGCTCTGGGGTTCGGAGGAGCAGGGCCTGATCGGCTCCCGGTACTACGTGGCTCAGCTGCCCCAGGCCGAACGGGACCGGATCGTCGCGGTCTACCAGAACGACATGGTGGCGACGAGCTGGGATCCGGCAACCCGCTACTGGCTGCTCTCCTTCGACGGGCTGGCGAACCGGGCCACCACCGAGGTGGCCGCCGCCGCCACCCGGCTCGGCTACGAGCCGCGCATCTCCCCGGTCACCCTGCGCGGCTCCAGTGACCACCAGTCGTTCCAGGAGGTCGGCATCGCCAGCGCCAACTTCTCCTGGCGGGGTGAGGAGTCCCCGGCACTGCTCGAACCGCCGTACCACAGCCCCGAGGACACGATCGCCAAGAACGTCAGCGCCGCACGTCTCCAGGTCTCCATGGAACTGATCGGCTGCGCCACGTACGCCACCGCCCGCAACCCGTAGCCGCCGCTTTTCCCATGATCATTGGTTGCTCAGGCACGTGACACGCCGATCAAAGCGTGCCTGAGTGCCAACTGATCGTGAAGCCCATAGCAGTTTGCGGTGCGAGTTGGTGGGTTTCCACAGGTGGCGCCGTTGTCCACAGTTGGCTGGGTGGTGGTTGCCACGAGGTCGACCGGAGGCCAGCCTCCAGGACGTGGACGAGGCTCTTCGGCTCTTGGTCGAGCGTGGTGGCGGGCTGGTGACGTGGGGCCTGGCCCGCCAGGTGGTGTCGAGGCGGGCACTGGGCTGGGCGGTCCGGTCGGGCCGGCTGCGCCGGGTGCTACCCGAGGTCTACGCGGACGCGCGACTCGTCGCCGACGGTTCGGCGGGCGCCGACGCCAACCTGCTCGGCTGCCTCGATCCGGTACGGCGTCGCCGGGCGGCGCTGATGTACGCCGACGGGCGCGGCGCGTTGAGTCACGCCACCGCGCTCGACGTGTGTGTGGCGCCAGCAGCCCGTTGACGAGCCGCTGCATCTGAGCGTTCCGCGGCGGGACGCGACGCGGAGCAGGGCCATGCTGGTGGTTCACCGCCGGATCGGTTTCGAGGTCGGGCCGCCGCAGGTGGTGGTCCGCCAGGATCTGCCGGTGGTTCGGATCGAGCGGGCGCTGGTCGAGGCGTGGCCGACCCTGCCGCCGGTCGAGCGGCCCGAGTCGCTGATCCAGGCGGTCAACCGCAGACTGACCACACCTGAACGGGTCGGCCTGGCTCTGCGGGACCTGCCCAGGTTGTCGGGTCGGGCGGAGCTGCGGGTGTTGCTCGATCGGCTCGCCGACGGGTGCCGCAGCGCGTTGGAGATCTGGGGGTACGACCAGGTCTTCACCGGTCCGGGCATGCCACCCTTCCGACGGCAGGTACGCATCCGGGTGGCCGACCGCACGATGTACCTGGACGTGTACGCCGAACGGCAACGGGTCGCCTTCGAACTCGACGGAGCGGCCTCGCACGGCGACCCCCGTCAGCGGGAGATCGATCTGCGGCGGGACGCCCTGCTCGCCACGCTCGGCATCCTCGTCGTCCGGTTCACTCACCGCCGCCTGGTGCACGAGACGGCCGACGTACGGCGCGAGATCCTCGCCATCCTGGCCCGGCGCTCTCGGCGCCACTGAGGTCAGCCGTGCTGCCGGCCGGGGAGAGGTGCTCCGCGGAGGAACGCCTCGTACGGCTCACGGACGTCTTCGTCGACCTGTGGGCGGATGTTGCTGTAGCGGACGTCGGCCCGGTCGCGATGCGGCCCCGACAACCAGTACTCCTCGTCCGTCTCGACGTCGTAGAAATTGGCGTCGGTCATGCCCTGCCCACGGCGCAGGGTCTTCCCGTGCCAGTACGCCGTCTGCCAGCTCTTGGAGAAGCGCACCCGGCTGATCCACGCCGGGCCGCGATCGGTGCCGTGTCCGGTCTTCAACTGCACGAACATCACCCGCTCCGACATTCGGCCAGTGTGGCAGGCGCTCATCCGCACCGGCACCGATATTTCCCGGCCCCGACCGGACCGAACCAGACCCACTCGTGGCGCTGGGAAAAGGGTTCCGTCGGAATCGGGGGCAGACGACGGCGCGCCTTCCGGTGGTGGTGCCAGCGGAAGGCGCGCCAGTGTCGCGTTCGAACCGGTTACTCGGCGGTCAGCTCGTTCATCCGGCGGTCAGCTCGTCGCGGTGGGCGGTCAGGAACTGCTCCAGCGTCTGGACCGACGGGTTGACCGAGCGGGTGAACCCGAGGTCACGCCGGCCCAGGAAGGCCTCCGGGAACTCGGCGTAGTACTGGAACATGTTGCCGTACTCGACCGCGGCGGGGAAGCCGAGGGCGCGGTACGCGTCGTGCGACAGCGGCCGGTACACGACCTCCTCGCCGAGGACCCGGCTGTACGTCTCGGCGATCTCGGCACCGGTCAGGAACTCACCGGCGATGCCGACCGTACGGTTGACCAGGTCGCCCCCGCCCTTGAGGATCCCGAGTACGGACTTGCCGATGTCCTCGGCGGTGATCCCGGCGATGCGGCTGTCCAGCATCGGCAGTCCGAGCACGAGTCGGCCGCTCTCGTCCCGCTGCGGCCCGACGCCGGCCAGCAGGTTGTCCCAGTAGAACGTGGTACGCAGGTAGGTGGTCGGCACCCCGGCGGTGGCGAAGAAGTTGTCCGCCTCCGCCTTGGCGTCGAAGTGCGGCACCTTGAACCGGCCGTCGAGGGTGGGCATCCGGTCGTCGGTCAGCGGAACGGACTCGCGGGTGTCCTCCAGGGTCGACCAGACCACGTGCTTAAGGCCGGCGAACTTCGCCGCGTGGGCGAGGTTGCGCGCCTCGGTCAGCTCCTGTTCGGCCGACATGTGCGCCCAGAAGAAGGTGACGGCGAAGGCGCCGTACGCCCCGTCGAACGCCTTCTCCAGGCTCGGCCGGTCGTAGAGGTCGGCCTCGACCACCTCGGCACCGAGTTCGGCCAGCTCGCGGGCCTTTTCCGAGTCCACGTTCCGGGTGATCGACCGGACCGCGAACTCACCGTCGGCGAGGATCGCCCGTGCCGCCGCGCCGCCCTGTGCGCCGGTCGCGCCGACCACGGCGATTACCTTCTTCTCGGTCATTTCCGGGTCCCCATTCAATCGATGCTTGGCGATTTTCTGTTACAGCCGGCACAACGCGGGGACCGGTGCTCTTCGTCCCGTTCGGAGGGTGGCGTGCGTCATACCCCCCATGGGTATCGGGCGGTGGTGGCGGAGGTCGTACGGGAGCGCCGGAGACGTGCCGTACTTGGATCTATCCATGGCCGGTTCCGGCGCCTATCGTCTGATCATCCGCTCGGGTGATCACCGGGCGGAGCCGGGTGTGAAGACGGCGCCGATCTCCATCGGGCCGGCGCCCGAGTCCCAAGGAGACAGAGTTGACAATCCCCCTGTTGTCCGCGACCCGGGGCCGGGCCGCGCCCCGGCTCACCGCGTTGGTGGTGGCCACCCTGGCCGCCGCCCTGCTACCGGTGCTGACCAGCGCCACCCCCGCCAACGCCACCCCCGTCGGTGCCACCCCCGACGACGTCGCCGCGGCCCAACCCCGGACCCCGTGGGCGAAGCTCGGCGGAAACCTCGCCGCCGCCCGGTCCGCCAGATCGGTCGACATCTCGGCGAAGCGACTCGCCGGATTCACCCTCGACCGGGCGCTGCTGGAGTCCGAACTGGACCGGGCGCCAGAGGAGCGGGCCGCGAGGACCGCCCGGGTGGCGCCGCTGGTGGTCTCGTTGCCCACCCCGGAGGGTGCCCTCCAGCGGTTCGAACTGGTCGACTCGCCGGTGATGGAAGCCGGGCTCGCGGCCAAGCACCCCGAGATCAAGACGTACGCCGGTCGTGGCCTGGACGACCCGACCGCGACCGTACGGGCGGATCTCACGCCGTTGGGCTTCCACGCCTCGGTCCGCTCCGAGCGGGGTGTCTGGTTCGTCGACCCGTACTACCACCTTGACCAGAGCGTGTACGCCAGCTACTACGGCCACGACCTGGTCAACCCGGACGAGGCAGCGGCCGAGTTGGAGGACGTCGAGTCGGCGGCGGTGACCGAGGAGGTCGAGCCGGCCGTGGCCGGGCCGACGGTGACCCTGCGGACCTACCGGCTCGCGCTGGTGACCGACCCGTCGTACGCGACCTTCTTCGGCGCGGAGAACGTCACCGCGGCGAAGGTGACCCTGGTCAACCGGGTCACCCAGGTCTACGAGGACGAGACCGCGATCCGGCTGGTGCTGGTCAACGAGACCGACCGGACGAACCTCAACACCGCCGCGCTGGCCACCGAGCCCAACGGCCCGTGCGGTGCGGCCGCCTGCTTCACTCCGGCCCAGATCGCCTCCTGCGGCAGCGGGACGCTGAGCCGTAACCAGATCGTGCTCGGTCAGCTGATCGGCGCCGGCAACTACGACGTCGGCCACATCGGCCTCGGGGTCAACGGTGGCGGCGTGGCCGGTCTCGGTGTGGTCGGCGGCGCCACCAAGGCGCGCGGCTGCACCGGGCTGCCGACCCCGGTCGGTGACTTCTACGCCGTCGACTACGTCGCGCACGAGATCGGTCACCAGTTCGCCGGCAACCACACCTTCAACGGCACCCAGTACAACTGCTCCGGCGGCAACCGCAGCGCCGCGAACTCGTACGAGCCGGGCAGCGGGTCGTCGATCATGGCGTACGCCGGCATCTGCCAGCAGGACAACCTCCAGCCGCACAGCGACCCGTACTGGTCGCAGCGGAGCTACACCGAGATCACCACGTTCGTCGGCTCCACTCGTCCGGCGATCAACGAGGTGCAGACCGCCGCCCTGCGCGGCTTCGACACCGACGGCGAATCGTTCACGATCGGCTACGCGGGCCGAGAGTCGGCGCCGATCGTCCGGGGTGCCAACTACACCACCGCAGGCATCAAGGCCGCGATCGAGGCGATCCCGGACTGGCCGGCCGGTGCGACGGTCACCGTGGCGGCGTTCGGCGGCACCGGCAACCTGGACGACACCGGATTCCAGGTCACCTTCACCGCCGGCCCGCTCACCGCCGTCAACGTCGAGGCGCTCACCATCACCGCGGCCACCGGCGCGTCCGGCTCGGTCGGGGAGACGGTCAAGGGCGGTGCGGTGGACAACGGCGGCTGGCTGGTCGAGCAGACCACCAACCGGGCGCCCGTGGTCACCGTGCCGACCTCGTACACCATTCCGGCCCGTACGCCGTTCGCCCTCACCGGTAGCGCGACCGACGCGGACGGCGACACCGTCACGTACCTGTGGGAGCAGAACGACCGGGGCGGCATCAGCGGTGGCAGCACCACCGGGACCGCGCTGGTCAGCAACACCAGGACCAACGGCCCGCTGTTCCGCCAGTTCGGCACCGCCGCCGTGGTCAGCCCGACCGACACCCTGGAGTACTACTCGCCGGGGCTGAACGCGGTGAACACGAACCCGACCCGGGTCTTCCCGGACCTGGCGCAGATCGCGGCGAACAACACCAACGCCCGCACCGGCGCCTGCCCGGCGGCACCGCCCGCGCCACCGACCGGCGGGGCGACCAACGTGCCGGCCGGCATCGTCGACTGCTTCTCGGAGTTCCTGCCGACCGCCGACTGGGTCGGCTTCGACAACAGCCGCACCATGCACTTCAGGCTCACCGCGCGCGACGGGCACCCGGGAGCCGGCGGGGTCGGCAGCGCCGACACCGCCCTGGTCGTCGCCCCGACCGCCGGACCGTTCCTGGTCACCTCGCCGGCCGGCGGGGGCACCGTCGTCGGCGGTACGACGCAGACGGTCAGCTGGGACGTGGCCGGCACCGACGCCGCGCCGATCGGCGTGACCGAGGTGAAGATCTCGCTCTCCACCGACGACGGGGCGACCTTCCCGTACGTGCTGGCCGAGCGGGTGGCCAACGACGGCAGCGAGACGGTGGCCGTACCGAACGTCGCCACCACGACCGCGCGGATCAGGGTCGAGGCGGTCGGCAACGTCTTCTTCGACCTGAACGACGACAGGTTCACCATCACGGCCCGACCGCAGGTGTCCGACGACGCACCGGCCGGCGGCGCGACCGTGCAGTACAGCGACGATCTGTCGGCGCAGGTGCAGGTCCGGGCCACCGACCCGGACAGCGACGGCGGGGCGTTGTCGGCGACCGCCGCCGGACTGCCCGGCGGGCTGAGCCTGACGGCCGGCGTCACGTCCGCTCCCGACGCCCGGCCCGGTACCCGGCAGTGGGCGGTGACCGGGAGCACCACCGCCGCGCCGGGCGACTACCCGGTCACCGTCACGGTGACCGACGAGACCGGCGGCATCGGCAGCACCACCTTCACCATCCGGGTGGTCCGGGAGAACGCCGAGGTCACGTACACCGGCGACAGCCTGGCGTACGGGCGGGGCGGTGGCGGGACCACCGCGTCGCTGCGGGCGACCATCCGCGACGGTGCGGTGGCGGGTGACCCGGCCGACTCCCGGCCGGGTGACATCCGTACCGCGACGGTGACGTTCGCGGCCGGTGGCCGGACGCTCTGCACCGGTGTGGTCGGACTGCTCGTTCCGGCCGACACCACCGTGGCCTCGGCGAGCTGCGAGGCGGTCCTGCCGGTCGGCAACCACCAGGTCACGGTCTCCCTCGGCGGCAACTACACCGGTACGGCGACCGCCCGGGTCGAGGTTGCCCGGCCGGCGACCCGTGCGGTGGTCGGGGCGGGCACGCTCACCCCGACCCGCTCGGCCGGCGCGTACCCGGTCGACCGGGGCTCGCGGGCCGACTTCGCGCTGCTCGTGGCCCAGGCCGGGACCGGTGCGGGAGCCAGCGGGCTGGCCACGGTCACGTTCCAGTCCGGTGGTCGGCGCTACGAGATCCGTAGCACCGACATCAGGTCGTTCGGTGCGCGTACCGGCTCCGGCGCGGACGTGCTGGAGTGGCGGAGCCGGGCCGGGCTGTTCGACGTCACCGACCCGCGGCGTGCCGTTGCCGTCGGCACCGGACTCACCCTCCGGCTGACCGCGACCGACCGGGGGCTGTTCGGTTCGAACGACGGTCTGGGCGTCACCCTCACCGACGGTGAGCGGCTGCTGCTCTCCACGGACTGGACCGGAGTACGGACCGGGGAGGTCAACGTCTCCGGCGGGACGATCCTGATCCTGTAACCGGGCCCCTCCCGTACGCGAGTGGAAGGGTGGCCGACCCCGGTCGGCCACCCTTCCGGGCGGCCCGGTCGGTCGGGGCGCGCTCAGGTGGATGGTAGGTAACGTCCTTGCAACGTTCCGCTGGCCTCCCGGCATCCGGCCGGGTTTCTCATGCTGGCTGGATACATTCCCGCGATGTTTGATCCATCCGTCTCGACATCCGTTGCCCGGCCGGAGCCGGGTGATCGCAGCCGATCGTCGCTGACCGGCGCCGGCCGATCGTGAGGCTGACCGTCCCCGCCGGCCGGCTGCTGCGGCTGCTACTGGTGATCGTGGTGGGGCTGCACGCGCTGAGCCTCACGGTCAACGTCCTGCACCGGGGTCTGGGGCAGGCACCGTTCGCCCACTTCGACTGGGTGTACGCCTTCCTCGACGTCGACCAGGAGCACAATCTGCCGACCTGGTTCTCCTCCACCCTGTTGCTGCTCAGCGCGCTGGTGCTGGCCGACATCGGGAGCAGCGCCGGCCGGGTCGGCGACCGGTTCGCCCGGCACTGGAAGGTGTTGGCGCTGGTCTTCGTCTTCCTGGCGGTGGACGAGGCGACCGGGATCCACGAGGCGGCCAACGTGCTGCGGGACGCGTTCGACCTCACCGGTGTGCTCTACCTGTCCTGGATCCTGGTCGCGGTGCCGATGGTGGTCGTCTTCGCGCTCGCGTACCTGCGGTTCCTCGGCCATCTGCCGAAGCCGGTGCGACTGCTCATCCTCGGCGGTGGTGCGCTCTACGTGGGCGGCGCGGTCGGCATGGAGGTGGTCGGCAGCGTGCTCTGGGACGACGGCCCCGGCTACGACTCGATGGCGTACGCGCTGAGTACGGCGGTGGAGGAGTTGCTGGAGATGCTGGGCAGCGTCAGCTTCGTGTACGGCGTCGCCAGCTACCTCCAGCGGTACCCACCGTCCGGCGACGACCTCCGGTCGCGGGCGACGGCAGTGCCGGGAACTGGCAGGATCTTGGCTGACAGTGGCATCCGTGCCACTGGTCGGGAGTTCTTCGGGCACCCATGATCATTTGCATGACCAGTTCGATTTCAGGGACGTCGAACGTCCTGCGTACCCCGCCCGGATCGTCGGCCGAGGCGGTCGCCCACTTCGCCGCCCGGCTCGCCTTCGAGACCGACGTCAGCGACGTCCACGCCGACCTGGAGGCACACGTGCCCGGGTTGGTGGTGGTCGACTCCCGCGACGACACCGCCTGGCGGCAGGGACACCTGCCCGGCGCCGTGCATCTGCCCCGCGCCGAGATCGCGCGGCGGGCGGCCGAGGTCGTGCCGGCCGGTGCCGCCGTGGTCACCTACTGCTGGGGGCCGGGCTGCAACGGCGCGACCCGGGCGGCGCTGGAGTTCGCCCGGCTCGGTCATCCGGTCAAGGAAATGCTCGGCGGTTACGAATACTGGGTCCGCGAGGGCTTCCCCGTGCAGACCGAGTCCGGGTTGGTACGCCGTCCGGCCGACGACCTGACCGCCCCGGTGCTCGGCGCCACCTGCGGGTGCTGACCATGCGGGGTCACGTGCCGTCACGGCAGGGTGTCGTGCACCCGTGGGATCGCCTCGGCCACGCCGGGCGGAAACCCGTCGAACGGTGTCGCGGTCACCGTCCGCTTCGCGCCCCGACCGGTACGCGCCCAGGTGCCCAGCACCCGGCCGCCGCCGACTACCGTGGGGCGGAACATCCCGTTGTTGCCCGGCACGATGTGGTTGGCGAACTCGGCTGCCAGCACCGCACCGCGATCCTGGTAGCCGAGGATGAACTCGTCGAAACCCGGCAGTAGGAACACCCCTGCGGCCCGGCCCCGGTCGGCGGCGAGCCGCTCCGGTGTGCCCGGATCCATCAGGTACTCCACCCCGTCGACCTCGATCCGGGCCAGTGCCGGTCGGGCGAGCGCGAGCCCGGCCCGCACGTCGGCCGCGACCAGGTTCGTCCACCTGGTGAAGTCCTTGACCGTGGCCGGGCCGTGGCCGCGGAAGTAACGCAGCGCCAGCTCGCCGAGCGCCTCCTCGCGCTCCGGTCGGCGCGGCCGTGGAATCCACTCGTCCATCAGCACGATCAGTTGCTCGCTGTCCCGCACCGGTCCGAAGCAGAGGGTCCCGGTCTGTGCCAGATACCAGATCAGGTGGTAGCCGCGTTGGGCGTCGGTCGATAGGCCGGCGGCGTCCCAGATCCCGAGCAGTTCGTCGCGTCCCAGGCGCCGGCCGCCGGTCAGCGCGCCCACGGCCAGTTCCCGTGCCTGTTCGAGGGTGGCCGCGTCCAGGCCGAGCCGGGCCTGGCGCCCGAGCGCGCCGGCCACCAGCCGGGGCGTGGTGAGCCCCAGGATCCAGGGCAGGTCCTCGGCCGCGACGAGGTGCAGGGTGCCGCGCATCGGCCAGGACCTGACGATCTCACCACGGTCGAGCGCGGCCTCGACCGCCTGCCGGGTGCCGCCGACCGTACGCAGGGCGACCGAGGTGAGGGCGCCGGGGAAGTCCTGCGCCTGGACGGCGGTCAGCCAGCGCACCGCCTCGGCCGCGCTCGACAGCCCCGGACCGGCGAGGTGCTGCGCCGCCAGCCGGAGCGGGCCGATCTCGGACAGCGCCGTCATGACCGCGTGGGACCGGCGGCGGGCCAGGGGGTCGGTGACGGAGGGTCGGGCCGGTTCATTCCCCGAGGATGCCAGACCGGTCCGACATTCCCGCCCGGTGTACCGCGCAGACGGCGAGGCGGTGCCGGCACGCGGCTCGTGCGGTGACCGGCCGAGGGGTGCCGTACGGCTCGGCGGATCAGCCAATCGGCCACAGGAATGCGCTTTCTTGCGGATGTTCGAAGCCCGCCCCGATCAACGGATACCTGTCGGATCGAGCTGTCCCGATCGGTGGCGGCCGCCCGCGAACACTGTCGACAATGGAGCGGAGATGCGTCATGGCGGTACGCGAGGACGCGGCCCAACCGGCACCGCCGACCCCGGACCGATCCGCCACCACGACCGCTGCGGAGGCGCCCGCCCCGTCGGTTCCGGGGGCGAGCACGGAGTGGACGCGGCCCGCCTTCGTGGGTGCCGGCGAGCCGGCCGCGCCACTGACCTGGGGGCAGCGTGCGCTCTGGATGGCCATCGAGCGGCACGGACCGGACTACGTGATGATCAGCATGCGCCCCCTACTACGACCCCATCCACCTGCGGGAGGCGTTCCGGGCGGCCGGCCACCCGTACGCCGTGGGGGTGAACCCGCACCTCTACCTGAACGACATCCGGCTCTCCACCGACGTCGACCTGTTCGGCCGGGACACCGACGAAACCCGGGTACGGGCAGCGCTGGCCGACTCGTCGTTCGCCCTGACACACGGGCTGGACACCTTCACCTGGCGTACCCGGATCGAGATCGTCGATCGACCCGGCGCCGTGGGCCTGGCCCTCACCGCGGACACCGCCCACCTGCCCACGGAGCAGAACGAGCGTTTCCTGCGCGACCTCGAACGGCTCCTGGTCGAGGCGGCGTTCGGGGACGGTGCCGTGGCCGCGCCCGTCGGGCTCAGCCGCCGCCGGGGTGCTCCGGGCGCATGCCGGTCTCCTCTTCGAGCGGATTGTCGGCCAGCGAACCCGTAGAACTCTCGTCCGGAAACGAATGGCGTCCCGGCGTGTCGGGGGTCAGGCCGGGTCCGGCCTCGTGGAACGGGGTCGGCTCGACCGTACCGAGGCCGTCGCCACCGGCCGCCGCGGGCTCTCCGGCCCGACGTTCGCCCCGCCGCCCCTCGACGACCGCCGTCGGTTCGCTGCCCTCGTCGAGCGGCGAGTCCTCCTCGACGCCCCAGGGTGCGTCCTGGTCGAGGCCGCGGGTCGTACCCCAGGGGCCGACCGACTCCGGCCCGCCCTCGCCAGCGTTCACCGCCTCGCCGTTCGTCGTGGACTGCTTCTTCGCGGCCATGGACTCACCTCGCTGACGGCCCCGTGGTGGGCACCCGTGAGTGCCCACTCCCGGACCGCTCATGCGGACGACCCCGCGCCAGCCTCGACTTTTGCCGTCCCCAAGGACGGGTAGCGGCCCGGCGCCCACCGCCGGGTGCCGCGAAAACCGGTACGGGCCCGGCGGCGTCCCATGGCACCGGATGGGCGGTTTCTCCACGGCAGCGGGCCGGGCCGGGTGACGATGGCTCGCGGCGGGATTGGTCGGCCGCCCGAGCGGGGGATACGACGTGGCGGGTCAGACGATGGGGGAGCCGGGAGCGGTACAGCCCGGCGGGCGGCTGCGCCGCTGGCTCCTGCACGGTCTGCCACCGGGTCGGGCCAGCGGTCCGTACACCAGCGAGAGCGTCGAGCACCAGCGGCCGTGGTGGCGGGTGATGTGCCTGACCGGCCTGGACTACTTCTCCACCCTCGGGTACCAGCCGGGCATCGCCGCCCTGGCCGCCGGGGTGATCTCGCCGATCGCCACCCTGGTGCTGGTGGCGCTGACCCTGTTCGGCGCGTTGCCGGTGTACCGGCGGGTCGCCCGGGAGAGCCCGCACGGCCAGGGGTCGATCGCCATGCTGGAACGGCTCCTGCCGCGCTGGAACGGCAAGCTGCTGGTACTGGCCCTGCTCGGGTTCGCCGCCACCGACTTCATCATCACGATCACGCTCTCCGCGGCCGACGCCAGCGCGCACATCATGGAGAACCCGTACCTGCCGGAGTCGCTGGGCGGGCTACAGGTCGAGGTGACCCTGGTGCTGGTCGCGCTGCTCGGGGCGGTCTTCCTGAAGGGCTTCAAGGAGGCCATCGGCATCGCCGTGGTGCTGGTCGTCGTCTACCTGCTGTTGAACCTGGTCGTGATCACGGTGTCGTTCGGGCACCTGGTGAGCCATCCCGGGCTGGTCTCCGACTGGCGCCGGCTGCTGTTCGACGAGCACCCCGACGTGCTCGGCATCGTGGTCGTCGCCCTGCTGGTCTTCCCCCGGCTGGCTCTCGGTCTGTCCGGGTTCGAGACCGGCGTGGCCGTCATGCCGCTGATCAGGGGACACGAGAGCGACAACCCCCGTCGGCCCCGGGCCCGGATCCGGGGAGCCCACCGGCTGCTCACCAGCGCCGCGATCATCATGAGCGTCTTCCTCATCACCAGCAGCTTCGTCACCACCGTGCTCATCCCGCACCATGAGTTCGAGGCCGGTGGGGAGGCGAACGGGCGGGCGCTGGCCTTCCTCGCCCACCGGTACGTCGGCAACGGCTTCGGCACCGTCTACGACATCAGCACCGTGCTGATCCTCTGGTTCGCGGGCGCGTCGGCCATGGCCGGTCTGCTCAACCTCGTACCCCGTTACCTGCCGCGCTACGGCATGGCGCCGGACTGGGCCCGCGCCGTACGCCCGTTGGTGCTGGTCTTCACCCTGATCGCGTTCCTGATCACGGTGGTGTTCAAGGCCGACGTCACCGCCCAGGGCGGCGCGTACGCCACCGGCGTGCTGGTGCTGATCACCTCGGCCGCGCTCGCCGTCACCCTCTCCTCGCGTCGACGGCGCCGGCGCGGGGCGACCGCCGCCTTCGCGCTGATCACGCTGGTGCTGGGTTACACCACCGTCGCCAACGTGATCGAACGCCCCGACGGTGTCCGGATCGCCTCGCTGTTCATCGCCGCGATCATCGCCACCTCCATCCTGTCCCGGGTGTTCCGGGCCACCGAACTGCGGGTCAGCGGCGTGCACCTGGATCCGGAGGCGCAGCGGTTCCTCGCCGCCGTGGTGGAGCGCGGGGAGATCCACCTCATCGCGAACGAGCCGAACGAACGCGACGAGATCGAGTACCGGGAGAAGGAGGCCGAGCAGCGCCACGACAACCACATCCCGGCCGGCGAGCCGGTCCTCTTCCTTGAGGTGACGGTCCGTGACCCGTCCGAGTTCGAATCGGAACTGATCGTCACCGGTGAGGAACGGTTCGGCTACCGGATCCTCCGGCTCGAAGGCGCCAGCATCGCCAACGCCATCGCCGGCCTTCTGCTGCACGTCCGGGACACGACCGGGAAGCTGCCGCACATCTACTTCGCCTGGACCGAGGGCAACCCGCTGCGGTACCTGCTGCGTTACCTCTTCTTCGGCGACGGTGAGGTGGCCCCGCTCACCCGTGAGGTGCTCCGCCAGGCGGAACCGGACCGACGTCGCCGTCCCCTGGTCCACGTTGGATGACCCGTCGGTGGGCAACCTCCTGCGGCCGTCGGCGTGGCGTAATGATCGAGGGATCGGGGCAGGAAGCATCCTGTCCGGAGCCGATCGCCCGCCGGGGCGGCCCGGTTGACGGTCATCGGAACTCGGGAGGACGCGTGGACTCGTCGGTTGTTGTCGCGCTGGTGGTCGTCGCCGCCGCCGTGACGCTCGTGGTCGCGATCGTGCTCGTGGTCAGGCTGCTCAGGATGAGGTCGCTGATCCGGAGCAGCCGGATGCCGGTGTCCGGCAGGTTCGCCTTCTGGGCGGCGGTGGTCTACGGCATCTCGCCGGTGGACGTTCTGCCCGATCCGGTCTACCTGGACGACATCGGGATCCTGCTCGGCGCGATCACCTACCTCGGGCACCTGGCCAGGAAGCACGGGATCATCGGTGGCCGGTCGGCCGAGGCGCGGATCGACCAGCCGGCGGCCAGGCAGGTCGGGACGAAACCCTAGGCGTGGTCGTCGCCGGGCGGGTTGGGCTCGGCCGCGACCTCGAACGGGGTACGCAGGCGGGTCATCGCGGCCAGGCTCACGTCGACGGCCGGCCGCTGGTCGGTCGAGGGGTCGCCCTCCGGCAGGTCGCCGAACGGGCTCGGGTCGTGAACGGTCACATCGGTCAACATCTGCTCCAATGCTTGCGCGCCGGTGCGCGGGTCACCCGCAGGCAGGTGCGAGTCGGGTGCGGAGGTGGACGAGCGGGGGTGGATCCGGTCAGCGGCCGGGGACCGCGACGCATCGCGGTCGATGGCCGGAGACCGCAACGCATCGTGCCGTCAGCGTACCCGTAGCCTGCGACACGACTTTGGCGTACGGTCGGCGGCCGTCGCCCGGCGGCGGGTAGACTGGTCTACGCAGCGCCCCGGTCCCGACCGCTACCTGCGCTGATCTCGACCACCACGCGCCGCGACCGATCGGTCAGCGCCGTGCAGGGCGATTCCTTCCACGTTCGGAGACATTCCATGGCGGCACGCCGCCCCAGCAAGACACCCGATTCCTCGCCCCGTTCCTTCGCCGAACTCGGCGTGCCGGGCACCCTCGTGACCGCGCTGGACCGGGCGGGCATCACCAGCCCGTTCCCGATCCAGACCGCGACCCTGCCGGACGCGCTGGCCGGGCGGGACGTGCTCGGTCGGGGCAGGACCGGGTCCGGCAAGACGTACGCGTTCGCCATCCCGCTGCTCGCCCGGCTCCTCGCCGCCCGCCCGTCGCGGCGACCGGGCCGACCCCGGTCGCTGATCCTGGCGCCGACGCGGGAGTTGGCCACCCAGATCGAGGCGACGATCGCCCCGCTGGCCGCCGCCCTGTCGCTGCGCACCCTGACCGTTTTCGGCGGGGTCGGCGCGCGGCCGCAGGTGACCGCCCTGCGCGCCGGGGTCGACATCCTGATCGCCTGTCCCGGTCGGCTCGCCGACCACGTGTCGACCGGTGAGGCCGTGCTCGACGCGGTCGAGATCACCGTGCTCGACGAGGCCGACCACATGGCCGACCTCGGCTTCCTGCCGGTGGTGAAGCGGCTGCTCGACCGTACGCCGGCCGCCTCCCAGCGGCTGCTCTTCTCGGCGACCCTGGACGCCGGGATCGACGTGCTGGTCCGGCGGTACCTGAGCAACCCGGTCACGCACAGCGTCGACTCGGCCCAGTCTCCGGTCGCCGCGATGACCCACCACGTGCTCCGGGTACGCCACGACGACCGGCTGCCGGTGCTGATCGACCTGGCCGCCGCTCCCGGCCGTACCCTCGTGTTCACCCGTACCAAGCGGGGGGCGAAGAAGCTGACCAGCCAGTTGGTCGCCTCGGGCGTGTCGGCGGTGGAGTTGCACGGCAACCTGGCGCAGAACGTGCGTACCCGCAATCTGGCGGCGTTCTCCACCGGCGACGCCCGTACGCTGGTCGCCACCGACATCGCCGCGCGCGGCATCCACGTCGACGACGTGGCGCTGGTGATCCACGCCGATCCGCCGGCCGAGCACAAGGCGTACCTGCACCGGTCCGGGCGGACCGCGCGGGCCGGAGCCAGCGGCACCGTGGTCACGCTGATGACCGAGGACCAGGTTGCCGACGTGCGGGACCTCACCCGGCAGGCCGGGATCAACCCGACGATCACCCCGTTGCGACCCGGTGACGCCCTGCTGGCCGAACTCGCTCCGGGCGAGCGGCTGTTCACCGCCCCGCCGGTGCCGCGTCCGGCGTCGTCGGCGGGGTCGACCGGTGTCGGTTCCGCCGGGTCCGGTTCGGCCCGCGGTGCTTCCACCCGCGGCGGTTCGGCGAGTGGTGGTTCGGCGGGCGGCGGTGCCGGACGCGGTGGTTCGGCGCGTCGCGGTACGAAACGGGACGCATCGCCACATAACGGCGCAGAGAAGCGTCAGGCGTCCCGAGATGCTGCTGATCATGGTGGTTCGGGGCGTCCGGCCCGGGTGGCGGCCGCTCCGGCGGGCGCGGGTGGCGCGGCCGCGTTCTCGGCCGGCAGCCGGGTGGGTAGCCGCGGCCGGCGCTGATCGCGCGCGTCAACGCACGACCGGCGCCGGCCGGGGTAGCAGGGGAAGAGGGCATGACCAGCGGTGAGGGCCGCTGGCCGTGGTCGGCACGGGGGATAGTGCCGACCAGGGTCGGATGGCGCGTTGTGGTGCTCGCCCACCCCGCGCCGGCCGGCTGCCGGGCCTCAGGCCCGCGGCGGCCCGTCGTAGTCCGGTGCGACGTAGACCGGGAGGCGTTCGCCACCTCCACGGGCGTACCGGCGGGTGTAGGTGACGTGCCCGCGTGGCTGCGGTAGCCGGGAGGCTGCCGTGGCCGGGTCAGCGGAGTCGCCATCAACCGCCGTTACCGGAACTTTCAGGTACATCGGCAGCGAGCGCGCCGCAGCCACAGATCGAGCGGGAGTCACCTCGTGGCGTTGGTCGTGCCACGGACCGCCAAGGAATAGGACCTTCATCCGCTTATCGTCCCCTGTCCGGGGCTCCAGCGCCTCATCCGTCGGTCCTTGAATCCGTGGGACGCCCGAAAATCGTCCGATCAGGCGGAAAATACCCCGCCACCGCCGGACGATGGGGCCTCCATCATCGCGGCGGTGGCGGATATTCGAGTGGCCGATCGGGCTCCGCTCGGTAGCCCGTTTCGGCAGGTCAACGGTGAGTGGTCAATTGACTACCCGCCGACAATATCGAACCGTTCCCAGGCGCCGATCGCCGCTCGATTCGCGATCAGTGGCGCGGCGCCGCCGTTTTCCGCGGCGACGTACATGCTGTTGCCGAGAGAGCGCAGGCTGGCGCTGCCGTCGGTGTTGCGGACGAGTTGGAACCGTTCCCAGGTGCCGATGGTGGTTTTGTTGGCGACCAGGGGTGCGGTGCCGTTGGCGGCGGTGACGATGAGTCCGTTGGCCTTCGACCGCAGGGCGATGGTGCCGTCGCCCGCGTCGAGCCGGTCGAACTGCTCCCAGGGGCCGACCGCCGCCCGGTTGGCGACCAGCGGCGCCGCCCCGCCGTTGTCGGCGGACACGTACTGGTTGTTGACCCGGGCCCGCAGGTTCACCACCGGGCTCGTCGGGGCACCCGGATTGAACCGCTCGGCCCAGTAGCGGGTCCGGTCCAGGTACGCGTTCTGCGCCGCCACCCCGGTCAGCCCGTACGCGCCCGAATAGGTCAGGTAGCCGTGACCGGCCGGCGGGGTGGAACTCGCCGGTTCGATCGTCGACCCCTCGTGCCACTCGTTGAACGACGTGATCGACACCCAGTCCGGCGGCGTCGGCGTACCCAGGGCGTTGGTCCACTGGCGGTCGTACGCGGCGCCGTTGTCCCGGTTCAGCGTGGGCGTGGTGTTGCCCGGCACCGCCCGGTCGTCCAGGTAACCCGGTGCCACCGAGGGGGCCCAGACCAGCCCGTTCGCCCGGCAGTACGCGGCGGCGTTCGCCCAGCCCGGTGCGGTCGCCCCGGCGATACCGTCATAGGTGTACATGCCACCGAAGTTGGCCACCTTCGACGTGTCGGTGGTCTGGGCCAGCACGATGTTGTTCGCCCGCACCTGGGCCAACGCGGACCAGTCGGTGATCCGCAGGCTCTCGAAGACGTAGAACGCCGCCCGGTTGCCGTGCGCCGCGTCCCGGTAGAAGGCCGGGCTGGAGCCGTACCGGGAGTTGATGTAGTTGATGTCGGCGACCGTGCTGGCCGCGGTCCGGCCGCTGTACGGCTCCAGGTGCCAGGCCACCTTGATGCCGTACTGGGCGGCGGCGGTCAGCGTACGGGCGGCCAGGTTGTCCTCGTACGAGCCCTGCCCCCACCAGCTGTAGACGATCACGCCCACCCCGGCCTGGCTGATCCAGGCCATGTGCTGGTTGATCGTGGCGACGTCGCCGGAGTCGTACGCGCCCCGGGTCGGGTAGAAGTTCGCGCCGATGTCCTGCGGCGGCGTGTGGTTGCCCTGCTGCCAGTGCCGGTAGGCGCCGTTGACGGCCGGGTTGCCGTACCAGGAGTAGTAGAAGATGTGGACGTTGGACGCGGGCGCGGCCAGCGCCTGGACGGGTGCCCGCGCGGGCACGGTGGCCTGCGCGGGCGGTGCCGCCTGCGCGGTCGGGCCGGGCACGCCGGCGGCACCGGCTGCGGCGAGCAGCAGGGACGCCAGGGCGAAACGCGCCCAGCGGGAGATCCGGTACATGTGTGTGTCCTCCGTAGTGGCGGAGCCGGAGCCGGATGACCGGCGCGGGCGGTGGAACGCCCGCACCGGTCGTCTCCGGATGCGGCGGTCAGCCGCCGATCAGGTCGAAGCGTTCCCAGGAGCCGATCGTCGGACGGTTGGCGATCAGCGGCTGGGCACCGCCGCCCTCGGCGGCGACGTACTGGTTGTTGCCGAGGCTGCGCAGGCTGACGCTGCCGTCGGTGTTGCGCACCAGGGTGAAGGTCTCCCAGGTACCGATGGTGGTCTTGTTCGCGATCAGCGGCGCGGTGCCGTTGGCGGCGGTGACGATCAGACCGTTGGCCTTCGCCCGCAGGGCGATGTTGCCGTTGCCCGCGTCGAGCCGGTCGAACTGCTCCCACGGGCCGATCGTCGGCCGGTTGGCGATCAGCGGGTTCGCCCCGCTGTTCTCGGCGGAGACGTACTGGCTGTTCACCCGGGCCCGCAGGCTGATCACGGCCGGTGTGGCGACGGTGCCGGTGGTGAAGGTGAACGCGTCGACGTCGAACAGGTTGCCCTGCCCGGTGACGCCCTTGAACACCAGGTACAGAGAGGTGGTGCCGGTCGGCACGTTGGACAGGTTGGCGGTCACGTTGGTGAACGTGTCCCAGCTGCCGGTGTTCGCGACGGCGACACTGCCGAGCAGGGTGCCGGTGGCCGAGCCGGTACGCACCTCGATGGTGCCGCCGACCCCGCCGGAGGAGACCCGCGCGGTGAACTGGGTCGCGTTGCCCAGCAGGTACGGCTGGTACGAGATCCAGTCGCCGTTGTCGACGAAGCCGGCCGTGCGGCCACCCTCGGCGGCGGCGTGGTCGGCCGTCTGGATGCCGGACTGGGCACCGAAGTGCTCGCCCTGCCGGTGCTTCGGCTGCAGCGTCCTGGTGCTGCGCGAGGTCAGGCCGCCGTTGTCGGTGTAGGTCGCGTCGAAGACCCCGAAGATGTTCGCCGCCGAGTCGTGCTCGCCGTCGACCGGGATGGTGATCGTCCCGGAGCAGCCGGTCTTGGAGGTGATCTGGTGGGCGTGGCTGTCATGGCCGAGCGAGTACGTCACCGTCACCCGGGCACAGTTGATCGTGCCGTCCTCCACGTCGGCGGCGCTGACGGTGAACGGGACGGTGTCACCGAAGTTGAACAGCTGGCCGTCGGCCGGCAGTTGCAGGTTCACCGTCGGCGCGGTGTTGCCGACGGTGACCACCAGGCTCGCCGTGCCGGACAGCCCGGTCGGGTCGGTGACCCGCAACGTCGGCGAGTAGGTGCCGTTCGCGGTGTAGGTCTTGGTCGGGTTGGCGGCGGTCGAGGTGGTGCCGTCGCCGAAGGTCCAGAGGTAGGACAGCGCCCCGCCCTCCGGGTCCGAGCTGCCCGCCGAGGAGAATCGGACGGTCAGCGGGTTCGCCCCGGAGGTGGGGGTGGCCGAGGCCACCGCGACCGGGCTGCGGTTGCCGCCACCGATGTACTCGACCCGGATCAGCGCCTGGTTGTTCGACCCGGTGCCGTAGTCGAGCACGTACAGCGCCCCGTCCGGACCGAAGGCCATGTCCATCACCTGGGTACCGGTCCACGGGAAGGCGGAGATCTCACCGGCGGTGCCGTTGCTGTTGACCGTGACCGCCTTGATCCAGCGGCGGCCGTACTCGCCGGCGAAGTACTGGCCGTCGAGCGACTGCGGGAACTTGACCGGGGAGTTCAGCGCGGCGTTGTAGCGGTAGACCGGGCCGCCCATCGGGGACTCCGAACCGCCGCCGAACTCCGGCGGGGAGCCGGCGTCGCCGCCGTACCGGATCCAGCTCGGCTTGGCCGGCGGCAGCGTGGTCTGACCGGTGTTGCGGAACGAGTTGTTGGTCGGTCCGGCGGCGCAGTTGTACTTCGCCTGCGACGGGCCGGACGGGAAGGTGTACTCGTTGTACGTCTCCGCCGTGGTGTTCGTACCGGTGCAGTACGGCCAGCCGTAGTTGCCCGGCGCGGTGATCCGGTTGAACTCCACCTGGCCGCTCGGTCCCCGGTTGGCGTCGGAGACACCCGCGTCCGGGCCGTAGTCACCGAGGTAGACGATGCCGGTGGGCTTGTCGACACTCATCCGGAACGGGTTGCGGAACCCCATCGCGTAGATCTCCGGCCGGGTGTTGGCCGTGCCCGGCGCGAACAGGTTGCCGGCCGGGATGGTGTACGTCCCGTCCGCCTGCGGCTTGATCCGCAGCACCTTGCCGCGCAGGTCGTTGGTGTTGCCCGAGGAGCGCTGGGCGTCGAACTGCGGGTTGCGGGTGGTCCGCTCGTCGATCGGGGTGTACGAGTTCGACTCGAACGGGTTGGTGTCGTCGCCGGTGCTCAGGTACAGGTTGCCGGCGGCGTCGAAGTCGATGTCACCGCCGACGTGGCAGCACTGCCCCCGGTCGTTGTTGACCTGGAGCATGATCCGCTCGCTGCCCATGTTGAGCGTGTCGTCGGAGTTCAGGGTGAACCGGGACAGCCGCAGGTGCCCCTTCCACGCCTCGAAGTCCGCCGCCGTACCGGTGGTGGGGGCGTCACCGGACGGCGTGCTGAGGGTGGGGGAGTAGTAGAGGTAGATGAAGCGGTTGCTGGCGAAGTTGGGGTCCGCCGCGACGCCCTGCAACCCCTCCTCGTCGTGCGTGTAGACCGGGATGTTGCCGGCGACCTTCGTGTTGCCGGCCGCGTCGGTCACCCGGACGGTGCCGTTGCGGGCGGTGTGCACCACCGAACGGTTCGGTAGCACGGCCAGCGACATGGCCTCGCCGATCTCGGCGGAGCCGGTGGCCAGGACCACCTGCTGGTAGTCGGCGGGCGGGATCACCACGGCCTGGGCCGGGCTCGGGGCGCCGGCCACGGCGAGCGCGGTGCTCGTCGCGGCGACGGTGGCCGCGACGACCAGGCGCGACCAGCGATGGGGAGTGGGGGACATCGGGTTCCTTTCCGGGGGTGGTGCCGGGGGTGGAGAAAGCGAGGGGTCAGGCGCCGTAGACCTCGAACTCCCAGAGCGAGTAGCCGTAGGGGGTCAGGGCGCGCTGGGTGCCGTACACCCGGACGTGGCGGCCGGTGCCGGTGAGGGTGACGTCGTCGATGCCGCCGTCGGAGGCGGTGGTCGAGTGCACCGTGGTCCAGGTGTTGCCGTCGGGCGAGGTCTGGATCTGGTACGCCTGCCCGTACGCGGCCTCCCAGTTCAGCCGTACCCGGCTGATCGAGCGGCTGGCGCCGAGGTCGACGGAGATCCACTGTGGGTCGGCGTAGGCGCTGCCCCAGCGGGTGGCCGGGTTGCCGTCGACGGCGTTGCCGGCCACGTGCCCGCTGCCGGTCTCGACGCTGGAGGTGGCGGTGGGCCGACCCGCCGACAGCAGGGTGGGCGTGCCGGTGACCGGGGTGCCGTACACGTTGAGGTCCCACAGCGAGTAGCCCCAGGCGGTGGCGCGCTGGGTGCCGTACACCCGGACGTAGCGGCCGGTGCCGGTGAGGGTGACGTCGTCGACCCCGCCGTCGGCGGTGGTGGTCGAGTACGCCGTGGTCCAGGTGCTGTTGTTCGGCGAGGTCTGGATCTGGTACGCCCGGCCGTAGGCCGTCTCCCAGTTCAGCCGCACCCGGTTCAGGTTGTACGTCGCACCGAGGTCCACCGAGATCCACTGCGGGTCGGCGGAGAGGCTGCCCCAGCGGGTGGCCGGGTTGTTGTCCACCGCGTTCGCCGCCACGTGCGGGCTGCCGGCCTCGACGCTGGAGGCGCTGGTCGGCTTCCCCTGGGCCAGGTCGGCGGTGGGCTGCGGCGGGTTGCCGCCCTCTGCCTTGATCCGGATGTTGCGGTAGTTGATGTCCAACCCGGCGCCGTCGTTCTGTACGCCGATGTAGCCGTTGGCGATGTTCCGGGTGCTGGTGTAGTCGTTGATCTTCACGCCGTTGAGCCAGATCTCCACCCGCTGCCCGTGCACCCCGATCTCGTACGTGTTCCACGAACCGGGCGGGTTCAGCGCGGCGGCCCGCGCGGCGGTGTCGGGTGCCTTGAAGCTGTAGACGCTGCCGGTGGTGCGCGACGGGTCGGCGTCGGTGGCGTCGATCTGGATCTCGTGGCCGGTGTCGACCGGCAGCCACGGGTCGCCCTGCGGGTCGGGGAAGCCGATGAAGACGCCGCCGTTGTCGTCGCCGGGCATCATCCAGTCGAGCTTCAGCGAGTAGTTCGCGAACGTCCGGACCGGGTACCAGAGCAGACCCATCCCGCCGACCGAGCTGAGCGTGCCGTCGGCCAGGGTGAAGCCGCCCGGACCCGCCTGGCGCCACTGGTTCAGGCTGGCCTGGCTACCGTCGAACAGCGCGGTGTAGCCGACCTCGGGGCGGCAGTCGGCCGGCTTCGCCCCGGCCGCGATCTGGATCCCGCCGAGCAGCATCCGGGTGAAGTTCGCCTCGGTGTACGTCTGCTCGGTGTGCCCGAGCCCGGTGTACCAGGACCGCCCGCCGCCGTAGTTCTGGCACCAGGTGATCGGGTGGTCACCGCCCATCGACCCACCGCTGTACGACGACTCGTCCAGGTTGGACAGCACCTTGACGTTCGCCCGGGGGTTGGCGCGGTAGTTGTACCACTCGTCGGTGCGGGTCCAGTTCTGCGGCAGGTGCGCGGTCGAGACGTTTGACCGGTCCTCGGTGCGGATCGTCGCCTGCTGGGTGGCCGGGTGCGAGGCGAAGTAGCCGCCGACGAGTCCGCCGTACCAGGCCCAGTCGTACTCGGTGTCGGCGGCGGCGTGCACCCCGACGTACCCGCCACCGGCGGCGATGTACGACTGGAACGCGGTCTGCTGGGTGGCGTCGAGCACGTCGCCGGTGGTGGAGAGCCAGACCACCGCCTGGTACTGGGCCAGGTTGGCGGTGGTGAACTGACCGGCGTCCTCGGTCGCGGTGACCGTGAAGCCGTTCGCCGCCCCGAGCGCCTGGATCGCGGCGATGCCGTTGGGAATGGACGAGTGCCGGAAGCCGGCGGTCTTCGAGAAGACCAGCACCTTGGTCAGGGGTGCCGCCGACGCCGCCGGCGGGGTCACCCCGACCAGGGCGGCCGTCGCCACCAGGGCGACGCTGAGGACCGTGGAGAGCGCGCGGATGCGCATGGGGGGCTGCTCCTTCGCACAGGAGTGGAGGGGGTTCCGGGGAGTGCTGGCGCCCATGGGCGTGGGCGGGACCGGTCGTCGACCCGGCAGGGGTCGTCAACCTGGCATCGCCCGCTGGGCGATCCTTGCGGCTGCCGACCCCCGCCGGGGTTTCGCTAGCTGGTGACCAGGGTGAACTTCTCCCAGGGGCCGATCGTGGGGCGGTTGGCGATGAGGGCGCCCGCACCACCGTTCTCGGCCGACACGTAACTGTTGTTGACCGTGGCCCGGAAGCTCACCGTGCCGTCCGAGTTGTTCACCTGCGTGAACGTCTCCCACGAACCGGCCGACGGGCGGTTGGCGATCAGCGCCGCCGCACCGGCGTTCTCGGCGCAGACGAACTGGTTGTTCAGCCGGGACCGCAGCGCCACGTTGCCCGAGCCGAGGGCGACCACGTCGAACTGCTGCGCGGTGCCGACGGTGGTGGAGTTGGCGATCAGCGGCGCGCTGCCGGCGGTGACGTACTGGTTGTTGGCCCCGGCCCGCAGCGCCGTACCGCCGGGCGTCGGGGTGGTGCCGCCGGTGAGGATGCGCAGCGCGTCGACCATGCCGACCGAGGTGGCCTTGTTGACGATCCGGATCGTGTGCGAGCCGTTCGTCAACCCGGTCTTGCTGTAGACCACCGCCTGCGCCTGCCGGGCCCCGCTGACGTACAGGTTCACGTTGGCCTGGAACACGTTGTCGATGTAGACGTCGACGTTGCCCATGTCACCGTTGCGTTCGGACAGGTACTCCACGCCGGTGCCGGTGAAGGTGTACGAGGCGGTCGCGCCGACGGTGTTGGTGTGGTGGGTGTCGTCGTTGTAGTCGCCGTACCCGCGTGCAGTGGTCAGGTGCCAGTTGGCGTCGTAGGTGAGCAGGGTGTTGTTGACCAGGCCGCCACCACCGGTGCCGCCGCCGAGCCCGAGCGTCGAGGCCGTGTTGAGCAGGCTCTTGGCGCCCTGGTTGGCGGTTCCGGTCAGGGTGGTCGAGGTGTAGTTGGCCAGCGGCTTGGCGGTCCGCTCGACCACGTACACCGCGTTCGCCGCGGTGGCGAAGGTGATCTCGCCGGCCGAGCTGGTGGTCAGGATGGCGTTGTCCGACGTACGCCGGACCCGGACCTCCTGGGTGCCCCACGGGTTCACCACCCGCGCCTGCTTGCCGTACAGGCTCCTGATCCCGACGTACTTGGTCTCGTTCGCCTCGCGCTCCGAGCTGACCAGGAAGCCGTCCTTGGCCAACAGGGTGAACTTGCCGACGAAGCCGGACGGGACCGCCGGGAACACCCGGATCTTGTCGTTGTAGCTCTGCATCAGCGACTCGTTCATCGCCGCCAGGTGGATGCCGAGGTACTCGAACACCCCGTTGGTGTTGTTGGTCATGCCGTTGGGGTAGTTCTGGTACTTCTGCAACATCGTCCGCATGCCCTGGAACGCCTGGTCGGCCAGGCCGAGCCTCGCTGCGTGCACGTGGTCGTTGGACCAGACGTTGCCGTACGGGTGCGGCCGGACGTTGAACGTGTTGATCGCGGTCTGCTGGTCCGGGTAGCCGATCCCGGTCTGGTCGTAGGGCCAGACCAGCTCCAGGGCCACGTTCTCGTTGTTGCGGGTCTGCGAGATCGGCGGGTCGTGCGGCAGGTAGGCGCCGTTCTGGATCTGGTACGGGGCCAGGTTGTTGACGATGTTCTGCCAGTTCGCCCGCAGCCCGCTGTCCAGCCCGAGCTGGTTGCTGACCGAGATGGTGAGCGGGAAGAGCAGCCGTACGGCGGCCAGGTCGGTGATCGCGTTGCGCACGTCCCAGTACGTCTCGTGCGAGTTCGAGTTCGCCATGTAGTACCGGCCGTTGCCGTCGACCGAGAGCCGGTCCTCGTAGAACTTCACCGCCTCGCGCATGTACGGGTACGCCGTGTTGCGCAGGTACGTCTCGTCGTTGGTGTACCGGTACTGGAGGTACATGTTGTACGCGGCCTCGGTGCCGGTGGAGTACAGGTCGTTGACGTAGTCGCTGTTGATCGTCCCGCGCGCGTTGCCGTCCCAGCCCATCGTCTCCGGCACCCAGAGCCCGTCACTGCCGTACCGGGTGGTCGTGTACGACTTCAGCGCGGCGAGGTTGCGGCTGTAGAGCCGGTTGAAGCCACCCATCAGCTCGGTGTGGTTCGAGGCGTAGAACGAGTTGTAGACGTCGCGCTGGTTCCAGTACCAGTAGCCGTTGCTCCACTTGCTCTGGTCCTGGGTGGCCCGGAACACGCCGTTGATGAAGTGCAGCGGGTAGTTGCCGTAACCACCGGCGGCGATCATGTACGTCGCCAGGTAGTAGACGTTCTCCAGGTAGTCGGCGTCACCGGCCGAGTTGGAGTACTGGACGAACGACTTCTCCCAGAACGCGTGCCACCAGTTGCGGTAGTTGTTCAGCGTGGTCGCGTACCCGGTGCTCTTCACGGACGCGAGCTGGTTGCGGGCCTGGGTGACCGAGTTGAGGCCGGGGGAGTTGATCCGGCTGGCGGCGGTGAACCAGACCGTGTAGCTGGAGGTCGGGGTGATGTTCAGCCGCACCTGCCGGCCGTTGACGACCTGCGAGGTGTAGCTGGCGCCCTCGACCGTGGCGGCGAGCGTGTACCCGAAGTTGTTCGGGTCGCTCTGCCCCCGGCTGATCCCGACCCCGGACGCGTCCGCGAACGTCGAGTACGTCCGCCAGGTGTTCAGGTCCGGCACGTCGGCGATGTTCTGCACCGTGTTCGGGTCCCACAGGCTCAGGTCCAGCCCGACACTGGTGACGCCCGGCCGGGTGTCCTCGACGTGGATGCCCATCACCTCGGAGTTGGGCGAGCCCATCACGGTGACCGTACGGTTGCTGTCGTACCTGGTGGTGAGCGTGCCGTCGTAGAGCGAGAGCCGCTGCTGGAACGTCGTGTACCCGGTGTCCATCTGCGGGTTGCTGAACAGGTTGACCAGTCCGGCCGCGTACGTCGACTGCTGCGACAGGTCCACCCCGGACACCTGCATCGTCAGGCCGTTCTGGTTCCAGGCCATCGCGCCGGTGCGCCCGTTGCCGACGGTCAGGCCGTGCAGCGGGTTGGTGTTCGGGCGGTTGTAGACGATGTCGTGCTTGGACAGGTAGTTGGCATAGTTGACGTTCAACGCCCCGGTGGTGGAGTTGAACGCGGCATCGGTGGGTGACGCCGTCGCCGGTGCGCTCTGTCCGCTGACCGCCAGGCCGACCAGGAGCAGGGTGGCTGCGGCGACGCGGGTCGGCGTGCTCATCTTCATCGACACGATCCCCTCTAGATCGCTCGTTGCGATGTGCTCGTGCCACGGACGCGGTGCGTCCGTGCGACTCCCCATCCGCCGAAGTGGGGAGCTACCACGAGACTGTTGTGCATGGGTTCGGAGGGTTTCCCGGCAGGATGATCCGACCGTGATGTCCAACCGACCCACATCTGTCACATGCAGTTAACATCGGATGTCTTTGCGAGTCAATCCTTGCCTGTCGATGTTCTGTCGGCCCAGCTCAGCGGTGGTGGACGCGCCCGATGGTGGGCTCATCGCAGGAGCCGGCCAGGCACCGGGAGCCATCCTGGCGCTCCGGGGCCGGTGCCCGAGCGGTGGTCGGAGCGTGACGGGCCATCGGCATTCATCCGATGACGGCTCCCTTCCTGGCGGGCGCGGGCCGGGTTTGCCCGGTTCGGGCCGGTGGCGGACCGGTTACGGGCGCCAGCGGACCGGGGTGGTTCGGCCACCGCGAGTCGGGCGAGGTGGATCCGGTGCCGGCCGCGCGCGGTGCGGCCGGATATGACATCCCTGATAGCCTTACGCCATAAATGAATAGCTTGGTGAGATTTATTTATGCGCTAAGGAGTTGCAGGTGGTGGTCTTTGCCGGCCAGGGCGATCCCCGCCGCTCGATGGCTCTGCTGTGGCGTACGCCGGGAACTCCCGAGGTCCGCACCGGTCCGGGGCCCAAGCCGGCGCTGAGCGTGGACCGGATCGTGGACGCCGCGATCGAGGTCGCCGACCGGGACGGAATGGCCGGGCTCTCGATGCGCGCGGTGGGAGAGCGGTTCGGGCGTACGGCAATGGCCCTCTACACGTACGTGCCGAACAAGAGTGAACTGCTCGACCTGATGTACGACCGGGCACACGCCGAACTGCCCACCGGATACGCGTCCGAGCCGGACTGGCGGGCCACCGTCACCACCTGGGCGGGCGACCTCTGGGAGTTCTACCTGCGCCACCCCTGGGTGCTCCAGGTGTCCCAGGCCCGACCGGTGCTCGGGCCGAACGAGTACGTCGTACTGGAGACGCTGCTGCGGCTCCTCCACCGGACCGGGCTGGACGCGACGGCGCTACGCCGGATCGTCGGCACCCTGTTCCACTTCGTCCGGGGCACCGCCCAGACCGTCGCGGAGGCCCGCTACGCGAAGGTGGCGACCGGCATGTCCGACGAGGACTGGTGGTTCGCCCGCTCGGTCCTGCTGGCGGAGGTGGCACCCGACTTCGCCGAGCGCTTCCCGAGCGTGACCCGGATGGAGCGCGAGCAGGTGTTCCGGCCGACCGAGGAGACCGTGCCCTACCTGGAGCGGGAGGCGCGGGAGACGTTCGACTTCGGGCTGGCCGTGGTGCTCGACGGCATCGAGGCGACGGTCCGCGCGGAGAGCGGACCCGGTCGGCCCGGCTCGTGAATCGCGGTGATCGCGGGGAAATGCGATGGCAGCGCCGCGGCGACTCCCGGACCATGGCCTTGTGCCACCGACACCGACACCGACACCGACACCGACCACCATCTCGATCGTCCGGACCGGGCCCGACGCCGACGAGGCGCGCCGAATCCTCCGCGCGTACTTCCACGACATCGTCGGCCGTTACCACAGGCGGGAGGCGACCGCCGCCGAGGTCGACTCGGCGCTCGCCGAGGAGCCGAGCGACGATCTCGTGCCGCCGGGCGGCCTGTTCTGGGTGGCGACCGACGGCGCGGCGGCGGTTGGCTGTGCCGGTCTGCGTCTCCTGCCGGCCGGGGTCGGCGAGCTGACCCGGGTGTTCGTCGCGCCGAGCGCGCGACGGCGGGGGATCGGATCGCTCTTGCTGACCGAGGTGGAGGCGGCGGCGCGGGACCGAGGGCTGTCCCGGCTCCGGCTCGACACGCGCCACGACCTGGTCGAGGCACGCCGGCTCTACGGCAGGCACGGGTACGCCGAGGTCGAGCCGTTCAACGACAGTCCGTACGCGGCCCACTGGTTCGCGAAGCCGCTCTGACGCTCCCGGAGGAACTTTGCGGTGACAAGATTGGCGCCGGGTGGTCGGGACGGTGGCGTTCCTGTCGTACCCGGAGGGCATGATCGCGTGATGTCCGTCCCCGCCGCGCCGTGCCGACCCGGACAGTCCCGTCAGAGCGGACAGGGGAGTGGGTAGGCTCGCGGTCAGCGCCGGCCCGCCGACCGACGATCATGCCGATCCACGGCGTGTACACCGCACCTCTGGGGAGTTCAGCTCGTTGACTGCACAGCCTGAGATTCTGTACGGGGCAGATGACCTGACCCATCTGGAAGGCCTCGACGCCGTCCGGAAGCGACCCGGCATGTATATCGGGTCCACCGACAGCCGTGGCGTGGGTCACCTGTTCAACGAGATCCTGGACAACTCCACCGACGAGGGTGTCGCCGGTCACGCCACGCACATCGAGGTCACGCTGCATGCCGACGGCTCCGTCCAGGTGGACGACGACGGTCGCGGCATCCCGACCGACCTGCACGCGCGCTCCGGACTGTCCGGCGTCGAACTGGTGCTCACCCGGCTGCACGCGGGCGGGAAGTTCGGCGGCTCCGGCTACAAGACCTCCGGTGGCCTGCACGGCGTGGGCGCCTCGGCGGTCAACGCGCTCTCCCACCGGTTCGACGTCACCGTGCAGCGGGGTGGGCAGATCCACCAGATGTCGTTCCAGCACGGCGTACCGGGAATATTCGACGGACCCGGGCCCGGTGGGACCTTCACCCGGCAACCGGGCCTGCGGGCGCTGGGCCGGATGAAACGCGGCGCCTCGACCGGCACCTCGATCCGCTACTGGCACGACGCCCGCTACTTCGAGACCGGGGCGGCGCTCGACGTCGACGCCGTCCGGGCCAAGCTGCGCAACACCGCGTTCCTCGTGCCCGGCGTCACCTACGTGCTGCGCGACAACACCGTCGAGTCGCCCACCACCGAGACGTTCCACTTCCCCAACGGCCTGACCGACATGGTGGACTTCCTGACCCCGGCCGGTGACAAGCCGGTGTCCGGCACCCTCCTGATCACGGGTGAGGGCACCTACCGGGAGAACGCCGCCGACGAGCACGGCGTCATGCAGAGCAACGTCGAGCGCCGGGCCGAGGTCGAGGTCGCGCTCAAGTGGGGGACCGGCTACGAGCGGACGGTGGAGACCTTCACCAACACGATCCGCAACGTGCACGGGGGCACCCACCGCAAGGGCTTCGAACGCGGTGCCGTACGGGCGTTGACGACCGCGATCCGCAACACCCGTGGCCTGCTCAAGCCGAAGGAGGACCCGCCGATCCTCGACGACGTGCTGGAGGGCATGACCGTCGTGGTGCACGTGCGGATCCCCGAGCCGCAGTTCACCTCGCAGACCAAGGACGAGCTTTCCACCGCCCCGGTCACGAAGGTGGTCCAGACGGTGGTGGAGCAGCAGGTCAAGGCCTGGCTGGAGGACCGGCGGACCAAGGCCGAGGCGCGTACCGTCCTGCAGAAGATCGTGGACGCCGCACGGGTCCGGTTGACCCAGAAGCAGCAGAAGGACGCCGCCCGGCGCAAGACCGCGCTAGAGGGCGCCTCGATGCCGCCGAAGCTGGTCGACTGCCGCTCCACCGGGGTCGAGCGCAGCGAGCTGTTCATCGTCGAGGGCGACAGCGCGCTCGGCACCGCCCGGTTGGCCCGGTCGTCGGAATACCAGGCCCTGCTGCCCATCCGGGGCAAGATCCTGAACGTGCAGAAGGCCAGCCTGCAACAGGTGCTGGACAACGCGGAGTGTTCGGCGATCGTCCAGGTGCTCGGTGCCGGCTCGGGTCGCACCTTCGACCTCGACGCCATGCGGTACGGCCGCATCATGATCATGGCGGACGCGGACGTGGACGGCTCGCACATCCGTACCCTGCTGATCACCCTGTTCGCGAAGTACATGCGGCCGGTGATCGAGGCGGGCCGGCTCTTCGCCGCGGTGCCGCCGCTGCACAAGGTGAGCACCAAGGGCCGCAACCCGGAGACCCACTACACGTACACCCAGGCGGAGATGACCAGCAGGGTGGCCCGGCTGGAGAAGGCGGGCAAGCAGGTCGTCACGCCGATTCCCCGGTTCAAGGGGCTCGGCGAGATGGACGCCGACGAGCTGTGGGACACCACGATGAACCCGGCGACCCGCGCGGTGCGGCGGATCAAACTCGACGACGCCCAGGCCGCCGAGGATGTCCTGGAGCTGCTGATGGGGGAGAAGGTCGAACCCCGCAAGAACTGGCTCATCGACTCCGCCAGCCGGGTCGACCAGGAGACGATCGACACCTGACGGCCCGGAGCCGGCCGCGTCCGCGCCGCCGGCTCCGTCGCGCCCGAGTTGACGTGTAACGGGAGCGGTCGCCGAACCGGCCGACGGATGGAAGAGAGCACGAAGTCATGGCACGCCGTACCGGCAAACCCTCGAAGGTCGACCTGTCCGCCTTCGACCAGGCGGGGGCGCGGGTTCTCGACAACCCGCTCGCCACCGAGGTGGAGGACTCCTACCTGGAGTACGCCTTCTCGGTGATCCACTCCCGGGCCCTGCCGGACGCGCGCGACGGGCTCAAGCCGGTGCACCGCCGGATCCTCTACTCCATGAGCGAGCAGGGCTACCGGCCCGACCGGGGCCACGTGAAGTCGGCCCGGGTCGTCGGTGACGTGATGGGTAAGTACCACCCGCACGGCGACACCGCCATCTACGACGCGATGGTCCGGCTGGCGCAGAACTTCTCCCTCAACGTTCCGTTGATCGACGGCCACGGGAACTTCGGCTCCCCGGACGACGGCCCGGCCGCCGCCCGGTACACCGAGGCGCGGATGTCGCGTGAGGCGATGTTGCTGGTCGGTGAGCTCGGCGAGGGTACGGTCGACTTCCGGCCGAACTACGACGGCTCGCTCTCCGAGCCCGCCGTCCTGCCGGCGGCCTTCCCGAACCTGCTGGTCAACGGCACCTCGGGGATCGCGGTCGGAATGGCCACGAACATGATCCCGCACAACCTCGGCGAGGTGGTCGCGGCGGCCCGGTGGCTGATCAGGCACCCGGACGCGTCGCTGGACAAGCTGATGGAGTTCGTCCCCGGTCCGGACCTGCCGACCGGTGGCCTGCTGCTCGGTCTGGACGAGGTGCGCAAGGCGTACGAGACCGGTCGCGGCGTGGTTCGGATGCGGGGCCGGGTGACGATCGGCCCGCTGGAGGGCAGCCGGGGCCGGCAGGCCATCACCGTCACCGAACTGCCCTACGGCGTCGGTGCGGAGAAGGTGATCGAGGCGATCACCGACGAGGTACGCGGAAAGCCGATCACCTCCGGCCCGCGCAAGGGCCAGCGCCAGCCGGCCCGGTTGCAGGGCATCGCCGACGTGAAGGACCTGACCGACCGGGAGAACGGCACCCGCCTGGTCATCGAGTGCAAGGTCGGGGTCAACCCGCAGGCACTGCTCGCCGACCTCTACCGGCTGACCCCGCTGGAGCAGTCGTTCGGTGTCAACAACCTCGTCCTGGTCGACGGGCAGCCGCAGACCCTCGGCCTGAAGGCGCTGCTGGAGGTGTTCCTCGCCCACCGCTACCAGGTGGTGACCCGCCGTACCTCGTTCCGTCGGCGCAAGCGGCAGGACCGGCTGCACCTGGTCGACGGGCTGCTGGTCGCGCTGCTCGACATCGACGAGGTGGTCCGGCTGATCCGGGGCAGCGACAACGCCCTGGCCGCCAGGGACGCCCTGATGGGGCGGTTCCAGCTCTCCGAGATCCAGGCCGGCTACATCCTCGACACGCCGCTGCGGCGGTTGACCAGGTTCGACCGGATCGAGCTGGAGGCCGAGCGGGACCAGTTGCGCAGCGAGATCGCCGCACTGTCGGCGATCCTCGACGACGAGAGCGTGCTGCGCCGGGTGGTCTCCGACGAGTTGGCCGCGGTGGTGAAGGACTTCGCCACCGAGCGGCGGACGACCCTGGTCGACGGGGACCTCAAGGAGGTGCTGGCCGCCTCGGCGCCGGCCGGTCCGCTGGAGGTCGCCGACGATCCCTGTCAGGTGATCCTCTCCGCGACCGGTCTGGTCGCCCGGACCGCCGCCGAGTCCGAGGAGACCTCCGAGGGCCGGCGCCGCAACGGCCGGACCAAGCACGACGCCGTCCGTACGGTGGTCCGGGCCACCGCCCGTGGTCAGGTGCTGCTGATCACCAGCGCGGGTCGGGCGTTCAAGACCGACGTCCTGCCGTTGCCGGTGCTGCCGGAGCAGGCCGGGACGGTGTCGGTCAGCGGCGGCATGTCCGCGTCCGAGCTGGTGTCGTTGAGTTCGGGCGAGACGGTGGTGGGGCTCGCGCCGCTGGGTGAGCACGCGACCGGGTCACCGGGCCTCGCCCTGGGCACCCGGCAGGGCGTGGTCAAGGTGTGTGCGCCGGAGTGGCCGGTCCGGGCGGACGAGTTCGAGGTGATCGGGCTGCGCGAGGGCGACGAGGTGGTCGGTGCGACCTGGCTCGCCGACGGCACGGAGGCGCTCGTCTTCGTCACCTCCGACGCCTCGCTGCTGCGGTTCCCGGCACAGCTGGTCCGGCCGCAGGGCCTCAAGGGTGGCGGCATGGCCGGGGTCAACCTGGCCGCCGACGCGCAGGTCCTGTTCTTCGGCGCGGTCCGGGCCAACGACCCGGAACACGGCGATCCGATGGTGGTGACCAGCACCGGCAGTGGTGTGAAGGTGACTCCGTTCGCGCTCTACCCGGCCAAGGGACGGGCCACCGGCGGAGTGCGGGCACAGCGGTTCCTCAAGGGCGAGACCCGGCTGGTGGTGGCCTGGGTGGGCCCGCGACCGGTCGGTGCGAGCAAGCGGGGAGAACCGCTCGCCCTGCCCGCCCCGGACGAGCGCCGCGACGGATCCGGCACCGCCATCTTCGGCCCGGACATCATCGGTCACCTGATCGAACGGGGCTGACGGTACGGGCGAATCCCGCCCGTCCGACCGGTGGCGTGACCACCGGTCGGCCCGGGATGAACGGCGGGTGATGTCACACCGCCGATCGGGTGGCGCGATGTGTACGGCAGATGAACGGGCTTCCACCATGGACGCCCGTTCCCGTTGTCCCGCAGTGGCGTGCGTCACCCGTCGGTCACGCGTACCCGACGATTTCGGGATCCGACTGACCCTCGGATGCGGTGCGGGTCACTGGTTGTGACCAAATAGGACTCTGTTGTCGTAGCAGCTGCGGCTCGGGTCGCCCGGCGCCGCAACCCTTACCGGGCAATGGGTTGGTGCGGGGACACTTCCTTTCGCGGATGACAAACTCTGCCAGATCCACCGCTGGCGGAACGGCTGTGGCAGCCGTATCCTGCTCCCGGCGCGTTTCCTGTTGCGCCAAACGGGGAGGTCATAACATGTCGAGCTGGCCGACGGTGCGCCAGGATTCGGTCGGGCAGCCCGCCGACGAGGGAAATGGCCAGTCGGTCCCGCTGTCGGGCCATGCAACGGTGGTTGACGAACCGGAGGTCGATACGGCGATCCCCAAACCCCGTACAGCGCGTGGGCGGGCCACCGCGCCGGGTCACTCACCGTACGCGACCACTGCGGTTCTGCCGTACGTCAGTTCCCGCGCCTCGGGGCGTACCCGTGGATTGCGGGCCTGGATGCTCACCGCGCCGGTCGACCTCGTCGCGCTTCTGGCGCCGCTGCTGCTGACCGACCGCTACCAGCGCGGCACCCTGTTCACCGCCGCACTGACCATCACCATCTTCGCGACCGGTGGCCTCTACCGGGCCCGCCGGCACGTGAGCATCCTCGACGAGCTGCCGAGCATCTGTGGCCGGCTGCTCGCCTCGGCCGGCATCGTGGCGGTGATCGCGGCCTCGCGGCACGACGAGCTCCAGTACCTGGTCGGCTTCATGCACGGGGTGGCGCTCTCCGCCGGGCTGGTCATCGTCGGGCGGGCGTTCACCCGGAAGATCGCACTGGTCGCCCGGAAACGGCGGTGGGCGGAACACAACGCGATCATCCTCGGCGGCGGCCCGATCGCCCTCGAGATCGCCCGGTTGCTGCGCCGTTACCCTCAGTACGGCCTGCGTTTCGCCGGCTGCGTCGACGCCGAGATGCACCAGGAGCCCGGTGCGGCACCGCTGATCGGCACCTTCGCCGACCTGGAAAAGCTCATCTCGGTCGTCGAGTGCGACGTGCTCATCATCGCCGACCCCAGCTCCGACGAGGCGAGCCTGATGGAGATCCTGCAGCAGCCGGCCTCGGCGAGCTGCGACCTCTGGGCGGTGCCCCGACTCTGGGGCTCCCGGTCCTACGCCGGTCTGCCGGACCACATCGGCGCGATCCCGGTGGTGCAGATCCGGCACACCACGCTCTCCGGCCCCAGGTGGGCGGTGAAGCGGGCCTCCGACATCATCTTCGCGACCATCGCCCTGATCGCGCTGAGCCCGATCCTGCTGCTCTGCGCGATCGCCACCTTCCTCGACGGGGGACGGGGGATCTTCTTCTACCAGGAGCGGATCGGGCGGTACGGCCGGCCGTTCAACGTCATCAAGTTCCGCTCCATGCGCCCGGTCAACGAGCGGGAGTCGCAGACGAACTGGTCCATCGCCAACGACCAGCGGGTCAGCCCGATCGGTCGGTTCATGCGGCGTACGTCGTTGGACGAGTTGCCGCAGCTCTGGAACATTCTGCGCGGCGACATGACGGTGGTCGGACCCCGCCCCGAGCGCCCGTTCTTCGTCGAGAAGTTCTCCGCCGAGCACCCGGACTACGCGATGCGGCACCGGGTGCCGGTCGGGTTGACCGGGCTCGCCCAGGTCAGTGGCCTGCGCGGGGACACGCCGATCTCCGACCGGGCCCGGTTCGACAACTACTACATCGAGAACTGGTCGCTCTGGCTGGACATCAAGGTCGTGCTGCGGACGGTGGCCGAGGTGTTTCGTGGGGGTGGGCGGTAAGGGCCGCCCCAACCCCTGGTCATCTGAATGAGTGCGGCTTCGTCGGGCTGACCATCCCGCACGCGGCCCGACTCCTGGTCGGCGCGCAGCACCGGATCCTGCTGCCGACCTGCGTTGTCGCCGGCGCGGTCTTCCTGATCTGGGCCGACACCGCCCGGACCGTGTTCGACCCGCAGGAGCTGCCGGTCGGGGTGCTGACCGCGCTGATCGGAGTGCCGGTGTTCGCCCGCGCCCTGCTCCAGGAGCCGGACCTGCTGCTGCACGACGGGCGGGTGCCGCCGCCGGCACCCCGGTCGAGGTGCTCACACCGGAGCGCCTGCTCCCGGTCTACCGCACACCCGCCGAGGTCGGTGTCGAGCCCGACGGCCGGCCGAGGGTACGTTTCCGCCACCCCCGGCCGCCGGCCGCCGGTCCCTAGTCCGACTACCTGCCGTTCGGCGCGGTGTCCCACTCCGGGTTGCCGAGCGTGGTCACCCAGCCGCGTACCCGCTCGACGTTGCCGGGGGCGAAGGCGAGGCCGAGCAGGAGCAGCAGCCGCGCCTTCTGCGGCAGCAGGTCGTCTCCGGCGATGATCGGGGCGGTGGTGCTGCCGCCGTAGACGGAGCCGGAGCCGGTGCGGGTCGTACTCACGAAGACCACGCCCTGCGCGGCGGCGGCGGTCCGGGCGCTGCTCTGCGCGGACGACAGCCCACCGGCGCCGGTGCCGGCGGTGACGATGCCCTTGACCCCCGCGGCGGCGAAGCCGCTGATCGCCTCACCACCGGCCTGCTGGTAGCTGTAGACGACCTCGACCCGGGGCAGCGCGGTCGGCTGGATCCGGGACAGGTCGAACGGGGTCAGCCAGTCCCGGGTACGGTCGCAGTCGTCGACCCGCGCCGGGGCCCGCCCGACCTTGATGTTCGGCCCGTCGACCCAGCCCAGTACGCCGAACTCCCGGCTCTGGAAGGTGTCCATCCGGCTGGAGTTGGTCTTGGTGACGTCGCGGGCGGCATGGAACTCGTCCCCGAGCAGCAGCACCGTTCCGTAGCAGTACGTGGTCTGGCTCGCGGCCAGCACGATCGAGTTATACAGGTTCGCCGGCCCGTCCGCGCCGATCACCTGTGGCCCGTCCGGGGTGACCGCCGCCCACGGCCGCATCGCGCCGGTGATCACCACCGGCTTGCGGCTCTGCACGGTCAGGTCGAGCCAGTACGCGAACTCCTCCATCGTGTCGGTGCCGCTGGTGACGACCACCGCGTCGGCCGACTTGAGCGCGTTCTGCACGGCGAGGGTGAGCGCGTGGAACTCGGCCATGGTGTAACCGCCGGAGCCCTTGTTGCCGAACTGCACCGTGCTGACGTCGGCGACCTGTCCGATCTCCGGTTGGAGCTGGCCGACCATGCTGGCGATCGCGATCTGCCCGGACCGGTAGTCGGTGAAGCTGCTGCGTGAGGTGGCGACGCCGGAGATGGTGCCACCGGTGCCGATCACGGTCACCTTCGGTTTGCGGGTCTTCGCCGTGGTGAGCGCCTCGGTGTAGGCGACGCTGCGGATCCCGGTCGGCGCCTGCACCCCGGTCACCGCGCCGGCCGGCGGTGCCCCCGTGTCGGCGGGGTCGACCTGTGCGGTCAGGCCGAGCACGAGCGTGGCGCCGAGGGTCGCGCTGACCAGGGGCGTGAGTACGGCGCCGAGACGCCACGGCGCGGGTCGCGGTCGGGCCGGCGCTTCGAGCTGCGCCGACTCGATCGACAGCTTCGGTTCGGTGTACGACGTCGGTTCGGCGGACGACGTCGGTTCGGACGGGATGGTCGGGTCGGACATGGTGGCCTCCGCGGTGCCTGCGGTGGTAGGGGAAACCGCATCCTCCGAGGCCGAGTTTTCGATCTTGTTAAGCATCGATTTCACCTAGCCGGCCGCGTTTCACCTCGCCGGTCCTGCTTCACCTGGCCGGTTCTGCTTCATCTCGCCGGCCCCGGTGACCGCCGGCTGGCGATCCGGACTACTTCCTGCCGACAGCGGGCGGTTCGCCCCTTACCGGGTGGGCCTTCTAGCCTGGGCGGGTGCGGATCAAAACTGGATCGTTCCTGCTCGCCCTCGGTGTCACCGCTGTCCTGCTGCCCGGCTGCGGGCGTGCGGCCGACACCGGCCCGACGCCGCCCGGCCCGACAGCGGACGGGAGCGCGGTTGCCGCCGACCCGGCGACCGGTACGAGCGACGGCCTGGGCGCCGCGCCGACGGGCCGGCCGTCGACCTCACCCGCCGGGGCCCCGGCGCCACCGGCGCGGGCGGGCAACCCCGACGGTGGCGCCACCATCCCGGCCGAGGGCCGTGCCGTGGACACCAGCCGACCGACCCGCACGGTCGGCACCGGTACGCCCGCGAGCTGCACAGGGAAGGGGGTCGTGTCGGCGGTCGCGGCGGGCGGGATCATCACCTTCGACTGTGGCCCGGATCCGGTGACCATCACCCTGACCGAGACCGCGAAGGTGCGCAACGCGAACGGGCCGAGGGTGGTGCTGGACGGCGGCGGCAGGGTCACCCTCAGCGGCGGCGGCAAGCACCGGATCCTCTACCTGAACACCTGTGACCAGGCGCAGGGCTGGACCACGTCACACTGCGACAACCAGGATCATCCGCAGCTCACCGTGCAGAACCTGACGTTTGCCGACGGGAACTCCACCGGGGAGAAGGTCGAGGGCGGCGGCGGGGGAGCGATCTTCGTCCGGGGCGGGCAGTTCAAGGTGGTCAACTCGCGCTTCGTCCGCAACCGGTGCGACCGTACCGGGCCGGACCTGGGCGGTGCGGCCATCCGGGTGCTCAGCCAGTTCCAGGGCAGACCGGTGTACGTGGTGGACAGCACCTTCGGTGGCGCCGCCGGCCAGGGCGGCTCCTGTTCCAACGGCGGCGCGTTGAGCAGCATCGGTGTCTCCTGGGTGGTGCTCAACAGCGTGTTCAGCCACAACGAGGCGATCGGCCGGGGCGCCAACCCGGCTCGTGGCGGCACACCCGGCGGTGGCAGCGGCGGAGCGATCTACTGCGACGGCAACCGGTTCACCGTACGGATCGCCGGCAGCATCGTGGAGAACAACCAGGCGCAGGAAGGGGGCGGTGCGGTCTTCTTCGTCAGCAACGACCGCAGCGGCACCATGCGGATCGAGGGTTCGACGCTGCGACGCAACCCGAGCGACGGTTTCGAGACCCAGGGATTGCCCGGAATCTTCTTCCTCGGCGCCAGCCGGCCGACGATCATCGGATCGAAATTGAGCTGATCCCATTGATCATGTCACGCAGTCGCGTGCCACGGACAAACACCCGTTTCCCATTTCAAGAGAACAGCGCAAGAATTCGGAAGACAGCACGAAATCCATTGTGGAAGCTGGAGTCGCATCTCTAAGTTCTGGTGCATGAGTCTCCCGACCGAACCGATCGGCAGCATCCCCCGCCCACCGGAACTGCTCGCCGGCATCGCCGAGCATGACGCCGGAAAGCTTGGGCGCGACGCGCTGGACACCCTCTACGACGACGCGGTGCGCGACACGATCGCCCGGTTCGAGGCGCTCGGCTCACCCGTCGTCACCGACGGCGAGCAGCGCAAACCGAGCTTCGCCACCTATCCCGTACACGGATCGGCGGCACTGTCCCCCGACGGGGTGGTGATCCCGTTCGCCGACGGCCACACCCGTACGCTGCCGAGCCTGACCGCCGGCCCGTTCCGGTACGCCACCCGGGCCGAAGGCTACCTGCGCGCCGCCCAGCGGCACGCGACCGTACCGGTCAAGCAGGCCGTCATCGCCCCGTCCGCGCTGAGCCTGCTCTACCCGGCCGCCGGCATCCCCGGCTACGACCGGGAAGCCTTCCTCGACGACCTGGTCGACGAGGCGGAGGCGGACATCCGGGGAGCCCTCGACGGCGGCGCCCACAGCGTCCAGCTCGACTTCACCGAGGGGCGGCTGTCGGTCAAACTCGACCCATCCAAGGGCATCCTCGACTCGTTCGTGGCACTGAACAACCGGGTGCTGGACCGGTTCACCCCCGAGCAGCGGGAACGGATCGGCGTACACACCTGCCCCGGTGGCGACCGGGACTCGACCCACAGCGCCGACGTCGACTACGCCGAGCTGCTGCCGAGCCTGTTCGCGCTGCACGCGGGCGCCTTCTACGTGCAGCTCGCCAGTGAGTCCGAGCCGGACCGGGTGCTCGCGGCGATCGCCGCCCACGCCCGCCCGGACCAGCGGATCTTCGTCGGGGTGATCGATCCCATCGACCCGGTGGTCGAGACGCCACAGCAGGTCCGCGACCGGGTGCTGCGGGCCGCCGAGTACATCCCGCCGGACCGGCTCGGCACCTGCGACGACTGCGGGTTCGCCCCGTTCGGCGACGACCTGTCGACCTCACGAGAGACGGCCTGGGCCAAGGTGCGCGCCCGGGTGGAAGGCACCGAACTGGCCGCACGAGAACTGGGAGTGTGAAAACGTGGCACACATCGATCTGGGCGTCGACGAGAGCGAGTTTCCGGGTATCCGGGGCCCGATGCGGTTCCGTCCGGAGACGGCCAGCCCGCTCAACGAGCTGGCCGAGGTGCTGCTGCGGCAGGTCCCGCACCCGCTGACCCCGGGTGAGCGTGAACTGATCGCGGCGTACGTCTCCGGGCTCAACGACTGCGAGTTCTGCTGTACGTCGCACTCGGCGTTCGCCGCCCGGCAGCTCGACGAGGGCATGGAGCTGGTCGACCAGGTGCGGGCCGACCTCGACACCGCGCCGGTGTCGGCGAAGCTGCGCGCGTTGCTGCGGATCGCGGGCGCGGTCCAGAACAGTGGCCGTAAGGTCACCCCCGACCTGGTCGAGGCCGCCCGCACCGAGGGCGCCACCGACCTGGAGATCCACGACACGGTACTGATCGCGGCCGCCTTCTGCATGTTCAACCGGTACGTCGACGGGCTCGGCACCCTGGTACCCGCCGACTCGGCCTACTACCCGGCGTCGGCGGAACGGATCGTCACGGTCGGCTACGGCACCTGAGTCGTACCGTCGGCATCGAAGGCCCGGGCGAGCCGGTCCTGGAGCCGGGCGTGCCGGAACTGGTAAACCGAGCCCACCACCCGGAGGATCTCCCGCTGGTGGGCGTTTTCCAGGAACCGCATCCCGCGTACCGGGCCGTCTCCCCGGGCCCACAGTTGCAGGAAGAGCGCTCCGGTGCGCCAGGTGCTGGACACCGTGATCGTGGCCGCGACGGCAGTCGCCAGCCCGAGCGTCAGACCGGTGACGATCCCGACTCCGGCGGCGACCGGCAGCGGGTCGTGCCGGATGGTGGCCATGGCGTCGGTGAACCCGGCCGCGAAGCCGACCACGAGACCGAAGATGCCGCCGACGGAGAGGCCGCGCCGCCGGTCCTGCCGCCAGGCGGTGATCGGGTCGATCGGGGCGGCGACGTCGAGTGAGGCCGCCGAGAAGCCGTCGATCAGGCCGAACGCGAGGACGAAGGCCAGCCCGGTGACCAGCCCGGTGCCGAGTCCGGTCGGCAGGCCGTAGGCGAGACCGACCGGTACGCCGGTCCCCAGTCCGATCGGCACCCCGGTCGCGAGTCCGGCCGGCAGCCCGTGGGTGAGCCCGGCCCGGATGGTGCGCCCGAGCCCGGACTGCGGGGCGAGGGCGGAGCCGGTCGGCCGGAGCCCGACCCCGGAGGCGACGCCGGTGGCGATCCCTGCGGCGAGGGCGGCGCCGACAGCGACCGGGATCGCGGTGGTGGGCCCGAACGTCGGACCGACCGTCAGCATGGTGGCGACGCCGGCCGCGAGTCCGGACACCAGTCCCATGCCGAGGCTGAACCGGGAGCCGGCGGATCCGGAGAACCCGCCCACCGGGGACTCCCGGCGCTCGACGGCCAGCCCGATCGCCAACCCCAGCAGCAGGCCGATCACGGTCGCCGGCAGCGGGTCCATGGTGGAGCGTTCGCCGAACTCCTCGGTGAACCGGGCGACGACGGTGGCGGTCGCCCCGGCGGCGAGGCCGACGAACAGCAGCGTGGCGATGATCCGTGCCGGTGCCGACGCCCACTCGTGCATCCGCCACCAGGCGAGGTCACGGGTGCTGCGGCGGCTCATCTGGGCGGCGGCGTGGCCGAGCCAGCGTCGGGCCCGGACCAGGTCGTACGGGCCGGCCTCCTGACCGGGGCGGACCCGGTACGCGGCGGGCAGGACCCGGTCGAGCAGGAAGTCCTCGATCTCGGTCGGATCGTCGAAGCGGTCCGGTGCCAGCAGTTCGTCGACGTCGGCGGGGTCGGCGAAGGTGTCCCGGAGCAGGGTGACGGTCAGCGGCGAGGAGAGAGCACGGGCGAGCGGGCTGTCCGGTTGCTCGCGGAGCCGCCGCACCAGGCGTTGCCAGGCCGGGGGTGGGGCCGTCACCCGCCACCGGGCCAGATAGTCGGCCGCGACGCCTGCCGGCAGCGGGCGGAGTTCGAGCGCGGCGGCGCCGTGCAGGTGCCCGGTGCGTACGGCGTCGGTGAACTCCTCGCTCCGGGTGAGCAGCACCAGCCGGAAGTCCGCCTGTTCGTCGATCGACTCCAGTGCGCTCGCCCGTGACTGCGCCGCCATCTCGTCGAAGCCGTCGAGAAAGAGGGCGACCAGGCCCTCGTCGACCAGCCGGGCGGCGACGTCGGGCCCGTACTCCGGTGCGTTCAGGAAGGCGAATTCGCTGGTCAGCCGGCCGACCAGCCAGTGCCGTAGCGACTGCCGTCGCGGCTGCCAGCTCTGCGGGGTGAGCAGTACCGGGACCGGCACCCGTCGGCGTACCTCGGTGTCGAGCCGGCGCCGGTGGTGCAACGCCTCGACCAGGGTCAGGATCGCCGCCGCGGTCTTGCCGGCGCCGGGGTCGCCGAGGATCACCAGCCGGCCGGAACTCAGCCCGGCGTAGACCCGGAAGAGCTGCGCCACCCCGCCCGCCTCGACCATGTCGGCGGTCACCGCCTCGGTGCCCGGTAGCGGTTCGAACCGCCCCAGGGTCAGCCCGTCGGAGTCGCCGATCGCGTCCTCGACCCGCCCGGTGACCGGTCGGGGCGACCAGGTCCAGCGGACCGGGATCGGCGCCGGCCGGTGCAGGCGCCGGTCGGCCGCCGCCTTCTCCCACTGCTCCTGCACCGCCTTGGCGAGGGCGTCGGCGGCCAGCGCGAGCGACTCGGCGCCGTCGCGCCCCTGAAGTCGCCGGTGCCGCCAGAGCACGGCCACCAGGCCACTCAGCAGAGGGGTGACGATCGCCATCACGACCGAGACGACGATCCCGGTCGCCTCCTTGTTGCCGGCGGTGAGGGTGAAGGCGAGTGCCGCCCCGCCGGTCAGCAGCAGCCCGAGCGAGGCCAGACCGACCACGGGCCACAGTCGTAGGCGGTCGGCCGGCGGCATGCCCCGAAGTGTGACAGCCGGTGGTGCGGGCCTACCACCGGAAAACGGCCGACGGCGCTCACCGGGCGGTCAGGTACCACCCGTTCGCCGACCCCCGTCGGTCGGCCCGGTGCCGTCGTCGGGTGCGAGCGCACCGGCGAGGGTGGCGTACCGGCCGCCGAGGGCGAGCAGTTCGTCGTGCCGGCCGCGTTCGACCACCCGTCCACGATCGAGTACGACGATCTGGTCCGCGTGCCGCACGGTGGAGAGCCGGTGTGCGATGGCGATGGTGGTCCGTCCGCGCGAGTGTTCCTCCAGGGCGGCCTGCACCGCCCGCTCGGTCTCGTTGTCCAGGGCGCTGGTCGCCTCGTCGAGCACCAGGATCGGCGGGTTCCGCAGCAGCATCCGGGCGATGGCCAGGCGTTGCCGCTCGCCGCCGGAGAATCGGTGACCACGGGCGCCGACGACGGTGTCGTACCCGTCGGGCAGGCCGCTGACCATGTCGTGGATGCGGGCGGCGCGGGCGGCGGCCTCGATCTCGGCGTCGGTGGCGTCGGGCGCGGCGAACCGCAGGTTGGCCCGGATGGTGTCGTGGAACAGGTACGTCTCCTGCGCGACCAGTCCGACCGCGTCGGAGACCGTGGCCAGGCGCAGGTCCCGCAGGTCGACCCCGTCGATCGTGACCGAGCCCGCGTCCACGTCGTAGAGCCGGGCGAGCAGGTACGCCAGCGTCGTCTTGCCGGAGCCGCTCTCGCCGACCAGGGCCACGGTGGTGCCGGCCGGCACGTGCAGGTCGATCTCCCGCAGGGTCCACGGCGCGTCGGGCGTGTACCGGAACGAGACCCGGTCCAGGCGTACCTCGCCGTGGATCGGGTCGAGCCGTCGGGCGTGCGGCCGTTCCTCGATCTCGACCGGCAGGTCGAGCACCTCGAAGATCCGGCTGAACAGCGCCATCGAGGTCGAGGTCGCCACGCCGAGGCCCTGTAGTGCGGTGGCGGGCCCGACCAGCCGGTTGAGCATGCTGGTGAAGGCGACGGCGGTGCCGATCGAGATCAGGGCCGCGCCGTGCGCGAACGCCAGCCCGGCGACCCAGTAGACGATGGCGGGAACCATGGTGAGGCTGGCCCGACGGGTGGAGAGCAGCCACTTGCCGCTCATCGCGGCGTCGGTCTCGCTGCGCGACAGGGCCCGGGACTCGGCGTCGAACCGGGCCGCGAGGGCCTCCCGGCGCCCCATGGTGGTGGTCAGCAGCACCCCGGCGACCGACAGTGACTCCTCGACCAGGTTGGTCATGCTGGCCAGCTGGCGTTGCCGGCCCCGGGCGATCTGCCGCCGCTGCCGGCCGAGTCGCATCGAGAAGACCAGGAACAGGGGTACGACCACCAGGCAGATGAGCGCCAGCCGCCAGTTCATCACCAGCGCGGCGACCGCCACCGCCGCCGCACTGGTCGCGTTCTGCACCGCCGAGCTGGCGGTGTTGGACACGACGTTGTCGACCCCGCCGATGTCGTTGGCGATCCGGGACTGGAGTTCACCGGCGCGGGTGCGGGTGAAGAACCGCAGCGACATTCGTTGGAGGTGACGGTAGACCGAGGTGCGCAGGTCGTGCATGACCCGCTGGCCGACCAGGTTGGACAGCCAGGTGGTGGCCACGCCGAGCGCGGCCCCGGCGAGGGCGGCGGCGATCATCCCACCGGCCAGCCAGGAGACGAGTACGGCGCTTCGTTCGGGCAGCGCCCGGTCGATGATGCCGCGCAGCAGGAACGGGGCGACCACGTTGGTGGCCCCCTGCACGACCGCCACCAGCAGCAGCGCGGCGACCCACCGTCGGTGCGGCCGGAACAGCCGGACGACCCGGCGTACCGGTGGGGGGTCCGGTGGGTCCTCGACCGGCCCGGTCGGTTGTCGGGGCTTGCTCCGGGCGCGAGGGGCGGTGGGCGGGGCGACCTCGGTCACGGTTCCACCGGTGCCGGGCCGGGGTCGGTGTCGGCCAGCCGTTCGAGCAGGGTCGCGGCGATAACGAGCAGGTCCCGCTCGGCGGTGGTCAGTTCGCGTTCGAGGGCGTCGGCGAGCCAGGTGTCGCGGGGTCGCATCTCCTCGGCCAGGGCGGCCCGACCGGCGGGGGTGATGGTCAGCAGGGACTGCCGGCGGTCGTCCGGGTCCGGCATCCGGCGCACCAGGTCGTTTTCCTCCAGGCTCGCCAGGGTCCTGGTCAGCGACTGGGGTTTGGCCCGCAGCCGGTTGGCCAGCTCGCCCGGGGTGACCGGCCCATGCTGGTGGACCCGGCCGAGCACCGCGCTCTGGGTGAGGCTGAGCAAGCCGGCCCGTTCGGCCCGCATCCGTGCCCCGAGCGCTCCGATGCCGCGCCGGATCTGCTGAGCGGCAGCCAGGGAAGGCTCGCTCGGTGCCTCAACTTTGTTACGCACCAGCTGACGATACTTCGGAACTCCTCCCAGGCCAAACCCGTCAAGTGGCTCGGATTACTAAGTTGGTGCGTAGTATCGACGGGGTGGCTTAAAACGAGGTGGGCCAGCCCGGCCGCTCAGCAGGGCTCCCTGGAGCCGTCCGTCACCGTGATCCAGGCGTCGGCCCGGAAGTTCTTGGCCGGGTTCTCCACCGTCACCGGGCGGAACCGGTTGGCGCGCAGGTCACGGGGCTCGTGCCGGACGATCTGGTCGTAGACGACGGCGGAGACGGCCACCGCCAGGTCCGCGCCGGTCGCCTCGCGCAGCGCCGTACGGAGTTCGGCGCTGTCGCGGAGCCGGCTGACGTGGATGACGGCGTCACCGGCGTACCCGTTGTGCGCGGGGTAGACGAGCCCGGTGTGGATCGCCAGCCGCAACCGCAGCCGGGCCCCCTCACACAGGTCGCGGTTCAGTTGGCGCAGCGCCAGGCCCAACTCATGGACGAAGTCGGCGACCGCCCGTGGTTCGTCGAGCCCGAGCGGCAGCAGCGCCAACTCGCCGTCACCCTGTTCCTGTCGTTGCCACAGGCGTCGGTCGAGGCCGGCGTACTGGGCGGCGGTGTCGAGGACCTCGACGAACCGGCGTTGCAGCGCGAGCTGACCGGGCACGTCCCGCGCGCTGTACGACTCCGCGTCGGCGGCCAGGCACAGCCGGGTCGAACCCGTGCCGATCCCGGCCACCGGCCCACCCGGGCCCACCCCGGCGGCACCGGCCCGGTTCGGCTCGGCCCCGCCCAATCGACTGGGCTCGATGGCACCGGCCCGGTTCGGCTCGGTGTCGGCGGGTCGGTTCGGCTCGTCGGTCGGGGCGAGCAGGATGATCGGGGTCGAGAAGTGTTCGGGATGCCGGGTGCGGGGCCGACTGAGCTGCATCGAGCCGAGGTAGGGCCGGCGCAGCGTGGCCAGCGCGGAGAGCTCTCCGGACACCGTCCTGGCGGTGGGTGGCATCCGCAGGACGGCCGCCACCACGTAGCCGCCGTCCGACAGCGGCCCGCCGTGCGCGTCCCGTAGCGACCAGCCCATGGAGTCGCTGCCGTACCCGTTGACCTCGACCGCGACGGTGTCGCCGAGCACCGGCTCGCCCGGTGCGGGGGGCAGGTGCAGCGGGATCGGTGCCGCGCCGAGCACGGCCGGCAGGCCACCGGGGCCGATCGGCCGGGGCGGCTCCAGATCCAGCCCGAGCGCGTCCGGCGCGGCCCGGCGGAGCCGGACGGTGAGGTCGACGAACTCCTGCCGCCGCGCCCGCGCCTCCAGCGCGAACGGCAGGACCAGCCGGACGTAGCGCCACTGCCGGGCGTCGCGCAGGTCCCGGAACGCGGGCGGGAACCGGTCGAGACCGATCTCGTACGCCAGCGGCCGGCCGAAGGTGATCGCGCCCTGCCGGATCGGGCGGACCGTGTCCCCGCCGAGCATCTGCTCGAAGTCGCACAGGTCCAGCCGGGCCAGCGGACCCGGGATCGTCACCAGGTCTGCCGACTCGGTGCTCACGCGCTCGCTCCGAACAGGACGAATCCGAGCCACAGCTCGGGGTCGTCCGGGTGGTCCTCGATCAGTTCGAGGTGTGCCCGGCGGAACGCGGCCGGAACCGGATGCCCGTCGCCGAGCCACTTCCGGTGGAAGCCGTACATGATCTCCATACTTGTTTCCTCCCCTACCGCACACAGGCTGGTCAGCAGTTTGGTCGGTCCGGACAGCAGAAAGGCCCGGGTCATGCCGATGATGCCGTCGGCGGCCACCGGCCCGCGTCCGCCCCGACAGCAGGAGAGCACGACCAGGTCGGCGTCGAGGCGAAGGTCTCGCAGGTCGCGCAGTCGGACGATCCCGTCGTGGTCGGCCGTACGGGCCAGCGCCACGAACGGCATCCGCGCCGCCAACCCCGCCAGCCGGTCCGGCTCCGCCGGCAACTCGACCAACTCGGCGTCGGCGTGGGTGGCCAGGTAGAGCACGTCGGCGACGGTTCCCGGCGCGCGCAGGGCGGTCAGATCGGCGCGGTTGCCGTACCGGACGTCGGCCCGGCCGGCGTACTGGGCGCTGATCGTGTCGAACCGCCGCTCGGTCGCCGTCAGCGACGCGAGGGGCTCGGCGCCGTCCGGTGTGGCTGTCGGCGCCGGTGGCATCGGCTGCGGGTTGACCAGCGCGAGTAGGTGGGGTTCGCGGACCGGCCGGCGGTCGAGCCGGTCCCGCAGCCCGCCGAGCAGGGCGAGGCTGGGCAGCAGTTCGATCGTGTGCCGGGCGGCCAGCGGCGCCCCGTCCGCCGCGGTGAGGGCCGGGAACGGCACCCGCAGCATGATCCCGTGCGGCACCACCGTGACCGGCTCGTCCGGGTCGGCGGGGAGCAGGTCGACCGCGACCGGTTCCCACAGCAGTCCGCCGAGGCGGGCGAGGAGGTCCAGGATCTCCCGTCGACCGGGATCGTCGAGATCGGTCCGCTCGGCCAGGTGGAGCAACCGGTCGACGTCCGCGTCGAGGGCCGCCGGATCGATCACGCGTACGGCGGTCACCGGCTCGCCGTCCCCGCGTACGGTCCAGACGGTCAGCCGGGACCCGTTCAGGAAGTACTCGACCACGGTGCGCCGGTGTGCGCGGAGGATGCCGCGCAGGGCCGGTCCGTCGACGGCCGGTGCCGTGGCGGGACGGGTGCCACCGGTGGGGTCCTCGCCGGTGCGGTACAGCAGGTCGGCGAAGGCGCGGGCCCGGCTCTGTTCGCTGGCGACCAGGGCGTGCGGGCCCGCGCCGAGGTCGGTGAGCAGGTCGACCAGCCGGGCGAAGAACGGTTGGGCCCGTTCCGCCGCGAAGATCTTGTCCCAGTCCCGGTCGAGCAGTGCCCGCCACCGCTCGACGTACCCGGTCAGCGGGCCGACCGCCGCGGGGGTCGCCCGCCGGACATCCTCGGTGCTGTCGGCGATCCGTGCGCTGTGCAGTGCGCTCCGCCGGTTCTCGGCGATGTCGGCCGTGGTCCGCAGCAGCGACACCGCCGGTGCGGAGCCGACCGGTCGGTCGGCGCCGGTCGGCTCCACCGTCCCGGCCAGCCGGCGCAGCCGTCGAGTTGTCGTGTCCAGCGCCCCGACGCAGGCGCGTACGGCCGAGGCGACGGCACCCGTGTCGGTCAGTGCCGCCGTGGCCGCGGCGGTGCCCAGCCGGCGCAGGCTCGCCGCACAACCGGCGGCGACGTTCGCGGCGTCGGCGAGTGTCCCGGACGGCGCCGGGCCGCTCTGGTCGCGAAGCAGGTCGCCCTGGGCGTCGAGCAGGTCGGCGGTGTCGCTGGCGAGCCGGAGCAGCAGGGTGAGGCCGGGCGGCGTGGTGGCGTACCGCTGCTGGATCTCGACGGCGGTGCCGAGCGCCTCGACCAGGGCGGGGTGGTCGCGCAGCGCGAACGCGCCGACGACCTGGTGGTTGACCAGCAGGGCGAGGTCACCCAACGCGTGGTCGGCCGTCGGGGTGCCGGCGGAGTCGGCGAGGATCGCCCGGTAGCGCGCGACGGCCGCCGCCGCGAGCGGTGCCGCCTGGGCCGCCCGCCGACCGGTGTAGAGGTCGAGGGCCAGCCGCCGCAGGGCGGCGGGGTGCGCCGAGGCCGGGACCGGTGGTCGGAGCACCACTGCCTGCCAGCCCTGCGGCGCCGGCAGCAGACCCACGGCCAGCCCGTCGGCCGGCAACAGGCGCAGCAGCGCCGGCCCGTGCGGGGTACGCCAACCGGTCCGGTCCCGGTCGGTACGGTCCGGCACCGGCTCGACGGCGACCGGCGCGGCGGGGTCGTCAGGCGGGAGTGGCGCGGCCGGGTTGTCGGGTGGGGGCGGCGCGGCCGGGTCGTCGGGTGGGGGCGGCGCGTCCGGGTCGTCGACGGGGAACCACTGTCCGGTGGGTGTCGGTCGGGCCAGCCAGCGGCGGTGCCACTCGACCTCGCGTCCGCGTACCGGGCCGGCGAACGTGATCTGCCGTTGGTCGTTGCGGTCGGTGACGATCCGGAGGTCACCGGAGAGCACCAGCCGGTCGGCGTCGAACCGGAGGAGAAGGTGCGCCGTGGTGATCTCGTGGCGCTGGTCGGCGTCGTACCAGGTCGGCAACTCGTCATCGGCGGCGCTCCGCCGGACCCGCAGGGTGCCGGCCGGTCCGAACACCTCGGGGTCCAGGTCGTCCAGCGACCACCGGAGCTGTTCCCCGCTGGCCGGAGCGGCGCCGGTCAGGGTGAAACCGAACCGGCCCAGACTGTCCGGTGGGGTGAACACGGCCTCGGCCGGCACCGGCGCACCGGCACCGGCCAGCCCGACCAGTTCCAGCTCGAAGACCGGCACCAGCAGGTCGAACGGGGTACGCGGCGGCCGTGCCACGGCGGGCCGGCCGGCTACGTTGGGCCACGGCTCGGCGCCGACGCGCGCGGATTCGCGTCCCGCCCCGGCTCCGGGCGCATCCGGTCCGGGCCGGCGCAGGCGCTGGGTGAGGCGGGTCGCCGTCGGCCCGTCCAGGGTGGACCGGACCAGGATCGCGGTCAGCTCCGGCCGGTCTTCCGCCCGATCTTCCGGCCGGTCGAGGGTGCCCGCGCCGGTGAGCAGGCCGTCGATGCTGGTCCCGGCGTCGGCTGCGGACAGCTCGACGATCCCGCCGTCGTGCGTCCACCAACGACCGGTCAGGTCCAGGCCGGCGATCCCGACCCGCGCGGTACCGTCGGGCCGCAGCTCGTACCGGGCGTCGACGCCGACCGGCTCCCGATCCGGTTCCCAGTGCGCCCGCAGCCGGTTCGCCGACCATGACAGGCGCAGGGTACGCGGGTCCACCGCGCCCGCCACCTCGAACAGCAGCGGCTCCACCGGGTACGCCACCACCGCCGTCACCCGCCGAGGTCCGGTGGTTGCCAGGCACGCTCGAACGCCTCGTACGGATCGTCCGGTCCGTCCGCGACCAGGGTTCCCCGTACCTCCGTCCGGTAGTCGACCACCCGGTCGTCGCGCAGCCCGCTGGCTCGTACCTCACCGGTGACGTGGGCGCCGGTGAAGTGCAGCGCCAGCATCGCCCGGCGGGCCGACACCGGCAGTGGCGGCGGCACCCAGGACAGTTGGAGGCCGGACGGCACCGGGGTCGGCGCGGTCCAGCTGACCGTCGAGGCGCCCTGGGGCGCGGAGAGCTCGGCCCGCAGCCGCCCACCGGTCAGGTCCAGCGTGTACCGCTCGACGTCCCCGCTGCCGCCGTCCGACGTGGCGGCGAGCCAGCTGATGTCACCGATCACGCCGATGTCCCCGCCGAACAGGGTGACCTCGAGCAGGTCCGACCCGGTCGGCGGCAGCAGGGTCAGTTCGGCGGGGATCGCGTGGAACGACACCCCGTCGGTCACCCCGGTCAGCTCCACCCGGTACACGGCGGGCAGGGCGATTCCGCCGACCCGCCCGAACCCGGAGTCCGTACCGGCCTGCTCGTCGCGCAGCGGTTGGCGCAGGGTCACCCGCTCGTCGTGCACCTGGGCCCCGATGGTGTATTCCGTGGTCAGCAGGAGCACACCGTCCACGGGGGCGATCCGGCCGGCCATCGACGCCCGGGCCGAGCCGTCGGGACTGTCGCGGGCGGCGACGAACCGCACGCCCGCACCGTCGGGCCGGTGCAACCCCGGCAGCGGGAAGAGATCGTCACGGGCCAGCCCCGGCCGGGGCACGACGAGCAGGCGGCCGTCCGGGTGCAGCCACCATCCGGTACCCCGCAACATCCGGTGCAGGCCCGGTCTGGCGCGCGCCGTGCCCCGGTGGTCCATCCGCGCGGGGCCGTCCGGCACCAGTCGTCTCATTCGCCTACCTCCGCCGATCGGGTCACCTCGCCCCGTCAGGAAAGCAGACCCGCGCCGTCCCGATCCGCTCAGCTGAGGGAATCCCGACACCTCGTCGGTGCGATATTCGGTGGGTGATGGGACGACGGGCGAGACAACAGGTGCGTCGTCGGGCCGCTGCGGGTACGCCGACGGGTCCGGGGGAGAACTTTGCCTGGCAGGTGCACGCGGCACAGGAGTCGTGGACCGCGCAGCTCGACGTGAAGGCGTCGATCCTGCTCGCCTTCGAGGGCGGCACGATCGTCGTCTCGGTGCCGACCCAGGGCTGGCTCTCGGCGGCGGCCACCGACGGCTGGCCGCGTTACCTGGGCCTCGCCGGGGTGGTCACGCTGGTGGTGGCGATGGTGCTGACCGCGATCACGATCGCGCCCCGGCTCGGCTCGCCCCGCCGGCACCGGATCGAGTACCGCGACAACCTCATCTACTTCGGACACCTGCGGTTGTGGTCGCCGCCGGCCCTGGGTCGCCGGCTGGACCGGCTCAGCGTCGCCGACCACAACCAGATGCTCTCCCGGCAGTTGGTGGCGATGAGTCGGCTCAACTGGCGCAAGCACCGGTTCCTCCAGGTGTCGATCGTCGCGTTGCTGCTCGCCCTGACCGCGCTGAGCTGTCAGGTCCTGCTCGCCTGGCGCGGCTGAGCCGACCGGTCCGGTCGGGTGCCGGTCGGCGGGCCGGCGAACTTTTCGGCGTGGACACTCAACCTCCAGCCGGTCGGGAACCTCTGAACCGTTGACGACAACGTGCAGGGGGGACCGGACAGGTGAGTGACGACGGGTTCCGGGAGTTCGTCGAGGTTCGTTACGGCGACCTTCTGCGTACCGCCTACCTACTGACCGGATCTCGCGACGCCGCTCAGGATCTGCTCCAGAACGCACTGGTCATCACCATGCGGCGCTGGCGGCAGGTGGACGAACCGATGGCGTACGTCAGGCGGATCATGGTGAATGAGCGGACGAGCCTGTGGCGGCGGCTCGGCTCGCGTGAACTGTTGACCGGGGTGGTGCCGCAGCGCGCGCAGCCCGACGGGACCGATCGCCATGCCGACCGGGACCAGTTGCTGACCGGACTGCGCCGGCTGCCGCCGAGGATGCGGGCGGTCCTGGTGCTGCGGTACTGGGAGGGCCTGTCCGAAGCGGAAACGGCGCAGCTGCTCGGCTGTTCCGCCGGGGCGGTGAAGAGTCAGGCATCCCGGGGGCTGGCCCGTCTGCGGGACGTGCTCCGAGATTCCGGCGAGCCGATGCCGGCGCCGAAGGTGACCGTGGGAGGGACCGCATGAGCGTGGACGAGTTGCAGGCCGGGTTCCGGCGGCTCACCGACCCGGTGTTGCCCGGTGCCGACCCGTACGGCGACGTGCTGCGCCGGGCGCGGAGCCGGCGGCGGGCCCGGTTCGCCGCAGCCGGTGCGGCGCTGTTGGCCCTGGTGTTGTCCGGACCGGCGATCGTCGGGGTCGGCGGCTGGCAGGGCGGGCCTCCGTCCGAGGGATATCCGGTCGAATCCGACTGGACCTGGCGACTGATCGACTCGCCGACGCGGGGAAACCTCGCCGGGGACACCGAGCTGGTGGCCGACCTGACGCGGGCGCTGCGACACGAGTCGGCACTGCCCGAGGTGAAGGTGCTCTTCGCCCACGACTTCGCGCGGTCGCGCGTCGTCCTGACCGCCCACTATTCCGACTCCGCCGCGGCGCTGTCCGTCTTCCGTGAGGTGCGCGGCGCGTCGGCCGGTCAGCTCGCCGAGAGCGACGGACTCCGTAACGCGCGGCTGGATCCGTTCGTGACCGCTCGCGGGGTGCTCGGCGACGAGGAGGATCGGGTGTCGTTCTGGCAGGTGGGGCTGGCGCCGGATGGCTGCCAGGTGGCCATGTCGGGGTATGCCCCGATCGATGCGGGCGGCACGGTCGGCCGTCTGTGGGAGCTTGCCGCGGGCGGGGACTTCATGGTGCGTGAGGACCAGCCGGCCAGCGTGTGGCGCATCACCTGCGGCGGAGTTGTTCGTCAGCAGGGGCCGCTGGATCCCGGCTTCCGCGAGATTGGTGATCAGGTGGCGCCGGCCGATCCGGATCCGGCGGCGGGCTGGGCGGGCCCGGTCGACCGGTCGACCGGGCAGGCGGCGCTGGCCTCGTACAAGGAGCTGGTGGGCGAGGCCGGGTTGTCGGCCGCCGTCCCGGTCGTTCGCTGGGCGGGCGCCGTCACCGAGTCGGGAGTCGCGGTGCCGGCGGTGCTGCTCGGGCCGGAGACCGGTCCCGGTGCGGTGGTGCTCCGGGTCGGCGCCGAGCCGAGGGCCATGGTCGCGCTGGCCGACACCGACGGTGCCCGGCCGGATGACACCGGGACCGGGGCGGCGAGCCGCACCGGATGGTCCCTGGTCGCACCGGGAACGGCGGACGACTCCGGGGTGATCGCAATCCGGCTGCCGGAGCGTTCCGGCGGGCACGCGGTGCTCTCGGATCGGATGTTGGTGGTCGTGCCGAGGTCGGCCGCCACCGTCGAGGCGGTCGACGCCGGGGGCGCGGTGATCGGATCCGGCCGGGTGGAGGGTGGCGCCGCCTTCCTCGGGCTCACCGGCCACGACGGGGCCACACTGCGCGTGCTGGGCGCGACGGGTGAGCAGGTGGCGACGACGCGGGTGCCGGAGCGGGCCGAGGGAGAGCAGCTCTTCGGCGAGCCGATCTTCGCGAGATGGTGACGGTGGCGATCGAGGGCCACCGCCGGGCCCGCGCCGGGCGGTCCGGTGTTGGCCGGGCAGGTACCAGGCTTTTCGGCGCCGGTCCGGTGTTGGTCAGGCAGGCAACGGGCGCTGCGGTGCCGGTCCGGTCGACTCGCGTACGGTCAGCGTCGCCGGGAGGATGACCGTACGCCGGGCCGGCTCGGCGGTCGGTTCGTCCAGCCGGGCGAGCAGCATGGCGACCGCCACCTCACCGGCCTGTTCGATCGGCCCGGTCAGGGTGGTCAGCGGCGGATGGCAGAAGTCGGCGCCGAAGATGTCGTCGCATCCGATCACGCTGAGGTCGCCGGGGACGTCGACGCCGCGTTGGCGCAGCCGGGGCAGCATGCCGATGGCGAACAGGTCGTTGAAGCAGATGCAGGCGGTCGCCCCGGCGGCCAGCACCGCGTCGGCTGCGGCCGTACCCGATCGGCGCCCGCGCGGGAACGGCCCGACCTGGCGGAACCGGTGCCCGTACCGCTCGCCGGCCGCGCACATGGACCGCCACCGGGCCCGGTTCGACCAGGCGGTGTCCGGGCCGGCGACGTAGACGATGTCGCGGTGGCCCAGGTTGACCAGGTGTTCGACCGCCAGCCCGATGCCGGTCGGGGTGTCGATCACCACGCTCTGCACGCCCCGGACGTTGCGGTTGACCGTGACCAGCGGGATTTCCCCGGCCAGGGCGGTCAGGGCGGCTTCGGGCAGCCGGGAGGCGGCGAGGATGGCGCCGTCGAGCGACCGGCGCATCTTGTGCAGCATCTCCGCCTCGTGCTCGCCGGAGTCCTCGGTGTCGATCAGCAGTTGGGCGTAGCCGGCGGCTTTCAACCGTTGCTGCGCACCCCGGATCAGTCCGAAGTAGAACGGGTTCGTCACGTCGGACACCAGCACCGCGATGGTCCCGGTACGTCCGGAGATCAGCGCCCGCGCCTGCGAGTTGGGTACGTAGTTCAGCTCGCGGGCGGCGGCCTGGATCCGGTCCCGGGTGGCCGGGTTGACCCGGCCCGGTTTGTTCAGTGCCCGGGACACGGTCGACGGTACGACGCCGGTCACCCTGGCGATGTCGGTGATGGTGACCGGCCGGGCGCGGCGGGCGCCACCGGTGCTTTCCATGTCGCCAGGGAACCACGTTGGCAAATCCTTGGCAAACGATTGCCGTCGATCACGGCCCATTGTTACGGTCCCGTGAATTCCGCCACCCGAGGTGCGCCGGTGCGCTGCCTCCCGCCGAGGAGCTGAGGTAGATGAAAGCGCGACGAACCCTGGCCGGGCTGACCGGTCTGATCGTGGTCGGGCTGGGCCTGACCGCCTGCGGTGCCGACGAGAGCGGTTCGACCGGCGCCGGGTCCAGCCTGGACGTGCTGGTCCAGGCCAACTCGATCTATCCCGAGCAGCAGCGGCAGTGGTTTTCCGACGTTTCGGCGAAGTTCGCGGCCGAGACCGGGGTGACCGTACGGTTCGAGACGTTCGCCTCGCCGAACGACGAGCTGACGAAGATCCAGACCTCGGTCCTGTCCGGCCAGGGACCGGACATCTACTCCCTCGGCACCACCTTCACCCCGACCGCGTACGCGACCGGCGCCTTCGTCGAGCTCACCGCCGACGACTGGGCGAAGGTTGGTGGACGGGACAAGTTCCTTCCCGCCACGCTCGGCATCTCCGGGCCGGAGCAGGGCAGGGAGGTCGGCGTCCCGTTCGCCAGCCGGCCGTTCGTCATGGCGTACAACAAGGAGTTGTTGGCCGGGGCCGGCATCGACAAGCCCGCCGACAGCTGGGACGGGCTGCGCGAGCAGGCGAAGCGGCTCACCACCGACGGCCGGTACGGTCTCGCGGTCGCCTACGCCGACTCGTTCGACCCGTGGAAGTTCATCTGGGCGATGGACGTGCAGGCGGGCAATCCCCTGGTCACCGGTGCCACACTGCGGCTGGACGACCCGACCACGCTGGCCGCGTACCGCACCTACCTCGGCTGGCTGGGGACCGACAAGGTGGTCGACCCGGCCTCGGTCGGCTGGAAGAACGCCCAGGCCATCGCCGCGTTCGCGGCCGGTAAGGCGGCGTTCCTGCCGATGGTGTCGGGCACCTCGAAGGTGACCCTCGACTCCTCCGCCGTCGCCGGCAAGTACGCGTACGCGATCATGCCGACGATCCCGCCCGGCGTGACGGCGCTGCCCGCGCAGGGCCGCCCGGCCACCAGCATCCTCTCCGGCGACAACCTGGTGGTGGCGAAGTACAGCAAGAACAAGGAGAACGCGCTCAAGCTGATCAAGCTGCTGACCGACCCGGAGATGCAGGGCACCTACTACAGGACGTTCGGTGAGCTGCCGACGAACGCCGAGGCGGCGGGCGCGCTCAGCGGCGACCCGGCACTCACCGCGCTGGTCGAGTCCTCCTCGAAGGCGGTCGGCACCCCGTTCAGCGGCGCCTGGAGCCAGATCCAGCTCGCCCTGGTCAACGTGGTGGTCCAGTCGATCCCCACGCTCTCGGCCGGCCGGGTCGACGAGGCGAAACTGCGGTCGCTGCTCGCCGAGGCCCAGAAGTCCGGGCAGGCCGCGCTGGACAAGGCCAAGTGACGCCGGCACCGCTGACCGAGGACGGCCCGGTGGCCACCGTGGGTCCGCGCCGGGCGGACCGGCCGACCCCCGTGGACGGACCGGCGCGCACGACCGTGCCGGTCCGCCGGGAGCCGGCCCGAGCCCGGCGTACGCGGCAACGCCACCGTCCGCTCTGGATGCTGATCCCCGGTGGGCTGCTCACCCTCGTGGTGATCGTCGTCCCGTTGCTCACCGCCGGTTACATATCCCTGCTCGACCTCGACCAGTACTCGATCCGGCAGTGGGTGGGGGCGCCGTTCGTCGCGCTCGACAACTACGTCGAGGCGGTACGCGCCTCCCACCTGCCGCACGCGATCGGCGTCAGTCTCGGCTACGCGCTGCTCGCCACGGTGCTGACCCTGCCGCTGGGCGTCGCCGCCGCGCTCGCCACACACGACCGGTTCCGGGGCCGGGCCCTGGTCCGGTCGATCTTCCTCATTCCGTACGTGCTGCCGGCGTTCGTGGTCGGCACGGTGTGGCGGATCATCCTGCAACCCGACGGGGTGGCCAACGCCGTCCTCGGGCAGCTCGGGCTGGCGCCCGGACTCTGGCTCAACGGCCCGCGCAGCTTCTGGGCCCTGGTGGTCGTGCAGGTCTGGACCGCCTGGCCGCTGGTCTACCTGCTGGCGGTCTCCGGGCTGCACACCGTCGACCCGGTGGTGCACGAGGCCGCCGCGCTCGACGGGGCCGGCTGGTGGGCCAAGCTGCGGTACGTGATCGGCCCCTACCTGCGCGGACCGGTCTCGCTGGCGCTGGTCATCTCGTTCCTGCACCACGTCAACAACTTCACCCTCCCGTTCGTGCTCTTCGGGGTGCCCGCCCCGCGAGACGTCGAGGTGCTGCCGGTGCTGACCTACGTGGAGAGTTTCCAGAACTTCCGGTTCGGGCTCAGCGCGGCGATGGCGGTGCTGTCGCTGGTGCTGGTCGCCATCCCGATCGCGGTCTACCTGCGGGCCGTCCGCCTCGACACCGGAGAGGAGGGCCGCAACCCGTGACCACCCGTACCGCCGGTTCCCGCTCGGCGGAGATCACCCGGCTGCTGCCCGGACCGCTGCGGGCCCTCGTGCTGGCCGTCCTGCTGCTGCTGGTCGGGGCCCCGCTGGTGTATATGTTCCTCGCCTCGATCAACTCGGATCTCTCCGTCGCCGCCGGGGAGTTCCTGCCCCGCAGCCCGGACTTCGGCAACTACCGGCGGATCTGGTCCACCACCGACCTCGGCCCCGGACTGGTCAACAGTGTGCTGGTGGCGGGCGCCGTCGCGGTGGTCTGCGCGCTGGTCTCGATCGTCAGCGCGTACGTCCTGGTCCGGGTCGCGTTCCGGGGCCGGATCGCGATCCTGCGCGGCCTGCTGGCGTTGCAGACGATCCCCGGCACGCTGATGCTGCTGCCGGTCTTCGTGCTCTTCGCCAGCGCCGCGACGGTGCTCGGCGTACCGGTGATCGGCACCCGGTGGGCGCTGTTCCTCACCTATCTGACCTTCGGGCTGCCGTTCTCCACCTGGGTCATGGTCACCTACCTGCGCGGGCTGCCGCGCGAGCTGGACGAGGCGGCCCGGGTCGACGGTGCCTCGTCGTGGCACGTGCTGACCCGGATCATCGTGCCGCTGAGCTGGCCCGGACTGACCGTGTCGGCGATCTTCGCCTTCCTGCTCGGCTGGAACGACGTGCTGTTCGCCTCCGTACTGACCAATCCGGACACCCGTACGGCGGCGGTGTCGTTGCAGATCTTCGGCGCCACCCAGGAGGGCGGCGCGATCCCGGTCTACGGACAGCTGATGGCGGCGGCGCTGATCTGCGCCGTGCCGGTGGTCGTGCTCTACCTCTTCTTCCAGCGCTACCTGATCAGCGGCCTCACCACGGGCGGGGTGAAATGACCCCGGCCCCGCCCGCGCCACGCCCACCGGACGATCGGAGAACAGAGCGTATGAACGGCGGCGCCACCGACCCACCCGCCCCGGCCCCGATCGACGTCGCGATCGTCGGCGCCGGCATCATCGGCGCCAACCACGCGGCGGCCGTCGACCGGCACCCCCGCCTGCGGGTCGCCGCCCTGGTCGACCCGGACGAGGCGGCCAGCGACGCACTCGCCCGGAGCATCGCGGCGAGCACCGGCGGCGAACCGCCCGGCCGCTACCCGAGCCTCGGCGAGGCGTTCGCCGACCGCCCGATCGGCCTGGTCGCGATCTGTACGCCGAGCGGGCTGCACGCCCCGATCGCCGAGCAGGCGGTCGCCGCCGGTGCCCACGTGGTGATCGAGAAGCCGTTGGACGTGACCCTGAGCCGGGCCCGGCGGCTGGCCGACGCCGCCACCGAGGCGCAGTCACGGGGACTGGTCGTCTCGGTGGTCAGCCAGCACCGCTTCGACCCGGCCAGCGTGGCGGTGGCGCGAGCCGTCGCCGCCGGCGAGTTCGGGCCGATCACCTCGGCCGTGGCGACCGTCGCGTGGTGGCGCGACCAGGCGTACTACGACTCGGCAGACTGGCGCGGCACCTGGGCGTACGACGGTGGCGGGGCGCTGATGAACCAGGGCGTGCACACCGTCGACCTGCTGCTCTGGCTGCTCGGCCGGCCGGTCGAGGTCTCCGCCCAGACGGCCCGGCTGGCCCACCACGGCATCGAGGTCGAGGACGTGGCGGTCGCCACCGTGCGGTTCGCCTCCGGGGCGCTGGCGGTGCTGCACGCCACCACGGCCGCGTATCCGGGGCTGGGCACGCGGCTCCAGGTGCACGGCGCCCGTGGCTCCGCGGTGATCCACGACGACCAGCTCGAATACTTCCACGTCGCGGCCCACACCGACGACCGTCCGCCGCGCCGCCCACCCAACCAGGCGGCCGACCGGGTCCCGCCCGGCGAGCTGCGCGACGCACCCAGAGCGGAGGACGGTTTCGTGCTCGGTCACCTACGCCAGTACCAGGACGTCGTCGAGGCGATCGAGCAGCGCCGGCCACCCGGTGTCCGGGTCGAGGACGGGCTGCTGTCGCTCGCCGTGGTCGAGGCGGTCTACCGGTCGGCCGTACTGGCCCGACCGGTCGCGGTCGCCGACGTGCTCGCCGGTGCCTTCGACGACGTACCGTTCGGGACCGGCGGCACGCTGCCGGTGCCGGCCGGGGAGGGGGAGCGTCGATGAGGTTCTCCGTCTTCACCGCCTCGACCCCGCAGTGGACACCGAGCCAGGCCGCCAACGCGTTGGCGGCGCAGGGCTGGGACGGCATCGAGTGGCGGGTCACCGACCAGCAGCCGGCCGCCGAGCCGGGCTTCTGGGCCGGCAACCGGGCCACCTGGCCACTGACGGGGCTGGAGGACCACCTGGCCGAGATCGCCCGGATCACCCGCTCGGCGGGGCTGGACTACTCCGGCATCGGCGGCTACGTGCCCAGCCGCGAGCGGGCGGACGTGGAGCGGATCCTGGCCGCCACCGCCGCCCTCGGCGCCGGCCGGGTCCGGGTGACGATGCCGACGCTGGGCGGCGGCCGCTACCCCGAACTGTTCGACGCCACCCGCCGCGACCTGGAGTGGGCCGCCGGCCGGGCCGCCGAGTACGGCGTCAGCGTGCTGGTCGAACTGCACCACAAGACGATCGTGTCGTCCGCGTCGGCGGCGATCCGACTGGTCGACGGGTTGGACCCGGACCGGGTCGGGGTCATCCACGACGTCGGGAACCTGGTCATCGAGGGGCACGAGGACTACCTGGCCGGGTTCGAGATGCTTGGGGCGTACCTCGCCCACGTGCACGTCAAGAACGTCGCCTGGCGGCCGGTGGGGCAGCGGCCGGACGGGTCGACGCAGTGGGCGCAGGACTGGACGCCGCTGCCGGAGGGGCAGGCGGACCTCGGTGCGTACTTCGACGCGCTGGCGGCGGTCGGCTACGACGGGTGGGTGACGGTCGAGGACTTCTCCACCGCCCAGCCGCTCGTCGAACGTACCCGCGACAACCTGGCGTACCTGCGGGAGATCGCCGACCGGGCGCGTTCCGGCCGCGGGGCACCGTAGCGGGGCGGCTTGTCGGCCGGCAGCACAATGATCGCGTGAATCCCGCCGCCCCGAACCACGGCCGTCGCGCGTCCCGCGTCCGGGTCGGTCTCGCCGTGCTGGCCCTGTCCGGCGTGACGGTCGCCGCCGTCGGACTGCTGGTGCCGTCCGACGCGCGCTGGCCCCGGCTCGACGTCCTCGGCGGGCTCGGTCTGGCGCTGGTGGCGAGCGTCTGGTGGTGGCTGCTGGCCCTGCGGGCGGGGCCGGCCGACGGGGCGCCGTCGCGGTTCGGGTGGTGGCCGGCGCACCGCCGGATCGTCGCCGACGTCGTACTGATCGTCGGCGGGCTGTGCGTGCTCGCCGTGCCGGCGGTGGTCCGGGACGCCCACCCGGACGTGGTCGCGCTGCGCAACAGCGACCCGGTGATCCAACGACTGGAGGTGACGGCGGTCGGGGACGTGGTCCGGAGTTCGGGCCGGGGCGGTACGAGCTACGAGGGGCCGGTGACGGTCAGCGTGCCCTATGCGGGCCGGCCACCGGTTGAGCGGACGCAGACCGTACGATCCGGCCACCATCCCCGGTCCTGGCAGATCATCTACGCGCTGTACTCGCCGTCGCACCCGGAGGTCGGGGTGGTGCTCGACTTCCGGCGGGAGTCCCTGGAGGACCACCTGCACACCGGTGTGCCGACCTGGCTCGTGATCGAACTGGTGCTCGGCGCGGTGGTGGTCGCCCTGCGCGGTGTCACCGGCGGTCCTCCCGGTGGCTGGCGGGCCCAGGCCCGGCTGCGGAGGGCGATGCGCCGAGGTGACCCCGTGGTCGTCGTCGACGGCCGCCTCGACGTGTCGCCGCTGCGGCCCGTATCGACCGTGCCGGCGGAGTTCCACGGCACCGAGGCCAGCGGCACCCTGCGCTTCGACTGGACGTTCGACCTCGACCGGATCCGGGCCGACTTTCCCGGTACGGCGAGCCTGTGCTGGCTGCCCGACACCGGTCGGGACCGGCCGCGCCCCCTGTACGCGGCGATCCTGGTGTTCGACGACGGCCGGTACGCCCCGGTCGGCATCCGCCAGCTCCCGGCCGTCCGGACCACCCGCGTCGCTCCGGTACCGGACCGGCCGGTGGGGCCGTTTCCGCAGGCCGTCCGGGGGCCACGGGGGATATTGGTGCTGGGCGTGACCCTGATGCTCGGCTTCCTCTGTTCCGGTGCGCTGGTCCCGTGGCGGACCACCGCCGGCTCCGGCTCGGGTATGGACGTCGAATCGTCGTACAACCTGGATCTGCTCGTGTTCGGGCAGTTCTGCGTCCTGCTCCTGCCGCTGCTCGCGCTGGCGTTCTACCGGGTCCGGCTCCGGGCGAGCCCGCGGCCGGCGGCGGTTCCCGTGCGTTTCGCCCCGCCCGTGGTGGGCACGGACGCACGCCCGGCCCCGCCTACGGGTTGAGTTCGTCGGTGAAGCTCGCCAGCACCCGCCCGTCGGCCCCGTACGCGACCAGGTGGCCGTGGGCCATGTTCGCGCTGCGGAAGGAGAACTCCCGCCGCCCCGCGTCCAGGTTGAGCAACGGGATGGTCCGGGGTGCGCCACCGGGGGCGGAGCGGTATTCGAGCCGCGTGACGGCGGGGTCGGCGACGCCGTTCACCCGTACCTTCGTCTTCTCCCGGACGACCGCGAAACGGACCGGGACCCCGGCCGGCCGGTCGGCGCACCCCGCCAGGTCCCGGCAGAAGTAGAAGTAGCGCGGGTTGTCCGCGTCCGCCAGCGTGTACGCCTTGAACGTCGGATCCGCCCCCGCCGGCAGCGGCAGTACGGCGAAGCACGCCAGGGTGGCGGTGAGCGCGGTCGCCGCCCGCACCCAGCCGCGCCGGTGACCGCCGCGACGGGCGGTGCCGACCACGACGACGGTGATCCCGCCGAACCGGCCAGGCAGACCGCGACGACGCCGAAGGCGCGGGCGTTCTCCAGCAGGAACTGTAGGCCGGGAAATGTCGACACGCCGTCGAGCAGCACGCCGAGCGAGAAGACCATCGCCAGCAGCAGGACCGCCCCGGCGACCCGGCGCAGCGGTCCCCGCGCGGCGACCAGCAGCATCGCCGCCAGCACCGTCCAGACCTGGTGGTGGGTCCACGACACCGGGGAGGCGACCACGGTGGCGCAGCCGACCAGCACCGCCGCGCGCACCGGTTGGTCGTCGGCGGCGAGGCTGCGGGCCCGCAGCAGTGCGGTGCCGCAGACCAGGGCGACCAGCGCCGCCCAGAGCGGCGGCAGTGCCTCCGGGGACACTCCGGCCCGCATCAGCATGCCGTGTATCGACTGGTTGCCCAGTGAGGCGAGGTTGCCGATCCGGGACGTCTCCAGCATTGTCGACGTCCAGTATGTCCAGGAATCCGCCGGCAGCACGACCGCGGCGAGGGCGGCGCAGCCGACAAACGCGGCGACCGCCCGGCCGGCGTCCCGGTACCGGCGCGAGACCAGGAAGAACACGATGAACAGCAGCGGGGTCAGCTTGATCGCGGCGGCCACACCGACCAGTACGCCCCGGTAGCGGGCCGGGGTCAGCCCCACCGCGTCGACCAGGGCGAGCAGCACGATGAAGACGCTGACCTGGCCGAACCGCAGGTTGCTCTGCGCCGGTGCGGAGATCAGCACCGCGCAGGCGACCCCGGCGACGAGCAGTTGGCGGTGCCGTGACGCGACACCGAACGCGCCGCTCACCGTCGCGGCGACGGCGGCCACCGCCGCGCACACCGCGACCAACCAGATCACCTGTACGGCGGATTCCGGCAGCGCCACCATCGGGCGTAGCAGCAGCATCGCGAACGGCGGATAGGTGAACGGCCCACCGTTGGCCGCCACGTACTCGTACAGCGGTCGGGCGGCTTCGACGGTCTGCGCCGCCCCGTAGTAAATGTGCAGGTCGGACAGTCGCTCCCCGGCCGGTCGGCGCAGCACCAGCACCGACGACACGACGGCGATCACGCCGAAGAGCAACCATGCCGGACCAGCCCTGCGCCATGCCATCGGACCAACGTACCCAATCCGGGCCGTCGAAGGACACGCGCATTGTGCTCGATCGATGTTAGGTTGGCGCCGATCCCGCCTCGTCGACCGGCGGGGACGACTACCGGGCGGGTGAAGATCGTGCGCAGGACGGTGACGCAGGATCAGTGGCAGGCCGCGCGGAGCGCGTTGCGGGACGCCGGTGACCGGTTCGCCGAGCTGATCGCCGGAACGCGGGCGGACGCGCCGGTGACCGCGCACTGGTCGGTGGCGGAGATGACCGCCCATGTCCAGGCGATAGCCCGGCTCTACACGTCGATCGTCGCGACCGAGCCGACCCCGCTGCCGTTTCCCGGCATCGAGGAGCGGTTGCGGGTCACCACCGTCGACACGATCGCCGACCTGAACGAGGTGGTGCTCGCCCGCTGCGCCGAGCGCGACCTGGCCGTGCTCGACCAGCGGCTGCGCGACGACATCGACCGCATCCTGGAGCTGACCGCCGACCGGGACCCGACCGACGGGGTCGAGTGGCTCGGCGAGGCCCGCCCGACGGTGGCCGGCGTCGTCGCCCACCTGGTCAACGAGCTGCTGATCCACGGCTGGGACATCGCCCGCGCCGGGCGGGTGCCATGGCGGATCCCGCCCGCACAGGCCGGCCTGTACTTCGAGCTGTTCGTCCTCGGCATGCTCGGCGACGGTTACGGCTACGGGCGGTTGCTGGACAACGACGAACCGGCACGGGAGCGGCGGATCGCGGTCGAGTTCCGGTCCCGTTACACCTCCCCGGTCACCCTCGTACTGCACCGGGGCAGGGTGAGCGCCGAGCCGATCGGTGTGGCCCCGGACGTACGGCTGTCGTTCGACCCGGTCACCCTCAACCTGATGATGTTCGGCCGGGTCGGCAAGCCGCGCGCGGTGCTCACCGGGGGACTGGTCGTCTCGGGGCGCCGACCCTGGCTGCTGCCGACCTTCCTGCGTACGCTCCGCGCCCCCGGCAGCTGAACGCCCCACGTCCACCCGGGCTCATATATTCGTGCGGTGAACATGGCACAGGTCCGGCAGGCGTACGCGTCCGTCGCGGAGCTCTACATCGAACTGTTCGGGACGCGGCAGCAGGTACACGCCGACGACCTCGCCTTCATCGGGCGACATCTGGCGGGCCGACCCGGTACGGTCCTCGATCTGGGCTGTGGCCCCGGCCACATCACCGACTACCTTCGCGCGCTGGGCGTCGACGCGACGGGAATCGACCTGGTGCCCGAGTTCATCGCCCATGCGCGGGCGGCCCACCCGGGCGGTAGCTACCAACTCGGGTCGATGGAAGATCTCGCCGCCGCCGACCACTCCGTCGCGGGCATCCTGGCCTGGGGTTCGCTGATCCACCTGCCGCCGTCGGATCTCGACGGCGTGCTCGCCGAGTTCCGGCGGGTCATGGCCCCGGCCGGAACGTTGGTGCTCGCGATCTTCGTGGGTGACGAGGTCACCGCCTTCGACCACAAGGTCGTGACCGCCTATCGCTGGCCCGTCGACGAGTTCTCCGAGCGACTGGCGCGCGCCGGTTTCACGGAGGTCGAGCGCTTGCAGCGGCCCGGCGACGACACTCGTCGGCCGCACGCCGCCATCGCGGCGATCGCCACCGAGGGGAGGGGCTGAGGAGGGTTCGGGTCAGCCCGGGGCGAGGAGGCAGAACTCGTTGCCTTCCGGGTCCGCCAGGACGGTCCACGGGACATCGTCGCGGCCCAGGTCGATGGCGGTGGCGCCGAGACTCCGCAGTCTGGCCGCCTCGGCCTGCGGGTCGTCACCCGGGTACGGGCGGACGTCGAGATGGACGCGGTTCCACCCGGTCTTCACCTCGGCCACGCGGAGAAACCGCAGATACGGGCCGACGCCCTGGGCGGAGCGCAGTACGGCCTCGTCGTCGGTCACCTCGTGCAGGGCCCAGTCCATGGCCCTGCCCCAGAAGCGGGACATGGCTCGCGGATCCGCGCAGTCGACCACCACCGCGGCGATCGGTCCGGTGTCCCGGTGGAGCGGTCGGGGGTCCAGTACGCAGAACTCGTTGCCCTCCGGGTCGGCCATGACCGTCCACGGGACGTCGCCCTGGCCTACGTCGGCGGGTGTCGCACCGAGATGCATCAGGCGCGTGACCATCTCCGCCTGATGGGCCGCCGAGGTGGTGGCGAGGTCGACGTGCACGCGGTTCTTCACCGTCTTCGGTTCCGGGGAGACGACGAGGTCGACGCAGACGGCGACGGGGTCGGGGTAGACGAAGCCCTCGGGTTCGAGGTTGGTCACGCCGGGTTCCTCGCTGGAGACTGCCCAGCCGAGCGCCTCCGCCCAGAAACCGCCCAGCGCGGAGTCGTCCCGGGCCTTCATGTTGATTTGAACGAGCCGCGTTGCCATGCCGGCGATGGTAGGGCCCGTCGGGTCGGCGGTGGGGCCCGGACTTGAGTGGTCGTTCGGCGTGTCGGCCGCGGCAGTCGGGTGTGTGGGCGAGATGCGAGGATGACCCCGTGGAGATTCGCTTCGAGGTCGACGGCGAGCGTGGTCGCGTCTCGGTGGACGTGGTGCCGAATTCCGACCCGGTGGCCGTCGGTAAGAGCGAGCGGGATCTGGGCATGCCGGTGTGCAGCGCCGCTGTCGAGTTCAGCGCCCAGGGTTACCGGTCACCGCTGGGCTGGGTGCAGTTGGTCCGCGAGCCCAGCACGGAGGATCGATTCGAGGTCGATCCGTTCGACCTGTTCGCCGACTCCACCGCACCCTTCGCCTGGTACGGATTCCGGCCGGCGCTCTTCGACGCTCCTTCCCGTTGGCGCTCTGGGGCCGTGCAATGGCAGGCGCAGAGCTTCCTGACCATCGGGCCCTGGGACGACGACCGGCAACTGGTCGTCCCCCTGGTCGGGTTCGCCTGGGGGTACGAGCAGGATCCGGAGGAGCGGCTGCACCTGTCGCCGGTGCGGTTGCTCGGCCCCGAGGACTGGGAGGGTCATCGCCCTTACCTGGCCGAGAGGTACCCGACCTGGACGTTCGGCGACGGAGGCCGGCTCGCCGGGCAGCGCTGACGACGGCTTCCATCGCCGACACACCCTCATCTCGGCCGACTCGACAATCGTCGGTGAGTGGTCCGGCTGGTACTGTCCGGCCCATGTGTTCAGGCATCGCCTCGATCATGAAGCCCTGGTCCCTCCGCTGACGGCGGCAGGGTTGACCAGCTTCCTCTGATGTAGCTCTGCTCCGCCGTCCTGGCGTTCCCGCCGGGCGGTGTGTTTGTGCTGCCCGGCTCCATGACGAGCTGAAGAGCACACAGTGACCAATTTCGTACGGAAATCATCACCAGACTTGACGGCGGGGCCCGACCTCGCCTGGGGCGGCCCGTTACCGGCCGGGGATCGGGCGCATGTCCGAGCCGACGGCGTCCGGGCCGTGCTCGGTGGGCGCGTGGTTCTGTCCGACGTCAGCGTGACCGTCTCCGCCGGGTCACGTCTGGCCATCGTCGGCGAGAACGGCCGAGGCAAAACGACGTTGCTGCACGTACTGGCGGGCATGATCTCGCCCGACCGGGGCACGGTGGAGCGGATCGGCACGATCGGTGTCGCCCGGCAGGCGCTGGAAGCGCGGATCGGTGAGACGGTCGGCGCCCTCGTCCTGGGCGCGATGCGCGAGTCCCAACGCGCGCTGCGGGCCCTCGACGACGCCGCGACCGCGATGGCCGACGGAAGGGAAGGCGCGGACACGGCTTACACCGCCGCGCTCGACGCGGCCGCCCGGCTGGATGCCTGGGACGCGGAGCGCCGGGTCGACGTGGCGCTGGCAGGACTCGATGCCTGCGCCGACCGGAGGCGTCCGCTGGCGACGTTGTCGGTCGGTCAGCGCTACCGGGTCCGTCTGGCGTGCCTGCTGGGGGCACGGTACGACCTGCTGATGTTGGACGAGCCGACCAATCATCTCGACGCGGACAGCCTGGCGTTTCTCACCGCGCGGCTACGTCGGCATCCGGGCGGGGTGGTGGTCGTGACCCACGACCGTGCCCTGCTCAGGGACGTGGCAGAAGAGTTCCTGGACCTCGACCCGACCGAGGACGGTCGGCCGCGCCTGTTCGCCGGGGGCTACGCCGGCTGGCAGTACGGGCGTCGGCGGGAACGCGCGCGCTGGGTGCGGGAGTACGAGGCACAGCAGGCCGAGCACCAGCGGCTGGCCGACGCGGTGCACGAGGCGCAGGGCCGGCTCAGCACCGGATGGCGCCCGGAGAAGGGGCATGGCAAACACCAGCGTCAGTCCCGTGCCCCCGGTCTCGTCCAGGCGCTGCGGCGCCGGCAGGAAGCGCTGGAGGCGTACCGGATCAGCGTGCCCGAGCCGCCACTGACACTGCGTTGGCCCGAGGTCGCCACCCGTCCCGGGGTGCCGATCCTGCGCTGCCACGGCGTCACCGTGACCGGGCGGCTCCACCGTAGCGCCACGCTCACCCTCGATGGTGGGGACCGCCTGCTCGTGACCGGCCCCAACGGGGCGGGCAAATCGACGCTGCTCGCCGTGATGGCGAACGCCCTCGAACCGTCGACCGGGGAGGTCCGTCGGCTGTCGCGGGCTCGGGTCGCGTACCTCGGGCAGGAGGTACCGGACTGGCCCGCGACCGTGCTCGCCCACGAGCTGTACGACCAGCACGTCGGCCGGCTCCGGTCCGGGGGACAGCTCGGGGACGACGATCTCCTGCCCCTGACCGCGACCAACCTTCTCGACCGGGAAGCCCTGCGTACTCCCGTCGGGCGGATGTCCCAGGGGCAGCAACGCCGGCTGAACCTGGCACTGCGGCTGGCCGAGCGACCCGACCTGTTGATCCTCGACGAACCCACCAACCACCTGTCGGCGCCCCTGGTCGACGACCTGACCGCCGCTCTGCTCCGGACCCCGGCGGCGGTCGTCGTCGCCACCCACGACCGCCAGATGCTCCACGACCTCGCGGCCTGGCCCACCCTGCCCCTCACCGTCGAAGCCAAGGACCTGTCATGACCACGCGCGCCCGCGTTTCCGTTCTCGCACCACTGCGACACCGCAACTACCGGCTTCTCTTCGTGGCGATGGTGCTCGACCTGTTCGCCACCGGGGCATGGACCATCTATCTCGTCCTCCAGTCACTCGCCCTCGACGCCAGCGCGGCCGCGCTCTCCTCGGTCGTGGCCTGGAGCGGTGTCGGCCTGCTCGCCGTGTCCCTCGTCGGCGGCGTCGTCGCGGACCGCGTGTCGAAGAGGACGATCCTGGTCGTCGTGCTGACCCTCAACCTGACGACCACCCTCGGGGTCGCGATCCTCGCGTTCACCGGGCACGTCCAGCTGTGGCAGCTCAGTGTCTCCGCCCTGGTCCTCGGCGCGACGACCGCCTTCTTCTTCCCCGCCTACACCGCCCTGGTGCCGCATGTCGTGTCCACCGACGACCTCATGGCCGTCAACGGCCTGGAGGGCGCCACCCGGCCCACCGTCCAGCAGGCACTCGCCCCGGCTGCTGGCCGTCACGAGCACACTCTGGATCATCGGCGCGGCGTTGTTCGTCTACGGCGCGCTCATCGGCGCCGGCATGGTCATCTGGGGTACGTTGCTCCAGCAGCGAGTCCCGCTCGACATGCTCGGCCGGATCAGCGCAGGTCGACGTCGACGTGGAACTCCGCGAGCAGTTCCAGCAGGTCATCCAGGGTGACTGCCGGGCCCAGTCGCTGCCGGTCGTAGCCCGCGACGAGGTGCTCGCGGGCGATGGCCGAGTCGTGCCACACCAGTCGGAACGGTGTCCGCGCGCCGAACCCTCCGCCGAGGCAGTCGTCGAGGGCGTTGAGGTTGCGACCGAAGTATCCGCCCGGCCCGTTGATCGCCTCGCCGATCGCGCAGTAGAACCCTTCGATGTCGGTGACGAACCGGCCGTCGAGGTCGTACGTGGTGCCGGCCGGCCGGTCCGAGGCGCTGGGCTGGGGGGTGAACGCCACTGCGGCCCAGTGGTGGCGTAGCTCCCGGTCGTAGCCGGCCCACAGGTTCCTCTCGGTGGGGCGTCCGGTGTGCCAGTGTCTCAGGATGTCCAGCATGCCTGTCGGTAGCGGTTCCCGTGGATCGCTGTCGATGGTCACGTCGAGGAGTCCGGCGGCGAGTCGTGACGGCTCGGCCGCCGCGACCGTTCCGGAAATCACGGCACCGGTCACCTGGTTGGCCGTGCTGTCGGCGCCGACCGCGTACACCTCGGCGCGGATCCGGCGGCGACGCAGGGCGCCCTTGGTCGACTGATCGACCGCGCCGAGCGCGGGCAGTAACAGGGTCTCCGGTTGGCAACCGAGCAGCCGGACCTGCGGCACCGGCGGTGCGGCCTGCTCACGAAACACGCCGGTGACGTCCCGGCAGGTGCCGTAGGGCATCTCGCTCTTGCCGAGGAGGACGAATTCGGTGACGTCGCCGGGACGTACCACCTCGTCGGTGCGGTCGTGGACGTAGACAAACCCGTCGAGGTCGACGTCCACGGTTCCCGGCGTCGTGGTGTTCGGCCGCTGGGCGACCACGACGACGTCGCCGAGGTCCTCACCCCACCAGGACGGCGCCATGTCCGGTGGTGGGGGAAGTGCCGTCAGGGAGACGTCACCCAGCAAGGCCTGCTCGGTGCCGAGCGCGTCGGCGGGCAGCCGGTCGAGCAGGTCGGCCAGCGCGCCGTCCGGACGGCAACCGACGAGCGTGAACCGCTCCCTCGGCCGGGGCGGCAGGTCGACGAACAATCCCTCGATTTCCGCGCAGAGTGCCAGCGGGACGTCATCGTAGGAGTCCTCGAAGCCGACGTCGCCCAGGAGCAGCCAGCGTGGGCCGTCCGGGTGCTCCCAGGTCCACCGGCGTTGTTCGGGGGCAGGATCAGCGTCGCAACCGGCGCTCGTCGTCACGCCGCGAACCCTACCGACCGAAGACGACACGACCCGGGACCGGCGCGGTTCCGGCAGCGACCGGCTCGATCATGCGCGTCGCAGCTGCTCTGCGGCCCGAGGTCGGGGACTCCGTCGACGGCGGTGCAGATGCCGTGGATCCGGGCGTGGTTCGTCCAGCCGTTGACGCGGCCCGGTTGCTGCTGATCTGTATCCGTCCGGTCTGCCCCGGGGGGGGGGGGGGGGGGGGTCCCCCCCCCCCGGGTGCCCCCAAAACCCTTCTGGGGCTGTCCGTCCCATGGAGGGTCGAGGTAGATATGCATGTGCTGTTCTCCGGTATCCCCAAACAACGCGCGCCT